>ABYL01000197.1 GCA_000173575.1 Burkholderia sp. H160 | reverse complement strand
CTGCTCGACGCACCGGGCCCGCGCCCCGACGCCGTGTTCGCGTTCAACGACGCCGCCGCGCTTGCCGCGCTGCGCGTGTGCCTTGCGCGCGGCCTCTCCGTGCCCGACGACATCGCGATCATCGGATTCGACGACATCCCCGCCGCCGCGCACGCCGCCCCGCCGCTGTCGACGATCGCGGTCGACAAGGAAGCGCTCGGCCGGCGCGGCGTCGAACTACTGCTCGAAGACTCGCCCACCGAACTCGAAGTCCGCTTGCCCGTTCAACTCGTTGCCCGTGCCAGTACTTTGGTGAAAACGCCATGACGCTAACCGACCCGCTTCGCCCTCCCGCCGACGCCATGCAGGTGCCATCCATCGCCAGTTTCCGCGACCGAGAGTTCCTGCTCGCGCACATCGAGGACACGCTGCGTTTCTACGCGCCGAACGTGCTCGACCTGAGCGGCGGCTTCTACCATTTCTTCCGCGACGACGGTTCGATCTACAACCGGACTACGCGCCACCTGGTCAGCAGTTGCCGCTACGTGTTCAACTACGCGATGGCGTATCGGCAGTTCGGTGACCCGAAGCACCTCGAATACGCTCGTCACGGTCTGCGCTTTCTGCGCGACGCGCACTGGGACTCGCAGCACGAGGGCTATGACTGGGAAATCGAATGGCGCGACGGCCGAAAGCGCACGCTGGACGCGACGCGCCACTGCTATGGCCTCGCGTTCGTGCTGCTGGCGTACTCGCATGCGGCGATGGCTGGCATCGAGGAAGCGAAGCCGATGATCGGCGCGACCTTCGATCTGATGGAGCATCGCTTCTGGGACGCCGCCGCCGGACTCTATGCCGATGACGCCTCGCCCGAATGGCAGGTCAGCTCGTATCGCGGGCAGAACGCGAACATGCACACCACCGAAGCGCTGCTCGCCGCGCACGAGGCGACCGGTCATCTGGTCTATCTCGATCGCGCCGAGCGCGTCGCGTCGAACATCACGCTGCGCCAGGCGAAGCTGTCGCAAGGCCTCGTGTGGGAGCACTTTCACGCGGACTGGTCGGTCGACTGGCACTACAACGAGGAAGACAGCTCGAACATCTTCCGTCCGTGGGGCTTCCAGCCAGGCCATCAAACCGAATGGGCGAAGCTGCTGCTGATTCTCGAACGCTTCCGTCCTTTGCCGTGGCTGCTGCCGCGCGCGATCGAACTGTTCGACGCGGCGATGACGCACGCATGGGACGAAGACCATGGCGGCCTCTACTACGGCTTCGGCCCCGACGGCACCGTGTGCGACCACGACAAGTATTTCTGGGTGCAGGCCGAGACGTTCGCGGCCGCGGCGCTGCTCGGCAAGCGCACCGGCAACGAGCGCTTCTGGGACTGGTACGAAGAGATCTGGCGCTATAGCTGGACGCACTTCGTCGACCACAAGTACGGCGCGTGGTATCGCATCCTGACTTGCGACAACCGCAAATACAGCAACGAAAAGAGCCCGGCCGGCAAGACCGACTATCACACGATGGGCGCGTGCTACGAAGTGCTCGCCCATGCGCTCGGCGAAGACGCGTCGGCTGGATCGACCGCGCCCGCCGCAGCGGTTTCAGCGGAGAAAGCACAATGAGCGCGACGACCGACCTCCCCGTTTTCGTGTCCGCCGGTGACATCCTCACCGATCTCGTGCGCACCGGCGCATCGCACTGGCTATCGCGTCCGGGCGGCGCAGGCTGGAACGTCGCGCGCTGCGTCGCGCGGCTCGGCCTGCCGACCGCGTGCGCGGGCTCGCTCGGAGTCGATAACTTTTCCGACGAGCTGTGGGACGCGAGCGTCGCCGCCGGTCTCGACATGCGCTTCCTGCAGCGCGTCGAGCGCCCGCCGCTGCTCGCGATCGTGCATCAGACGCATCCGCCCGCGTACTTCTTCATGGGCGAGAATGGCGCCGATCTCGCGTTCGATCCGGCCAGGCTACCGGCCGGCTGGATGAACGGGGTGAAGTGGGCGCACTTCGGCGGCATCAGCCTCGCGCGTCAGCCGCTCGGCGCTACGCTCGCGGCGCTCGCCGCCGTGTTGCGTTCGCACGGCGTGAAGATCAGCTTCGATCCGAACTATCGCAATCTGATGGAGCACGGCTACGAGCCGACATTGCGCCAGATGGCCGCGCTCGCGGATCTGATCAAGGTATCGGATGAAGACTTGCGCATGTTCTTCATGACCCGTGACGAAGCCGCCGCGCTCGCGCAATTGCGCGCGATGAATCCGGCCGCCACCGTGCTCGTTACGCGCGGCCCCGAAGCGGCGACGCTGCTCGATGGCGCCGCGGTGATCGAGGCGAAGCCGCCGCGCGTCGAAGTGGTGGACACGGTCGGCGCGGGCGATGCGTCGATCGGCGGCCTGCTGTTCAGCCTGATGAGCGCGCCGCGACGCGCTTGGCCCGAGCATCTCGCGTTCGCGCTCGCGGCCGGCGCTGCGGCTTGCGGCCACACTGGCGCGCACGCGCCGACGCTCGATGAGGTGGTCGCGTTGCTGTAAAACGCGTCGCTGTAATTCTGCTGACCTGGGGCGCGCGTAGCGTGACGGATGTCGAGCACGTCACGCAGCGCGAAGCCGCTGCGGCCGGGAACCGATTCCCCTACGCCGTGCTACGATGAAATCGTCGAAACCTTTGCGAAAAGGAGCGAGGCCATGGAGGACGTCACCTACACCAAAGGGATCTACACGGCCACTGCGTCGATAAGAGAAGTCTCACATGACGCCTGGCAAGGTGTCGTCACCCTCGCGCGCGACGAAGGCGAACCCAGCGAGGATCAGGAAACCACGGTCTATGAAGTCGACACGACGTCGTCGACACAGCTAGAAGCGCTCGAAGAAGCCAAAGCGCTCGCACATCGTATCCTCGGGGAAATCGAACTGTAGGCCGAACCAGGGGCGGCGCGTCCTGGCACATCGGCGCGCCGCTGCCGGTCGACCGGTTGGAGGCGATCATGGCTGAGCAGCTGTTCCAATACGGCGTGTATTCGATTCACGTTCGTCCGCTCGAACTCAGCGGCGCACGCTGGGACGCGGAGTATGAAATCCGTCATCGCGAGAAGGTTGTCAAGACGTGGACCACGGTCGGCGGCGACGCGGGCTTTGCCGATCAGGCCGAAGCGGTGGAAAGCGCACATCAGCAGGCGGTCGACGATATCGAACACGGCGCGGGGATTCCGAAGCCGCACGTGTTTCCGTAAGCGATTGGCGACGCGCTTTTTGCGGACGCGATGAGATTCGGCGCGGCGCCGCGCGATTGAGCCCTGCGCGCCGCCAGGCAAGGCAACGCATGAACTGTTACCGATAATCGAGCGTATCCACGACCTTGGTGATCTTCCAGATGCCATTTTCCTGGCGCAAAAACACGATATTGGTTTGTTTGTCTTTCGAGCCGAACGTAACAGCCACGAGCGCTACACCGTCGAGCATGATGGCTGGATGTATTGCAATATGCGCGGCCCAATCTTTCTCGTCGAAGTCTTGCACTTTCGTGAAGTACTCCGCATCTTCGGACAATTTGTTGGCCCGATATTGCTTTCTCAAAAAATCAACGGTTGCTTTTGCAACGTGCCTGTATATCTCCTTGTCCATGACCGGATAGTCTCGATCGCTGGTCAGGCGCGGAATAAACCACGCATAGAAATCTCTTACGCGGGTCTCGGGAGTTGCCTGTTCGGCGTGCGTCGCGTTTCCTGCATATGTGACGCTGTTAAAAATCAGCATCAGCATGGCAGCAAAAATCGCCAGATATCTTCTCATGGATGCAAAAACTTAGTCGTGGCGGGCGCACTCTCCGTGGCTCACTGGTCTGGCATGGAATTGCAGAAAATTCACAGCAGCGTCCTTATCCCATTGCATATTAGATTAGCTCCATCATGTTTTGATTCTGAAATGGTACAACAGACTCAAAAATAAAATCAGAACATTTGATTTTCCCAAAAAAAATTTAAATAGAGATAGCTTTTTTGAATAAAAACACAGTCCACATCACAGCCATTCTATTGATGCGGGAAATCAAGCTGATCTGTATCCTCGTCATAGAGCGTCGGAATGGTGAATGTCATTGGCGGATTTACAAGGTAACGGCATATTCGACCCGGTTACCCTGCACATTCCAACGCGATTTTGATACGACCAGACACAAACGACCTAACCTGAAAAGCCGTCTCAGCCGCAAGCCGCGCCGCCCCCCTCTGCGCCCGTCACGCACCATGCTACGCTGTGCTCGTTTTCATCCTCACGAGCGCGTGATGGCAAGCGAACCGTCAGACCGTTTTTCGACGCTCGGCGATACCGACATGGATACCGACACGAGCCCGCCGGAGCGCCGTGCGCGCGGCAGCCGCGAAATGCGTCTGGACGATCGCGTGGTGATCGCGCACGGCATGCCGACACCGCTGTGGCAGGACCTGTATCACCGCGCGCTCGGCGTGCGCTGGCCGGTGTTTTTCGTGTCGCTCGCGCTGCTGTTCCTGCTGCTCAACACGGTGTTCGGCGCGCTCTACATGCTCGGCGACGCGCCGATCGCGAATCAGTTTCCCAAGGGCTTCGCCGGCGCGTTCTTCTTCAGCGTCGAGACGCTCGCGACCGTCGGCTACGGCGACATGCATCCGCAAACCGTCTACGCGCACTGGATCGCCACGCTCGAAATCTTCGTCGGCATGTCGAGCATCGCGTTGGCGACCGGGCTGATCTTCGCGCGCTTTTCGCGGCCCCACGCGAAGATCATGTTCGCGCGCTACGCAGTGATCCGCCCGATCGACGGCCGCATGACGCTGATGGTGCGCTCAGCCAACGCGCGTCAGAACGTGATCGCCGAGGCACGCGCCCGGCTGCGCATCATGCGTCTGGAGACCTCGATCGAAGGCTATACGCTGCGCAAGCTCTATGACCTCACGCTGGTGCGCGACCAGCATCCGGTGTTCAAGCTCGGCTGGACGCTGATGCACATCATCGACGAAGCGAGTCCGCTGTTCGGCGAAAACGCCGAATCGTTGAAGGGGCGCGACGTGTCGCTGCTGCTCACGCTCGAAGGCATCGACGAATCGACCTCACAAACCATGCAGGCGCGCCATCTGTGGACCTGTGACCAGATCTTCTGGCAGCACCGGTTCGTCGACGTCATGAGCGAGCGCGACGGCGTGAGCCATATCGACTACTCGCACTTCGACGAGATCGTGCCGCTCGACGCCGCACCGCTCGAACCGGACATCGCGGCGAACACGGCGCAATAGCAATAGGCGTAGTCGTTTTCGCCACTCCGTCCGTCCCGTCGATACCCCAGGGCATACCCGAAGCTCCCCACCGCATGGCAAATCCGGCTCAAAAGCCGGTCAAAACGCGCGACTCATCGCGCCCGTTCCCGCACGCCTGATTAAAGAAGAAATAATTCACTCCCACGAGCGCTAAAAAATAGAGTCTCTTTCGCCGCGCCACATCCGTGCCCCCACACCGCGCGCAAAACCAGAACATCGGAGACTCGCCCATGACCGCCCGCCTGCCCATCGACGGCACGCCCGCCCTCGCCGACTACAAGCTGTCCGACAATCTCACCGCGACGCGCGGCCGGATCTTTCTGACCGGCACGCAGGCGCTCGTGCGCCTCGCGTTGATGCAGCGCGAACTCGACAAAACCCGCGGCCTGAACACGGCCGGATTTGTCAGCGGCTATCGCGGCTCGCCGCTCGGGATGGTCGATCAGCAGTTGTGGAAGGCGGGAAAACTGCTCGCCGCGAGCGACATCCGCTTCCTGCCCGCGATCAACGAAGAGCTCGGCGGCACCGCCGTGCTCGGCACGCAACGCGTCGAAGCCGATCCGGAGCGCACCGTCGATGGTGTATTCGCGATGTGGTACGGCAAAGGCCCGGGCGTCGACCGCGCGGGTGATGCGCTGAAGCACGGCAACGCCTATGGCTCATCGCCGCATGGCGGCGTGCTGGTGGTCGCGGGCGACGATCACGGCTGCGTATCGTCGTCGATGCCGCATCAAAGCGACTTCGCGATGATCGCGTGGCATATGCCGGTGGTGAATCCGTCGAACATCGCGGACATGCTCGAATTCGGCCTGTACGGCTGGGCGTTGTCACGCTTCTCGGGCGCGTGGGTCGGCTACAAGGCCATTTCGGAGACCGTCGAATCGGGCTCGACCTTCGATCTCGACGCGTTGCAAACCGAATGGACGATCCCTCAGGAATTCGAAGCACCGGCGGGCGGCCTGCACAACCGCTGGCCCGATCTGCCGAGCCTGACGATCGAAGCGCGTCTGCATGCGAAGCTCGACGCGGTGCGCCATTTCGCGCGCGCGAACAGCATCGATAAATGGATCGCACCGAGCCCGCACGCGAATGTCGGCATCGTCACGTGCGGCAAGGCGCATCTCGATCTAATGGAAGCGCTGCGCCGGCTCGATCTGACGCTCGCCGATCTCGACGCGGCCGGCGTGCGCATCTACAAGGTCGGGCTGTCGTTTCCGTTGGAGATGACGCGCATCGATGCGTTCGTGTCGGGTCTGTCCGAAGTGCTCGTGATCGAAGAGAAAGGTCCCGTGATCGAGCAACAGATCAAGGACTATCTGTACAACCGCACGCAGGGCACCCGGCCGGTCGTGATCGGCAAGCACGCCGAAGATGGCACGTTGCTGCTGTCGTCGCTCGGCGAATTGCGGCCGTCGCGCATCCTGCCGGTGTTCGCGAACTGGCTCGCGAAGCACAAGCCCGCGCTCGATCGGCGCGAACGCGTCGTCGATCTGGTCGCGCCGCAGATCCTGTCGAACGCGGCGGACAGCGTGAAGCGCACGCCGTACTTCTGCTCGGGCTGCCCGCACAACACGTCGACGAAAGTGCCTGACGGCTCGATCGCGCAGGCGGGCATCGGCTGTCATTTCATGGCTTCGTGGATGGAGCGCGACACGACCGGGCTGATTCAGATGGGCGGCGAAGGCGTCGACTGGGCTGCACATTCGATGTTCACGAAAACGCGCCACGTGTTCCAGAATCTCGGCGACGGCACCTACTTTCACTCAGGGATTCTCGCGATTCGCCAGGCAGTCGCCGCGAACGCGACGATCACATACAAGATCCTCTATAACGACGCGGTCGCGATGACTGGCGGCCAGCCCGTCGACGGCAGCATCTCGGTGCCGCAGATCGCGCGTCAGGTCGAAGCCGAGGGCGTGTCGCGCTTCGTCGTGGTCAGCGACGAACCCGAGAAATACGACGGCCATCACGGCCAGTTTCCGCAGGGCACGACGTTTCATCACCGCAGCGAGATGGACACCGTGCAGCGCCAATTGCGCGATACCGACGGCGTCACCGTGCTGATCTACGACCAGACCTGCGCGGCCGAAAAACGCCGGCGTCGCAAGAAGGGCGAATTCCCCGATCCGAACAAGCGACTCTTCATCAACGAGGAAGTCTGCGAAGGCTGCGGCGATTGCGGCGTGCAGTCGAACTGCCTGTCAGTGGAACCGGTGGAGACCGCGCTCGGTCGTAAGCGCCGCATCGATCAGTCGTCGTGCAACAAGGACTACTCGTGCGTGAACGGCTTCTGCCCGAGCTTCGTCACGGTCGAAGGCGGTACGCTGAAGAAAGCCGCGGGTGCCGCGTTCGATCCGCAGGCGCTCGCCACCCACGTCAATGCACTGCCGATTCCCGCGACGCAACTCGATGCCGCGCCATACGACATCCTCGTCACCGGAGTCGGCGGCACCGGTGTCGTGACGGTCGGCGCGTTGATCAGCATGGCTGCGCATCTCGAAGGCAAGAGCGCGTCGGTGCTCGACTTCATGGGCTTCGCGCAGAAGGGCGGTTCGGTGCTGTCGTTCGTGCGCTTTGCCGCGCGCGACGAATGGTTGAACCAGGTGCGCATCGACACGCAGCAGGCCGACGTGCTGCTCGCCTGCGACATGGTCGTCGGTGCGAGCGCCGATGCATTGCAGACCGTGCGGCATGGCCGCACGCGCATCGTCGTCAATACGCATGCGATTCCAAACGCGAGCTTCGTGCAGAACCCGGACGCGACGCTGCATGCCGACGCGCTGATCGACAAGATGCGTCACGCGGCAGGCGAAGAGCGCATGTCGACGTGCGACGCGCAAGCACTGGCGACACGTTTTCTCGGCGATACGATCGGCGCGAACATTCTGATGCTCGGCTTCGCGTGGCAGCTCGGTCTCGTGCCGGTGTCGTTCGCCGCGATGATGCGCGCGATCGAACTGAACAACGTCGCGGTGCAGATGAACCAGCTTGCGTTCTCGATCGGCCGTATGGCCGCCGCCGATCCCGCCGCGCTCGAATCGCTGTGGCAGGCACGTCACGCGCAGAAGCCGAGCGTGCGCGTCGATACGCTCGACGAGCTGATCGCCCATCGTGAAGAACGTCTACTCGCGTATGGCGGCGCGGCTTATGTGAAGCGCTATCGCACACTCGTCGATACGGCGCGCCGCGCGGAAACCGCCGTCGACGCGACGAGCGAGCGCGTGACGCGCGCGGTCGCGACGACGTTCTATCGGCTGCTAGCGGTGAAGGACGAGTACGAAGTCGCGCGTCTGCATACGGATGCCGCGTTTCGTGAAGCGCTCGAAGCACAGTTCGAAGGCGTCGCCGGCAAGGACTTCACGATCCGCTTCAACCTCGCGCCGCCGACGCTCACGCGCGCGCAACCCGGCGCTGTGCCCACGAAGAAAACCTATGGTCAGTGGATGTGGTCCGTGCTCGGCCTGCTCGCGAAATGGCGCGGCCTGCGCGGCACGGCGCTCGATCCGTTCGGCCGCACGCTGGAGCGCAAAATGGAGCGCGAACTCGCGAGCGATTACGAAACCACGCTGCAACGTGCGCTCCCGAAACTCGACGCGAGCCATCTCGACGACGTCGCGAAACTCGCCGAACTGCCTGCGCGCGTGCGCGGTTACGGGCACGTGAAGCTTGCGAATCTGGCGGGCGTCAAGCGTGGTGAGCGAGAACTCGCCGCGCGCCTCGGCATCGACGCGGCGACGGGTGCGGCGGTGAAGAAGTCACTGGAAGAGATGAAGGGCGCCGGGCAGTTGCGCGGCATTCCGGTCGTGGTCGCGAAGTAGTTCGTTGCGCTGCTCAGTGTTGCATCGCATCGAGCAGCGCCCTCACCTGCGCGACCTTCGCCGGATCGACCGGCGCGAGTCCATTGCCGTTCACGCGCACGCCGGAGCCGAAATGCACGGCCTCGACGTGCGTTTTGCTCACGAAATCCGCCACCGCATCGACCGTCAATCCGGCACCCGCGAGGACCGTGCAATGCGAGCCAGACGCTTGCACCACCAGTTCGCTAACCACGGCTTGCGCCTGCAACACCGACGGCTTTCCACCCGACGTCAGCACGTTTGTCACCGCCTCGAAACCGAGCAGCACATCGAGCGCTTCGCGCAGGTCGAGCGCCTCGTCGAACGCGCGATGAAACGTGATAGCGAGTCCGTCGGCGGCCTCGCACACACGCGCGAGAGCTTCGCGGTCGATCGCGCCGTTCGCATCAAGCATGCCGATCACGATGCCGTTCGCGCCGGCAGCCTTCACGGCCCTGATGTCGCGCAGCATCACCGCATAGTCGTCGGCATCGTAGACGAACGAGCGGCTATGCGGCCGCACGATCACATTCACAGGGACGCCGGCCGCAGAAACCACCGCCTCGATCAACCCGACGCTCGGCGTCAGACCGCCCTCGCCCATCGCGGTCACGAGTTCGAGACGGTCGGCACCGGCCTGCGCGGCAGCGCGCGCATCGGCGACGGTCGTGGCGATCACTTCGAGCAGCACGGACATGAATGCAACCAGGTGTCGTTGAAAACGACATCATGTCAGATGCGCACGTCGCGCCCGTCCTCGACCCAATCGATGTCGCCGCACAGCACGCAAGTCTCGCTACCGACGCGCGTCGCCACCGACAACGTCACGCACGGCAACGCCTCATTGATCGACAGATACGGCCGCGTCACGTGCACGCGCTCCGGCGCATTGATGGCGACGCTGAAGTACGGACGACGCAGCCAGTTCGCGCCCTGTGCGTCGGCGAGCGGCAGGAAGCGCGTTTCCTGCGCCGCGCGATCGGCGCGCAGCACGACGTTGCGGCCCGCCTGACGCCCCTTTGCGTCGAGCAAAAAACAGCGCGCCGCGTGATCGAGCGCGAGGAAATTCCAGCACACCTCGTCGAGCGGC
>ABYL01000198.1 GCA_000173575.1 Burkholderia sp. H160 | reverse complement strand
CGGCGGCGTCGCGCTCGCGCGCGAGACGTGTCTCGTGGCGGTCGTGACGCGTACGCGCCGCGTCTGCCTGGCTCTGGCTCCAGGCATCCCATCCGGTCGCCTCGCCGGTCACCGGCAGCATCGCGATGCAGTCGACCGGGCAGGGCGGCACGCATAGGTCGCAGCCCGTGCATAGCTCGGCGATCACGGTGTGCATCTGTTTCGGAGCGCCAACTATCGCGTCGACAGGGCACGCCTGCATGCACAGCGTGCAGCCGATGCACACCTGTTCGTCGATAACCGCCAGCGGACGCGGGCGTTCGACGCCATTGGCGGAATTGAGCGGAATCACCGGTTTGCCGAGCAGCGCGGCGAGGCGCGCGATACCCTCGGCGCCGCCGGGCGGGCACTGGTTATAGTTCGCCTCGCCGCTGGCAACGGCTTCGGCATACGGACGGCATGCGGGATAACCGCACTTCGTGCATTGCGTTTGGGGCAGCAGATCTTCGATGCGATCCGCGAGTGTTTTGACGTCTGTCACGGTGATGACGTGGGGGCTTGCCGTGCGGACGCACGGCCTGAACTAAATGCCACATTATCGCCGATTTCCCCAATTGCCATTCGCAGTCCATGTGCCATAATCGAAGCGCTTCATTCGAAAGACCGCAGAAAAGGGTGTGTTTCCCAACCACGACGCGCCCGCTCAACGCCGCCACGATAAGGCTCGAGGAGAGGCCGGCGGCGCGATCCGGATAACGCGGCTCACGAAGACGATGCCACCATGAATCAGCCGAAAATCAAAAGAGATCCTGAAGGCACGAGGCGCCGCATTCTGCTTGCGGCGGCCGAAGAGTTTGCAAATGGAGGGCTGTTCGGCGCGCGCGTCGATCAGATCGCCCGCCGCGCGGAAACCAATGAACGCATGCTCTATTACTACTTCGGCAGCAAGGAGCAGCTATTTACCGCGGTACTCGAACACGCGTTCAGCGCGCTCAACGAAGCGGAACGCACGCTCGAACTCAATGGAGTCGCGCCCGTCGAGGCCGTTACGCGGCTCGCGCATTTCGTGTGGGACTACTATCGCGATCATCCCGAGTTGCTGCGGCTCATCAACAACGAAAATCTGCATGAAGCACGCTATATGCAGAAGTCGACGCGCATACGCGAAATGATCTCGCCGATCGTCGCCACGCTCGGCGGCATTCTCGAACGTGGGCAACGCGCGGGGCTGTTTCGCACGAACATCGACCCGCTGCGCTTTTACGTGACGCTTTCGGGCATGGGTTACTACATCGTGTCGAACCGATTCACGCTCGAGGCGACGCTCGGCCGCGATTTCAGCGGCGCCGCCGAACGCAGCGAAGTGATCCAGATGAATACCGAGCTGCTGCTCGCGTATCTGTTGAGAAAGTAACGGGCCGTGCCACGGTGATCATCGCCGTGGCAAAAAATCAGTATCACGAACAAAGTGCGATAAAAAAGCCCACGGCCTCCAGGGAGGCCGTGGACTTTTTAAATGCTAATGCAAGTTTAATGCTCAGGCTTCAACTTTTTCTTTCGCCGGCCTTGCCGTTTTATTGTGCGCGAGAATGAAGTCCCGCAATTGCGGATAAATGATGGTGCGCCAGCGGCGGCCCGAGAAAATGCCGTAGTGGCCGCATTTTTCCGCAGTGAAGTGACGCTTGTTCTGCGCCGGAATGCCGCTGCACAGGTCATGCGCCGCGTAGGTCTGGCCGTCGCCGGAAATGTCGTCGAGTTCGCCTTCGATCGTAAACAGCGCGGTCGTCGTGATGTCCTGCGGCCGTACCGGTTCGCCATCGACGTCCCACGTGCCCTCGGCGAGACGGAATTCCTGGAACACGATGCGGATCGTGTCGAGGTAGTAGTCGGCGTCCATGTCGAGCACCGCGTTGTACTCGTCATAGAAGCGGCGGTGCGCTTCGGCGTCGTCCTCGTCGCCGCGCAGCAGGCTTTGGTAGAAATCCCAGTGCGACGCCGCGTGACGCTCCGGATTCATCGCGACGAAACCGGTGTGCTGCAGGAAGCCCGGATAGACCTTGCGGCCCGCGCCCGGATAGTTCGGCGGCACCGTGAAGATCACGTTGTTCTCGAACCACTCGTACGAGTGCTGGGTGGCGAGCGAGTTGACCGAGGTCGGGCTCTTTCGTGCGTCGATCGGGCCGCCCATCATCGTCATCGTGCGCGGCGTGTCCTCGCCGCGGCTCGCCATCAGCGAAATGGCGGCGAGCACCGGCACGGTCGGCTGGCACACCGAGATCACGTGCAGATTCTTCGCGCCGATATGGCGAATGAATTCCTGGATATAAGCGATGTAGTCGTTCAGACCGAACCAGCCGGCTTCGAGCGGCACCATGCGCGCGTCGATCCAGTCGGTGATGTAGACCTTGTGGTCTTGCAGCAACGTGCGCACGGTGTCGCGCAGCAGCGTGGCGTGGTGTCCTGACAACGGTGCGCAGACGAGCACGACCGGCTCGTCTTTCAATTGGGTGACAGCCTCGCTGTCGTCGGCGAAACGCTTGAAGCGCGTCAGACGGCAGAACGGCTTCTCAATGAAGGTCTGCTCGACGATAGGAATGTTATGACCGTCTTTGACAATCTGGTGAATGTTGAACTCGGGCTTTTCGTAATCCTTCCCGAGCCGGTAAAGCAGTTCGTAGCCGGCGGACAGGCGCGTGGCGCCCGGCACGTAGGCTAACGGACTGGCCGGATTCGCAAATGACTTCGATGCGGCCTGAGCCCAGGCGGTCAGAGGGCTCAACATCGCCCGCTGAAATTCGTGCAGTTGATAGAGCATGTTTGCTCCGTATTAAGCGGTTCGCATTGGGCTTCGCAAACACGCGTGAGGCGTTGCGGCGGGCCATTCTGGTTGTTGGCACATTCTTGTTGGCCGACAGTCGGACTGATCATATCGAACAAAGCAAATTTGTGCAACGCAACAATTTGGGCATTCAGTGTACCCAAACTGTCACGCAGTCATGCTAGTGGCGATGCTGCTGCGCCGCTATCAGGGCTTGCCTGAACCTCAAGCTGCGTCGAGTGGATGCCGTTATGCGCGGGATGGCCGGTCGCGTGCGCCATCTCCTGCTCGTGCTTCATCAGGTTCAGTCCGGTGTGAACGAGGGCCACATGCGAAAACGCCTGCGGGAAATTGCCGACCAGACGATTTTCGACCGGGTCGTACTCCTCGGACAGCAGGCCGACGTCGTTGCACAGCCCGAGCAGCCGCTCGTACATCTCGATCGCTTCCTGCATGCGCCCCTGCAGCGCAAGGTTGTCCACCATCCAGAACGAACATGCCAGAAAGGTGCCTTCCCCGGGAGGCAGGCCGTCGTCGTATTCGGTCGTGCGGTAGCGCATGACGAAACCACCGTGCATCAGATCCCGCTCGATCGCCTCGACGGTCCCCTTGATGCGCGGATCCTGCGGCGGCAGGAACGCAACCAGCGGCATCAGCAGCACGCTCGCGTCGAGCTGGTCGCTGCCGTAGGACTGCGAGAACGCGTTCAACTGCGGATTCCACGCCTTCTCGCAGACCTCGGCGTGGATCGTGTCGCGCGTCGCGCGCCATTCGTCGAGCGGGCCGTCGAGCTTGAACATTTCGGCCGAGCGGATCGCGCGGTCGAACGCGACCCACGCCATCACCTTCGAGAACGTGAAGTGCTGGCGGCCGCCGCGCGTTTCCCAGATGCCTTCATCGGGTTCGCGCCAGATCGTGCCGAGGTGCTCGAGCATCGCGCGCTGCACGCTCCACGCGGTGACGTCGGCCTGCAGACCGCCGACGCGCGCGAGATGCAGCGCGTTCATCACTTCACCGTAGACGTCGAGCTGAAGCTGTCCGACCGCGTTGTTGCCGATGCGCACCGGCTTCGCGCCCTGGTAGCCGGGCAGCCAGTCGATTTCGGATTCCGGCAGACGGCGCTCGCCGGCGATGCCGTACATGATCTGCAACTGATTCGGCGCGCCCGCCATCACGCGGCCGAGCCAGCTGCGCCACGCGCGCGCTTCGTCGAAGTAGCCGCCGCGCATCATCGCGAGCAGCGTGATGGTTGCGTCGCGCAGCCAGCAGTAGCGGTAGTCCCAGTTACGCTTGCCGCCGAGCTGCTCGGGCAGCGACGTGGTGGGCGCCGCGACTATGCCGCCGGTCGGTTCGTAGGCGAGCGCGCGCAGTGTGATCAGCGAGCGTCGGATCGGCTCGGCCCAGCGTCCTTCGACGGTGCCGCGCGCCGCCCATTCGAGCCAGTGGTTCTCGGTGCGCGCGAGCGACGTATGTGGATCGCGCGCGGGCGGAATGCGCTGATGCGACGGCGCGTACGCGAGCGAGAACGGCACGCGCTCGCCTGCCGTTACGGTGAACTCGGCGACGGTCTTCATGTCCTCGCCGTGCAGCGCGACCGGCGTGCGCAGCACCGCGTTGTCCGGGCCGACGATCGCCTTGATGCCGCTGTCGTTCTTGAGCTTGTCCACCCACGGAATCGAGAAACCGTAGTCGAAGCGCAGCACCAGTTCCATCTTCATGCGCACGGTACCGCGCTTGCCGACGACGATGCGGATCATCTCCGACCAGCCGTTGCCGGGCGGCATGAAGTCGATCAGCGTGACGGCGCCGTCGGGCGTTTCGAAGTCGGTTTCGAGGATCAACGTTTCGCCGCGATAACGGCGCGTGATGGTCGGCGCGGCGTCCTCGGCTTGCGTGGCGGGGGTGATCAGCCAGCGGCCGTTGTCGGGTGTGCCGAGCAGCGCGGCGAAGCAGGCGCCCGAGTCGAAGCGCGGCCAGCAAAGCCAGTCGACGGAACCTTCGCGGGAGACGAGCGCGGCGGTATGGCCGTCGCCGATGAGTGCGTAGTCTTCGATGAGTGCAGGCATGGAAAACCTGTCGGAATACGGGTCGTTATTACGGACGGCGATAGCCGCCGCGCTTTGAAAGGGTGTTTTTACCGGACCACGATGAGCATGGTTTGGTTCGCCACACAGTGCGGCAAAACGCGGGTTGGAAAATCGTCAAATCCATGCATACAATCAAATTTCATGCCGATGCCCGGCGACATGCCGGACTGCGAATCGGCCTTGTTCATGGCGTATGCAGACGCCGTTTCCGAGGACGAAAGCCATGCTGAACCCTTCGAAATCCGATTGCATCACGATTCTCTCGGCCGCCAGCCAACTTGCCGGCGATTCCATGCTGCCACTCGATCCTGACCGGCTCGGCCTGAGCCGCAATGGCATGCTGGCTGCCATGTCCTTCCTGGTCGAGCGCGCCTGCTTCCGGCGTTATCAGCAGGATGCCGGTCATTATGCGGTCGGCGCGCTGTCGTTGCAGGGGCGCTTGCGGCTCGACCAACTTGCGAACGGTTGAGCGGTCGCGCTGAGCGTAAGTAGCGCACGTTCTTCCCGCGTTCTCGTCGCGCGTTCGCTGAATATTTCGTAGCACGCCTTCGCATTGCGTATGCGTATCTTCGCGCTGCGTCGCGTCGCCCATTGGCGCGGCGCGGGGGAAGTCGCGTATGTCACAGCGTGACATTTGCCGCCGCCGCGAAGTTTCCCTGCATGCGAAAACACACCGACACCGGGCGCCCATCCCGCGCCCGGTGTCGTGTCGCATGTCGCTCACAGATGCGACGAGCCCATGCCGAAGATCCCGATGATGCCGATGATGATCAGATAAAGCGCGACGATGTAGTTCAACAGGCGCGGCATGATCAGGATCAGAATGCCGGCGATCAGCGAAACGAGCGGGCCCAGGCTGAGAGTGACGTTCATGGAGACTCCGTGGTTGAGACGCGTGTTGAGCGATTGAAAAGCGACTGAAAATACGTCCCGCCACGCGGGACCAAAGCCGCCGGCGCAGACCGCGCGCCGGCGGCGGATTCACTGCATGATCCGACCTGACGCTTCTATACTGGCTTCGACAACGACAACGCGGAACGACGCTCGATTCGCGGCGCGGCAGACCAGACACCGTTATAACCGCTCGTACTTCAGCCCATACGCGAGCCTGTACGAGACAATCGATGTCGAGGAGGTCTCATGCTTCGCAGTCGCCGTGCCGTCGGGCGTGTTGCCGCGCGCCCAGTTCCGACTTCCGATTTTGCTTCTGTTCTTGCCTGTGTTCGCTTTCCGGATTCCCGTGCGCGGGGCATGGACTGCGCCGCCCGTTCGATAATAAAAGGTTTCGTGCTCATGGTTTCGATCGTTGCTTCGCACGCCTATGCGCAAGATTCTGGCCCGGTCCCCACGGACGGCGTCTACACGATGCTGGTGGGTACTTACACCAGCGGCAAGAGCGAGGGTATCTACGTCTTTCGCTTCGATACGAAGACGGGTGCGGCGACCCAGGTGTCAGTCACGCAGACGGTGAATCCGTCGTTTCTGGTAGTGAGCCACGATCGCCGCTTCGTCTATTCGGTCAACGAACTGCCCGGCGACAACGGCCCGGCCACGCAGCGCGGCGGCATCAGCGCGTTCGGCTTCGATGCCGCGCACGGGCAGCTGACGTTTCTGAACAAGGTGTCGTCGGACGGCAATGATCCGTGCTATCTGAGCATCTCGCCGGACGGCAGGTATCTGCTGACCGCGAACTATTCGGTCGCGCCCGATCCGGGCGGCAGCTTCGCGGTGTTTCCGCTGCAGGCCAACGGCCGGGTGGGCACGTCGGTGCAGACCGTGCATCACGAGGGCAGTGGTCCGGTGAAAGGGCGGCAGGACAGCTCACACGTGCATTCGACCGTGTTCTCGCCGGACGGGCACTATCTCTTCGCGCAGGACCTCGGCGCCGACAAGCTGTACGCCTACCACTACGCGCCGCAGAACAGCTCGGGCGCCGGCCCGTTGGTCGCGACCGACTGGGGCTACACGCAGCAGAAGGCCGGCACGGGTCCGCGCCATCTGATTTTCAGCCCGGACGGCAAGCATGCGTATCTGACGAGCGAGCTCGTGGCGACCGTCAGCACGTTCGACTACGACGACGGCCGGCTCAAGCTCGTGCAGACGCTGCCGCTGACCGAGCCGGGCTTCAAGGAGCAGGTGGGCGCGGCGGCGATCCATCTGTCGCCGGACGGACGCTTCGTGTATGCATCCAATCGCGGCGACGCGAACGAGATCGTGATCTTCGCGGTCGATCCGGCCAATGGGCATCTGAAGCAGATAGGCCGGCAGTCGAGCCTCGGCAAATCGCCGCGCGAGTTCGCCATCGATCCGACCGGCAACTGGCTGATCGTCGGCAATCAGTTGAGCGACACGGTCTATGTGTTCAAGCGCGATCCGCAGACGGGGCTGCTCGATCCGAATCCGAGGCAGCATTTCGAACTCGGCTCGCCGGTGGATTTCAAGCTGGTGTCGCCGTCGTGATGCACGGCACGCACGCGTAAATAAAAACGGACAGCTCACATTGCGCTGCTGTCCGTTTTTCATTTCGATTCACCGGGCGCTCATTCCGCCGGCCCCGGCGCGAGCACTTCGCGGCTGCCGTTGATGCTCATCGCCGACACGAGTCCGGCCGTCTCCATCTGCTCGACGAGCCGTGCCGCGCGGTTATAGCCAATGCGCAATTGCCGCTGCACCGATGAGATCGACGCGCGCCGCGTGCGCACGACGAACGCGACCGCTTCGTCGTAGAGCGGATCGGCTTCCGCATCCGGCGCTTCGCCGAACAGGTCCTGGGCCGCGCCGCCATCGGTGGTCGGGCCGTCGAGAATGCCTTCCTCGTACTGCGGCTCGCCGAACTGCTTCAGATACTCGACGATCGCATGCACTTCCTCATCGGCCACGAATGCGCCGTGCACGCGCTGCGGGTAGCCGGTACCCGGCGGCAGGAACAGCATGTCACCCTGGCCGAGCAGCGACTCGGCGCCCATCTGGTCGAGAATCGTGCGCGAGTCGATCTTCGACGACACCTGAAACGCGACGCGCGTTGGAATGTTCGCCTTGATGAGACCAGTGATCACGTCGACGGACGGCCGCTGCGTCGCGAGGATCAGGTGGATGCCGGCCGCGCGCGCTTTCTGTGCCAGCCGCGCGATCAGTTCTTCGATCTTCTTGCCGGCGACCATCATGAGGTCGGCGAGCTCGTCGATCACGACGACGATCAACGGCAGCGGCGCGAGCGGCTCGGGCGCGTCGGGCGTCAGCGAGAACGGGTTGCCGACCTTCTTGCCCTTCGCCTCGGTGTCGCGGATCTTCTGGTTGAAGCCGGCGAGATTGCGCACGCCGACCGCCGACATCAGCCGGTAGCGCTTCTCCATTTCGCCGACGCACCAGTTCAGCGCGTTGGCCGCGAGCTTCATGTCGGTGACGACCGGCGCGAGCAGATGCGGAATGCCTTCGTAGACCGAAAGTTCGAGCATCTTCGGGTCGATCATGATCAGGCGCACTTCCTCGGGCGTCGCCTTGAAGAGCAGCGAGCAGATCATCGCGTTGATCGCGACTGACTTGCCCGAGCCGGTCGTGCCGGCCACCAGCATGTGCGGCGCCTTCGCGAGATCGGCGACGACCGGATGGCCGGTAATGTCCTTGCCCATCGCGAGCGTCAGTTGCGAGTGCGAGTTCTGGTAGACGCTCGCTTCGAGGATTTCGGAGAGGCGGATCGTCTGCCGCTTCGCGTTCGGCAGTTCGAGGCCCATGCAGGTCTTGCCCGGAATCGTTTCGACCACGCGGATCGAGGTGAGACCGAGACCACGCGACAGGTCTTTCATCAGCCCGACGATCTGGCTGCCGCGCACGCCGAGCGCCGGCTCGACTTCGAAGCGCGTGATGACCGGACCCGCCGATGCGCCGACCACGGTCACCGGCACCTTGAATTCCTGCAGGCGCTGCTCGATCAGCTGGCCGGTTTCGCGGAGCTTTTCGTCCGGAATCGGTTCGATGTCGGCGTCGGCGGGGGCGAGCAGATCGAGCGTCGGCAGTTCGACCATCGATGCGGCCGGCGCATGGAACTCGAATCCGTTGACCGGCGCGTGGCCGCGCAGCGACGGGCGGGCGGCGGCCGGCTCGGCGGCGGGTTGATCGGCGAGTTGGGCCTGCGGTTGCGGTGTCGGCGCGGGCGCTACGTTTGCCACAACCGAAGGTTCGCTGCTGGTCGCCGGCGCGGCGAAGCCCGGGAACCGGACCACGTTCGAAACGACGGCGGGTTCGGGTGCCGGCGTAGCGAGGTTCGCTGCACTCGTCGAAGGCGAGGTTTCCGCGGGCTCGGTCGCGGCGCGGCCAAGCTTGCTCTCCCAAGGCACGAGGGTTTTGTCGATGACGATTTCGGCGGCAGGCGCCAGCGCCTGCAACGGTGTTGGTGTGACGGCAGAGGCCGGTTCAACCGCTCGCTTCGACTCTTCTCCCTCCGATGCGGGGACGCTGGTGTTTGCTGGTACTGCCGTCGTTTGCGCGCTGGCGGGGGAGGGGACGACGGGTTCGCTGACCGGTTGCTCAACGGGGTCGTCGGTCTGCGTCGAATCGTCTTCGAACGGCGGTACGTCTTCTTGCGCAGCGTCGTCCTGCAGGCCGGCTGCGAAGCGCTGGAAGGAAGTCGGAGTCGGCGTCGCGACCGGTGTCTCATGTTGCGGCGCGCCTGCAGCGGGTGCCGTGGTGGCGGGCTCAGCCGCAGCTGCCACGTCGGCCACCGGCTCCATCGCAGGCATCGTCTGCGGCGCAGAGATAAGCGGTGCATGGATAGCCGGCGGTTCGGTCGGCCATTGCGCAACCGGCTCGTTACCGTCTTCGACCGGCGTATCGGATTGATCCGGCGTTTTCTCACGCGGCAACTCGACCGCCGCGGCATCCCGTTGCACCGGCTGCACATCAAACGCCGCCGACGTACGCTCCGCCTCGCCGATCTTCGGGCTATCGGCAGCACGGCTGCGCGCGAGGCTCACGCCGGCCATATCGGTCCAGCGTGCGGCGTTTTCCGCGATGCTGCGCAGCGTTTCTTCGACGCTCGCGGGCGGTGCCACGGTCGACGCGTTCGCCATCGGCCGCGTGAAGTTCGGCGCGGGCCGGCGCGCGGTCGACGGCAATGTCGCGCCGTTGGTGCGCGTAGCGGCCGGGAACGGTTGACGTGGCGTGGTGCTGGCATCGGCTGGACGTGGCAGCGATGACGAACGGCTGCCGCGGCCCGCGGCAGCCGTCGATCCCGCCGTCATGCCGATACCGGCGCCCGACGCGGTGGCGCGGCCCGCCATCGCCTGTGCCGCT
>ABYL01000199.1 GCA_000173575.1 Burkholderia sp. H160 | reverse complement strand
GCGCTTCTGGAAGCTCGAGGTGCCGTTCTCGATGCCGGGCCTGATCTGGAACATGATGATGTCGATGTCCGGCGGCTGGTTCTTCGTCGTGGCTTCCGAAGCGATTACGGTCGGCAACAACACGATTACGCTGCCGGGTATCGGCGCCTATCTGGCGCAGGCGATCAGCGACAAGAATCTGCATGCGGTCGGCTGGGTCATTCTGACGATGACGGTCGTGATCCTCGCCTATGACCAGTTCCTGTTCCGTCCGCTCGTCGCGTGGGCCGACAAGTTCCGCATGGAAACCACGAGTTCGGGCAACGCGCCGCAATCCTGGCTGCTCGACATGATGCGGCGCACGCGCCTGATCCACGAGTTGCTGACGCCGGCGGGCGTGATGCTCGCGACCGCGGCACGCATCCCGCTGCGCATACCTTTCGCGAACGGCCGGCGCGCCGGCCGAGCGCGCAGCGAGAAGTCGACGCGCGTGGGCGACATCGTGTGGGGGATCCTCGTATTCATGCTGACGGTGTACGTGATCTATCGCGTGGTCAGCTATGTGCGTACCGGCGTGACGCTCGATGAGGTTGGTCACGTGTTCGTGCTCGGCCTGATCACGCTGCTGCGCGTGGTGCTGCTGATCGCGATTTCCTCCGTGATCTGGGTGCCGATCGGCGTGCTGATCGGCCTGCGGCCAGCGCTCGCCGAGAAGGTCCAGCCGCTCGCGCAGTTCCTCGCTGCGTTCCCCGCGAACCTGCTGTTCCCGGTGTTCGTGATCGTGATCGTGCGCTTTCACCTGAACCCGGATATCTGGCTGTCGCCGCTGATCGTGCTCGGCACGCAGTGGTACATCCTGTTCAATGTGATCGCGGGCGCGACCGCCTATCCGAACGACTACCGCGAGGTGGCCACCAATTTCCGCATCCGTGGCTGGCAGTGGTGGCGTCAGGTCATGTTGCCGGGTGTCTTCCCGTACTACGTGACCGGCGCGATCACCGCATCGGGCGGAGCGTGGAACGCGAGCATCGTGTCCGAGTTCGTGCAGTGGGGCGATACCAAGGTCGCTGCGCACGGTCTCGGCGCCTTTATCGCCGAGACCACCGCCGCCGGCGACTTCCCGAAGATCATCCTTGGCGTCGCCGTGATGTCGCTGTTCGTCACGCTGTTCAACCGCACGCTGTGGCGCCCGCTGTATGCCTTTGCCGAAGCCAGGCTCCGGCTCGACTAGGAGTGAATCCATGGAAAACATTATTCAAACCATTCCCGCCGACACGCTCCAGTCGTCCCCGCGCACGGGCACGCAAGTGCTGAACATCGAGCACGTGAGCCGCGGTTTCGATAAAAACCAGAGCGAGCTGCTGGTGCTCGACGACGTCAATCTGACGCTGCACGAGGGTGAGATCGTCGGACTGCTCGGCCGTTCGGGCTCGGGCAAGTCCACGCTCCTGCGCATCATCTCCGGTCTGATCCGGCCGACTAGCGGCAACGTGACCTACCAGGGTAAGCCGCTCGACGGTCCCGCCGAGGGCGTCGCGATGGTATTCCAGACCTTCGCGCTGTTTCCGTGGCTCACGGTATTGCAGAACGTCGAAGCCGGACTCGAGGCGCTCGGCGTCAGCGTCGACGAACGGCGCACGCGCGCGCTCGCGGCGATCGACCTGATCGGCCTCGACGGCTTCGAAAACGCGTATCCGCGCGAGCTGTCGGGCGGCATGCGCCAGCGCGTCGGCTTTGCGCGCGCGCTCGTCGTCGATCCGACGCTGCTGCTGATGGACGAGCCGTTCTCCGCGCTCGACGTGCTGACCGCCGAAACGCTGCGTACCGACCTGCTCGATCTGTGGACGCAGGGCCGCATGCCGATCAAGTCGGTGCTGATCGTCACACACAACATCGAGGAAGCGGTGTTCATGTGCAACCGCATTCTGGTGTTGTCGTCGAACCCCGGGCGGGTGGTCGCCGAGACCGTGGTGCCGTTCGCGCATCCGCGCAACCGGCTCGACCCGGCATTTCGCGCGCTCGTCGACGAGATCTACGCGAAGATGACCGCGCGCCCTACCGGCGCCGCGGCAAAACGCGAACTCGAACCCGGCAGCTGGCTGCCAAACGTGTCGACGAACCTGATGGCCGGTCTGATCGAAACGCTCGCGGCCGCACCGTACAACGGCCGTGCCGACATGCCGGAGATCGCGCGCACGCTGCAGCTGGAAGTGGACGATCTGTTCCCGATCGCGGAAATGCTGCAGTACCTGGGCTTTGCCGAAATCAGCGAGGGCGACGTGTTCCTCACGCCACCCGCGCAACGATTCGCCGAGGGCAGCACGCAGGAGCGCAAGATCATGTTCGCCGACCATCTGTTGCAGAGCGTGCCGCTCGCCGCGCGAATCAGGAAGGTGCTCAACGAGCGGCCCGGACATCGCGCGCCGCGCGTGCGCTTCGAGCAGGAACTCGAGGACATGCTGTCCGACAGCGCGGCGCAGGAAACACTCGACGCGGTGATCGACTGGGGCCGTTACGCCGAAATCTTCTCGTACAACGACAAGACGGAGACCTTCAGTCTCGCGGACGTGGAAACCTGAGCGGTACTTAAGCAAAATGGCGCGGGGAACGCCAGTTCTCCGCGCCATTTCAGTCCGCGCCCCGCACCTCACATATCGTTACCGAGCCCCGGCTCCGCTCGCACCGTGCTGTGCGCGCAGACGCGCGGCAATGCGCCCGAACGCATACCATTGTTGCGCGATCAGTCCGTCGCCATACGAGCGCCCGGCTCCGTGCGGCGCGGGCAACTGATCGCGGATGCCAGTCGGCTCGACCGCGCGCTCCCACGACGCGGTCCGGAACAGCATGTCCCACCACGGGAACAAAACGCCGAAATTGCAGCCGTAGCGGGTGCCTTCGTGCCCATAGCCGATCGCATGATGACGGCGATGAAATGCCGGACTCACGATCAACCGCTCGAGCAGCCATCCATAAGTGAGACGCGCGTTTACGTGCTGCACGCTCTGCATAAAATTGCCAACCGCGACGAGCACGACGAACTGGCTCGGCTGCACACCGATGAACAGCGAGATGCCCGCAAAAAACGCCGCCTGCAGGATGTCGTCGAGAAAGTGATTACGATCGTCGGTCCAGAGCGACATCTGCTGCTGGCTGTGATGAACCGCATGCAATTCCCACCACACGCCGAACCGGTGTTGCCAGCGGTGATACCAGTAGCCGGCGAAATCGAGCACGATCAGATAGATCAGAAACGACACTAGCGGTTGATCGGTGACGCCCGGCCACAGACTATCGACGTCGATATTGGGCACGTCGTGGATCGCCATCAGGCTCTGCCAATGGTTGAAGAACGGCTGCAGCAGAAAGAAGAACGCAATATTGATGACGCCGAGCTTGGCGATCCACGTGTAGATCACGTCCGCGCGCAAGGCCTTGCGGTCGGTCCAGTTCTCCACCGGGCGAAGCGCTTCGAGCGGCCGCAACGCCAGATACGACACGAGTATCTGCAGCGCGCCGACGATCACCCAGTAGAGCGCATCGTAAGTGTCTTCGTCATAGCCCATCAGATTGAAGCGATAGAAGATCGGCTGGACGACGTCGACATACAGAAGCGTCTGCAGGGCTGAGATGCCGTTGTCGAGTAGAGCGACGAGTTCGTGAATCATGTAGTAAAGCCCTTCGGGTTGCCTCAGTCCGGATTGGGTGCGTAGACCGGCGCCCGGTTAGCGAAATACAGGCCGTGCGGCGAACGCCCCACGGCAATCGTATCGACCAGTCGATGCGTGCTCAGGTCGATGATGCCGACATGCCTGGCGAAGCGGAACGTGACCCATAGATAGCGCCGGTCCGCCGATAGTTCCATATCGTCGGGACCGGGCATCAGACCGGTAATGTCGGCCACTTTTGTCAGCGTGTTGTAATCGAGAATGCTGATCGTGTTCTCCACACGGTTCGATACGGCGATACGCTGGCCATCGTCGAGATTGCGGAAATTGTGCGCGCCGCGACCGGTCTGGATCTTCTTCACGAGTTGCCGGTTTTTCCAGTCGACCACGGCGACATAGTCTTCGCCGGTCATGCCGACAAGCAGATAGCGATCGCCCGGCGTCATCCAGAGTCCGGCTGGCGTCCTGCCTACATGAAGCTTCCACAAGACCGACTGCGTCGGCAAATCGATCGCCGCGACCTCGCCTGTTTCTTGCAGCGTGACGAACACGGTACGGTTATCGGAGGCGAAGGTCAGGTGGCTGGGTGTCTTCGCGAGCGGAATGCGCTTGGCGAGCGTGACGTTCTCGCCATCGTAGTGATAGATGTCGACGCGATCGAGCCGCAGGCCCGCGGTGACGAACCACTTATGGTCAGGGGAAAAGCCGAGCTGATAAGGATCTTCGATACCCTCGACACGGCGTTGCACACGGCCGCTGTGAGGATCGACAAACATCAGGTTGTTAGAAATCGAATCCGCGACGATCAGCGAGCGGCCATCGGGCGTGACCATCAGATGATGGGGTTCCTTGCCGGTCGGCTCGGTGCCGATCACTTTGTGCGTGGCAGGATCGATCAGCGTGAGCTGCGCTTCGCCCGAGTCGAGCACGATCACGTTGTCGGCGGCGACGGCGAATTGGGGCAATGTCAGCGAACAGCAAGCCAAAGCCGCGAAAACGCCGGCTTTTGTAATTGAAGCAAATGAGAATGTCACGGACCGGATAGAAGTCTGAAATATAACGCGAAGCATCGGCATCGCCGACGCGAAGATGACCTGCACTATGAAGTCTACGCGCAATCTCGTGACAAATGTGATGATCGTCGCGGTCGCGCCAGCATGAAATTCGCTCGGCGCGACGCTGAGGTTTTCTGGCTTCGCAGGTGGCGCAATATGACGCCGCCCCCCCGCGCCACCGCACTACGACTGCCGCACCTCAGCCAGTTGCTGCCGGCGCTGTTCGCCCTGCCGCTCCAGCATCCAGCCCGGATACTCGGCCGGCAGTTTGCTGACTTCGGCGAGCTTCGCGAGCTCATCGGCGGACAGCGCGACATGGGTGGCCGCGATGTTGTCGTCGAGCTGCTCGACCTTCTTCGCGCCGACGATCACCGTGCTAACGACACGCTGATGCAGCAGCCACGCCAGCGCGATCTGCGCAACCGACACGTTCTTCGCCGCGGCGATTTCGCGCATCACGTCGATGCAGTCATACGCGCGCTCGCGATCGACCGGCGGAAAATCGAAGCTCGCGCGACGGCTGCCCGCCTCGGCCTGCTGCTCGCGGCCGTATTTGCCGCTCAGCAAACCGCCCGCGAGCGGACTCCATACCATCAGCCCGAGACCTTCGCTTTGCAGCATCGGCACGAGTTCGCGTTCGAGATCGCGGCCCGCGAGCGTGTAATACGCCTGCAGCGTTTCGAACCGCGCGGTGCCGAGCCGCTCGGCGATGCCGAGCGCCTTGACGATCTGCCAGGCGGCCCAGTTCGACACGCCGACGTAGCGCACGTGGCCGTGCTGCACGAGCGTATCGAGCGCACGCACGGTCTCCTCGATCGGCGTAGCCGGATCGAAACCGTGGATCTGATAGAGGTCGACGTGATCGAGTTGCAGGCGCTTCAGGCTCGCCTTGATGCCGTCGAGAATGTGATAGCGCGACGCGCCGCGCGCGTTCGCGAACTCACCGGTCTGGCCGAACACCTTGGTCGCGATCACGACCTTGTCGCGCGGTACTTGCAGATTCTTCAGCGCCTGGCCGGTGATCTGCTCGGACAGGCCGCCCGCATAGACGTCGGCCGTATCGATGAAATTGATGCCCGCATCGAGCGCCCGGCCGACCAGCCGCTCCGCGTCGTTCTGCTGCAGATCGCCGATCTGCCGCCAGATGCCTTCGCCACCGCCGAAGGTCATCGTCCCCAAACACAACTCTGAAACAAATACACCGGTACGGCCCAGCTGGTTATATCGCATCGTCGACGCTCCATCGTGGGTGCAGGGAGAATCGTCAAGGGTACTGCAATTGGTGGAGGCTGGCAGGAGATGCGCACGCGCTGCGAAAAACTGCGAGACTGACCGTTATTGACCGTCAGCGTGGAATGCCTCATCGGCGAGTACTGACCCAGCCGCCCCACTGGACATCCCCCGCGCCGCCCTCACCTACACGAGCATGACATCGGCCAAATCCTCCGCCGCCCTCGACACGGCGCCCCGTTCCCGGAAGGCCCGCGCCACCGCGAGCGCGGCGCAGCCCGCCGCCCCTGCTGCGCCGCCGGCACAGCAGGCACTCGACGGCTTCCACCCGGCCGTCGCCAGCTGGTTCCGCAAAACCTTCGCCGGCCCGACCGACGCGCAGGCTGCCGCCTGGCCGCAAATCCGTAGCGGCCGCTCGACGCTGGTCGCCGCGCCGACCGGCTCCGGCAAGACGCTCACCGCGTTCCTGTCCGCGCTGAACGACCTGGTGACGCAAGGCGAAGCCAACGGCGGCACCCTGCCCGACGAAACTCTGGTCGTCTACGTCTCGCCGCTGAAGGCGCTTTCCAACGACATCCGCCTGAATCTGCAACTGCCGCTGCAAGGCATCGCCGCCGAGCTCGACGCGCTCGGCCTGCCGCCGCTCGACATCCGCACCGCGGTGCGCACGGGCGATACCACGCAGCAGGAACGCAACGCGCTGAAAAAGCGCGCCCCGCACATCCTCGTGACGACGCCCGAATCGCTGTACGTGCTGCTTGGCTCGGACTCGGGCCGCCGCATGCTGGCGACGGTGCGCACGGTGATCGTCGATGAGATTCACGCGCTCGCGGGCAGCAAGCGCGGCAGTCATCTCGCGCTGAGCCTCGAACGGCTCGATGCCCTGTGCGGCCGGCGCCTGCCGCGCATCGGCCTGTCGGCGACGCAAAAGCCGGTCAGCGCGGTCGCGCGGTTTCTGGTCGGCGGCGCGAGTCCCGACAGCGATGTGCCGGCCGAGTGCGCGGTGATCGACGTCGGCCACGTCCGCGCGCGCGACCTCGCGCTCGAAATCCCGCCCGTGCCGCTCGAAGCGGTCATGGCCAACGAGGTATGGGAGCGCGTCTACGATCGGCTCGCTGAACTGGTCGCGCAGCATCGCACCACGCTGATCTTCGTCAACACGCGCCGCATGGCCGAGCGCGCCGCGCGTCATCTGACCGAGCGGCTCGGCAAGGACGCCGTCGCCGCGCATCACGGCAGTCTCGCGAAAGAATATCGTTTCGACGCCGAGCAGCGGTTAAAGCGCGGCGAACTGCGCGTGCTGATCGCGACCGCGTCGCTCGAACTCGGCATCGATATCGGCGACGTCGACCTCGTCTGCCAGATGGGATCGCCGCGCGCGATCGCACCGTTCCTGCAACGCGTCGGCCGCTCGGGACATCACGTTGGCGGCATGCCGAAGGGACGGCTATTTCCGGCCTCGCGCGACGATCTGCTCGAATGCGCGGCGCTGCTCGATTGCGTGCGTCGCGGCGAACTCGACGCGCTGCGTATTCCGCGCGCGCCACTCGACGTGCTCGCGCAGCAGATCGTCGCGGAAGTGTCGAGCGCCGAGTGGAGCGAGGATGCCCTCTTCGACCTGCTGAGGCGCGCCGCGCCGTATGCGGATCTGCCGCGTGAGCAATACGACGCGGTGCTGCGCATGCTTGCCGAGGGCTACACGAGCCGTCACGGTCCGCGCGCGGCCTATGTGCATCGCGATGCGGTCAGCGGCACGCTGCGCGGCCGACGCGGCGGCAAGCTGGTCGCGCTCACCTCGGGCGGCACGATTCCCGAGAACGCGGATTACGCGGTGGTGCTGGAACCTCAGGCGCTCAACATCGGCACCGTCAACGAGGACTTCGCGGTCGAAAGCCTCGCCGGCGATGTGTTCCAGCTCGGCAACGCGTCGTACCGGATTCTGCGCATCGAGAGTGGCCGGATGCGGGTCGAGGACGCACAAGGGCAACCGCCGAACATTCCGTTCTGGCTCGGCGAGGCGCCCGGGCGCAGCGACGAGCTGTCGTTCGCGGTCGCGAGACTGCGGGAGCAGGTCGAGAGCTTGCTGGCGGCGCGCGAGACGCGAACCATCACGGCGTCCGCAACCGATACCGAACCCACCGCCTCGCGCCTCGAGCGCGCCGTCGCCTGGCTCGCCGACCACCTCGCGCTCGACGAACCCGCCGCGCGCCAGATCGTCGAATACCTGGCGCGCGCCCGCGCGGCGCTCGGCGTGCTGCCGACCCAGGACACGCTCGTGATGGAGCGCTTCTTCGACGAATCGGGGGGCACCCAGCTCGTAATCCACTCGCCGTTCGGCAGCCGCGTGAATCGTGCGTGGGGCCTCGCGCTGCGCAAGCGCTTCTGCCGCAGCTTCAACTTTGAACTTCAGGCCGCGGCGACCGAAGACGCGATCATCCTGTCGCTGACCGGCAGCCACTCGTTCGTGCTCGACGACGTCTGGCGCTATCTGCATTCGAACAGCGCCGAACATCTGCTGATCCAGGCGCTGCTCGATGCCCCGCTATTCGGCGTGCGCTGGCGCTGGAACGCGACGACCTCGCTTGGCCTGCCGCGCTTCACGGGCGGTCGCAAGACCGCGCCGCAACTGCAGCGCATGCGCAGCGAAGATCTGCTCGCCAGCGTGTTTCCCGAGCAGGCCGCGTGTCTGGAGAACGTCGTCGGCGAACGCGAGGTGCCGCGCCACCCCTTAGTTGACCAAACCATCGACGACTGCCTGCATGACGCGATGGACACCGAACGCTGGCTCGCGCTGCTGCGCCGCATCGAGCACGGCGAGCTGCGGCTCGTCGCGCGCGATCTGCCGGCGCCGTCGCCGCTCGCCGCCGAAATCCTGACCGCGAAGCCCTACGCGTATCTCGACGACGCGCCGCTCGAGGAGCGCCGCACCCAGGCGGTGCTGAACCGCCGCTGGACCGACCCGGAAAGCGCCGACGATCTCGGCGCGCTCGACGCCGCCGCGATCGACAGCGTGCGCGACGAAGCCTGGCCGCAGGCGCGCAACGCCGACGAAATGCACGAAGCGCTGACGGGGCTCGCATGCATTACCGAGGCCGAGGCGCTCGGGCACGCGGACTGGCCGGCGCTGCTTGCGGCGTTGGCGAAAGCCGGCCGTGCGACGCGCTTGCCGATAGATTCGAATGCAAACGCCAGCACCGGCACCGACAACGCACTATGGCTGCCCGCCGAACGCCTCACCTGCTTCGAAGCGCTCTACCCCGACATTCCGCGCAATCGCTACACGCCGCCACTCAGTGCCCCGAAGGGCTACACCGACAGCTGGAGCGCCGACGACGCGCTCGTCGACGTGCTCCGTGCGCGTCTGACCGGCTTCGGCCCGCTCACGGTCGACGCAATCGCACGCCCGCTCGGTTTGCCGGCCGACCGGGTCGAACCTGCGCTGATCCGGCTCGAAGCCGAGGGCTATCTGTTGCGCGGCCGCTTCACGCCGCACATGAACGTCGAGGAATGGTGCGAGCGGCACCTGCTCGCGCGTATCCACCGCTACACGGTGAAGCGGCTGCGGCGCGAGATCGAGCCGGTCGAGCGGCACGACTTCATGCGCTTCCTGTTCGAATGGCAGCATCAGACACCGACCACGCGCGCCGAAGGCCGCGATGCGCTCGCCGCCGCGCTCGATCAGCTCGAAGGCTTCCAGGCCGCGGCCGGCGCGTGGGAGGAAGACCTCCTGCCCGCGCGCGTGCGCGCCTACGCCAGCAGTTCGCTCGATGAGCTATGCCGCGCCGGCAAGATCGTCTGGACCCGGCTGACCGAGCGCGCCCGCGGTGCCACTGGTCCGGTCCGCGGCACACCGATCGTGCTGCTGCCGCGCGCCCAGCTGCGCGCGTGGCGCGCGCTGCTCGATCCGGCGCGTCAGGTCGAGTTGTCGGCGCTCGCGCAAAGCGTGCACGACACCCTCGCGCAACACGGCGCCATGTTCTTCGACGAATTGCTAGCCGAGGTGCGCGTGCTGCGTATGGAGCTCGAAAACGCGCTCGGCGAGCTGGTCGCGGCCGGCCTCGCCAACTCTGACAGCTTCGCGGGCCTGCGCGCACTGCTGAAGCCGGTCGCCAAACGCAACGTGTTTTCGGGCGGC
>ABYL01000200.1 GCA_000173575.1 Burkholderia sp. H160 | reverse complement strand
CCGCGCGTACCGGGTGGCCCGCGCGACGCAATGCGGTCGCGCTCGCATGTCCCACCTGACCCGTAGCTCCGAATATGACGAACATGTCTTGCTCCTTTGAGGATCGCTATGGCGTGATGGTAGGGACGTCGTACTCGCAGGGCGCTCACATATGGATTGCTTTGCGCAGATCGGGATGATTATTTGCAGCGACGCTGCGGCAATCGCGCGAACTGCATCGGCCGCCCGCGAGCTACGAAATTCCGTCTCGGCGGCGAACCCGCCAAAAACGCCGCACAATGCAGGCATCTCGCCGTCATTCAGGACACTCAGGAGACCCGCGATGAACGCCGTCACCCCGTTTCCCGCGCCCGCGCCGCACAGCGGCTCGCGCATCGCCGTGCGCACGAGCAGGGCGCTTGGCTGGCAAGGCTTCGGTGCGGAGCTGGTGAACGTGTCGGCCGGTTTGCATCGGATACCCGCGTTTCACCATCACCGGGTCGGCGTGCATGTCGGCGCGCCGGTGACTGCGCACTGCCTGTGCGATGCGCGCCGCCTCACGCGGATCCAGGCGCACGGCGACACGGACGTGATCCCCGCGGGGCTCGAAGGTCAGTGGAACGATGACGCCGCCTGCACGATTTTCAGCATCTGGTTTGCCGAGGACTTCGCGCGACGGACCTTCGAGCAACTCGCGCTGAAATCGGCCGACGCGCAGTTGCGCCCACGCCTCCAGATGCGCGATCCACGCTTTCAACATCTGGCGTGGGCACTGCGCGCCGAGCTCGAAGCGGACGAGCCGTCCGATCCGCTCTACGCCGAAAGTCTGTGCACGGCGATGCTCGTACGTCTGATCGGCGCCGAGCCCCCGTCCGGCAACCGGCGGCGCACGCTTGCACCGCGTACGGCCGCGCGCGTGATCGAGTTTATCGACGCGCACCTCGATCAGCGTCTGACACTCGACGAACTCGCCGCGCAGGCGCAACTGAGCGTGCCGCACTTCAAGGTGCTGTTTCGCGACACGCTCGGTGTGCCCGTGCATCAGTACGTGGTACAGCGCAGGGTGGAGCGCGCGCGAACGCTGCTACTGCAAGGACGCCTCAGCGCAAGCCAGATCGCGCTCGATACCGGCTTTGCGCATCAGAGCCATATGGCGCACTGGATGTCGCGTCTGCTAGGCGTGACACCGCGCGAACTGCGCGGCGCCGCGCGCGAAGATGGGGTGATGTCGGTGCTGCAGGAAACCCAACGCTGATGCGTGAAACTGACGGTGCGGGACCCATCCGCTTCACCCTGGCGCCGCCCCCGTCAGTTGCGCATAGACATCATGCGCGAGCTGCAACAGCTCCTTGCGATCGATCCCGCCCGACACCGCGTAGCCGAAATCGCCGTCGACCCAATAGAAGACGTTGACGGGCCCCGCCTGATATAGCTTGAAAGCCGTCGTATTCGCGTTCTCGCGCCGATGCGAGATACACAGCGTGACGCGCTCGCCGTTCGGCCCGCGATACATGAACTGTGCGGTTGGGCCATTGTCGCCGGGCAGCACGCGGCCGCCCGACAGCATGAACCCGCTCTTCGATAGCATCGGCGGATGGACCTCGGTGCCTAGCCGGTCCGCGAGCCACTTCACGAAGTCCTGCTCGTGATCGGCGCTCATCTCGCTCGGCCGCTCGATCGCCGGCATGTAGACGACGTGCGCGACCGCCGCCTGGCGCGCGAAACCCTCGGCGCTATCGGCGCTGACCGCACGATTTCCGGCCTGAGTCTCGGCCCCCGTGTCGGTACGGTCGATCGCAACGGGAGGAATCAGATCGTTCCTGTGCATGCCGATGCCCACGCCGAGCACGAGTGCCGCCGCCATGCCCGCGAACTGCGCGGCAAATCGCGGCCAGTTCGCGGCCAGTCGCGCGCGGCGTGGCGCGCCCGTCTGCAGACGCTTGGGCACGGGCTCATTGAGCACGCGGTCATAGCGCTCGTGAAGCAGGCCATTGAGCGAAAAATAATCGCTGACGCGCGCGGCCAGCTCCGGATTCTGTTCGAGCGCGCGCTCCACCTCGGCACGGCGCTCGCCGGACAGCGTGCCGTCCACGTACGCGTGCAGGTCTTCCTCGCCGATCGGCATTTGCGGCTCGCTCATCGCACCACCTGTAATTTCGCACCGGGCTGGCCGCCCGCCATCAAAGCCCGCAGCCGTTCGCGTCCGCGCGAGAGCCGCGACATCACCGTGCCAATCGGAATGTTCAGCGCGAGCGCGACATCGGCATAGCTCATCTCCTCGAGGCCGACCAGCAGCACCACTTCGCGCTGCTCGACCGGCAGCCGCTGCAGCGCGTAATCGAGGTCGCGCATTTCGAGCGAACGTGTCTGCACCGACGGCACCGCGAGCTCGCTTTCGGCGATGCTGTCGTCGTCGACCGCGACGTGGACCGCGCGCGCGGACGCCTTGCGCGCCTGATTCGCGAACAGGTTGTGCATGATCGTGAAGAGCCAGGCGCGCAGATCGGTGCCTGGCTGGAACAGACCGGTGTGGCCGAGCGCACGCTCCAGCGTGTCCTGCACGAGGTCGTCGGCGAGCTCGCGATTGTTGATCAGCGCCCGCGCATAGCGCCGCAGACGCGGCACGTGCTCCATCAACTCGTCACGGACATCCATGGTTGATCCCGGTCAGGGGGCGTAGGCGCGGCATCGGGTTCACTCGCGTCGGTATCGATATGCGTTCGAGCTGCAAACACCTCTTCGCGCATGTTATTCCGCGGAGTGTGTTGCGGTCATCACGTCGGCGGCGCGCATCAGGCCGTGGGTGCGTGCGTCGCCCGCGACCACGAAGCGCTGCCGCCGCGCGGTCCATGTCAACAGCCGCATGTCACCGATGCGGCGCGCGGCCCACTGCGGCTCTTCGCGCGCCAACGGCGCCGCGGCCGACAGCACGACCACCGGCTGCTGGTCGCCGTTCAGGTAGATCAATTCTCGGGCACGCTGCAAGGGACCGAGCCGGAGCACGCGTTGCTCGACGAGGCGCAGCCCGATCGCGTCGAGATCCGGCGCGGCTGGATCGACGCGCGTCGGCGATGCCTGCGAAAAGCGCCGCGCGGTGGCTTCGGCGAGCGCCATCACGGCGGCGTTATCGAGCGCTTGTGCAGACACCTGAATCGCCGCGAGCCAGCCGCTGACGGCGATCAGCATCAGCGCGAGCGCGACGAGCGCGAGCAGCGTTCGGCGCGCGCGACCCGCCGGTTGCGGGAGCAGGCGTTGCCGGTGCGATCTGCCGATGCGGCCACGCGCGGGCTCCTTCGTGGTCTGAAACGTTGCCTGGATCTGTGCGTTCAGCCGGTCGTAGAAGGCGACGCGTCGCGCTTCCGCCGGATGCTTGCCGAGATAGTCGCGCAGCGACGCGGCACGCTCGGGTGACAGCGTGCCGTCGGCACAGGCCTGGATGTCGTCTTCCGTGGGTGGCGCGCCCAAGGTTTGGTGCGTCGTGGTCATGTCGATGCGCGGTCCTGATTGCGGCTCTTCGATGGCAAACACAGGCGCTCGCGCATTTATTCCCGGCGCCAGCGATGTTTTTTCACGCCGCAAATACAGGAATAAACGCAGCCGACCCGTGGTTCTCCCTGGTGCGGATCCGCACAACTTTCCCAGGAGTCAACCATGAAAAAGCTTTCTTTTGTCGCGTTGTCGTTCATCGTTCTAGCCGCTTCATCGAGCGTGTTTGCGCAGGCCAAGACGCGTGCTCAGGTGTACCAGGAATTGATCGAGGCGCAGCAGAACGGTCTCGACTACATCTCCGAGACGTCATACCCCGACGTCAGTCCCGTGTTCGCGCGTCAGGTCGCACAGCACAAGGAGGCGCTTGCCGCGCAAGCAGCGGTCGCCGCGAGCCACGTCGCGAACTCGGGCGCACCGGCCGTCGGCGCCCATTGAAGCAGCATCGGCGGCCGCCGCGTGACGCCCGCTGATACCGGTCGAGCCGCGGCTCGGCCGGGACGTTCGCAAACCGTCCAATCCGCCCATCCCTGCCATTTTCGTCCAACGCGTAAAATGATCGGTTATCACAGGCAACTTGCAGCTGGACAGAATCGGCCGGGCGTCGCGAGCGAGCGTCGCGCGGCACATGCTTTGGGTCCGCGCGCGCTTGCCTTCGCCGGTTTGAACAGGAACGCACGCGGATGTCCTCAGTTTTCTTCGATCGGGAAAGCATTGCGGAATGGCTCGGTGAGCGGACCGTCGCCAAGGCGCGCTCGGTGGGCGCGGTCAGCAACGTCAAATGGCAGGGCGCGACGCTGTCGGGCGACGTGCAGGGCTCGCAACCGCAGCCGTACCGGACGCGGGTGCAGTTTCGTACCGATGGCGGGTCGCCGTGGGCCGAAGGCGAATGCACCTGCCCGGTCGGCCGCAATTGCAAGCACGTCGCGGCGCTGCTGTTCGCGGAACTCGACTACCACGACGAGATGGATCACATCACGCAGGTCGAGGACGATAGTGAGCCGGCTACGTCGGAGGTGTTCATCGCGCGACGGATCACGGTCCCGGGCGTGCCGCCGTCGCCATCTCCAGCGCCCGGTGTGCGCCCGGAACTGGTCAGCTGGCTCGAGCGTTTTCGCGCGCGTGCCCGCGCGGCCGATGCCGCCGCCGAAAAAGATGGCGCCCGCAAGGCGGTCGCCGCGCGCAAGGAAACGCTGGCCTATCGGCTCAACTGGTCGCGTTTCCATATGCACCACGAGGTCGTGCTGCATCGCGCGCGCTGCGATGCGGACGGCGTGATCGTCGCGGTCGGCGACAGCTGGGGCGACGTCGAAAGCGCGCTGCTCAGACAGCCGCGCTTCGTGTCCGACGAGGATCTGTCGATCCTGCGCGGCCTGTGGCTCGGCCGCTCGCGCGAGGATCTGGGCCAGTTCGTGCTGCGCGGCACGAGTGGCGCGGAGACGCTGCAAAAGCTGATCGCGACCGGGCGCCTGTTCTTCGACTTCAGGATCGCGCCAGGCCAGGCGGGCCCGACGCCGCTCGCACGGGCCGCCGACCGGCCCGGCCGCATCGAATGGGAGCCGCTCGCTGACGAGCGCCTGCGCCCGGTGCTGCGCACCGAACCACGCGCCAGCATGGTGCTGCCGACCGAGCCGGTCTGGTACGTGGACGGCGTCGCCAACGAGGCGGGCGTCGTGCCGCTGTCGCTGCCGTTCCAGCAACTGCCCGACTATCTCGCGATGCCGCCGATCTCGCTCGCCGAGGCGCCGCTCGTCGCGTCGGTGTTGCGCGAGATCGCGCCCGAGCTGCCGCTGCCGCCGACCCACGACGCGCCCGCGATCCGGGTGATCGACGTCGAGCCGGTGCCGGTACTGACGCTGAACAGCCATGCGCTGCCGGGCGCCGCGAAGGGGACGAAACCAGCCAAAACAGCGAAAGCCGCGGAGCGCAAATCCGCCGCGGTCGAGCTGGCCGCCGCCAGTTTCGACTACGACGGCGTCAGCATCAACGCCGACAGCAGCGTGACGCTGGTGCCGCTGCCGGGCGGCGACGTGATTCACATCCGCCGGCGATACGACGCCGAGAAAAAGCGTTTGCTGGAACTGCGCAAGACCGGGCTGCAAAAGGTGCCGACGCGCAATATGCACGCGTCGCGCCTGTTGCCCGACACGATGCTCGGTCTGCCCGACGCCGACGCGTGGTCCGAGTTCGTCAACGACGCGGTGCCGGATCTGGTCGCGAAGGGCTGGCGGGTGACGATGGCGCCCGAGTTCCGTTACAACGTAATCGAGATCGACGCGATCGACGGCACCGCTCAGCAAGCCGGCGACGGCTGGTTCGATCTGGAGATGGGTATCCGCGTCGGCGAGCGCAACGTGCGGCTCGAGCCGCTGCTGGCCGATCTGTTCCGTCGCGACCGGCGCTGGCTCTCCGGCGCGCTCGAGAGCATCCGCGACGACGAGCCGATCGAGCTGAAGACCGAGGAGAACAAGCGCCTGCGGCTGCGCGCCGATCGTCTGAAGCCGGTGGTGCGGGTGCTGGTCGATCTGTTCGATTCGCTCGGCGGCGCGCTTGCCGAAGGCGCGCCGCTGCGCGTGCCCGCGGTCGATGCCGGCCGCCTCGACGCACTGCACGACACCGGCCGCTGGCAGTTCAGCGGCGACGACTCGATCCGCGAGCTCGCGCGCCGTCTGCAAACCGGTCCGGGCCTGCGCGAGGTGCCGGTGCCACGCGGTCTGAAGGCCGAGCTGCGCGCGTATCAGCACCAGGGCCTGAACTGGATGCAGTTCCTGCGCGAACAGGATCTGGCCGGCGTGCTCGCCGACGACATGGGGCTCGGCAAAACCGTGCAAACGCTCGCGCACATTCTCGCGGAAAAGGAAGCGGGGCGTCTCACGCATCCCGCGCTGATCGTCGTGCCGACCACGCTCGTGCACAACTGGCGCGAGGAAGCGCGCCGCTTTGCGCCGGAGCTGAAAGTGCTGGTGCTGAACGGGCCGCAACGGAAGGAGCGCTTCGAGCAGATCGGCGAACACGAGCTGATCCTGACCACTTATGCGCTGCTGTGGCGCGATCAGAAGGTGCTCGCCGAACACGACTACCACCTGCTGATCCTCGACGAGGCGCAGTACGTCAAGAACGCGACCACCAAGGCCGCGCAGGCGATTCGCGGGTTGCGCGCGCGGCATCGGCTATGTCTGACGGGCACGCCGCTCGAAAATCATCTCGGCGAGCTGTGGTCGCAGTTCGATTTTCTGCTGCCGGGCTTTCTCGGCAGCCAGAAGGACTTCACGCGGCGCTGGCGCAATCCCATCGAGAAGAACGGCGACGACGTGCGCCGTGCGTTGCTCGCGCGCCGCATCCGGCCGTTCACGCTGCGCCGGCGCAAGGACGAGGTCGCAAAGGAGCTGCCACCGAAAACGACGATCGTGTGTCCGGTCGATCTCGAAGGCGCGCAGCGCGACCTGTATGAGACCGTGCGCACGGCCATGCAGCAGAAGGTGCGTGCGGCGGTCAGCGCGCAGGGGCTCGCGCGCAGCCACATCATCGTGCTCGATGCGCTGCTGAAGCTGCGCCAGGTGTGCTGCGATCCGCGGCTCGTGCGCACCGCGAGCGGCATCACGGACGGCGCGGCCGCGAGCGGCGGCGAGCGCGCGATGCGCTCGGCCAAGCTCGACCTGCTGCTGTCGATGCTGCCCGAGCTGATCGAGGAGGGGCGCCGCGTGCTGCTGTTCTCGCAGTTCACCGGCATGCTCGCGCTGATCGCCAAGGCGCTCGACGAAGCCGCGATCCCGTATGCGATGCTGACGGGCGACACGACGGATCGCGTAACACCAGTCGAGCGTTTCCAGCAGGGCGAGGTGCCGCTGTTCCTGATCAGCCTGAAGGCGGGCGGCGTGGGACTGAATCTGACCGCCGCCGACACGGTGATCCACTACGACCCATGGTGGAACCCGGCCGCCGAGAACCAGGCGACCGACCGCGCGCATCGGCTGGGGCAGGACAAGCCGGTGTTCGTCTACAAGCTGATCGCGGCGGGCAGCATCGAGGAAAAGATCGTCGAGTTGCAGGAGCACAAGGCCGGACTCGCCGACAGCATTCTCGCGGAAGACGCGGCCGGCGCCGCGAAGTTCTCGGACGACGATCTGGACGCGCTGTTTGCGCCGATGCCGGAGATCGAAGGCTCGCGCTGACGGCGTGCGATCTGATGCGCGGCGCCAACGCACGAGCGGCCGGACTGTAACAAAACGTCTGGGTATGTAAATTTCCGCAGGGTGTGGCTTCAACTCATACGAGTTTCGAACTGGCGCTGTGCAAGACTTGCGCGCCGGACGCGTTCGCACGGCGCGTAACTACTACTTGGGCAGCGGTTACAAAAGAAGTTCTTTCATCTTGAGCACGATTTTCTGCCGGGCTAACGTGACGTTACTCGCGCGGCTAGACCCCGGCGAGCGTGTGTAGTGTTTTCAGCGGCGTTGCATCGACAGGGGCGGCGCCGTTTTTTTTTGCCTGCAATCTGCCGCCGGGCGTCGCCCCGCTAGCGATCCGTCACGCGTCGCGTCATCGCATGCGATGCCTTCATACAACACGAAGACCGAGCCCCACGCTCAACCACGCCGTTCGCGTCAAATGACAACTGACATTTTGCGAAATCTGACAATGTTTAAACGATTTATTCTGAGACTATTCTTATACTAGGCACCGAATTGTTAAATCAGATTTCTTCGAAGCATTCTCACAAGACGGGATAAGCAGGCGGGGCCAAACGCCATCCCAGCAAGGATCTGCCGTCTGGAGCGCGGCTTCCTCAGCGGCGCCGGCCATTGCTGGCAGACCGGGAGAACGTAAAAAGACGCGTCACCCGCTTTCAGTCAGGGCTTTTCGCGATGGAGTGCCGGTACACGGCAAGCGGGGAAATAGAGGGTTTTCAATTATGATGATCTGCCCTGCATAATCGCTATGTCAATTTCAAATACGCGCTGATTTCGGCTTCACGAAAGCAGCGTCAAGCGGGGGCACGGCAAGGGACCATTAGTCGGAAAAGTCGCTGCCGGAGTTTTATGGGAAGCCGGATCGGCGGCGCTGTGCCGTCATCCCGGTCGTCTGCCGGTTTGCCGGCCGTCAGCCGCGAAAGGCGCTGTTGCGTTGTGGGGTTTTATGAGAATTGCAGTCCTCGATGATGATTCGGCCCAGGCCGATCTTGTCTGTCAAACGCTGTCCGCTGCGGGACACGTCTGCCATGCATATGGCGCCGGGCGTGAACTGGTGCGCCAGTTACGCCGCCAGACGTTCGATCTGCTCGTGCTCGACTGGAACGTTCCCGACATGTCCGGCGAAGAAGTGCTGCGCTGGGTGCGCGAAAGCCTGTCCGAGCGCCTGCCGGTGCTATTCATCACGAGCCGCGGCCGCGAATCGGACATCATTTCGATTCTGAATACGGGCGCGGACGACTATCTCGTCAAGCCCGTCTCGGGCGCGGTGCTGCTCGCCCGGGTCGGCTCGCTGCTGCGCCGCGCCTATTACCTGAAGCCGCCAGCGACGAAGGAAGTGTTCGGCGATTTCGAGTTCGATCTGGGCGCCAAGCACGTCGTGGTGCGCGGCACGCCGGTCACCGTCACGCAGAAAGAGTTCGAGCTCGCGCTGCTGCTGTTCCAGCACCTGAGCCGGCCGCTGTCGCGCGCGCACATTCTCGACGTGATCTGGAAGCAGGCCACCGACATCCCGTCGCGCACGATGGACACCCACATATCGATGTTGCGCAGCAAGCTCGGTCTGCGCCCGGAACAGGGTTATCGGCTCACGCCGATCTACGGTTATGGCTACCGCCTCGAGCGGATCGAAACTGACACGCCGTCGACCGCTGACGACGAACCGACTGAAGAAGCGGGGGAGGCGTGACGGCTTTCGTGGATGCGCCAGCGCCGGGCAGCGCCGCCATGCCCGGCCGTCGCGCCACGGCGTGGCTTGCCGTGGCCTGCCTGCTTGCAACGGGCGCGACTGGCGGGACCGCGCTCGCGCACGCCCAGCCCGGACGCGGCAAAGCCGGCGCGAAGGCGCCGCCTGTCTACGCGTCGTACACGACGCGCGCAGGCGACACGCTATACGACATCGCCGCACGCTACATGGCCGACCCGACCGATTGGGCACTGCTGAGCAGCCTCAACCACGTACCCGCGCCGCGCCGCATGCCGGCCGGCATCGTACTGCGTCTGCCGGCCGGAAAGCTGCGCCAGGATCGGGACACCGCTCGCGTGGTCGCGACCAGCGGTCCGGTCGAGCACGCGTTCGGCTCGAGCCCCTATCTGCCGCTGAAAACCGGCGAGACGCTTGCCGAGGGCGATCGCTTGCGCACCGGCGCGAACGGTTTCGCGACGCTCGAACTGCCCGACGGCTCGTGCGTAACGGTCGCGCAGAACGGCGAACTCAATATCGAGAAACTGCGACACGTCACGCTGACCGGCGTGGTCGATCGCCTCTTCGAGCTGCGCAGCGGCGAGGTCGAGAGCCGGGTCTCGCATGCGACTCGACGCGACGATCGCTTCCAGATCCGCTCGCCTTCGGTGGTCGCGGGTGTGCGTGGCACGCGCTTCCG
>ABYL01000201.1 GCA_000173575.1 Burkholderia sp. H160 | reverse complement strand
CGGCGGCATCGGTCGCGGCGCTGGCGACCGACTGCCGTGCCCGCAGCGCCGCGCGCGCGAGCATCGCCAGATGGTAGTAGAGCCGCGCGCTGAATCCATAGTTGTAGGCAAACAGATGCGCGAGCGCGACTTGCAGGCCCGCACGCGGCTGGCCGTTGCGCGCGTGAATCGACACGACGATCGGGGCGAGCCGCCGCAGCGCGAGCCGCCGCGACGGCTCCAGTTGCGCTGGCAGCTCTAGCGACTTCACCAGGGTGTAGGCGTTCAACGGTGCGGCCGTGGTCGTGCCGCGCGTGCTGTGCGAGATCGACGTGGCGGTCTTGCGATACACGGATAGGTAGTCGTGCAGATAAAACACGTTGCGCGCGGCGAGGCACAGCCTGGTGCCAAAAACGAAATCGCAGCACATGCCGTGCTGGTCCGAGTAGCCGATCCGCTTGACGAGCCGCGCATCGGCCATCCAGCCATTGTTCGGAAACATCTGAATCAGGCCGGTACGGCCCGCGAGCGGCTGCAGACCCTCGTTGGCCTTCGTGCGCCGGAACGCCGCGTTCAGGCGCACGCTCGCATCGAGGTCGATCACGCCGTCGTGATTGGCTTCGTACTGCGCGCCGAATGCCGCATCGAGCTGCGGATAGCGCTGCCATAGCGACACGAGTTTGCCGACGGCGTCGGTCGTCAGCAGATCGTCGTCGTGGATCAGCAGGATCTTGTCGCCGCGCGCCTGAGCGAACAGGCTCGACACATTGCGCGCCTGGCCAAGCGGCCGCTCGTGCAACGTGTACCGCACGCGCGTCTCGTCGCGGTAGCGCTGCGCGATCAGTTCTCGCGTGCGCGTGTCCGACGAATCGTCGCCGATCACGATTTCCAGATGCCGATAGCTTTGCGCGAGGCACGAGTCGACGCATTCGACGAGCAGATCGGGACGATTGCAGGTCGGCACGCAGATGGAGACGACGGGCGCGCAGACGACGGGAGAACTTGACGCGTTGGACATGGATGACGCCTTTTAACGATCGGATGCGGCATAAAGCGGCGGAAAGCGGGGCAGGCGGTTCGCAGGGCCCACACCTTGCCGCAAGCGTCAAAATAGTCCAAAGCGCCGAAAAAAATTCGGCAAAAATAAGAAAGAAATGTTTGCTTACAGAAAGGTGGCGGAAGGAAGAAGTGATGAGGTCTGGGTGAAAAGCTCATCCAGGCCGCTTTGGGATGGGGTTTTAGTGCTTCAACGCCCCGCGCTTGCCGCAGCCTGCCCGCGAATCACGCGTGTGCCAGACGGGTCGTCGAGATGGCGGAAGATCCACGCGGACACGAGCGTGATCACGCCGACACACACGAACGCGAGCCGGAAGCCGAGTTCCGCCGAGCCCCATTGCGCCGCGAACAGATTCACGAGGCCGCCGCCGATCGACACGCCGAGGCCGATCGCGAGCATCTGCACCATCGAGAACAGGCTGTTGCCGCTGCCCGCGTCTTCGTGCGACAGGTCTTTCAGCGTGACGCTGTTCATTGCCGCGAACTGCATCGAGTTGGCCGCGCCGAACACCGCGAGGATCGCGATTTCGATCACGAGCGGCGTGCCGCGCGAAATCAGCGAGAACGCGACGATCGCCGAGCCGACGATGATCGTGTTGACGAGCAGGAACGTGTCGTAACCATAGCGGCGCACGAGCGGTGCGATCCAGCGTTTCGCGAGCGTGCCGGCGAGCGCCGCGGGCAGCATCATCAGACCAGAGTGCAGCGGCGAATAGCCAAGCTGCAATTGCAGCAGCAGCGGCACGAGAAACGGCACCGCGCTCGAACCAACCCGGCACACGAGGTTGCCGATCAGGCCAACGCTGAAGTTCGGCTCGCCAAACAGCGACAGCTTGAAGAGCGGATCGCGGCGGTTTTTCGCGTACGGAATGTAGGCGAGCGCACTCGCGACGGCCAGTGCGAACAACCCCGCCGACCACGCCGCGCGATGCGACGGGACCGGTGCGTCGATCGCGAGCGAGAACGCGATCATGCACAGCGACAGCAGCGCGCAACCGATGACGTCGAACGGTGGCGCCTGCGTCTCATCGTGCGACGGCAAGAAGCGCTGCACCGCATATAGACCGATCGCGCCGATCGGCACGTTGATCAGGAAGATCCAGTGCCACGTGACCGCCTGCACGAACCAGCCGCCGAGCGTGGGACCGGCGATCGGCCCGAGCTGACCCGCGATCGAAATGAACGCGAGCGCCGACACGTACTGCTCGCCCGAGACGCTGCGCAGCACCGCGAGCCGACCGATCGGCAGCAGCATCGAGCCGCCGAGGCCTTGCAGCACGCGCGCCATCACGAGCTGGCCGAGCGTATGCGCGCTCGAGCAGCAGATCGAGCCGAGCACGAATACCAGAATGGCGGCGAAATAGACGCGGCGGGTGCCGAAGCGGTCGGCGAGCCAGCCGGAGGCGGGTGTGAGCATCGCCATCGTCAGCGTGTAGGCCACGACCACTGGTTGCATCGCGAGCGGCGCCACGTGCAGGCTGTTCGCGATCGACGGCAGCGCGGTGTTGACGATCGTCGTGTCGAGCGACTGCATGAAGAAGCCGGCGGCGACGATCCACAGCAGGGCCGTGTGGGAGGAATCCTTGGTCATGTTTTCAACGGCGGGCGCGGCGGCGGCAAAGCGCCGTCGGAGCGGGGTCAAGCGGAATTCGGTCATCTTATTGGCATCCTCGTCAATCGGGAACCCCACTAGGTTCGCTGACTGTTATCGACATTGCCGATAAGCAGCGCGACAATCACGCATGCTCAATCCGATCTGGCTCAAGACCTTCTCGACCGTCGCGGCCTGCCACAGCTTCACCGAAGCGGGGCGGCGGCTCGACCTGACGCAGTCGAGCGTCAGCGAACATATCCGGCGGCTCGAACAGAGCGTCGGCCGGCGCCTGTTCGTGCGCGACACCCATTCACTCGCGATGACGCCCGACGGCGAAGCGATGCTCGCGCATGCGAGCGTGATCCTGCAGGCGCTGTCGCGCGCGGAATCGCAGTTTCGCGCGCCGCGCCTGAAGGGGCGCGTGCGGCTCGGCTCGTCGGACGACATCGCGCTCGGCCCCCTGCCCACCGTGCTCGCGGCGTTTCGCAACGCGCATCCCGACGTCGAGCTCGAAATCACGATCGGCATGACGGGCAGGCTCTACGAGCTGCTCGACGCGGGCGCGATCGATCTGCTGGTCGGCAAGCGCCGGCTCGGCGACCGGCGCGGCGTGCCGCTTTTCACCGGGCGCCTCGAATGGCTCGCGCGGACCGGCACGCTCGTCGATCTGAGCCAGCCGCTGCCGCTGATTCTGGTCGCCGAGCCGAGCGTGACCCGCGCGGTCGTGCTCGATGCGCTCGCCGAAGCCGGTGCAAGCTGGCAGATCGTCTGCACGAGCAGCAGTCATTCAGGCTGTATCGCGGCCGCGCGCGGCGGACTCGGCATTACCGTGCGTCCGCAGTACTTGGCCGCGCGCGGGCTCGCGCCGCCGCTGAATGCGGCCGGACTGCCGACGTTACCGTCGGTGGAATTCATCGCGCTCGCGGCGAAGCGCTTGAGCCGCCCCGCTGGCACGCTGTTGCAGTTGCTGCATTACAGCGATCTACGCGGATCGTGGATTGGCGAGTGAGGCAGTGCGGTGCATCGCCGGGCCTAACGCTCTGTTACGCCGGCATCTTCCGGAACGAGGTCGCAACCTTACCGTCGACAATGGCATCGTTGCCGCGTGCGGGCCGATTCGGTAAGGTGGGCTATCGATCCTGCCCTTGCACCTCTCAGGTGATCCGGAGAATTGACCCATGACCCTTGCCGCCGACGCACCTGCACCGCACATACCGCCGATTCGCACCGATGTCCTGATCGTCGGCGCCGGTCCCGTAGGTCTGTTCGCGGCATTCGAGGCCGGTGTGATCGGCCTCACCTGTCAGATCGTCGACATACTCGGACGCGTGGGCGGACAGTGCATCGAGCTGTATCCCGACAAGCCGATCTACGACATCCCCGCGATTACGTCGTGCACCGCGCGCGAACTGGTCGAGCGGCTGCTTGCTCAGTGCAAGCCGTTCGATGTGCCGATTCATCTGGAACAGCGCGTCGAAACGGTCGAGCAGCGCGACGACGGACGCTGGACCGTGCGCACCCAGCGCGGCCTCGTGTTCGACGTCGCGGCCATCCTGCTCGCCGGCGGCAACGGCGCGTTCGTACCGCAAAAGCTCACGCTCGCCGAAGCCGTGCCGCTCGAAAAGCGCTACGTGCACTACAGCGTGCCGCGCCTCGCCGATTTTGCCGACAAAAACGTGGTCGTCGCGGGCGGTGGCGATTCGGCGCTCGACTGGGCGCTGGCGCTTCGCAAGGTCGCGCGGCGCGTGACACTCGTGCATCGGCGCGCCGGCTTCAGCGCGGCCGATTCGAGCGTCGAGCGGGTGCGGCGCGCGGTCGACGCGGGCGAGATGGACTTCGTCGTCGGTGGGATCACGGCGCTCAATGTGGAAGACGACGCGCTGCGTTCGCTGACGCTGCGGCAGATCGAGGGCGAGATGGACCTCGAAGCCGAGCATCTGATCGCGCTGTATGGACTCGTCGCCGATCTCGGCCCGATCGCGCAGTGGGGACTGACGATTCACGGCGGACGTGTCGATGTCGATACTTCGAACTACGAAAGCTCACGGCCGGGCATCTTCGCGGTCGGCGATATCGCGAACTATCCGAACAAGCAGAAGCTGATCCTGTCGGGCTTTCACGAGGCGTCGCTCGCGCTGCGCAAGGCCTACGCGTATGCCTATCCCGACAAAAAGCGCGTGCACGTCCATTCCAGCTACGACGCGAAGCTCGCGGAAAAGATCGCCGCGGCGGGTTGACTCGCGCAGGCCGGCTGGTGGGGCAGCGCGGGCGAGCGCGGTCGCGCAGTTCGTGGCGAAAGTCGTGAATACCTTTTTCAATCGACACGGCTGTTTTTGCTAACGAAGGGCAAAGCGGAAACCGGAACCGCCACGCGGCGACGTCTGCCGTGATGACCCGCGAGCAGTCGCGAGGCCCGCCGCGATCAGCTTTGCGCCTGACGGGCGGGCGCGCGAAGGCTCCGCCGACGGCCAGGCACGAGGTCTGCTTAAAACGACAATTCCGATCGCGTGCGCCCGCCATGACCCAGCTTGATCTTTCTTCTTCCCGTGACAACGGCGGGCCCGCCCGGGTGCAGGCCGAGGCTGCGCCGTCAGCGCCCGTCGGCGTCGATCATGCGTCGCTGGTGCAGGCCATCTCGGACTACGCGATCATTCTGCTCGACGCGACCGGACACGTGATGAGCTGGAACGCCGGCGCGCAGAATCTCGAGGGCTACACGGAAAGCGAGATCGTCGGCCAGCATTTCTCGCGGTTCCAAACCGAGGAAGCCGTCGCAAGCGGTTGGCCGACCTACGAACTGGGCCAGGCGGCGCTGACCGGCCGCTTCGAGGACGAAGGCTGGCGCGTGCGCAAGGACGGTACGACGTTCTGGGCAAACGTCGTGATCACGGCGGTTCACGACGAAGCGGGCACGCTCACGGGATTCGCGAAGATCACGCGCGATCTGACCGCGCAGCGCGATTATCTCGACGCGTTGCGGCAAAGCGAGGAGCGCTTCCGATTGCTCGTCGACAGCGTGAAGGACTACGCGATCTTCATGCTCGATCCGCAAGGCTTCGTTGTCAGCTGGAACGCGGGCGCCGCACGCATCAACGGCTATAGGCACGATGAAATCGTCGGCCGGCATTTCTCGCTGCTCTATGTGCCGGGGGAGGCGGCGGCCGGCAAGCCCACGCGCGAGCTCGCCATCGCGCGGCAGATCGGCACCGTCGAAGACGAAGGCTGGCGCGTGCGCAAGGACGGCTCGACCTTCTGGGCCAACGTGATCATCACTGCCGTGTACGACGAAGCGCGCCAGCTGCGCGGCTTCGCGAAGATCACGCGCGATCTGACCGAGCGGCGCCGGCGCGAGGAGCTTGAACGCTCGAGCGAGCGCATGCGCGATTTTCTTGCAACGCTCGCGCACGAACTGCGCAATCCGCTCGCGCCGGTGCGCAACGCGGTCGGCACGATGCAGATGGAAACCGGTCTGAGCCCGGCGCTCGTGCGGGCGCGCGATCTGATCGACCGCCAGGTCACGCACCTGACGCGGCTAGTCGACGATCTGCTCGATATCGGCCGCATCATGTCCGACAAGGTCGAGCTGCGCATCTCGCGCGTCGATCTCGCCGAACTCGTCGCGCGCGCGATCGAAGCGGCGCGGCCGTTCACCGACGCGCGCGAGCAGCGCGTGGTCGCTCATGTGCCCGACGACCCCGTCGTCATTCGCGGCGACATGACGCGGCTCGTGCAGGTGCTGCAAAACCTGCTGCACAACGCGTCGAAGTTTTCGCCGGACGGCAGTGTGATCGACGTGCTGGGCCGGATCGACTTTCGCATGGCGGTGCTCGAAGTGCGCGACCCCGGCTGCGGCATTCCGGTGCGCTCGCTCGACAAGATCTTCGAGCTGTTCGCGCAGGAGAAGGAGGGGCAATACTTCGGCGAGGGCGGCCTCGGGATCGGTCTCACGCTATGCAAGTCGCTCGTCGAAATGCATGGCGGCAGCATCGTCGCGAGCAGCGAAGGGCCGGGGCTCGGCAGTACGTTCACGCTGAGTCTGCCGCTCGCGGCCGCGCAGTCCGAAACCACGGAGAGCGGCACGATCACGATCGCTGCCGACGTGCAGCCGCTGCGGATTCTGCTCATCGACGACAATCGCGATTCGGCCGACAGCCTCGCGATGCTGCTCGAACTGAAGGGCCACGAAGTGCGCATCGCGTATGAGGGCGAGCAGGCGCTGCAGATCGCGCCGCGCTTCACGCCGCATCTTGCGCTGATCGACATTGCGATGCCGAAGATGGATGGCTATGCGACGCTCGCGGCGATGCGCGCGCTGCCCGAAATGTCCCGCACGATGTACGCGGCGATGACGGGCTTCGGTCATGCAAGCGATCTCGATCGCACTCGCAAGGCGGGATTTCATGCGCACCTGGTGAAGCCCGTCGAGATGACGGTCCTCGACGCGCTGCTCGCGAAGGCCGATGGACGTGTCAGCGGAAGCGGGGGGACGTAGCCGCTGTTCCGCTCAGCCGCGTCCACCTCGCGAAATATCTTCGCCCGCGCGGTGCGGCAAGCGCAGTGTGACCGGAATCGACGCGAACGAGCACAGCCCGACCACGAGGAACGCGGGCCAGAAATCCGACCACATGATGCCCGGATGCCCATGCAGCACGCGCGAGATCTGCAGCACGATACCGCCGACCGTCACGCCGAGCCCGAGCGACATCTGCTGCACGACGCTGCCGAGGCTCGTCGCGCGGCCCACGTCGCGGCTCTCGATCTCCGCGTAGGTCAGCGAATTGAGGCTCGTGAACTGCAACGCGGGGAAGAAGCCGCCGAGCAGCACGACGACCCAGATGATCCATATCGGCGTGTGCGGGAAAAAGAGCCCGCACGCGGCGATCGACATGCCCGACAGCGCGGCGTTGAACACGAGCACCTGGCGAAACCCGAAGCGGCGCAGCACGGTGGAGGCGATCGTGCGCATGAACATGCCGCCGAACGCGGACGCGCAGGTGATCAGCCCCGACTGGAACGCGCTCATGCCGTGACCTTCCTGCAGCAGTAGCGGCAGCAGGAACGGCAACGCGCCAAGACCGATGCGAAACAGCGAGCCGCCGAGCACGCTCGCCTGGAAGGTCGGCACCTTGAAAAAGCGCAGATCGAGCAGCGGCAGCGCGACGCGCTGCGCATACGCGACGTAGATCGCGAGCAGCACGGCGCCGAGCGCGCACATACCGAACGCATCCAGATTGGAAATCAGTTCGCCACCGACCAACGACAAGCCGAGCAGCAACAGCACCGCGCCCGCCGCCGACAGCAGGAAGCCGATCCAGTCGAGCGGGCCGGGGTCGGGCTCGCGCGTATTGGCGATATAGCGATTGGTCAGATAGATGCCGAGAATGCCGATCGGCACGTTGATGAAGAAGATCAGCCGCCAGTGCAGATACGTCGTGATGAACCCGCCGAGCAGCGGACCGGCGGCGGGGCCCAGCATCGCGGGCACGCTCAGGTAGTTCATCGCGCGGATGAAGTCGGCTTTTTCCACCACGCGAAAAATGATGATCCGCCCGACCGGCACCATCATCGCCCCGCCGACGCCCTGGATGAAACGCGCAGTCGTAAAGGTGGCCAGCGAGTTCGACGCGGCGCACAACAGCGAGCCCGTCACGAAGATGCCGATTGCCGTGCGAAATACCGTGCGCGCGCCGAACTTGTCGGCGAGCCAGCCGCACACGGGGATGAACACGCCGAGCCCGAGCACGTAGCTCGTGACCGCGATCTTCAGCGTGACCGGATCGCGCCCGAAATCGCGCGCCATGGACGGCAGCGCGGTGACGATCACGTTGGCGTCGACGCTTTCCATGAACATCGCGCACGCGACGATAAGAGGCGCAATCAGAGCTTTCTGAGTCTGGGCGACGGACATGACGGCTGGCTGCGGTAAAGCGTCGCAGGCAAAGGGGTCATTATTGCACCTGTACGGTGCAGGTTGTTAATACTGGCGCGACCGACGCGATCCTTTTACGATTTTTCGTATCCGACACGCGACTGCGATGTCGCGGTGATGCGAAAAGCTTTTAATTTTTGTTGCGGTGCGCCATGAGATGGCTATAATCGGGTTATTGCTTAGGTAAAAACCCTAATAAGGAACCAACCATGAACACCGCATCGAACGTTGTCCGTTCCAGCCCCGCCGCCAACACGTTCTTCGGCAAGCTGCGCGCGCTCGCGCTGCATGCGCTGAATCTGCATCTGCAGAATTGCGCGGTGATCGCCGAAGCGTATCGTCGCCCGAACTAAGCGCGGGAAGCCTTACCCGAGGGCCGCGCAGGCCCCGGCTGTCGTGCCAATGCCCGCTTGAATTGCGGGCATTGTGCTTTCTGGCCCTGTGTTTAGCAGGCCGCACGCCGGTCGTCAGTCGCGCGTTTGCGACGTCGCTTTGCCGAGACGCATCGCGCGCATCGACAGTGCGCTGATGAGCAGCACCGTCGTCACCCGTCCCACCAGATACACACCCGCCGCCAGCCAATCCTGGTCTGCCATCGCCATTCCCCTTCCAGATGTCGCGCTACTGAACCTGATTACGGCTCGCGCAAGCGGGATCTTGATCCTGCGGTCGTACCGGCATCGACGCCGCGCATCGCGCCAGGAAGTATTACAATCGCGCCCTTTTGACACACGACTCGCAAGCGAATTGACAGCAAAATAGCTATTGCTGTCAACCTTTTGCATCTTTTGCCGTTATCTCTTTGTAACCGCCGTCACGGGCGATACCGCGTATGACGACCCGTCGCCGCGACCGCTCCTCGCAAGGCCCGCATTGACCATGTTTCACCGACTTCAACACAGGTTCGAACGCCTCGGCGCGCTGCTCGGCCGTGCAACGAAAGCGCTCGACAGCCGGGGACTTCTATCGCCCGTGCTCGCGCTCGTCATTTGCGGGCTGTTGCTGGTCGTGCTGCAGCATCTGTCGGAGGCGGTCAATTACCGGTCGGTGATCCGCGAGTTGCGTGAGCTCTCGGCGCGCGAGTGGATCGGCGCGCTCGCCGCGACCGCGCTCAGCTACGTCGCGCTGGTCGGGCGCGACGCGGTCGGTCTGCGCTATCTCGGCGCGAGCGTGCCGCGTGCGGCGCTGTGGGTCGGCGCGACCGCCGGTTCGGCGCTTGGCAATGCGACCGGCTTCGGCGCGCTGACGGGCGGGGCGGTGCGCGCGCGCGTGTACGGCGTCGCGAATATCACGCCCGCGCAGATCGGCCGCATGACGGTGTTCACGAGCGTGTCGCTCGCGCTCGCGCTCGTGTTGATGACCGCGCTCGGCATGGTCTGCATGGCCGACCAGCTTGCGCCGATGCTGCATCTGTCGCCGCT
>ABYL01000202.1 GCA_000173575.1 Burkholderia sp. H160 | reverse complement strand
TCGGCCGGCGGCGGTCTCGCGCTCGCCACGCTGGTCGCGCTGCGCGACGCCGGCTCGCCGATGCCCGCGGGCGGCCTGCTGTTCTCGCCGTGGACCGATCTCGCGACGACCGGCGCAAGCCTGCGCACCAACGACAGCGTCGATCCGATGTTCTGCGGCGCCTCGATCGAGCGCGCGGCCAAGGTCTATCTCGGCGATGCGCCGGCCACGCATCCGTACGCATCGCCGGTCTACGCGGATCTGCGCGGTCTGCCGCCGCTGTTCGTGCAGGCGGGCAGCACCGAGGTGCTGCTCGACGACGCGCGCCGCGTCGCCGAGAACGCGCACGCGGCAGGTGTCGATTGCGAATGCGAGGTGTGGAAGAACGTGCCGCACGTGTGGCCGATGTTCGCGCCGTTCATCCCGGAGGCGAACCGCGCGCTCGACCACGCGGCCGCGTTCGTGCGACGCGCGACGAGCCGTGCCGCGAATCGGGCTCAGGCGTCGAGCGTGACGTCGAGCGTCTGATAGACGGCTTCGATCGTTTGCTGGCCGTATTGCCGCTCGAGCCGGCGCACGGTGAAGTGCCCGTGCGCGACCTGCTGGAAGTGATCGATAAATACGGTGTTGACCATGGCGCCGAGCACCGCGCCGATCGCCGGAATCGATTTGGCCGCGATCTGCTCGCTGACCTGCACCGAAAAGCGCGCGGCGATCGCGTTGAGCAGCCGCAGCAGCGCCGCCGAGCCGTGCGCCGTAAAGCCCTTGCTGGCGACTTCGGATGACGCCTTCGACACCGCCTGCGCGAGTGCGCCGCGCATGAAGAAGTAGCCGAGGTCGGAGGCGTCGTCATCGCTCGACGTGCCGCCCATGCCGAGCACGGTCAGGCATTGCAGCTGCGTTTCGACCGAATTCAGGTCCTCGCCCTCGCTGCGCGCGATGTCGCAGATCGAGCGGAACATCAGCGTGGTCGTGACCGGCAGCTCGACCGGCAGCGCGACGAGGCCGAACGCGCCGCCAGCCGCGCCAGTCGTTGCGACCGCGAACTTATGCAGCAGGTTGCTCGGCTTGTCGGGTGCGAGCGGCTTCGTGTCGTCGCGGCGGCCGAGCGTGCGCAGCGCGATCGATAGACATTTGCGCAACGCGGCCTGCGTCGCATCGGCGACCTTTTCGTTGGCGTACGTTGGAATGCGTGACAGCAGTTTCTCGATCGGCGCGCCGACGACGCTCGCGAGCTTCATCGTGAGAGCGGGGCTTTCGAGCTGGTGTTTCGCGCGCCGCAGCGCGTTCAGGTCCTGCTCCGATAAGGATGGTGCTGCAAGCGAATTCGGCTGCATGAGCCTCCCTGGCATGTTGTGTCGTGGGTACTTTAAGTCAGTTTACCTACGCGTCGCGGGACGCGTTCCGTCCGGCTTAGAGCATGACACCGTGGTATGATTCCGCATCTTTTGACAAGTCAACTTTTGCTCCATCAAAAATGGCTGTCCATACCACCGCCCACCATTCGAGTGGGCAAGTCTTACCATTCCGCGAATCCCTGCTGGCCATGCTCGGCGTCTCGTTCGTCGCGATGCTGGTCGCGCTCGACCAGACCGTGGTCGGTACCGCGCTGCCCACCATCGTGTCCGAACTGCGCGGCTTTGAGCTGTACGCCTGGGTCGCCACGTCGTATCTGCTGAGCTCGGTGATCACCGTGCCGATCTTCGGGCGGCTCGGCGATTACTACGGGCGCAAGCCGTTCGTGATCGCGTCGATCGTCGTGTTCACCGGCGCATCAGTGCTGTGCGGCGCGGCCAACAGCATGCTGTTTCTCGTGCTCGCGCGCGGACTGCAGGGCATCGGCGGCGGCATGCTGGTCGGTACCGCGTTCGCTTGCATTCCCGATCTGTTCCCCGATTCCGTCGTCCGGCTGCGCTGGCAGGTGTTGATGAGCTCCGCGTTCGGCATCGCGAATGCGATCGGCCCGTCGCTTGGCGGTTTTCTGACGCAGTACTACGGCTGGCGTTCGGTGTTCTACGTGAATCTGCCGGTCGGGCTGCTGTCGCTGTTTTTCGTCTGGCGTTACCTGCCGCATCTGCGGCACGTCGAGCATACCGGCAAAATGCGGCTCGACTGGCCCGGCGCGCTGCTGATCGCGATTGCGCTCGGCTCGCTGCAGCTGTTCGTCGAATTGCTGCCGAAGCACGGCATCACACCGAGCGCGCTTGCGCTGCTTGGACTGAGCGTCGCGTCGGCCATCTCGCTGTGGAAATGGGAAAAGCGCTGCCCGACCGCGATCCTGCCGGTCGACATGTTCCGCAACCGCAGTCTCACTGCGCTGTTCACGCTGGCCGTGCTCGGCGGCTTCTCGATGTTCTCGCTGCTGTTCTACGCGCCGCTGCTGTTCCAGGGCGGCTTCGGCATGTCGCCGAAAGAGGCGGGCATCGTGATCACGCCGCTCGTCGTGTTCATCACGATCGGCAGTATCACGAACGGGCGCATCGTGTCGCGTGTGAAGAATCCGAACCTGATGCTGTACATCGGCTTTGCGATGGTTGCGCTGTCGTGCCTTGGCATCGTCGTGGCGACCCGGTCGATGCAGCAATGGGTGCTGATGTCGTTCATGATCGTCGGCGGCCTCGGGCTCGGCTTCGTGATGCCGAACCTGACGATCTTCGCGCAGCAGACCGCGGGCCGCGAGCACCTCGGCATCGCGACCGCGCTGCTGCAGTCGCTGCGGATGATCGGCGGCATGATCGGCACGGCGCTGACCGGCACGCTCGTGACCCATCTGTACAAGAGCGGCGTGCGCAATGCGCTCGAAGGCGCGGGCGCGTCGCATTGGTTCCCCGATCTCGGCGATCCGCAGATCCTGATCAACCGCGACGCCCAGACCACGCTCGTCGACCAGCTGACGCACGCGGGCCACAACGGCGCGATGCTGCTCGAAAGCGCGCGCGAGGCGCTGGTCGGGGCGATTCATCTGGGTATCGCGATGGCCGCGGCGATCGCCGTCGTGTCGGTGTGGCAAACCCGCCGCGTACCGCCGATCAAGCTGCGGCGCAAGGTCGAGCCGGTGGTTCACGCGGACTGATTTTTGGACTTGGTGTTGGACAGGCAGATTATGGAAGAACAGGACCACGTCGCCGTCATGCAGCAATTCGGCCGCACGTATCGGGCGTTCATGTCGGCATTCGAAGCCCAGGTGGGTCATCCGTTGCCGCGCTGGCGCATTCTGCTCGCGTTGCGCGAGCAGGCCGGCGAGTCGTCGCAGAAGCGGCTCGTCGAGCGGCTGCGCGTCGATCCGGGTGCGCTCACGCGGCAGCTGAAGGCGCTCGAAGGCATGGGCTGGATCGTACGCAGCATGGATACGCGCGACAACCGCGTGACCAACGTGCGCCTGACCGAAGCGGGCTTCGCCGCGACCGAGGCGAGCCTGCCGCGTCGCAATGCGTTTTTGCACGACACGATGGCGGCGTTGCCGGACGAGGTGCTGGGGGCGCTGTCGGGCGCGCTGAAAATGCTCGAGACGCGCATCGGCGAAGTGACGGCCAATGCGAGCGCAGCGGACGTAGCCGCGACGGCGGCGCAGGAGACTGCGGGCGACGAGGCGGCGCAACGCGTGTAATTTTTGCAGTGCGTGTGGCGATAAAAAAGGCTGTGAGCCCCAGGGCGCACAGCCTTTCTTTATGGCGGAAAAACCAATCAGAAGAACGTCTCGATCACTTCCTTCACGCGATACTGCGGATCGACGACCAGCACCTGCTTCCACTTGTCGAACGTCAGGCACGGATGCGAGATGTCGAACGCGATCATGTCGCCGACTTTCAGATCGGCACCGGGGGGAATCCGCAGATACGCGTGCTGGTCCATCAGGCCAAAGATTTCCCAGCCCTCGCTCGCGGCGATCTCGCGCGGCGCCTCGTTGCCGGGACGATAGTGGCGCGCCGGTTCCGGCATGCCCGCGTCGAACGCGGAGTCGCGTTTGCCGAGGCCGATGATCGCGCGATCCGGCTCGGGAATGGACTGCACGTACGCCCACAATTGCAGCGCCGGCAGCAGCCCTTCACCCATTTTTTTCGCGACCGGATTGCGCTTGAAGATGTCGGTCTGCGCTTTGCGATAGATGCCGACGTCGTGCGTCAGGTAGCAGCCGGGGCGCAGCACGACTTCGACCTTGCCGGTTTGCGTCGCATGCGCGAACTCTTCGGCGACCACGTCGTACCATGCCGATCCCGCGCCCGATAGCAGCGCCGGCGTGCGCGCGAAACGCCCCTGCTCGACGAGTTCGCGCGTGACCTTGACCGCGCCTTGCAGGAACGCGCGCACCTCGGGTTCTTCCTTCAGCACGCCTTCGTACAGTTCGACGCCCGCGAGCTTCAGCACATCCGGATAACGCGCGATCGCGTCCAGCACCGCGCTGCGCTGCGCTTCATCGCGCACGCCGGTGCGCCCGCCCGGCACGCCGAGTTCGAGCAGCACCTGCAGCGGCTTCTTCACCGATGTGAAGAATTCGCCGAGCTGCTCGACGCCTTCGGCCGAATCGACGAGGCAGAAGAACTCGAACTCCGGGTCGCTGAGCAATTCGGCGATCATCATCATGTTGTGCCGGCCGACCAGCTGGTTCGCCATCAGGACGCGGGACACACCGCCGTGGTACGCGGCGCGCACCTGGTGGGCCGTGGCGAGCGTGATGCCCCACGCGCCGGTTTCGAGCTGACGGCGAAACAGTTGCGGCGCCATCGTGGTCTTGCCGTGCGGCGCGAGCTTGACGCCATATTCGGCGACGAATGCCTGCATCCACTTCAGGTTGTGCTCGACGCGATCCTCGTACAGCACGGCGGCCGGCAGGCTGACGTCCTCGGCGAGCAGGTTCCACTCGAGGCGGGCGGCGTCTTTCAACTGGATGCTCGCGCCCGGAACCATGCCCAAGCCCTTGCTATAAGGATCAATCGTCGCGCCCTGATAGTTTGTAACTTTCATGTTTCCGTGCTCCATCGACCGGGTAAATTGAATCGGATTTGACTTCACCATGTTACCGAAAGTACGATGTCCGGAGAAATGTTATTTAGTACCATGGATTTCGAAGGCCGCCGGAAAGGCCCGCGAAAGCCGTGCCGCCAACCCCACCGCCCGCCATGAACAGTAGCGCCGAACCGCTCGCTTTCGACATCGTCGCCCGCATCGCCGAATGCGCGCCGGAGTTGCGTTCGGCTGAACGCAAGGTCGCCGCGCTGATCCTCGATGATCTGACCGGCGCGTCGCGCGCGAGCATCGGTGCGCTCGCGCAGCAGGCCGAGGTCAGCATCGCGACCGTCACACGCTTCGCCAAGGCGGTCGGCTGCCGCGACGTGCGCGAACTGAAGCTGCGGCTCGCGCAGGCGGCCGCGGTCGGTCAGCGGTTTTTCGAGCGCGATGAAGCAAGCGGCACACCCGAGCCGATCGCCACCCGCGTCTTCGACGAGCTGCAAACCGCGCTCGCGCACAACCACCAGTTGCTGCGTCAGGCGCCGCTCGCCGAAGCGGCGGCCGCACTGCGCGCCGCGCGGATGATCTACGTGTTCGGCATGGGCGGCGGCTCGACCGCGCTGGCCGACGAGATGCGTTTCCGACTCGTGCGCCTTGGCCGTCCGGTCGCGACGTATCAGGATGGGCTGTTGCAGCGCATGGTCGCGAGCACGGTGTCGCGCGAGTGTGTGGTCATCGCGCTGTCCACCACCGGCCGCGTGCCCGAGATGGTCGAGAACTGCAAGATCGCGCGCAGCTACGGCGCGACCGTGATCGCGCTGACCGCGCCTGCGTCACCGTTGGCGAAGCTCGCCGACTGGCTGATTCCGATCGTCGCGTTCGAAACCGATTTCATCTACAAGCCGTCTTCATCCCGTTACGCGATGATGATGGCGCTCGATGTGCTCGTCACCGAACTTGCCGTCAGTCAGGGCGACGAGAGCCGCGAATTGCTGCGCCGCATGAAGCACGCGCTCGACGCGCACCGCGGCGGCGGCGATCGACAACCGTTAGGAGATTGATCCATGCATTCGCATCCTGAAGCCGCCGATACGCTGATCGTCGGCGCGCAACTGTACGACGGCACGGGAGCACCGCCCGTCGAGCGCGATGTGGCGATCCGCGACGGGCGCATCGCCGCGATCGGCAATCTGTCGAACTGGCTCGCCGAAGAGGTCATCGAGGCCGAGGGGCGTGCGCTCGCGCCGGGTTTCATCGATGTGCACACCCACGACGACACGCACGTGATCCGCTCGCCGCAGATGCTGCCGAAGATCACCCAGGGCGTGACGACGGTGATCGTCGGCAATTGCGGCATCAGCGCGTCGCCGGTGTCGCTGAAGGGCGATCCGCCCGATCCGATGAATCTGCTCGGCGAGCGCGACGCGTTTCGGTACCCGACCTTCGCCGACTACGTGAACGCGGTGAATGCCGCGCGGCCGGCGGTGAACGTCGGCGCGCTGATCGGCCACACGGCGCTGCGCAACAACCAGATGGACCGGCTCGATCGAGCGGCGACTGCCCAGGAAATCGAAGGCATGCGCGCGCAGCTCGAGGAAGCGCTCGCGCATGGCGCGCTCGGTCTCAGTTCGGGGCTCGCGTACGGTTCGGCGTTCGCCGCGCCGACCGAGGAAGTGATGGCGCTCGCCGAGCCGCTCGCGGCCGCGGGCGCGCTGTACACGACCCACATGCGCACCGAGTTCGACGCGATTCTCGACGCGATGGACGAGGCCTACCGCGTCGGCCGTCATGCGCGCGTGCCGGTCGTGATCTCGCATCTGAAGTGCGCGGGGCCGTCGAACTGGGGGCGCAGCGTCGAGGTGCTGAAGTCGCTCGAAGGCGCGCGCGGCGCGCAGCCGGTCGGTTGCGACTGCTATCCGTACAACCGCAGCTCGTCGACGCTCGATCTGAAGCAGGTCACGGGCGATATCGATATCACGATCACGTGGTCCGAGCCGCATCCGGAGATGGCGGGCAAGCTGATCAAGGACGTCGCGGCCGAGTGGGGCGTCTCGCAGCAGGAAGCGGGCAAGCGCCTGCAACCGGCGGGCGCGGTCTATCACAACATGTCCGAAGACGACGTGCGGCGCATCCTGTCGCATCCGGCGACGATGGTCGGCTCGGACGGCCTGCCGAACGATCCGCTGCCGCATCCGCGTCTGTGGGGCGCGTTTCCGCGCGTGCTCGGCCACTACGTGCGCGATGCCGCGCTGCTGCCGCTCGAAGAGGCGGTACGCAAGATGACGAGCCTGTCCGCGCGCCGTTTCGGTCTTGCGCAGCGCGGCGAAGTGCATATCGGCTATCACGCCGACCTCGTGCTGTTCGACCCCGCAAAAGTGCACGACGCGGCAACGTTCGACAAGCCGCAGCAACCGGCGGCGGGCATCGACGCGGTGTGGGTCAACGGCGTGCTGTCGTATCGCGACGGCGCGGTGACGGGCGAGCGGGCTGGCCGGTTCGTCACGCGCGGCGCGCCGTCGAAGGGCGATGCGCAGGGCGCGTTCTGATTTTTATCGATTGATGGGGGCACGCGCGGCGGGAGCGCCGCGCACGTGCCCGACTTTTTAAGGAGTGTGACGATGAAGCGATATGGCGTGGAAGGCGGAAAGGGAACGGGCGGTCAGGTGATGCCGTTTGCGCGTGCGGTCGAGGCGGACGGCTGGCTGTTCGTGTCGGGCCAGACGCCGATGGAAAACGGCGAAGTGATCAACGGCGGCATCGTCGAGCAGTCGCACAAGGCAATCCAGAACGTGTTCGCGATTCTGAAGGAAGCGGGCTATGGCGCCGAGCACGTCGTGCGTTGCGGCGTGTGGCTCGACGATCCGCGCGACTTCGCGTCGTTCAACAAGGTGTTTCGCGAGTATTTCGGCGAGAATCCGCCGGCACGCGCGTGCGTGGTGTCGTCGATGGTGATCGACTGCAAGGTCGAGGTGGATTGCGTCGCTTATAAGAAGCCGGCCGCCTGAGCGCTTTGACGGCGTTCACGTGACGAGGGCGCCGCAGGCTGTGATGGCCTGCGGCGCCCTCGGCGCGTTTACCGCTGTGTTTTCGCGTGCGTCCGCGCGCGTTGCTATTACTGTCGCGCGAGCCGCATGTTGTCCGGCATCGGCAGGTTGTAGTTGGTGCGGAACGGATTGATGTCGAGCCCGCCGCGGCGTGTGTAGCGCGCGTACACCGCGAGCTTCAGCGGTTTGCACATCTTCATGATGTCGACGAAGATCCGCTCGACGCATTGCTCGTGAAAACCGGTGTGATTGCGGTACGAGATGATGTAGCGCAGCAGTCCCGCATGATCGATCTGCGGACCGGCGTAATGGATCTGCACGCTGCCCCAGTCGGGCTGGCCGGTCACCGGGCAGTTCGACTTCAGCAGGTTCGAGAACAGCGTTTCCTCGACCGGCGCTTCGTCGTGCGCCGCGCTCAAAAGCGACGGATCCGGCTGATAGACGCTCGCCTCGAGTTCGAGCCGGTCCAGTGACAGGCCGTCGAACTCTTCCATTTTCAGCTTGCCGAAATCGTGCGGTGTGTGCAGATGCACCGACACCGTCGCGCCGGACGACGCGGACACGTCACGCTTGATCGTATCGCGCACGCTTTCGGCCGATTCGAAAGCGGTCTGCGCGAACGAGCCGAGGTACAGCTTGAACGATTTCGATTCGACGATGTTCGGCGAGTCGGCCGGCACGAAAAACGTCGCGACCGCGATCTGCGGCTTGCCGCGTGCGTTGAGCCACGACAGCTCGTAGGCGTTCCAGATGTCGGTGCCGAAAAACGGCAGTCGCGCACTAATGCCGATCGCCTCGCGCGCATGGCTGCGCGCAATTGGAAACAGCAGCGTCGGATCGTATTTTTCGGTGTAAGTCGAGGACTTACCGAGCGGGGATTGTTCGGGTGTCATGATGCGTTCACGATGCCACTCAGCACGTGCCCGGTCGCCGTTACGACGCGGGCCGATTCGCAGTGGCCGATCTGGTCGTCGAAGAAAAAGTCGGGCTCGAACTCACGCAAAAATGCGCTTTTGTCGAGGCCGCCGAGGAACATCGCTTCGTCGATTTCGATGTTCCATGCCATCAGGGTGCGGATCGCGCGCTCGTGCGCGGGCGCCGAGCGTGCGGTGACCAAAGCCGTGCGAATGCGCATCGGCGCGGCCGCGTCCGCGAGTTTCTGCAGCCGGTGCAGCGCTTCGAGCAGCGGCTTCAGCGGACCGTCCGCAAGCGGCAGATGCTTGTTGTCGATCTCGTGACCGACGAACGCGCGCAGGCCGTCTTTCTGGAAGACGCGCTCGGCTTCGTCGGAAAACAGGACCGCGTCGCCGTCGAACGCAATGCGGATTTCGTCCGGGTACTTGCTTGCCATTTTCGCCGATTCCGGCAACACGCGTGCGGCCGGGAAACCGGCGGCGAGCGCATCGCGCACGTCCTGCTGATTCGCCGACAGAAACAGCGACGCGTTAAGCGGCTTCAGATAACCGAACGGCGCGCGGCCGCGCGTGAACACGCCGCGCTCGATCGTGAGCCCGTGTTCGCGGCACGAATGAAACGCACGCAGGCCGCTGATCGGATCGCTGCGCGACAGGATCACCACTTCGACGCGATGACCGCCGGTGTTCAGCGCGAGCAGCTTGCGGATCAGAGGAAACGCGACGCCCGGTTTCGCGGGCACGTTCAGGCGCTCGCGCTGCAATGTTTCGTAGGCCTTCAGGTCGCCCGCCTCGTAGACGCGGTTCTCTTCCTCGAAGTCGAACAGCGCGCGCGACGAGATCGCGACCACCAGTTTGTCGGCAAGCGAAAGCGCCATCGTTGCGTTCTGTCGGAAGAGATCAGGCAAGGAAGAGGCGGTAGACCGGGTTTTTCGTTTCTTCCCAGCATGGGTAGCCGAGCGTTTCGATGAAGCGCTCGAACGCTGCGTGGTCGCTC
>ABYL01000203.1 GCA_000173575.1 Burkholderia sp. H160 | reverse complement strand
GCTGGCTGCGCGACAGCAACGCGACCTCGACGAGCGCTTCGAGATCGGCGAGCCGCTTGCTGACCGCCGACGGCGCGATGAACTCGCGCTCGGCCGCGCGCGCGATCGTGCCTTCCTCGCACACGGCGATGAACAAGCGCAACGTCACCTGATCGATTTGCCACATCGGCGCAGCGGATTCATGAGTTTTGAGTGATGAAAATTATGCCCTGAGGACGACGGGCGCTGAAGGGGAGTCGACCCGCCACGCGTCTCACCGATCCCCGCCCTTGCCCGCGATATCCGGTCTGGCTATGCTGGCGGCTGCGTCGGCTGCACGCAGGCCCCGCCCCGACCAGAACTACCACTCGAGATCCTGCCCATGTCCACCACCAGTCTGTTTTTCACTTCCGCCGGCGTCGGCCTCGCGATCGCCGCGCCGGTCGGCCCGATGGGCATGCTTTGCATCCGCCGCACGCTGACGGGTGGCCCGCGCGCGGGACTCGCGATCGGCTTCGGCATCGCCAGCGGCGACGCCGCCTACGGGCTCATCGCGGCGCTCGGCCTCGTCGGCATTTCGCAGTTCATGCTCGCGTACGACCGCCCGCTGCATCTGCTCGCGGGCCTGTTCCTGCTGTATCTCGGCGTGCGCGCGCTGCTGCAGAAGCCGCCCGCTGAAGCCGCTGACGGCAACGGCAATGGCAATGGCAACGGCAAGCTCGCGCAGATCGGCCGCGCCGGCGCGCTGCGTGCCTATGCCAGCGCGCTGCTGCTGACGCTGACCAATCCGCAGACCATCATCATGTTCGCCGCGCTGTTCACGACGCTGGCGCCGCGCGGCGCGTTCTCGCCGGCCATCGCGCTGACGACGGTCGGCGGTGTGTTCGCTGGCTCGATCGCATGGTGGTGTTGCCTCGTGACGATGGTGTCGCTCGCGCGTCATGCGATCGGCAGCAGGCTGCGCGTCGCGATCGATCGCGTGGTCGGTTTCACGCTCGCGGCGTTCGGCGTCATCGAGATCCGCCGCGCGCTCTGAACGCGTGCCGCACGCAGGCGCGGCAGTTTTGCGACAATAGCGCCTTTTGCCGCACACGCGGCGGGGCGACGCGACCGCACAGCGCATCGCACGCCGCCGCCGCACCAACCCGCCCCGGCGCGTATGCCGGCCTTGCCGCCCAACCTTTCACCCGCGCTGCGCCAGCTGTCCGTTCAATGGCTCTACCCCACATCGATCTGCTGTACTCCGCTTCCGGCCTGTTCGTCGGCTTTCTGGTTGGGCTGACGGGCGTCGGCGGCGGCTCGCTCATGACGCCGATCCTCGTCCTGCTGTTCAACGTGCACCCTGCTACCGCGGTCGGCACCGACCTGCTGTACGCGGCCGCCACCAAGGCGACCGGCACACTGCTGCACGGCCTGAAGGGCTCGGTCGACTGGCAGGTCACGCTGCGCCTCGCGGCCGGCAGCGTGCCCGCGGCGACCATCACGCTGATCCTGCTGCATCGCTTTGGAATGGACACGCCGGGCGCGAGCCGGCTGATCCAGGTCGTGCTCGGCGCGGCGCTGCTGATTACCGCGATCGCGCTGGTGTTCCGTCCGCAGCTCGCGGCGCTCGGCGCGCGCAAGCAACGCACGCCGAGCCAGGCACGCACGCTCGCGCTGACGATGCTGACCGGCGCGATCCTCGGCGTGCTGGTGTCGTTGACGTCGGTGGGCGCCGGCGCGATCGGGGTGACGGTGTTGCTGCTTCTGTACCCGATGCTGCCGACGACGCGTATCGTCGGCTCCGACATCGCACATGCGGTACCGCTTACCTTGCTCGCGGGCGCCGGACACTGGCTGCTCGGTACGATCGACTGGTCGATGCTGCTGTCGCTGCTGGTGGGGTCGCTGCCGGGCATCGCGATCGGCAGCTATCTGTCGTCGCGCGCGCCGGACGCGCTGCTGCGCAATCTGCTCGCGGCGACACTGACGCTGGTCGGCGTGCGGTTGGTGTTGTCGTGACGCGCAGCAGACAGCGTGGCTCTATTTGAATAACCGGAAAGTCAGATCCGCCTCGAACTGCCGGACCCACTGACCGTTCCGGTCGCGATACGACTGTGACCAGCCGCCGCGCCTCACGGTCACGACCCGCTCGTTCGCGGGCTGACCCGGTACCGCACTCGCGCTGATGTCGAAATGCGCGGGCGCGAAGCCGTGTCGCGCGCACACCAGTTCGAACGCCGCGCGATCGCCGATCGGCAGATCGATATAGCGAAACAGCGTGGTTTCCATGACCTTTGCTCCCCGTTCACCGCTTATCACGGTACGCCGCGCGATGCGTCAGCAATGTGTCGCAGCGCACAAATCCGCGGCGGCCGCGCCCATTTGTCTACCTATACGTGCGGCAAGCCGCATGGGCGAAAAAAAGCTCCGGCGATCATGCCGGAGCCTTGGGGTTGATAGATCGACCTCGCGACGCGGGCCTCGCGGCCCCGCACCCGCAACGCTTACTGCTGCACCACTTTGAGCTTGTTCGACACCGACGTCACGCCCTCGACGCCCTTGGCGGCTTCGCCAGCCGCATCGATCTGCCCCTCCTCCGGCACCGAGCCGGTCAGCGTCACTGCGCCGCCACGCGCGCGCACGGCGATGTGCGACACATCGAGACCCTGGGTCTTGGTCAGCGCCTGGCGAACCTTGCGGCCAAGTTCGTTATTCGCGTGCTTGCCGGCTTTGACGGCGGCCGCCGCAGACGCCGTATCGGTGGCCTGGGCGTAGACGTTGCACGCCACCACCATCGCCACAACCGAACCCAGTGTTTTCAGAAAACCAACCGTCTTCATAGCTCTCTTCTCCTTGGTTTCACATTGGACCGCCTGTACAAGCGGCTTCGTTACGACTACGGGAGGCCATCGTGACGCAAATGAGCGCATGAACAACGGCCCGCTATGGCAGTGACACGGTGTGCAAGAGGCGAGAGAGGCTGATTGCGCGCAACGCCAAGCGGCACGGCAACCGGCAAACCGCGATGTCCGCCGACGCGCCCGGTTCTTGTCCGTCTTGCCGGGATCGCGCCGCAAACGTTGGCATCGCGGTAGCGATGCACAATTTAATCTAGCCGGGAGAGAAGCGCAAAGGGTTTACGCGCGGCCTGGCACGCCGACAGCGGGCGCGTCATGCGTGCCGGATAGAGGCGAGCGCGATGCATGGCTGGGCGGAATTCGCCGGAGCGTCATGCCGGCGTTCGCTGCGGGGTTGACCATTTGTTACGCGTTTGTCGGCGTCGCGGACGGCGCCGCGGTTCGCGACCGCGCGAATCTCAGGTACCATCGGCGCGACACGTGCTGGCACCCCGTCCATCCCGGTACGCCAACGCAAGTCGCCGAGCCGCCTTCGCGTGCATTCGAGCCCTATCGACCGTCGCTTTCAGATGATCCGATGAAGCCTGACACCGGCCGCATCCGCCCTCCCCGTCTCGTCGCCCGTTTTGTCGCGATCTCGTGGCGCGACCTGGCGGTCTCGTTCGGCCCGCTCGTGCTGCTCGTGATCGTCGCGATCTGGGCTGCCGTGCGGCTGATCCAACCCGCGCCGCCGAATACGCTGACGATCAGCGCCGGCCCCGTCGGCAGCACGTTCTGGAATGCCGCGCAGAAGTACAAGGAGATCCTCGCGCGCAATCGGATCACGCTGAACGTGCTGGCCTCGCAGGGCTCGCAGGAAAATCTGAAGCGGCTGTCGGACCCGAATGCGAACGTCGACGTCGGCTTCGTGCAGAGCGGCATTGCACGTGCCGCGACGGACAAGGCCCCGGACCTGATGTCGCTCGGCAGCGTCGCTTACGTGCCGCTCGCGATCTTCTATCGCGGCGCACCCGTCGACTGGTTGTCCGGATTCAAGGGCGAGCGACTCGCGATCGGCCCCGAGGGCAGCGGCACGCACGAACTCGCGCTCGCACTGCTGAAGGCCAACGGCATCGAGCCGGGCGGTCCGACCGAACTGCTGCCGCTGACGGGCGACGAAGCCGCCGACGCGCTGATCGACGGCAAGATCGACGCGACCTTCCTCGCCGGCGACTCGGCGCAACCGGCCGTGATGGGCAAGCTCTACCGCACGCAGAATGTGCGCTTCTACGATTTCACCCAGGCCGACGCGTACACGCGCCGCTTTCCGTACCTGACAGCGCTGAAGGTGCCGATGGGCGCCTTCGACCTCGGCAAGAACCTGCCGGCGAACTCGATCAGCATCGTCGCGCCGACCGCCGAGCTGATCGCGCGCGATTCGCTGCACCCGGCGCTGTCGGATCTGCTGATCGAAGCCGCGCGCGAGGTGCACGGCGGCGCGACGACCCTGCAGCGCGCCGGCGAATTCCCCGCGCCGCTCGCGCACGACTTCCCGCTTTCCGACGACGCCGCGCGCTACTACAAGTCGGGCAAGAGCTTCCTGTACCGGACGCTGCCGTTCTGGATCGCGAGTCTCGCGGACCGCCTGCTGGTGATCGTCGTACCGCTCGTCGTGCTGCTGGTGCCGGCGCTGCGGGTCGTGCCGGGGTTGTACGCGTGGCGCGTCAAGTCGCGTATCTATCGCTGGTACGGCTCGCTGATCGCGATCGAGCGCAGCGCGCTCGGCGAACATTCGCTGGACGAGCGGGCGTCGCTGCTCGATAGGCTCGACAGGATCGAGGACTCGGTCAACGGCATGAAGATGCCGCTCGCCTACGCGGACCAGTTCTACGTGCTGCGCGAGCACATCGGTTTCGTGCGGCGGCGGCTCGCGGAAAGCCGCGATATGCTCGGCGCACTGGACGAGGCTCAGGAGCAGGCAAGCGATAAAGTCAAAGGTTGAGCGCGCCGGCGAAACCGCCGGAACCCGCACTCGACGCGCGGCCACCAGGGGATATTGACCGGTGCAAGCCGGGGCCGCACCGCGTAAGATCATGGCAGTTTTGATGAGATAACGGACGCACCGTCCGTGTCGTCCGACACAGGCAATTCGGGAGACATTTATGACCGTTGGCATCGACGCCCAACAGCCGCTGTGGTTTTACGATTTCGTCTCGCCGTTCACCTACCTGTTGCTCGAGCAACACGACAAATGGCCCGGCATGGACTTCGCGTTCACGCCGGTCGTGCTGAACGATCTGTATCGCCACTGGGGCCAGCGCACCGCGTACAGCGTGCCCGCCAAGCGCACCTTCATGTACCGGCACGCGCTGTTTCGCGCGGAACAATTGGGCATTCCGTACAGAATGCCGCCCGCGCATCCCTTCGATTCGACAAAAGCGCTGCTGCTCGCGACCGCCGCGAACGGCGACGTGCAATTCGTGCGCGAGATTTTCCGCTTCATCTGGCGCGAGGGGCGCGACCCGTCGAGCGACGAAGCCTTCGCCAAGCTGTGCGAGCGCGTCGGCATGCCGCACGGCCCCGATCTGATCCAGGACGAAGCCGTGAAGGCGCAACTGCAACGCAATACCGCCGATGCGATCGACCTCGGCGTCTATGGCGTGCCGACGTTTCGTCTGAACGATCAGTTGTTCTGGGGCGAGGACGCGCTGCCGATGGTGCTGTACTGCGCCCGCACGCCGAACTGGCTCGAATCGCGCGAGGTGAAGCGGATCAGTCATCTGCCGTGGGGGCTGGCGGACAAGCCGGCATAACCGGGCGGCGGCAGCGGCCGCGCAGGCAAGCGCCGCGCTGATGCCGGCCATACCGCGCCCGCTATGCCACCGCCCTGCAAACGGGCCTAAGGTTATAACCGTTTGCACCCCACGCGCTCGCGGCGCGGCGAGCTCATCGGCTGCGCCCGCGCCACCCCGCTTCGATCATGGACGACACCGCCGCCTCACTCGATATCTGGCTCGTGCGCGTGCTGCGCACGCTGCTCGTCGAGCGCAGCGTCACACAGACCGCGTTGCGGCTGAACCAGACCCAGCCCGCAAACAGCACCGCGCTGCGCAAGCTGCGCGAAACGCTCGGCGATCCGATTCTGGTGCGTGGCAAGTCGGGCATGGTGCCGACCGAATACGGCGAGTCGCTGCTCGGGGCCGCGCAGCGCGTGCTGCGCGATGTCGATTTCGTCGCGACGCCGCACGGCGATTTCGACCCGGGCCGCTCGCGCCGCACGTTTCGCGTCGCCGCGCCCGACTATCTGAACGACTTCTTCATGCCGACCGTGATCGCGCGGTTTCGTGAAGCCGCGCCGCATGCGCGGCTCGAGATCGAATCGCTGGGGCCGCTGCTCGACCATTCGGCCGCGCTCGACGCCGGCGAACTCGATCTCGTGATCGGCAACTGGCCGAAGCCCGATCCGCGCTTCGAGCGCAGCGACCTGTTCGCCGATACCGTCGTGTGCATGATGCGCGCGGACCATCCGCTGACACGCGAGCCGCTCACGCGCGAAGCCTATCTGGCCGCGCCGCATCTCGCGCCGACGCCCTACAGCGGCGCGCGCGGCGGCGCGATCGATACCGGCTTCGCGCGGGCCAAGGCGCGCCGGCGCATCGTCGCGACGCTGCCCTACTTCGGGCTCGTCGCGCAGACCCTCCTGCAATCGGATCTGATCTTCACGACGACACGCCGCTTTGCCATGCACTACGCGAGCATGTTGCCGCTCGCGGTCGTCGACGTGCCGATCGCGTTTCCGCGCATCCGCTGCTATCAGCTGTGGCATCCGCAGCCGGATCGGCCGGGCGACATCGGCTGGCTGAGGACGTTGATGTCCGAGGTGTCGGGCGAGCTGGTCGCGCGCAAAGCGCCTCGCGCGAAGCGGCAACAGCGGCTGCGCGGCGGCTAAACCTGCGCTGAAGCAAGACCCGCCGCGGCCTGCCGTGTCCTCAACCGCAGCAACTGTGCGCACACCGCAATCGCGATCGCGGCAGGCGCCTTGTCGACGATGCCCTCCACGCCGATCGGACAGGTCATTTCCGCGAGCCGCTCCAACTCAACGCCTCGTTCGAGCAGACGCCGCTCGAACTTCACGCGCTTCGTCTTCGAGCCGATCATGCCGAAGTAGCTGAAATCGCGCCGTCGCATGATGCGCGCGGCGAGCGAAAAATCGAGCGCATGGTTGTGCGTCATGACCAGAAACCACGCGCCGGGCGGCGCGGCGTCGACGACCGCGTCGGGCGTGTCGGTCGCTTCGACCTGCACGTTGGGCGGCGTTTCGTCGGGGAACAGCTCGTCGCGCTCGTCGACCCACTGGACCACGCACGGCAGGCTGCCAAGCAGCTGCACGAGCGCATGGCCGACGTGTCCCGCACCGAACAGCACGATATGCATCGGCGCCGGCCGCGGCGCAACCTGTTCGGACGCCAGGCCGCGCCGGCCGATATGAACCGGTGAGCCAGCGTCGTTCGTCGCGGGCTTCGCGCCCCCGCCATCATTCATACGTGCTTGCATGCTTCGCTCCCGCAACGCCCGGACCCGCCATCACGCCTGCCGCGCGGCCCGCACCGCGCCGACCGCCTTGAGGATTTCCTCGCTGGTCGCGGGCGCATTGAGCGGCGGATTGACCTTGTGGCCGCCCACCGCCGACACCGCGTCGCGCACCGCGAAAAACACCGAGAACGGCAGCAGCAGCGGCGGCTCGCCGGTCGCTTTCGAACGATGAATGCTGTCCTCCGCATTGCGGTTTTTGAACAGCTTCACGTTGAAGACCGGCGGCACGTCGTTGACGGTCGGGATCTTGTACGTCGACGGCGCGTGCGTCATCAGCTTGCCGTCCGCGTTCCACCACAGCTCTTCGGTGGTGAGCCAGCCCATGCCCTGAATGAACGCGCCTTCCACCTGACCGACGTCGAGCGCCGGATTCAGCGATGCGCCGACGTCGTGCAGCGCATCGGCGCGCAGCACGCGCATTTCGCCGGTCAGCGTGTCGATCACGACTTCCGACACCGCCGCGCCATACGAGTAGTAATAGAACGGCCGCCCCTGCAACTTCGATTGATCCCAGTAGAGCTTCGGCGTCGCATAGAAACCGTCCGACCACAGCTGGATACGCGCGAGATACGCCTTCGCGATCACCTCGCAAAACGGCACGACCACGTCGCCGACCATCACGCAGTCATGCGCGAAGCGCACGTCCTGCGCGTTCACGCTGCCCGCGCCGAAGCGCTCGGCCGCGAACGCGGCGAGCCGCTGGCGCAGTTGGCGCGCGGCGTCCTGCGCGGCCTTACCGTTCAGATCGGAGCCGGTCGAAGCGGCCGTCGCCGAGGTATTGGCGACCTTGCTGGTATCGGTCGCGCTCACGCGGATGCGGTTGAAGCCGACGCCGAGTTCATGCGCGACGACCTGCGCGACCTTCGTATTCAGCCCCTGGCCCATTTCGGTGCCGCCGTGGTTCACGAGCACCGAGCCATCGGTGTAGATGTGCACCAACGCGCCGGCCTGGTTGAAGTGCGTGACGTTGAACGCGATGCCAAACTTGACCGGTGTCAGCGCGAGGCCCTTCTTCAGGATCTCGTTGTTCGCATTGAATTCGTCGATCTCCTGGCGGCGCGCGCGGTAGTCGCTGGTCGCTTCGAGTTCGTCGATCAGTTCGTGAATCACGTTGTCTTCGACCACCTGGCCGTACGGCGTCCTGTTGCGCTCGGTCTTACCGTACAGATTGCGGCGGCGCACGTCGAGCGCATCGATGCCGCAGGAGCGCGCGACGTTGTCGAGGATGTACTCGATCGCGAACGCGCCCTGCGGGCCGCCGAAGCCGCGAAACGCCGTGTTCGACTGCGTGTTGGTCTTGCCGCAGAAGCCGTCGATCGAGACATCCGACAGCCAGTACGCGTTGTCGAAGTGGCACAGCGCGCGCGTCATCACCGGGCCCGACAGGTCGGCCGAAAAGCCGCAGCGCGAGGTCATGTCGACCGCGACGCCTTCGATCACGCCCTGCTCGTCATAACCGACTTCGTACGTGTAGTGGAAATCGTGGCGCTTGCCCGTCACCATCATGTCGTCGTCGCGATCGGGGCGCAGCTTGACCGGGCACAGCAGCTTCCATGCAGCAAGCGCCGCGCAGCAGGCGAACAGCGCCGACTGCGATTCCTTGCCACCGAAGCCGCCGCCCATGCGCCGGCATTCGATCAATACGTTATGCGATGCAACGCCCAACGTGTGCGCGACAAGGTGCTGCATTTCGGTGGGGTGCTGGGTCGAGCAGTAGACGTGCATGCCGTCGTCGTCCTTCGGCACCGCATACGAAATCTGCCCTTCCAGATAGAACTGCTCCTGGCCGCCGAGCAGCATCTCGCCGGCCTCGCGATGCACGGCGCGCGCGATCTTCGCACCTGCGTCGCCGCGCGCGAGCTTCATCGGCGGCAGCACGAACTGGTTCGCGGCGCGCGCCTGCTGCGCGGTCAGCACCGCCGGCAGTTCCTCGTAGACCACCTCGGCGCGCCGCGCGCCGAGACGCGCCGCATCATGCGACGTCGCGACCACGATGAACATCGGCTGGCCGACGTACTGCACGACGCCGTCGGCCAGGATCGGATCATCGCCATGCACGATCGGGCCGACGTCGTTGGCGCCAGGAATATCGTCGGCAGTGAAGACCGCGACGACACCGGGCGTCGCGCGCACCTGGTCGAGCGCGATCGACACGATCTTCGCGTGCGCCTTCGACGACAGACCGAGCGCCGCGTGCAGCGTGCCGGCCAGCTCGGGGATGTCGTCGGTATAGGTCGCGCGGCCGCTCACGTGCAGATGCGCGGACTCGTGCGGACGCGACACGTGGACCTGGGTAAAGTCGTCGAGATCCTGAACCTCTTTCAGGAACGGTTCGGCTTGCTGGTTCATTGTTGTGTTCTCCGTATCCTTCGGGGACGCGCGGCGCTCAGGCGCTCGCGCCGGCCGGCGCGAC
>ABYL01000204.1 GCA_000173575.1 Burkholderia sp. H160 | reverse complement strand
CGCTGCTGGCGAGCGGCATAGCAAGCGACGGCGCGGCGGGCGCGGCGGCCGCTGCGGCATTACGGCCGCTCGTGATCGACGCGCAGGGGCGTCTTTATCTCGCGCGTTACTACGACTACGAGCGGCGTCTGGCCCAAGCATTGGTCGCGCACGCGACGGGCGAAGCGCGCATCGCGAAGGCCGACGACGATACCGACCCCGCGGTATTGCGCGAACGCCTGCTGCGCTTCTTCGGCCCGCCGAAAGACGACGAGGTCGACTGGCAACGCGTTGCGGCCGTGATGGCTCTGTCGGGGCGGCTGACGATCGTCAGCGGCGGACCGGGCACCGGCAAGACCACGACCGTGGTCGGCGTGCTCGCGTGTCTGCTCGATGCGCGCGCTGATCTGCGCATCGCGCTCGCGGCGCCCACCGGCAAGGCGGCGCAGCGGATGCAGGAAGCGCTGCTCGCGCGCGCGGGCGACCTGCCACCCGAACTCGCCGCGCGTTTGCCGCAGACGTCCTATACGCTGCATCGCTTGCTGGGGTCGGGGCCGGGCGGGCGCTTCCGGCATCATCGCGACAATCCGTTGCCGTATGACGTCGTCGTGATCGACGAGGCGTCGATGATCGACGTGGCGATGGCCACGCATCTGCTCGACGCGATCGCGCCGCAGACGCGACTCGTGATGCTCGGCGACAAGGACCAGCTCGCTGCGGTCGAAGCCGGCGCGGTGTTCGCCGAGCTCAGCGCGCGGCCAGCGCTTAGCGCGAGCGGATTGCGGCGGGTCGCGCAGGCGCTCGGCATCGACGAGGCGCGGCTCGCGCGGGCTTTGCCGCGCGCGTCGCCAGACACAATCGAGCCAACGCCGTCGGGCGATCTGTTTGATAGCGTCGTTATGTCGGACGACGGCGGGTACGCGGAACAACCTGCGCGATCGGCGACCGAACCCAACCCGCTCGCCGATTGCGTCGTCTGGCTCGAGCGCAACTACCGGTTCGGCCTCGAGTCGCCGATCGGCCGTTTGTCGGTCGCGATTCGCAACGGCTCACCGAGCGCGGCGCTCGACGTATTGCGGATCGACCCGAGCGACGTCTGCGCCGCGGCGCTGCACGAGGATGCACACCCGGCTCTGGCCGAGCGCACCATCGCGCGACTTGCCGCCGGCTTCGCGCCGTATGCCGACGCACTTGCCACGGCGCTCGCCACCGATACGCCCGATCCAGTGCCGCTCTTCGACGCGCTCAACCGTTTCCGCATCCTGTGCGCGACGCGGCTCGGATCTCGCGGCGTCGATCAGGTCAATGCGGAGATGGCGGCTCAGGTACGGCGCGCCGCGGGCGTCACGCTCGCGATCGGCGCACAGTGGTTTGCCGGTCGCCCGGTGATGGTCACGCGCAACGATTACGCGCTCGGTCTGTTCAACGGCGACATCGGCATTGCGCTGCCGGGCGCGGGCGGCGCGCTGCGCGTGTACTTCCGTACCGGCGACGGCGGTGTGCGCGCGGTATCGCCGGCCGCGCTACCGCCGCACGACACCGCGTTCGCGCTGACGGTCCACAAGTCGCAAGGTTCGGAGTTCGAGCACGCGGTGCTGGTGCTGCCATCGGTGTTTAGCCGGGTGTTGTCGCGTGAGCTCGTGTACACGGCGATCACTCGCGCGCGCGAACGCGTCGAGGTGATCGGCGCGCGGGCCGTGCTCGCGCAGGCGATCGCGACGCCGACGCAGCGTGATTCGGGGCTGGAGGCACGGATTGCGGAGGCATCGGGTTGATCGCGCGCGCGGCGCTTAACCGGCAATCCCGCTCGCCCGCTCGATGGCCTCGACGCGGCTGCGCATCGTCTTGCGGTACCACAGCGTCCACAGCGCGAGGCCCGCGTAAATGCCGTAGCCGATAAAGGGCGACACGACGAGGAAGCGTTCGATCGGCCACGTCAGCGCCATCCACGCGCGCAGCGCGGTTTCGCCGGTCAGGCCGAGGCCCCACACGAGCGTCATCGTGCGCATCGCGGTTGCGAGGCCGGGGCGTTCGCGCCACAGCGCCTCGAAATGCGCGGCGCCGCCTTCCATTTCCCGCGCGACCGTCGCCCGTGCGAGGTAGTAGATCAGCGGACGACGCATCGGCAGGGACAGCAGGAACACGACGCCGACCGCGCCGGATACGAGCGATTCGCGCAACAGCAGCATGCGCGGACTGCCCCCGAGCGCCATTGCCGCCACCGACAGCACGATGCCCGCGACCACCATCACGCTGAGCGCATCGACGCGCCTAAAGCGCGCCAGTTCGATCGCGCTCCACACGAGCGGTGGCACGGCGGACGCGATCAGCGCGCCGGTTTCGCCGACGCGCGGCAACGCGAGCCGGTAGGCAAGCCACGGCAGCAGAAAGTTGACGGCCAGTTCGAGCACGAAACCCGGACGGATTTTCATATGAATTTACGCCGTAAGCGAAAGATGCAGTATCGAGGAGCCGGCCGCGTCGACGCAAATGGTTTTTTGTAGCGTTCGCGAGCCGGTGACGCCGGGCACGGCACTGCACGTATCGGGCATCTCGCGCCGAGCGCTTGTACACTGACGCATCTTTCTTCCCTGCCTCCGATGACATCCCGCTACTCGATCCCGCCGAACGAAATCGAATTGACCGCCGTGCGCGCGCAGGGGGCGGGTGGTCAGAACGTCAACAAGGTGTCGAGCGCGATCCATCTGCGTTTCGACGTGCGCGCTTCGTCGCTGCCGGATGTGCTGAAGATGCGTCTGCTCGCGCTGTCCGACCACCGGCTCACGCGCGACGGCGTCGTGATCATCAAGGCGCAGGAGCATCGGACCCAGGAGATGAACCGCGCGGCGGCGCTCGCGCGGCTCGACGAGTTGATCGAAAGCGTCAGCGTGACACGCAAGCCGCGGGTCGCGACACGGCCGACACGCGCGTCGAACCTGAGGCGGCTCGACAGCAAGTCGAAACGTAGCGAGGTCAAGTCGGGTCGCGGCCGCGTGGACGAGTAGTGGTGCGGGCGCGTTACGGGCAGCGCACGATGGGCCGTTAACGCCTGGCCTCGCGTCTACCGGGGCGCGCATCCAGGGACGATGGCTCCGGCACGAAATCGACGCACAGAACGTGCGTGCCATCGCGCTCGAACGCGATCGCCGCGGTGTAACAGTCCTGACCATCGGCGAGCGAGTAATGCGGTCCCATCATCGCGACGCGGCCCGGCGCCCCAAGCGCGTGCCGGAAATATGCGCGACGCGACCAGTTGGCGCGGGTCTCCGCATAGAGCGGCGCAAGCCGCTTCGGCGGACGGGGCACCGATGCCGCCGTCACTGAAGGCTGGGTCTGCTCGCCCTGGCCGTCGGTGAGAAACACGCGGCGCGCTTCGGGCAGATGCCAGATCTTTTGCGCTGCCTGTTCGAGGTCGCTGGTCGCCTTGTAGGTGTCGGCGGCGGCGAGCACCGCTTCCGCGAAGCCCTCGAAACCGAGCCGCTGGTGGCCGGCGTGCGCGCGCTCGTACTCGGCGAACTTGTTCCAGATCGATGCGACGAGCGCCGGCACTTTCGTGCAGGCAGCCTGCACGCTGCTCTTCGGCTGACCGAACCAGAAGCCCTGCACGAAATCGACGTCGGCCTGCATCAGGAGCATCAGTTCTTCATCGGTTTCGACGCCTTCGGCGAGCACGAGCGTGCCCGACTGATGCAGCATCGCGATCAGATGACTGATCATCGATTCGTCACCTTCGAGCTTGCCCGCGCGCGCGACCAGCGAACGGTCGAGCTTGACGATGTCGGGGCGGAAGCGCCACACGCGGTCGAAGTTCGAGAAGCCGGTGCCGAAGTCGTCGATCGCGATCAGGAAGTCGCGCGGCTGCGAGGCGGCGAGCATGCTGGCGACGGCGGATTCATCGTCGGCGGGCTGCTCGAGCAATTCGATCACGATGCGCTCATGCGGCAGCCCGAAATGCGCGGACAACTCGTCGATGAACGCGCGTTGCGGCCAGCCGGTTTCGAACACCTGCGGGCGCGTGTTCAGAAACAGCCAGCCGGTGCTGATGCCTTGCTCCACGAAATTCGCCACATGCAAGCAACGCGCGATGCGGTCGAGCTCGCGCGCTTCAGCAGCGGAGCGCGTGCTGGAGAACAGCACCTCGGGCGAGACGGGTAGGCCGACCGGATCGAACGCGCGCAACAGTCCCTCATAGCCGACTACGCACTGATGCGTGACCGACAGTACCGGCTGGAACACGCTGTGCAATGTCAACGCGCGCCAGCTCGCGGTCCAGCCCGACTCGTCGCGGACCAGGTGCGGGAGCAGGCCGCTCACGGTCAATTCGCTGACGGATGGCATAGAAGCGGGCATGAGAGCTTGCATGGGATTCTTGCGGCAAGGGGGTGAAGGGGCACGCAAACCCATTCGGCGCGTAGCGCTCGCACACCCGAAGCGTCGACCGGACGAAACGGATACGTCCCGCGAACACGGAGGGTGGTACCAGCTACGCTGGACTCCGCCGAATTGGTCAAAATGAGTCTAGCAGTTTGCAGCACGCAATAATGTGCGGGTCATCACAAACTTACGGGCGCGAATATTGTCCGCAAACCGGCTGCTTACGGCCGTACGGCAATGCATTGCGGGGAGTACGCCGGAGCGTTTCGCGCGCTTGCCACGCGCGAAACCGATTCTCACTCGCAATCAGTTCCCGTACCAAGCCGAGGGTAGCAGGGCACTAAGTGGTCGCCCGCCAAACTCCAGGCGCCGATGGTGCTCACATGTTAGTGCCGGCGCGGGGCGCTGGCGTGGTCATTTGGGCGGGGGCTCGGCACGGCTTGGCTGTGCGAGTTCGGGCCTGACGCCGCGCTGCTGCGGCGTGGCGGGCAGAGGCGAGATTCGTGCGTCGCCATGCTGACCGGCGCACCGGGCGCGCGCGGACACACTGAGCAGGTGCCGCGGCCCGCGCGTCGCGCCGTCAACGATCAATGGGTTGCTTGCGGGACATCGAGAATCAGGATGATGGTCCAGTCGGCGTCGCCGTCATGGTGATACTGGCGCTCCGCGACGATGAACGGCTGCTGTTTGCCAGCCGGGCCGAGAAACAGCACGTCGCCTTCCATCGGCAGGCATTCGACGGGCGGCAGCGCGAGGTACGCTTCCTGGCCGCCACGCGGCATCAGTTTTTCAATCTTGCGAGATGCTGCTTCGGTCCATTCGATATCAAGCTGGATGTTGCTCATGCTGTCCTCCGCACCAAGGTGCGCACGGGTTAGGGGATGCCGGCGGCTTGCCGGTTGGTGCGCGACTTTAGCATACCGAAACCGGGGCGCCGGCGGCCTCGTCAAGCCGATTCGCGTTTGGACTGCCGCGTCGGCATCGATCGGATTACGCCAACAAAAAAGCCGAAACCGGCGCCGCCAGCTTCGGCTTTTTCACCTTCGCGGCGAGGCCGCGAGGCGAGATCCTCGAATTCGCTCAGGTACCCGAAGGCTCGGCACCCTTCTTCGGATGATGCGGAGCCATCTTGTGATGCTTGGCCGGTGCGGCGGGCGCACTTCCCATCGACTGCTCGCGGTTTTGCAAATCTTGCGCACGCTGCTCGACGTCCGCGGCCTTAGCCGGGTCGGTGCTCGTCGTGATGCCTTGGTCCTGCGCGTAAGCCGCGCCGGCTACGGCACAGAGGGAAACCAGGATCGCCAGGGACACTTTCTTCATCGTTACCTCCGTAGAGTGGTGGTGGACCCGAGAATTGCCTGTCCAGTGGGAAAGACAATGCATTCTATTGAGCAAACTCTGGTCCAGCCGATCGGTTTGTAACTGCGCTAAACAATTGTTACACCTTGTAATTAGCGCACTCTGCCTCCCATTCGAACAGCTTATACGATGCGCGCGCCTCGCTGTGCCGGGGTGTCCGGGTGGATTCGTCCGGGCACGGAAAATGGTCCACACAATGCAATAGCTCGCGGTGCACTCAACACGCGAGGGCGAATCGGCTGTCGTCGTTCGTCAGTACCAGCCGATTGCCCGATACAGGTGAAATTGCGCAAGGCCGGCCAGCTCATGCAGCGCGATCTCCGCGGCCAGGAGATTCTCGAAGCGCGGCAGCACGCCGAGCCGCGCGCGCCGCGCACTTGAAATCTGCGGCTGCGGCTCGACGCCGAAGCATTGAAAGTCGAGCAGCGCACGCGGCATGTGATACGCGGACGTGACGAGTATCAACGTGTCGTAATGTGACTGGCCGACAATGGCTGAGACGTTGCGCGCGTTCTCATAGGTCGTGCGGCTAGTTTTCTCGAGCACGATGTCAGAGCGCGCCACCTGCTGACGCAGCAGATAGGGCAGGTAGGTGTCGGCTTCGGTGGCGCTATGGCGCTGCGGATTGCCGCCGCTGACGATGACCTGGCATATGTTGGCCGTGCGCTTGCAGGCCGCGTAGTTCCGTGCGCTGACCTCGATGCGTGAGAGCACGTCGTGCGGCGGCACCAGCACGTTGTCGTCGTCGTAGATCGTGCCGCCGCCGAGCAGGATGATCGCGGTGCGCGGCGCAAAGGTGGCCGCCGCGGCGCTCTGTCGTTGCGGCTGCGCAAGATCGAGCAGCGGCGCGGTCAGCCAGCCGGCCGCGAGCAGCCAGAATAGCGCGATCATGCAGACGATGAGCGGCCGCCGGGCGCGTTTCCATAGCACGATTGCTGCAAAAAAAAGCGCTAATAAAGTGAATAGAATCAATTTAAATGGGGTAACGTATGTCTTTCGGGACAAATCCACGAGCTTGCCATCGCGCCGCGGCGGTCGCATCGCCGGTTCGTGGAGAGAGCGCTAACATGCCGTTCTGACGGGGGTTCCGAAAATGAGACCAGGCAGCACCTGGCGGAAATCCGCTACCAGACAGGCGGCGAGCTTCTGACCAGGGGCGGGTGCTACGTGCGTCGCCGGTGGCGCAGTGACGCGTGGGCATGAATGTGTCATAGGTGCACTTTAAGAAAGAAGTGAGATGACCACGTATTCCAACGAAGCCGTACTTGAAGCGCTGCGGCGAGCGCAATATCGTCAGGTTCCCTGGGCCAGAAGGCCGGGCGTCTTCCAATATCTTCGCGCGCTGGGGCTGATGGACACAGTTCGGCAGCGAACCGTCGCACCTGCGCCGGGGTTTCATGCCCCTGTCGACATCGCTGTGCTCACCGAGCGTGGCAGAGCGGAGTTTGCGCGGCTCGAGCACGACGAGCGTCTGCTCACATGGACAGCGCAACGCATGAACGATTACGTTCCCGGCGCGGCCGAACCGCGGTCCGCCGCGACGGCCGAGGTCAGGCCGTAGCTTAGAGTTCATCGCTTTTCTGAATCACTGTCCGCCCGGGCTTGTCATCGCTCGGCGGGCGTCCTCTTCTGCCGACCGGTCGCCGTGCGCATCCGGAGGCGAATCTCGCCTTCCCCATCGACGAAGCGGCGACGCAGTTTGCGTCGGCCGTTGCCACTGCACGTCTTCCACGCCATCGAGGTTTTGCGGGTGAAAAAAAGCCCGTATCGCGAAGATACGGGCATACCGGAATTACTACTGCCACGCTGTGCTAATGGCGTTGAGTCAGACTGGCGCCGCGCCCGGTGGTTCCCCGATTTTGCATCCGCAATGCGAGAGACCGTGCACAGCCTCGCACGACGCGCTATCCGGGCGGCGCGACCCAGGTCATCAACGCCGTCGCTGATCCTCGCGCGGCGCATCAGGCCGTGCCCGCACGTTGCTGGCGATGTCGCCGCGCAGATCGCCACGCGGCGCCGGCGGCGTGAAGCCGCGGTTGTGCGCCTCGCTTTGCTGCCACGCTTCCAGCGTGGCCGGACGGTCCGGGCGCCAGTTCCACCCCTGCGGGCGTTGTTGAGCGAATGCCGGCGCGGCCATCGATGAAATCACAATGCCGCACAACAGCAGTGACATTGGTTTCATTCCGAAATCCCCCTCAACCTCGAGCCCGTCGACTCAAGGCCTGTTTGCATGGGTACTAAGGTATGCCGGGGCGCGAAAGCACGCTGTAATTAATAGTAAATGGATGTTTCACCCGGAACTGCCGGGCGGCTTGGGAGACTGAGGCAGTGCGGGAGGAACGCTGTAGTGGTCGTGCGCCAGGACCGGCGAAACAGTCGGGCGCGCGAAAGGAGGGGGAAGAAGCGTCTCGCGGCGACCATCAAACACGAGCGGGTCGTGGGCGCGCACGCAACCGTGGATAACTCGGCTGGATAAAAAACCGGGCGCCCGCAGGCGCCCGGTGACAACGTAGTTTTGCGTCAGGCCATCTTGACCGGCGCGCGCCACGATTCCGGATTGGTCCAGAATGCGCCGCGCATACGGTCACGGCTCGGCGGTGCCGGCGGCTTCGCAGCCGTTGCGCCGATCCGACCGCGCAGCGAAATCTCGCGGCCGCTCGTGCCAAGCCGCTTCACGATTTCAGCGAGGGTGCCATCGGCCTGCCACTCGTCAAAGCGCCGGCGGCAAGTCGGTGGCGACGGGTAGCGGCCCGGCAGCTTGGACCAGCCTTCGCCCGTCGAGAGCACCCAAAGCACGGCGTTGACTACCGACCGCGCTTCCACTCGCGGTCGACCGCGCCGTTCGCTGCGCGCCGGCTCGGCACAGAACAAAGCCTCAACCAGCGCCCATTCGTTATCTCTCAAATCGTCGAACAGCATCATGTTTCACCTCAGCGAAGCTAACCCCGGTGCGCTGCCCCGCGCCGCGCACTCTTCATGCACTCGATGGGCGAGTGCCAAAGGGGACGGGCTTGCCACGGATTGCCTTTGCAGCCGGAAATCATGGCGCCGACCCTGTGCGTCTCACAACGCATGAAGTGTGCCAATTTGATTCCGATTGCCTGAAAGCCCCGTGGCGGCGGGCCAGTGCGGGCGCCAACCAGGGGCGTATAAGAATCCAAAAAAGCCTTCTCCGAAATCGGGACAATCACCAACCTTGTGCAAGGAGGCCCGACCAGCGTGCGTCCGCGCCTCTTTGCTGCATTGCAGCGACCGCCGTGGAACGTGTTATGCCGCGTGGATTTGGCCGTACAATGCGCATCAAATTGCACTATTGATGAGGTCGGTAAATGAATGTGACGCTGCGACAGCTCAGGGTTTTCATCGAGGTGGCGCGGCTGCAGAGCTTCAGCCGGGCCGGTGACGAAATCGGCCTCACGCAGTCGGCGGTCAGCCGCTGCGTGCGCGAGCTCGAAAGCGAGATCGGCCTGAAGCTCATCGATCGCACGACGCGCGAGGTGCAGCTGACCGACGTCGGCGGCAACCTCGTGTCGAGCGTGTCGCGGCTGCTGTCGGATCTCGACGATGCGCTGCGCGAGATCCGCGAAATCGGCGAGCAGCGCCGGGGACGCGTGGTGGTCGCGGCGAGCCCGACCGTCGCGTGCCGGCTGATGCCGCGCGTCGTCGCGGCGTGCGTGCAGCAATTTCCCTATGTCACGCTCGGTCTGCGCGACGACGTGCAGAGCGACGTGGTGCGCAAGGTGAAGTCGGGCGAGGTGGACTTCGGGGTGATCATCGGCCCCTTTTCCGACGACGATCTGCTCAGCGAAACGCTGATGACCGACTCGTTCTGCGTCGTGTCGCGCGATGATCACCCGCTCGCCGCGCGCAAGCAGGTCACGTGGAAGGACCTCGACGGCGAGCAACTCGTGATGCTCGATTACGCGTCGGGCAGCCGCCCGCTCATCGACGCCGTGATGCAGGCGCAGGGCGTGAACGCCACCGTGGTGCAGGAACTCGGTCATTCGGCGACCGTGTTCGGGCTGGTCGAGGCGGGCGTCGGGGTCAGCGTGCTGCCGTGGCTCG
>ABYL01000205.1 GCA_000173575.1 Burkholderia sp. H160 | reverse complement strand
GCCGCTCCGAAGAGCGGCTTTTTCATGCAGCGTGAAACCCGAAACTTACTTCGCGTTCGCGAGCGCCACGGCCGTGTCCAGCATGCGGTTCGAGAAGCCCCACTCGTTGTCGTACCAGCTCGACACCTTCACGAGACGGCCCGACACCTTGGTCAGCGTCGAGTCGAACGTCGACGAAGCCGGGTTGTGGTTGTAGTCGATCGACACGAGCGGCGCGTCGTTGTAGCCGAGGACGCCCTTCAGCGCGCCTTCCGATGCTTCCTTCATGATCGCGTTGACTTCCTCGACCGTCGTGTCGCGCGCGGCGATGAACGACAGGTCGACGACCGACACGTTGATCGTCGGGACGCGGATTGCGTAGCCGTCCAGCTTGCCGTTCAGTTCCGGCAGCACGAGGCCGACCGCCGATGCAGCACCGGTCTTGGTCGGGATCTGGCTGTGCGTAGCCGAACGCGCGCGGCGCAGATCTTCGTGGTACACGTCGGTCAGAACCTGATCGTTGGTGTACGCGTGGATCGTCGTCATCAGGCCGTTCACGAGGCCGATCTTGTCGTTCAGCGGCTTGACCAGCGGCGCGAGGCAGTTGGTCGTGCACGATGCGTTCGAGATGACCGTGTCCGATGCCTTCAGCACGTTGTGGTTCACGCCGTAGACGATCGTCGCGTCGACGTCCTTACCACCCGGCGCCGAGATGATGACCTTCTTCGCGCCGCCCTTGATGTGCGCGCTTGCCTTTTCCTTGGTCGTGAAAAAGCCCGTGCACTCCATCACGACATCGACGCCCAGCTCGCCCCACGGCAGTTCGGCCGGGTTGCGGTTCGCCAGCACGCGGATCTTGTCGCCGTTTACGACGAGGTAGTCGCCGTCGACCGACACGTCGCCCGGGAACTTGCCGTGCGCGGTGTCGTACTGCGTCAGGTGGGCGTTGGTCTTCGCATCGCCCAGATCGTTGATGGCGACGATTTCGATATCGTGCTTCTTGCCGTTTTCATAGAAGGCGCGCAGGGTATTGCGGCCGATCCGGCCGTAGCCGTTGATTGCGACGCGAATCGTCATGATTTATCTCCTGATGGCTAAAAAATCCGTTCATCTTCGCCTGGTCGGACATCCGGTTCGGTGCGCTGCCGTGCAGCCCTGAGGGGCGCGACGGCAACGCGACGCAACCATCAGCCGAGCGCGGCCTTGACCGTCGCCACGACGTGCTCGACGGTGAAACCGAAATGTTTGAACAGCACGCCTGCCGGGGCCGATTCGCCGAACGTGTCGATGCCGACCACGCCGCCTTCCAGACCCACGTACTTGCGCCAGAAATCCGACACGCCCGCTTCGATCGCGACGCGGCGCACGCCGTGCGGCAGCACGCGTTCACGGTACTCGGCGTCCTGCTTGTCGAACACGGTCGTCGACGGAATCGACACGACGCGTGCCGCGATGCCTTCGCGCGCGAGAGGCTCGACAGCCTTCATCGCGAGTTCGACTTCCGAGCCCGTCGCGATCAGGATGATCTTACGCGCGACGATCTCTTCGTCCCAATCGCGCAGCACGTAGCCGCCCTTCTCGATATTAGCGATCTGCGCGTCGGTGCGCTCGTTGAACTGCAGGTTCTGGCGGCTGAAGATCAGGCACGACGGACCTTCATGCTCAATCGCATGGGTCCAGGCCACCGCGGTTTCGACCGTGTCGGCCGGGCGCCACGTTTGCAGATTCGGGATCAGGCGCAGGCTCGCGACGTGTTCGATCGACTGGTGGGTCGGGCCGTCCTCGCCAAGACCGATCGAGTCGTGCGTGAACACGAAGATCGATTGCGACTTCATCAGCGCGGCGACGCGCAGCGCGTTGCGGCTGTAGTCGGAGAACGTCAGGAACGTGCCGCCGAATGCCTTGAAACCGCCATGCAGCGCGACGCCGTTGATCGCGGCGCTCATGCCGAACTCGCGCACGCCGTAGTTCACGTAGTTGCCGGCGGCACGGCCTTCGGCATTCACGCGCACAGGCTTGGCGGCCTTCCAGTTGGTCAGGTTCGAGCCGGTCAGGTCGGCGGAGCCGCCGAGCAGCTCGGGCAGCACGGCCGACAGGCCTTCGATCGCTTGCTGCGAGGCCTTCCGCGTCGCGACGGTCTCCGCGCGCTCGTTGGCGCCGGCGATGATCGCGCGAGCCTTGTCGTTCCAGTCGGCCGGCAACTGCTTCGCGCTGCGGCGCTTGAACTCGGCCGCTTCCTGCGGGTACTTCGCCGCGTAGGCCGCGAACGCCTTGTCCCAGTCCGCTTCGAGGCTCGCGCCCGCTGCCTTCGCATCCCATGCCGCGTAGACTTCCTGCGGAATCACGAACGGCTCCCACTTCCAGCCGATCGCTTCGCGCGTAGCCGCGATTTCCTTGTCGCCAAGCGGCGCGCCGTGCGAATCGTGCGAGCCCGCCTTGGTCGGCGCGCCTTCACCGATCACGGTCTTGCAGCAGATGAGCGTCGGCTTGTCCGACAGCTTCGCCTGCTTGATCGCCGCGTCGACCGCGTCGACGTCGTGGCCGACCACGTTCGGGATCACGTTCCAGCCGTACGCTTCGAAGCGCTTCGGCGTGTCGTCGTGGAACCAGTGCACCACTTCGCCGTCGATCGAGATGCCGTTGTCGTCGTAGAACGCGATCAGCTTGTTCAGCTTCAGCACGCCCGCGAGCGAGCAGGCTTCGTGCGAGATGCCTTCCATCAGGCAGCCGTCGCCGACGAACACGTACGTGTGGTGGTCGACGATCTTCGCGTCAGGCTTGTTGAATTCGGTCGCGAGCAGCGACTCGGCGAGCGCCATGCCGACCGCGTTCGCGAGACCCTGGCCGAGCGGGCCGGTGGTCGTCTCGACGCCCGGCGTGATGCCGTATTCCGGGTGACCCGGCGTCTTCGAATGGAGCTGGCGGAAGTTCTTCAGCTCTTCCATCGGCAGATCGTAGCCGGTCAGATGCAGCAGCGAGTACAGCAGCATCGAGCCGTGACCGTTCGACAGGACGAAGCGGTCGCGATCGGCCCATTGCGGATTCTTCGGGTTGTGGCGCAGATGGCGCGACCACAAAGCGACGCCAATTTCGGCCATGCCCATCGGCATGCCGGGGTGGCCGGAGTTCGCCTTTTGAACGGCGTCCATGGACAACGCGCGGATCGCGTTAGCCATCAGGGAGGTGGGTGCGGGAGACGGGGTCGTCATGTCGAGTCCGGAGACAGAGTCAGAAAGCGGGGGCGCGCTTGAGGCCCGGAAGCTCGGCGGCCAGTTCGCTACGGCGCACGATGCGGCGCCAGAAGACGCGAAACGGGCAGAGCAAGCGGACAAGGCTGAAAGCGTCACATTCTAGCAGAAGGTTAACCCGCACCCGGCCGGAAAGCCGCCTGGCCGCGTGGTTCAACGCACGGTGCCATGCCACGGCATTTACAATTCGAGCAGCTGTTTTCGCCACGTTGCCGATCGGGCCCGTCCGCCGTGAACGCCCCCCTGTTGTTCCAGCCGTGTCCCGACGCCGTCTACCTCGCTCACCGCCGACGCGCTGGCCGAGCGCCTCGCCGGGCGCGCCAGCGATTCGCCGCGTCATTACGAACCAGCCGTGCACGCGGGGCTATTCTCGGCAGCGCGATCGGTGCGCGATAAACTGAACCCGTTGACGAAGCCATCCATTTGAAGCTGAAGCGAGATCCGGAGAACTCCATGACCGCCCCCCGCCCCGCCGGTGTGCCCTGGCTGACCCCCTATCTGACGGTGCGTGACGCGCGCGCGTCGACGGCGTTCTTTTCGGCGGCTTTCGGCTTCGATGTGCGCGACAGCGTGCAGGACGACGGCGTCGTCATGCACGTCGAGATGACCTATCAAGGTCAGCTGATCGTGATGTTCGCACCCGAAGGCGCGTTCGGCTCGACCGCGAAGACGCCGAAAAGCGCGGGCACGATCGCGCCGCAATCGTTCTATGTCTATGTCGAGGACGTCGACGCCGTGTATGCTCGCGCGCTCGCGGCCGGCGCGAAGTCGCTGAGCGAGCCGCAGGACCAGTTCTGGGGCGACCGCTTCGCGCAGGTCGAGGATATCGATGGCTATCGCTGGGCGCTCGCCCGCCACCTTTCCTGAATCCAAGAGTCTTTCGTCGATGCCCCGTTTTTTGTTGATGCGCTGCTTTACCCCGATGACGTGATCGCGCTGCCCGACGACGTCGTGCGCCACGTGACCGTGCTGCGTCTGCAGCCCGGCGATTCGCTCGTGCTGTTCAACGGCCAGGGCGGCGAATACGGCGCCGAGCTGGTCGAGGTCGAGCGCCGGTCGGCTCGCGTAAAGATTCGCGATTTTCGCGCGGTCGAGGTCGAGCCACCGTATCGGCTGACGCTCGCGCAAGGCATCGCCGGTGGCGACAAGATGGACTGGCTGATCGAGAAGGCGGTCGAACTTGGCGCCTCGGGTTTCGTGCCGCTCGCGACCGTGCGCAGCGTCGTGCGGCTCACCGGCGAGCGCGCGCAGCGGCGGCAGCAGCACTGGCAAGGTGTGGTGCGGGCATCGTGCGAACAGTGCGGGCGTAATCGTCTGCCGGAGGTGATGCCGGTGCAGGACTTTGGCGCATGGCTCGATACGCTGTCGCGTGAGCCGGCGCCCGACGAGCTGCGCCTGCTGCTGTCACCGCGCGCGAGCATCAGCTTTGCGGCACTGCCAGACGCGCCGCCACGAGGTCGCGTGACGCTGCTGATCGGCCCCGAAGGCGGCCTTTCCGCCGACGAGGAAGCCGCTGCCGTCGCACAAGGCTTTACCGCCTTAGGCTTGGGGCCGCGCGTGCTGCGCACGGAGACCGCGGGGATCGCGGTGCTGGCGGCGCTCTCGGCGCGTTGGGGCGGCTGGTAGCGGACTCGCGCCCAAGGCAACGCCCCAAAAGCGAAGGCCCGCCAGTTAGCGGGCCTTTGCCGTTTTTACCACGACGTTCGCTGCAGGATTCGAGTTGGTTCGCTTGAACAGGCGAAAATCTGGTGAGCCTCAGGCGAACGAGTAAAACACCCTGAACGCGACCTTGCGCTCGGCCCAGAATTCGGCCGCTTCACGGAACACGTCTAGCAACGTCTCGCGCCCCTCCTTGTCGAATTTCTGCGCGATCGGCAGGTGTTCGAGCACGATCACGAAGCCGGGTTGCGCGCCCGCCTTGTGCACGAGGTCGGTCAGGCAATCGTAGAGCGCGTCGTAGTTCTTGCCGAAATGCTTGGGAAACAGGAACGATGTCGCGATCGTCTCGAGCACTTCCTGCTTCGAGGCCGCGTTCGCGCAGTAGGCATACAGAAAGTGCTGGCCGAGCTGGTTGGCCTCGTCCGCGAGATCCTGCACGCGGAACGCGCGGATCGACTGGACGATATTCGGCCGCACCGTCCTGAACAGGCTCATGGGCTCCTCGTTCGATGAAACCACCGTGCCAGCCTCACTTTGATTGTCGCGGCCCTGCTCGCCGGCGCGCATTTTCATGACGCGTTGGAACAAATTGCCGTCGCCGGCCGCGAAAAGATCCGTCGCGACTCCGGAATCGTGCGCGTAGATGTTGTCGCTCATGCCATTCATCCCGATGTCATTCAACAATACGATTAAAACTGGTGTAGTGGTCGTCCGAGTAGTAACAATTGTCGGTTCGCTGTGGCGGACCTCCGCAGACGATGCGGCGCGCCCCGCGATTACGCGCGTGAGGCGTGGGGACGGTGTATTCGTGGTAATAGCCGCGCCGATGGGCGGGCAGCACCCGTTCGTAGTTACCGAATACGATGCCGTCCTTCTGATACGGATAAGGCCCGCCGGCGGCAATGAGGTTCAACGTATTGACCGCCTCGCGCGGCAATTGCGCAAGCGCGATGGTCCCTACCTCCGCTTGCGCCTCGGCAGGTGCCGAGTGGTCTCGCGCCAGCGCTTCGGGCACGGTGGACCACACGCAGAGCGCGACAGCACCGATCAGCACGCCTTTCATGCGCAACCAGTTGCGTGCCATGTATCAGGTTTCCCCGCTGTCAGATCACGAGTTTGACGACCATGAAAGTCGTAAGGGTATCGCTAATAGCCTTTGGAATCAACGTTCGACGGCCCAACGACACCCATTCCACGCCCCGGAGAAGCCGGTAGTCGGGACTTTGACGACATTTGACAGAATGTTTCGCCTAGTCGGGCTAAACTGAGCCTGACCGTGATCGAACACAGCGTGTCGACGGTGCAAGTGGCCGCTGGACGAGGTGTTCGATGACGGTTGTTAGAGCCTGGAACTACCCAGCCGAAAGGCTGTGTCATTGCCATTTTCGGGGTGGCGATCCCCAGCTTGCCCTGAGGGCGTGCCCATTGCGGGCACGCCTTTTTTTCAGGGCGCGCCGGTTGGAGAACCGGCGCCAGGCCTCTGTCGCGGCCAGGTAACGATGCGGGGATCAGCGGGATGCGCTGACGTCGGCAACCAGCAGCGCCGCCATGTTGACGATCCGGCGCACCGTCGCCGACGGCGTCAGCACGTGCACCGGCTTGGCCGCGCCAAGCAGCATCGGGCCAATGGCGATGTTGTTGCCGGCCGCCGTCTTCAGCAGGTTGTACGCGATGTTGGCCGCATCGATGTTCGGCAGCACCAGCAGGTTCGCGTCGCCTTCGAGCGTCGAATCGGGCAGCACTTCGCGGCGCAGGTTGGAGTCGAGCGCGACATCGCCGTGCATTTCGCCGTCAACCTGCAGGTCCGGCGCGCGTTCACGCAGGATCTCGAGCGTATCGCGCATCTTCTGCGCGCTCGGCGCGTTGCTGGAACCAAAGTTCGAATGCGATACGAGCGCGATCTTCGGCTCGATACCGAAACGGCGCACTTCCTCGGCTGCCATGATCGTGATTTCGGCCAACTCCTCCGGCGTCGGATCGACGTTCACGTGCGTATCGACGAGGAAAATCTGCCGGTTCGGCAGCACCAGCCCGTTCATCGCCGCGTAGACCTTCGCGCCCGGCTTCTTGCCGATCACCTGGTCGATGAAGTGCAAATGGCGGTGCGTCGTGCTGACCGTGCCGCAGATCATGCCGTCCGCCTCGCCCTTCTTGACCATCATCGAGCCGATCAGCGTGGTGCGGCGGCGCATTTCGAGCTTCGCCATCTGCGTGGTGATGCCCTTGCGCGACATCATCTTCGCGTATTCCTGCCAGAACTCGCGATAACGCTCGTCATGATCGGTGTTGACGACCGTATAGTCCTGCCCCGCCACGAGACGCAGGCCATAGCGCGCGATACGCTGCTCGATCACCGCCGGCCGGCCGATCAGGATCGGCTTGGCGAGCTTTTCGTCGACGATGATCTGCATTGCGCGCAGTACGCGTTCTTCTTCGCCTTCCGCGAACACGATGCGCTTCTTTTCCGGCTCGACGCTGCGCGCGAGCTGGAAAATCGGCTTCATCGTGGTGCCGCTGTGGTAGACGAATTGCTGCAGATGCTGGCAGTACGCGTCCATGTCCTCGATCGGACGCTCGGCGACGCCGCATTCCATCGCGGCCTTCGCCACCGCGGGCGCGACCTTGACGATCAGGCGCGGGTCGAAGGGCTTCGGAATCAGGTACTCGGGGCCGAACGACAGATCCTGGATGCCGTACGCAGTCGCGACGATGTCGCTCTGCTCCTGGCGCGCCAGTTCGGCGATCGCGTTGACCGCGGCGATTTCCATTTCACGCGTGACCGTCGTTGCGCCGGCGTCGAGCGCGCCGCGGAACAGGAACGGGAACACGAGCACGTTGTTCACCTGGTTCGGGTAGTCGGTACGGCCCGTGCACAGCACCGCGTCCGGACGCACTTCGAGCGCGAGTTCCGGCAGGATTTCCGGCGTCGGGTTCGCAAGCGCAAGGATCAGCGGCTTGGCCGCCATCTTCTTGACCATGTCCTGCTTGAGCACGCCGCCGGCCGACAGGCCGAGGAAGATGTCCGCGCCTTCGATCACCTCGGCAAGCGAACGCGCGTCGGTTTCGCGCGCGAAACGCTCCTTGTCCGGGTCCATCAGCTCGGTACGGCCCTTGTAGACCACACCCGCGAGGTCGGTCACGGTGATGTTTTCGAGCGGCAGGCCGATGTCGACGAGCAGGTCCAGACACGCGAGCGCCGCCGCGCCCGCGCCGGAGGAAACCAGCTTGACTTCCTTGATGTCCTTGCCGACGACCTTCAGGCCGTTGGTGACCGCGGCCGCGACGACGATCGCGGTGCCGTGCTGGTCGTCATGGAAGACCGGAATCTTCATGCGCTTGCGGCATTCGCGCTCGACGATGAAGCAGTCCGGCGCCTTGATGTCTTCGAGATTGATACCGCCGAAGGTCGGCTCGAGCGCGGCGATCACCTCGACGAGCTTGTGCGGATCGGTCTCGTTGATTTCGATATCGAACACGTCGATGCCGGCGAACTTCTTGAACAGGACGGCCTTGCCTTCCATGACCGGCTTCGACGCGAGCGGCCCGATGTTGCCGAGACCCAGTACCGCGGTGCCGTTCGTGACGACGCCGACCAGGTTGCTGCGCGCCGTGAAGCGCGCGGCGTTCAACGGGCTTTCGACGATTTCCTCGCACGCGAACGCGACACCCGGCGAATAAGCCAGCGCGAGGTCGCGCTGGTTGATCATCTGCTTGGTCGGGGCGATCGCGATTTTGCCGGGAGTCGGGAACTCGTGGTAATCGAGGGCAGCTTCGCGGAGTTTGGTATTGACGGGATTCGACATAAGGCGGGCTTCGAAGTGCAGATTAGAATAGACGTTCGACGGCATTGTAGCCCCAATTGCCCACGCAATTCCTTCAATACGGGTACAACAGCCGCGACTGAAACAGCGTGAAAGCGCGTTACGCCGCCCGTTGTGCGCAGTGCGGGTGGTCCGGCGCGTGCGACCGGACACCACGCTCAAAGACCGCGATCCGCGCTATTTCCCCACCGTTCTCCGCTCATCGTCCGCCATCATGCTTTCCGAGTTTTCGCTGATCGACCGCTTCTTCGCCCGCCGCGCCGCCGCTAGCCGGTCGTCCACTGCCGAGGGCATCACGCTCGGTATCGGCGACGATTGCGCCTTGCTTACACCGCGTGCCGGCGAGATGCTGGCAATATCGACGGACATGCTGGTCGAAGGCCGTCACTTCTTCGCGGATATCGATCCCGAAGCGCTTGGCCACAAAGCGCTGGCGGTCAATCTGTCGGACCTCGCCGCGATGGGCGCGCAGCCGCAAGCGTTCACGCTGGCCTTTTCGCTGCCGAAAGCCGACGAAGCCTGGCTTACCGGGTTCAGCGAAGGCCTGTTCGCGCTGGCAGAGCGTTACGGGTGCGAGCTGATCGGCGGCGATACGACCGGCGGCCCGCTCAATCTGTGCATCACGGTATTCGGCAGCGTGCCGCCACAAACGGCATTGCGCCGCGATGCCGCGCAACCGGGCGACGACATCTGGATCTCCGGCACGCTCGGCGACGCGCGCGCCGGCCTCGGCGTGCAGCGCGGCGAATGGACCGCCAATGCGAACGACGCCTCGATGTTCCGCCACGCGCTCGAACGCCCCGAACCGCGCATCGCGCTCGGCCTCGCGCTGCGCGGGATCGCGCACGCGGCGCTCGACCTGTCGGACGGACTCGCCGGCGATCTGCTGCATATCCTCGAGCGCTCGTCGGTGCGCGCGAGCGTCGACGTCGACGCGGTGCCGCGCTCGGCCGCGCTGCGCCGCCTCG
>ABYL01000206.1 GCA_000173575.1 Burkholderia sp. H160 | reverse complement strand
GTTCCGATGTCGCTGACGAACGCGATCGGCCTGGGCGGCGGCTTCACCACGACCGCGGATCGCAGCCGGGTCGATCTGATCCGCAGCGGCACGACCTACAGGCTGAACATCGACGACCTCGTCAAGCGCGGCCGCAATCCGTCGGAGATCTATCTGCAGCCGGGCGATACCGTGCGCGTGAATGCGCGCGAGGACAGCGGTGTCTACGTGATGGGCGAAGTCAACAAGCCGGTCACGGTGCTGCCGTTGCGCGACGGCTCGCTGACGCTGTCGCAGGCGATCTCGGATGGCGGCAGCTTCGACTCGGCCACGGCCTCGGGGCAGCAACTGTTCGTGATCCGCAATTCGACCAGCGACTCGCCGCAGATCTATCACCTGGATGCGACCTCACCAGTGGCGATGCTGCTGGCGAACCAGTTCGAGCTGCAGCCGAAGGACGTCGTGTACGTCGGCCAGGGCAGTCTCGTTCGCTTCAACCGTGTGCTGAACCTGCTGTTGCCGGCGATCAACGCGGCGGTGACGGGAGTCGTCGTGTCGAAGTGACGCAAGCGTGACGCGATGCATTTCGCTCCGCGCTCGTAACTGCCGGCTTGCCGCCGACGGCTGCGGGCGCGCGACTGTCTGATTGCGCGCGTTACTCGCCACCTGCCCGCGCAACCTCAATGATGCGTGCTCACGAAACGGACCTCGGGCGACGGCCGGGTAACGGCGTCGGCTGGCGGCTCGATCGGCAGTCCGAATGGGCGCTCGGCCAGCGTCGCCAGACGCCGTGCCTCCTTGCTGCTCGGATCGATTTGCAGCGCGATGCCAGCATTGTGCGACGTACAAGCCCAGCTCTCGATATGAGCGCAGCCACGCGCGAGGCCGAGTAGCGCATCGCGCTGCTGTTCGAGCGTATGCACCGTGGAGCGCAGGCGCTGTGCGTCGCGGTTGTCGGGCTGGGCGGCGAGGGCCGCGGCGATGCGGGATTTCGCCGCCGACAGATTGTTCGCTTTCAAACTCACATGTGCCGCTCTCAGGTAGCGCTGCGCATCGGCGAGTCGTTGATCTTCCGCGCTAATCGGCTGAGGGGCAGTGGCGTGCGTGGGTTCCGGCGTTGCTGACGCGACGCCGCGCTGCTCGGGCGGCGATGCGGCCGGTGGAGTGGCCGCTGAAGTCCGGACCGGTGCGGGGCGTTGCGCGACGGCGCTTGGCGGCGCAGCTGCACGCAGTTTGTCTTCCGCGCTAACCGGCGCAGCGGCAGTGGCGGGCGCGGCATCCGGCGTGGTCGACGCGACGCGGTGTTGCTCCAGCGGCGGTGCACCCGGTGGTGTAACCGGCGCCGGCACGACCGGCCGTTGCTCGAGTATCGATGCGGCCGGTGGGGAAACTGGTGCAACCGGCGCGGACCGGACCGAAGCGACGCGTTGCGCGACATCGGCGGGCTGCTGTTGCGGGTGCTGCTGCCGCTGCGCGAAGCCACTCGGCCGCGACTGCCCGCCTCCCGCCCCAGGTCTCCCGGCAACGGCAATGGACGGCTTGCCGTTTGGCGCAGACACGATGCCAGTAGCCGCAACCGGCGCACCCACGCGCAAATCGTTGCCGTGGATGAAGGCCAGAGGCACAGCGCAACTCACCGCCAGCACTGACGCGGCCAGCAGGATGCGGCGGCGTGACCGTCGTCTGACTTTTGCGACCAACTCGGCTTCGTCGATCGAATCGTAGCGATAGAACAGCGCGCTCGACGACGGGTACCAGATTCTGCGCGCTGGCCCAGGGGCGGCATACGCGCCCAACCCTTCCAACGCGAGCGAGTGGCACGAAAGACAAGGCGAGAAGCGGCCAATGAGAGGTGCACCGCAGTTGTCGCAGTGTCGCGGATCCTGTTGATTGGCAGTGACATCCGTAGACATGGCCGGTCGCTCACGGGCGTCCAATGACGACGCCTCGGTCAAAGAAACACGTAATGGCAACGAGACTCGCAGGCAGCGAATTACTGCGCGACGACGTACCCGCGCGCCTGCATGCATGCGGCGTAGGCGGCCCAATAGCGCGTCATCGGCGGCTCGGGCGCGGGCAGCGGCGGCAGCTTGACGTCGGATGCCGCGTTGTCCTGTAACGATGCCTCCGATGCAGCCGATGCGCCGAGTGCCGCGCTCGCGCCTGCGGCCGTCGTGGCCGCGGCTGCCGACGCACCTGTCGCCATCGGCTCGCTCGCGGGCTCCGACGTGCTTGGGCCATACGGCAGTGGTGTCGCGGAGAAGGTACTTGGCGGCAGAGGCGGCTTCGCTGGCGCGCCCGTCGAGGAGCCTTTTGCCGCTGGCGCCGGGCGCGGAGGGATCTGGGACTCGCGACGGATGTCGACCTTGCTCACGCGGGTCGCTTCCGCGAAGCACATCGCGTTGTCCACGCCGCGCTCATAGGGGCTCTGACTTCGGATCGGATAGGTGAGCGGCTGCCACGCGAACGCGGCACTGCTCGCCACCAACAGTGTCAGTACGGTAGATGTTTTAAGTGCCATCGCAGTCACTCCCGCAGCGATGTCTCGCCATTTTGTGTTTGATTTAGTGTAGTGCTTTCGTTTTGTGCTTGTTGTTCGTGCTTGCTGGTCCTGTGCCACGGCTCCCCGGACGGGGACACCGCAAACGCTTAAATGAGCGTAGCACCGTGCGCCGACCACGCGATGCATCGGATAGCGCGCGAAAACGCCATCGTGCAGTGCAATCAGGACACAATCGGCGAGGTCGTGCGGGAGATCGGGACAATCCCTGGGCATCACTCGCCGGTTTCGGCCAAACATACACAGATTTATGACTTTCGCTTAGCGTTCCCCCTAACCGTCGCGTAATCTGCAGATGTAAGTCTGAATGACCTTTTGCCGTTCACCTTTCGAGGGTGAGGAGCGATTATGGTGACCTTCAAGACGTTCGGACACTTCCTTTGGCTCGTCCGCAAGACATGGATAACGCGTGGCCCGCGTTTGTACTATTCGCAGTTTGGAGAAGACGCGGTGTTGCGCGAGATAATCAGTCCCCGGTGCAATAAGGGGATTTATGTAGACGTGGGGGCATATCACCCTGTCAAGTTCTCGAACACGCATGCACTTTACAAGCGTGGTTGGCGCGGCATCAACATAGACATGGATCCGGTGAAAATTGAGGCGTTTTCTCTTGCGCGGTCTGATGATGTCAATGTATGCGCGGCCATCTCCAGCGAGAAACAGCTCAAGGAAGTTTATAACTTCTCAAGTTATGGGTTGACTTCAACCCTGGATCCCACAGTGGCTGCGGCTGAAGTCCAGAAACCGATCTCCGTGCGGACTGTTGAAACCACCACATTGAACGACGTTCTCGAGCATAGCCCGTACGCCGGTCAGGAAATCGATCTGCTTTCCATCGACGTGGAAGGTCACGATTACGAAGCCTTGCAATCGATCGATATTGGCAGATATAAACCAAAGATCATTATTGTGGAATCTACACTGGCTTCGATAAGGGAAGTGATAGATTCCGCCATATTCCGCTATCTGGAGGAGCGCAATTATCGACTGGTCAGTTGGACATATTTGTCGTTGATCTTCAGAGTGGAAAAATCTCAAATCTTTCGCAATCAGTTATAGCCTTCTGGCTCAAATATACGCGGCGCGGCTTGTGCTCCCGCCGCGAATCACATTCATGAGCGCCCGCGACTGGCCTGAGGGCTAACTATAGTAGCGGCCCGCGCTTACGGGGATTTCCCTGGGTTTGACGTTTCGAGCCGGCGCTCCGCCCCGGAGTCGCTGCCTCGTGACGGGCCGCCTTTCCTTTCGTGAACGGCCGAATCTCGGTTTGATGCGTCGGTAAATTATTGTTTTCTTAGAGAAAATGCCGAGCGGCAGACGTTCCGCACGGGGCGGGTCAAGCCTTGGCGAATCATGTGCAAGGTTCAGTGAACTTCGACCGCGCTCCCCACTTCTTGAATTTGTCACTACCCGTCCATATAATTAGCACTCGCTGCACGAGAGTGCTAACAACTTCGCCGGTTGGCTCGGCCAGCCGGTTTTTCTCAGCGTTCTTCAGTCTCAATCAGAGAGGAGTATGTATGAACCTTCGTCCTTTGCATGATCGCGTGATCGTCAAGCGTCTGGATCAAGAAACCAAGACCGCGTCGGGCATCGTGATCCCCGAAGCCGCAGCGGAAAAGCCGGATCAAGGCGAAATCCTCGCAGTCGGCCCGGGCAAGCGCGACGACAAGGGCGCAGCTATTGCGCTCGACGTGAAGGTCGGCGACCGCGTCCTGTTCGGCAAGTACGCAGGCCAGACCGTCAAGGTCGACGGCAACGAACTGCTCGTGATGCGCGAAGAAGACATCATGGCCGTGGTGCAGAAGTAAGCGCAACGTCGCTACTTCCCCGGTTACATCCAAAGAATTCAAGGAGTTAGAAGATGGCAGCTAAAGACGTCGTATTCGGTGATTCCGCCCGCGCCAAGATGGTCGAAGGCGTGAACATTCTCGCCAACGCCGTGAAGGTCACGCTGGGTCCGAAGGGCCGCAACGTGGTCCTCGAGCGTAGCTTCGGCGGCCCGACGGTCACCAAGGACGGTGTGTCGGTCGCTAAAGAGATCGAACTGAAAGACAAGCTCCAGAACATGGGCGCGCAAATGGTCAAGGAAGTTGCTTCCAAGACCAGCGACAACGCAGGCGACGGCACGACGACCGCTACGGTTCTCGCGCAATCGATCGTCCGCGAAGGCATGAAGTACGTCGCATCGGGCATGAACCCGATGGACCTGAAGCGCGGTATCGACAAGGCTGTTGCAGCCGCAATCGAAGAACTGCGCAAGATCAGCAAGCCGTGCACGACCAACAAGGAAATCGCACAGGTTGGCGCGATCTCGGCGAACAGCGATTCGTCGATTGGCGAGCGCATCGCTGAAGCAATGGACAAGGTCGGCAAGGAAGGCGTCATCACCGTCGAAGACGGCAAGTCGCTGCAAGACGAGCTGGACGTCGTCGAAGGTATGCAATTCGACCGCGGCTACCTGTCGCCGTACTTCATCAACAACCCGGACAAGCAAGTCGCCGTGCTCGACAACCCGTTCGTGCTGCTGCACGACAAGAAGGTGTCGAACATCCGTGATCTGCTGCCGGTGCTCGAGCAAGTCGCGAAGGCTGGCCGTCCGCTGCTGATCATCGCTGAAGACGTCGAAGGCGAAGCGCTCGCAACGCTGGTCGTCAACAACATCCGCGGCATCCTGAAGACCGTTGCTGTCAAGGCTCCGGGCTTCGGCGATCGTCGTAAGGCGATGCTGGAAGACATCGCGATCCTGACCGGCGGTCAGGTCATCGCTGAAGAAACCGGCCTCACGCTCGAGAAGGCAACGCTGGCTGAACTGGGCCAGGCGAAGCGCATCGAAGTGGGCAAGGAAAACACCACGATCATCGACGGAGCTGGCGAAGCAGCGAACATCGAAGCTCGCGTCAAGCAAGTGCGCAAGCAGATCGAAGAAGCGACCTCGGACTACGACCGTGAAAAGCTGCAAGAGCGCGTTGCCAAGCTGGCAGGCGGTGTTGCAGTGATCAAGGTCGGTGCTGCGACCGAAGTCGAAATGAAGGAAAAGAAGGCACGTGTCGAAGACGCACTGCACGCAACGCGCGCAGCTGTGGAAGAAGGCATCGTGGCTGGTGGCGGCGTCGCGCTGATCCGTGCACGTACGGCAATCGCTGGCCTGAAGGGCGCTAACGCCGATCAGGACGCAGGTATCAAGATCGTCCTGCGCGCAATGGAAGAGCCGCTGCGCCAGATCGTCACCAACGGTGGCGAAGAAGCGAGCGTCGTCGTGGCAGCGGTTGCTGCTGGTAACGGCAACTACGGCTACAACGCAGCGACCGGCGAGTACGTCGACCTGGTCGACGCAGGTGTCGTGGACCCGACGAAGGTCACGCGTACGGCGCTGCAAAACGCAGCTTCGGTTGCTGGCCTGCTGCTGACGACCGACGCAGCTGTCTGCGAACTGCCGAAGGAAGACGCTCCGATGCCTGGCGGCATGCCCGGCGGCATGGGCGGCATGGGCATGGACATGTAATTCCGCTCGGGCCTCGTGGTCCGGCCGTGTGGTCAAACCATCGCGGCGGGATCACGGACGAGGCCCGGTTGGAAGTCCATGTGGGGAGTGCGCCGCGAGGCGCTTCCCCAAACGAAAAAACCCGCTGATGCGGGTTTTTTCGTTTGGGGCCGGAGTTGACGTGAACGCCGGCGGGCGCTTCTGGACGCCCGTTGTCGGGATCAGGCGCCTGCCGTGCGAGCGGTACGATGTGCCGACGTTTCCAGACACTTTTCGCGCACGTAGTGGAAGATCTGCGCGACGCTTTCAGTGGGGCTCAGCGTTCCGGTGTCGACGTGCAGGTCGGGATCGGTCGGCGCTTCATAGGGCGCTGACACGCCCGTGAACGAGCTGATCTCGCCGGACCTCGCTCTCGCGTAAAGACCTTTGGGATCGCGGCTCGCACAGGTGGCGAGCGGCGCGGATACAAAGGTCTCGACAAACCTGTCGGGTCCAATGATCTCGCGCGCCATCGCCCGGTCTTCGCGGATCGGCGAAATCAGCGCTGCAATCACGATCAGGCCGGCGTCGTTCATCATCTGGGCGACGTGCGCGACGCGGCGGATGTTTTCGCGGCGGTCATGGCGCTCGAAGCCCAGGTCGCTTGCCAGACCTTGGCGGATATTGTCGCCGTCGAGCACATAGCAGGCGTGACCGAGCCCGATCAGCTGCTCCTCGAGCGCGAACGCGAGCGTCGATTTGCCGGCGCCGGACAGGCCGGTCAGCCAGATCGTGGCCGGCGTCTGACCGAACATGCGCATGCGGTCCTGCGTCGCGATATTGCCGTGGAAGCGTTGCACGAAGTTCGGCGGTTCTTTCATGGATAGATTCTCCTGACTCATCTGGCTCACTCGCAGTGCCAGCCTTGTCGCCACGTACCGGCGTTGTGCAGGCTTTCCGTGGAATTGGCGATCGTAACGCGAAAGCCATCCGGAATGCCGTTCGGCAGCGCAATTGAAAAGCCGCTGTGTGCACTCGGATAGCCTGCGCTCGCTACATCGGGCCGCGGCTCGCCGCTGCAGCCGGTCGCGACGATCTGTGCGCCGACCCGCACTTCGAGCGGCACCTGCCGCTCCGGCCGGCTCAGGTTGACGGCCCAGCCCGACACCCGCCCGTCGTTCACCGTGTCGACGAAGCCGTCGAACAGGTCGGCCGGCGCGCGCCGGTGGCTTTGCGCGAACTCCAGATAGGCGTCGATCGGCGCGAGATCGAAGCGGCGGATCACCTCATGCACGCGAGACAGGAACGCGCTGTCGAAGCCGAAAACCCACGAGCTATAGACGTGCGGATTCTCGAGCTGATTTATTTCGGACTGAATCACGCGGACCAATTCGAGCGCATTCGAAAAGCCGCCGCCCGGTTCTTTCGCATAAGCTTCGATGATTCGATTTGCGTCGCGGAACAGCTCGTAATCAAGGCTATTGTCGGCAATGAACTTTTGTCTCGCTGCTTCGCTAATGCGAGCCTTGCCCTTCGGCGCGTCCTTGGTGCGATTCGCTTCGAAATAGAACGGCAATCTCATCCCGGTCGAACCGCAAAGCCGCAGTAGGAATTCACTCATATCCTCGCAGACGCCGACGGTGCCGATCTGCTCGCGCAAATGGATTTTCGCGACGGCGAGGCTCGCTTCGTTGACCGCCGGCTCGCCGCTCAGCATCTGCACGAACAGGTTCCTGCCGCCGAGCGATTCGCTGACCCACTCGTCGAGCGACAGCACGCCTTGCTGCGCCAGAGCCTCCGGTGTCGACACGCTGACGCCGCGCGTGACCTCGCCGTTCTTGCCGTTCGCCGCATACCAGTAGTGCGAGATCTGGCGCGCGAGCGGATCCCGCAGGATCGCGCAGTAATTGACCGGATGTTTGATCACCCGATGAATGCCATACGATTGATGGCCGCCGACCTGCGTCTCCAGCAGCTTTGCGCGACAGTTTCCCCACCCCTGCTGATCCCAGGCAAAGCTCGTGAATTGATCATTACCTTTATTCAGATCAAAAAACGAAATAACAGTCGAGCCGCCGCATTTCATTGGGTGGATGAAAAAGATTGGGAAAGACATGTGGGGACATATGATTGTTCGTGATGCGTAAAGTCTAGACGGATGGTGTCATTGACGTTGTAACGTTTAATTACGCGATAAAACGTCTGGTTACATCTGTAGAGCAAAATTCATGCTGTTATGCAAAACAAAATCGCGAAATTGCCGACAATATGGACTGAGCGCTGCAGCATCGATAGGGAGAATCGATCTGCGGCATCAATTTCGAGATAAATCGAATAAAAAATCGCAGATATTGCGAAAAGGACATTGAATGAAAAAACCCGCTTCAAAGCGGGTTTTTAGTCAATACCGACGAAGGGCGCGGTCAGTGCCGTGCTTCACCGGGCGCCGCGCCCTTGCCTGGCGCCGGCGGGGTTTCGTCGTCGTCGCTGCTGCGCGCCCAGAAGAAGCGGTCGGGCATGTACGAACCCATGCCGGGCCGGAATGCATTGCGCATCGCCTGGAACAGATATTCCTGGCTTTCGCGCACCGCTTCCGCGGGTTCCTGGCCGTTGGCGAGCAGAGCGGCGATCGCCGAGCCGAGCGTATCGGTCAAGCCCGCGAGCCGGTGGGGCGCGCGGTCCCACATGTCCTGACGCAACTGGCCATCCTCGCTGAAGAGGGTGTTGACGAGCCGGTGCGTGCCGGTTTCGGTCGACAGAATGTACTCGCAGCCCTGCGACAGCAGGTGCGAGATCGCCGCGTCGAGGCTCGGCGCCTCCGCGTCGCCGTCGGGCTGCGCAAGCGCGAGCAGCGTGGCCGCGTCGGCGACCAGCAGCGTGGTTTGCGGCGCGAGCAGATCGGCGATCGCTTCACGCAGTTCGTCGGCGGCGAGCACGTGTTCGTCGTCGAGCGTGAAGTCGGGGGCGAGGATCAGGGGAATGTCGTCGTAGTCGGCGACCACTTCCGCGATCGCGCTCACCACTTCAGCACGCGTGCACGCGCCGACCTTGAACGCTGCGACCGGCATGTCCTCGAGCAGCATGCGCGCCTGCGTTGCGACGACGTCCGGGTCGAGCCCGGTGACTTCGTCGCAGCTCGCCGAGTCGCGCACGGTATAACCCGTGAGCACGGAAACGCCGTGGCAGCCCATGCTGGCAAGTGTCATCAGGTCCGCCTGCAGGCCGGAGCCGCCGGTGGGATCGGAGAGGCCGAAGGTGAGGACGATCGGAGGCGTGTCGCTGGGCATGAAAATGGATAAAGAAAGCAGAATTTCGGCGCACGGTGCGCAATTGGCTCAATTATGCGGCCTAAACCGTGGCGAGGGCGTTTTTTCGCGCGGGAATCGCGACTTGCGGCGGACTGGGCTCGCTCGGGCTTGCTTTGAGATTGTCGCGCTATCCCCGCGAGCTTGCCGGAGGACGCCCTCTACCGCGCCGCCGGATTTTCCGCCGCCACCCGCGCGGCATCACGCCGCAAGCGGCG
>ABYL01000207.1 GCA_000173575.1 Burkholderia sp. H160 | reverse complement strand
GTAAACAGACCCTAGGGTTCCGTTCCTGACGTCTCACTGAGCCTGCGGGCCGATTCGTCCCGCTGCCATCGACAGCGTCTCGACCTGGGACGGCACGTCGATCGACTCGGCCGGGGCGTTGGCGGCGTCGATCTCCGTTTTGCCGACCGCGTCCGGCACATCGAGCCGCCGCACCAGATGACCGGCCAGACGCAACGCCAGCGCGGTAATCGTGATGGTCGGGAAATTGGCGCCAACGGTTGGAAACACCGAACTGCCGCCCACATACAGATTGCTGATCCCGTGCACTTTGCAATCAGGGTCGACCACGCCCTCGCGCGGCGAAACGTGCATTCGCGTGGTGCCCATGTGATGCCACGTGCCCTCCAGCTTTTCCGGCCACGGCCGGCCTTCGAGCGGCGCGTCGAACTCGACGTCCGCGACATTGGCCATCTTCAATTCCTGCGCGAGCAGCATGAAGGTCTTGTCGAAGGTTCGCTTGACCTGGTCGCCGAGGCGCCAGTCCACCCTGACGCGCGGCATGCCGAAGCGGTCGCGCTGGTCGGCCGACAGCGTGACGCGGCTATCGGGATCAGGCACCGATTCGACGATGGCCTGCAACGTTACGTGGGTGATCAGCGCCGGCGATTGCAACAGCCGCGCGAGGCTATATCCGACGGTGTGCAGCGGGTGCGCGATCATCGTCGCGAGGTCGGCCTTCAGGCTGCGGCCCGGCTGGTCCTTCTGCATCAGGGCTTCCTTGCAGTGGATCAGCGCCTCGGAAGCCGCGCTGGCTTCGCCGTACCACTTCGAGTAGAGCCACACGCGTGAATTCAGCAGCTTCTCGCGCGCCATCCATTCCGGCGTCGACGCGAACTGCGAGGAGATATTCGTGCCGTGCGCCGACACCGCGCGGTTCTGATAGTGATACTTGACGTCATACAGCTTGTTGCGCGCGACACCCGGACGAAAACGTACCTTGCCCGCCATCAGCCGCGGATGATCCATGAAGTAGCGGCCAACCAGATCGTTCGCATTGCCGAGCCCCGTGGCGTGGACGCCGTTCGATGCAAGCAGCAGGCGCGCATTCTCGATGCCGCCGGTGGCCAGCACGAAGATCCGTGCTTGCACCGAGATCCGTCGGCCGCTGATCGTGCCTACCTGCACACGGTTGATCGTCGTGCCCTGCGCATCGGCGTCAATGCTGAGCACGTTCGCGTACAGGAATACGCGCAATCGCTTCGAGTTCGCCAGCTCGCGGCGATACGCCTTGCCAAAACGCATCGGCGGGCTGAAGTGCGCAACGGTATCACGCATGTTACCGGTGCCGAGCGGCATGCGACGCACGTCAGGGCGGCCGATCTCGCGCTCCCAGTAAGCAGGATCATAGTTGTTCGGACCGAGCTTCAACCACTCGTGAGTGCGCTCGTAGTACGGCGCCAGTTCGTCGAGGCCGAACGGCCAGCCGCTGTGCGGGATCCAGTCGCGCTTCTCGAAGTCCCAGGGATCGAGCGGCCGGCACCAGCCACCCCAGCAGTTGCTGCTGCCGCCCAGGAAGCGGCTGCGCATACTGTCCGCGAAGGTATAGGGCAAGCCCACGTTCTCGCCGCGATAGAGATCGCGGGTTTCGTCATCGGGCCCGAAACCGCCGCTCTCGAGCATGCAGGTCTCCACGCCTGCGCGCGCCAATTCCAGCGACAGCGTGATGCCGGCGACGCCAGCCCCGATGATGCAGACCGTTGTTGAAATCACCGTATTCTGTTCAACAGTTCGAGTATCGATAAACATCCGCTGCTCTCCTTTTTGTCGTTCAATCCGAGCGCATCACTGACCCTGTCCGCATCCTGCGGACGCTCTGGTAAGTGACACTTACGCCGTACCGCGAGCCTCAATCGTCTGCGTCGTCGGCGTCGCCAGACGGGCTTCGATCGGTTCACGTCGCGAATCCAACTTTCGGTGCCCCCGGTTCTGGCGTCCGCAGTGTGCGAATGCCGTGAAGCGTGTTGACCGGGTTTGATCAGCCTTGCCTATATCCAGCGGAAACAAAACGCTTCCGTATGAAGCGGCACGGATTTCCGCCATACACGCCCTCCGCTTCCAGTGAGCGATGCACGAACCGGCAACCGGTGCCGATCTTCGCACCGAGCAGACGCAACAAGCCGACCCGCACGAACGACAGCGGCAGCAGCTTGTTGTTGATTACGCACGCTTCAAGGACGAACCAGACCGGCTCGATTACAGCGCTGCGGCGGGCTTGATAGTTTCCCTTTCCCGCCAGACTCAGATCGATCACGCGTCCATCCTCGCGCACCGCTTCGGCGGGTGGCACGCATTCACCCTGCTGATCGGCGGCAACGTTATCCATCACCTACCTCCGAGGCACGAGCCGTGGTATCGATATGCAGGCATGCAATACCCGCTCCCATTATGCTGCCTTCCCCTCTGACGTTTTGCGCAGTGGCCGTGCAGGCAAGCGTTTTGGCGGCTGCGCGTGTCAAGGTTGGCGCACGATAACTTCGTTACGACTGCATTTCCCTTGGGACCAAGATGACCAATTCGATCCGACACACTGCTGCATGGCTGTTTATCGCCGCCACTACATATGCGCTGCCGGGGTTCGCGCAAAACAACGCGGCACCCGCTGCACCGGACGCGAACGCGGTCAACGACTTTGGCGCCGGACCGCCTGCTCCCGCCGGCCGACGCGCAGCAAATCGCAACAACGAACAACAGCTGCTCGGCGCACCGGCTGAACTCGGCGGCGGTACGCTGCAAGGCGATACCGACGAGGCGCAGCGCGCCGACCTGCTCGACGAACAACGCATGACGGTCACGGATCGCGACGCTCGCGCACAACGCGCGCGCGACAAGGCACAGCGCAAGACTCCGGCGATCGCCAATGGACAGATGCGCGTGGCAGGCCAGCCGGGGCCGGGGGCCGGGAGCCCGATCGCGGCCGGGCTCCTTCAAGGCATATCGAAAAACCCTTACACCGATCCATATAGCGCAGACAAGCACCCCATCTATCGCTCGCCCTGGTAAGTTCGCTTTCATCGAATGGCCGCATGCCGGATCAATCCGGCGCGGCTTCCTCCGCAGTAGCTGCATTGGCTGGTTGGCCTCCGCCCGCCGAAGAGAGCGGATCGAAATAGGGCTCCCGCGTCTTCCCGCTCGTCACGCTCATCTGAACGAGCACGGCCGCGAGACGTTCCTCGAAACTCCGAATGATCGACTCCGGCGATAGCGCGTGCTCCGCGTAATCGCGCGCGGCCTTGCCGAGCGCGGCACGGCGCCCCGCATCGCTCGCCAGTGCGCCGATCGCCGCCGCCAGCGCCCTGGCGCGGTCCGGCGGCACCACCACACCGCGTGACGCCACCGCTTCATGCAACGCCGTGCCAAGGTGCGCCATCGCCACAGTGGCGCGGCCGCTCGCGAACATGCCGGTGAGTTTGGACGGCATCACCAGATCCGCCGCGTCGGCGCGTTGCGGAAGCACATGAATGTCGGCGAGATTGAGCAGTTCGTTCAGACGCTCGGCCGGTTGCAGCGGGATGAAAAGACAGTTCACCAGTCCCGCGCAACGCAACAGCAAACTCTCTTTCGCAGCGCCATTGCCGCAGAACACGAACGTGATGTCGCTGCGAGCGGCGAGCAGTGCGGCCGCTTCGGCGAGTGTTTCGATGCCCTGCTTGGCGCCCATGTTGCCCGAGTACAGCACCACGACCTGGTTGTCCGGAATGCCGAGCTGCTGCCGGTATTCGCTTGCGCGCGCAAGGGGATAGATGCTCGACACGTCCACCCAGTTAGGCAGGCACAGCACGCGCGCGGGCGGCACGCCCTTGGTGGTGGCGCGCGCGCTCATCTGCCGCGTGATCGACGAGACCCCGTCGAAGCGCCGCAGGAGCGCACTTTCGAACCAACGTGCGAACCGCGCCGTACGCGAGCTTTTCAGCAGCCCCAGATCGAATGCCGCATCCACCTCGTAGTCCTGAATATGCAACCATGTCACGGCATTCGTGACGCGGGCGAGCGCCAGCGCGGCCGGTGCGCACATCAAGGTGGGCGCGATCAGCATCACGGCGTCGGGGCGCCACAGCACATGACGCACGAGCAGCGGCAGCGAACTTGCTGCGAAGCTTGCCAAATGCAGCATCCGCTTGACGCCGCCAGGATGTGACGGCACCCACAGCGGCGCACGCCACACCGTCACACCGTCACGCGTCTCGCGCCGATAGCGCCATGACGCGTAGTCCGCCGACACGCGCCACTCGGGGTAGTAGGGCGGCGCGCAGATCACCCGCACCTCGTGTCCGCGGCTCGCCAGCAGCACGGCCATTTCAGCCGTGTACTTACCGGTCCCTGTCAATTCCGGTGCGTAGTTGAGGCCGTAGATCAGGATCTTCATCGTGGCTGACGGAACGTTTAGGGTTGAGTGCGGGCGGTGCTGCGCGGTGCCTCTCGCGCGCCTATGCGTGCAGCGCGGCGGCCGTCGAACCGGCATCGGACTCGAGGAACTCCCGATACGTGGCCGCGATACCCTCCTCCAGACCGATCGTCGCGCTCCAGCCCAGCTGTGTGAGCCGCGAGACGTCGAGCAGCTTGCGTGGCGTGCCGTCGGGCTTCGACGAATCGAACACGAGCTCGCCCTCGAAGCCGACCACCTTGCAGATGCATTCGGCCAGCTCGCGGATCGTCATGTCCTCACCCACGCCCACATTGAACATGCCGTTCGCCACGTTATGCTCGAGCACGAAGAGCGTCGCCGCGGCAAGGTCGTCGACGTGCAGGAACTCGCGGCGCGGTGTGCCTGTGCCCCACACCGTCAGCGTGGGCGCGTCGCTCTGGCGGGCTTCATGCGCTTTGCGCAGCAGCGCCGGCAACACGTGGCTGCTGTTCAGATCGTAGTTGTCGTTCGGGCCGTACAGATTGGTCGGCATCAACGAGACGTATTGCGTGCCGTACTCGCGGTTGTACGCTTCGCACAGCTTGAGGCCGGCGATCTTCGCGATCGCGTAGGCGTCGTTGGTCGGCTCGAGCGGCGAGCGCAGCAGATACTCCTCGCGGATCGGCTGCGGACATTGCTTCGGATAGATGCACGACGAGCCGAAGAACACCAGCCGCTCGACCCGCGCGCGATACGCGGCGTGGATCACGTTGGTTTCGATCACCAGATTCTCGTAGATAAACTCGCCCGGCTGCGACGCGTTCGCGAGAATACCGCCGACGCGCGCGGCCGCGAGCAGCACCACGTCGATCTGTTCGGTTTCGAAGAAGCGGTTCACGGCCGCCTGATCCGTCAGATCGAGCTCCGCTCGCGTGCGCGTGATGACATTCTCGTAGCCATTGGCGACGAGGCGCCGGACCAGTGCCGAGCCGACCATGCCGCGATGGCCCGCAACGAAGATGCGTGAGTGTCTGTTCATCGCCATTACTCGTGATGTTCCAACGCCGTGAATCCGGCCAGCGTGACGAGCGCGTCACGCCGGGCAATCTGATAATCCGCGCGCACCATTTCCTTGACGAGCGATGCAAACGACGTAACCGGTTGCCAGCCGAGCTGCGCATGCGCCTTGGACGGATCGCCCAGCAGCGTTTCGACCTCGGCCGGACGGAAATAGCGCGGATCGACCCGCACGATCACGTCGCCCGGCGACAGCCTGATCTCCCGGCCTTCGACCTTCTCGACGATTCCCACCTCCTCCGTGCCCGTGCCTTCGAAGCGCACGGTGATGCCCAGTTCGGCGGCCGCATGCTGGACGAACTGGCGCACGCTGTACTGCACGCCGGTGGCGATCACGTAATCCTCCGGCTGGTCCTGTTGCAGCATGCGCCACTGCATCTCCACGTAATCGCGCGCATGACCCCAATCTCGCAGCGCCGACAGATTGCCGAGATACAGCGTCTTCTGCATGCCCACCGCGATGCGCGAGATTGCGCGCGTGATCTTGCGCGTCACGAACGTCTCGCCGCGCACCGGCGATTCGTGATTGAACAGAATCCCGTTGCACGCATACAGCCCGTAGGCCTCGCGATAATTGACCGTGGTCCAGTACGCGAAGAGCTTGGCGACCGCATACGGGCTGCGCGGATAGAACGGCGTGGTCTCGGACTGCGGCACCTGCTGCACCAGCCCGTAGAGTTCCGAAGTGGACGCCTGATAAAAGCGCGTCTTCTCCTGCATGCCGAGGATTCTTATCGCTTCGAGAATCCGCAATGCGCCGAGACCATCCGCGTTAGCCGTGTACTCCGGCTCCTCGAACGACACCGCGACGTGGCTCTGCGCCGCGAGGTTGTAGATTTCGTCCGGCTCGATGCGCTGGATCACGCGCAAAATGCTGGAGGAGTCGGTCAGGTCGGCGTGGTGCAGAAACAGGTGCTGCTCCGGTTCGTGCGGATCGCGGTAGAGATGATCGATCCGATCTGTGTTGAACAGCGATGCCCTGCGTTTGATGCCGTGCACGTCGTAACCCTTGGCGAGCAGCAGCTCAGCCAGGTACGAACCGTCCTGTCCTGTGATGCCGGTGATCAGCGCGACCTTGCGTGTCATAGAACCTTCTCCTTTGAGAGATTGCGAATTACCGAAACCGATGCCGGCATACAGGCACGATTGCGCGGCCCGCGCGCGGGCCGCGCCTTCAACCGGCGATACTGTCGTAACCGTAATAGCCGCCCTGGTACCCCGAGCCGAGAAATGCGGCTTCCTGGGGCACGTCGGTGAGCAGCACACCGCGCATTGCCACACCACCATTGCGCAGCCGTTTTGCCGTCTCGATGATCTCGTGCAGCGGCTGACGTCCATGCCGGACAACGAGCAGCGTCGTCGCCGCGTATTTGCCGACCAGCGTCGGGTCGGTCACGGCAAGCACCGGCGGCGTATCGATGATCACGACGTCGTATTGCGGCTTCAGCACCGCGAGCATCGCTTCGAAGCGTTTGCTCATCAGTAACTCGGCCGGGTGCGTCGGCAGCCTGCCCTTGGGGATCACGTCGAGGCCCGGCAGCACGTCGTGCTGGATCACCGCGTTGAGATCGGCGCCGAGCAGCACGTCGGAGAGCCCCGGCTCATGCGGGATGCCGTAATGCGAATGCACGTCGCCGCGCCGCATGTCGCCGTCGATAATCAGCACGCGCTTGTGCGCCGACGCAACCAGCGTCGACAGATTCACCGACAGGAACGACTTGCCCGCATCGGGCCGCGAGCCCGTGATCATCACGACGTTGTTGGCTGCCTGATCGAGCGACAGCTGCAGCGAAGTGCGCAGATTGCGCACGCCTTCCACTGCGAGATCTGCTGGCGCCTGCTGCGCGAGCACGTGCTGCCCGCGGCGGCGGTGCGCCACGCTCTGCTGCAGGCGCAATTGCGTCTGGCTGCGCGGCACGGCCGCGAACACCGGCACGCCGAGCATCATTTCCAGTTCGTCGGGCCGCTCGACGCCGCCATACATCGCACGTTTGAAGAAGGTCAACAGGATGCCGAGCGCGAGGCCGCCGCCGAGCGAGATCAGAATCACGAACATGCGCTTCGGCCGCACCGGATCGTCGGGCGCTTCGGCGAAGTCCACCAGACGCACGCCGCCCACCTGTCCCGCCTGCGCCACCCGCAGCCGCTGCACGCTGTTGAGCAGATTCGTGTACAGCTCGGTGCTCACGTGCACGTCGCGCTGCAGACGCAGCGCGGTCTGCTCGGTGTCCGGCATCGTCGAGACACTGTGGTTCATCGTGCTCTGCGCGCCCTGCAATGCGGCGATCTGCGCATCGAGCGCGGCGACCGTCGGATGGCTCGGCGTGAAGCGCTGCAACAGCTCCGCGCGCTGCTGCTGCAGATCGAGCAGCTTCGTCTTGTTGTCGACGATCTGCTGCAGCAGCAGTTTGCTTTCTTCGCCGAGATCGACGGTGCCATGGGTATTGCGGAACCTGGCGTAGCGCTCTTCCGCGTCGTCGAGCGCCTTGCGTGCATCCGGCAGTTGCTGTTCGAGAAACGCGAGTGTGTGGTCGGACTCGGTCGAACGGCTCGCGAGATCCTGACGCAGGAACTCGCGAGCCATGTTGTTGACGATCGCGGCGGTCAGTGCCGGGTCGCCGCCTTCAAGGCTCACGCGGATCACGCCGGAGTCCTCGGCGGTCTCCTGCACGACCATCGTCTTCGCCAGATGCTCCACCGTGCCGAGCGTCGACGCGCGCGTCAGCTCGAAACGCGAGCCGGGCGCGCCGACCAGCCGGTCCACGTGCAGCGTGATCGGGCCGACCGCGGTATCGGTTTGCACGGTCTCGCCGACGCGCCCCGACAGGATCGCGCTGCCGTGTGGATCACGCAGCATGTAGGTGTTGTCGGCGCCAGCGACCAGCGTGAAGGTCTCGCCATACCAGTCCTTCGACGTGTCGAAGCGCGACACCGCGATGCTCTCGTTGCCCCACGCGAACCCGGAAAGATTGATGAACGACGGCAGCCGGAACCACCAGTGCCCGTTCACGAGTCCCGCGATCCTGGTGCCGAGCACCGGCAGATAACGCGGCTTCGCCGTGATGTCGAGGTGCAGCGCGCGCACCGTTTCCTCGATGACGAGGCGCGACTTCAGTAGCTCGATCTGCGCCGCCGTCGATGGCTTCGAACCGTACGCACCGGGAAGTGGCGACGCCGCATCCCGGCCGTTCGCATTGACGTTCACCGCGTTCGCCGTCCTGTCCTCGACGTGAAACAGCACGTCCGAACGATAGACCGGCAGCGCGAGGAACGCGTACGCGCAACCGATCGCGAGCGCGATCAGCGTCACCGTCAGGATCGTGCGCCGACCGCGCACGATCGTGCGCACGTAGTCCGACAGATGCAGCTGCGCCGGGTCGTACACGCCGGTGTAACGGTTTTCATAGTTGATTGCCATGCCTTCACCCAACAAGGCCTGCCGGTTCAGATATCACGTCACGCATGCTTCACTTCGACACGACGACTCCCGTCACCGCCGCGTTGATCGCCGGCAACAGCAGGTTCAGCACACGGTTGAAGCGAACGAGACCGCCTTGACCGACGTACACGATGTCCTTCGGCTGCAGCTCGAACTGGTTCGCCAGCAGCATCGCCACCGGCGTGGTCGCATCGAGGTGATAGATCTGCGGCGAGTCGCTGGTCGAATTGCGGATCACGAACAGTTGCTGCCCCGAGGCCGTGGCCGAGTCGAAGCTGCCGCCATCCGAGATCGCCTGTGACAGCGTCAGCGAGCCGTCGCGCAACGGCAGCACCGTGGCCGGCTTGTTGACTTCGCCCATCACGTAGACGCCGCTGTCCTCGCGCGCATTCACGCGCACGGTATCGCCCGGCTGCAGATAGATCTCCGACGGATTGCGGCCGCGCTTGACGAGGTCGTCGATGTTCAGCCTGTAGGTCGTGCCGCTGCGGATGAGATCGACCCGGCTGCGATCCGCGGTCGTGGTGAAGCCGCCACCCTGGCCGATCGCGTTCGTCAGCGACATCGGAAT
>ABYL01000208.1 GCA_000173575.1 Burkholderia sp. H160 | reverse complement strand
ATGCAAACGGAGTTTGCATCAGCGTGATGGAGCAACGCATAGAGGCTTCGCTTACATGGTGAGCGCGACGCCCAGGTCGCCGAGCTGCGGCAGCAGCTCTCGTCGCGGTCGCTTGAGATCGAGCACCTAAAGCTCACGATCGCGAAACTGCGCCGCATGCAGTTCGGCCGTAAATCGGAGAAGCTGGATCGCCAGATCGAGCAACTCGAAGCCGGCGCTCGTCTACCACTGCAGCGATGGGCGTGCGGAGATCGACAACCTGATCGCCGAGCGGGCGCTGCGCGGCGTCGCGTTGGGGAGGCGCAACTACTTGTTCGCCGGCGCAGACTGTGGCGGTGAACGTGCCGCCGCGATGTACAGCCTGATCGGCACGGCACGCCTGAACGGCCTCGATCCCGAGGCGTATCTCGCCTACGTGCTCGACCACATCGCTGACCATCCGGCCAACCGCGTCGACGAGTTGCTTCCATGGAACGTGGCGCCGTCGCTGTCGCCAACTGCTCGCGTCGAGCCCATCCGATAGCGTCGCGAATCTCCGTCGTCAACAACCTGCACTACGGTGCTGCTCGGGCGCCTACCGAGTAGTTGAGGGAATCTCGACAGGAAGGTCAGACTCACGGATGAAAAAACCCGAAAGTTGACGACCAACTTTCGGGTTACGGCAGCAACCAAATCGCCTATGCTCTCCCCCTTCCGATTGCAAGCCGCGACCGGACGGAGATAGGTCGATCAACCTCAGTTGCTAAAGATTAGACCGCGAGCGACACCATTGACGTAAATGCGGCCATAAGTGTTCCAGTCGCCCACCACCACGGCGTTGCCGCCGAACTGGTGCGCGTCGTCGTTGAAGCGCGACCACGTTGCGCCGCCATCGTCGGAGCGGAAGATGCCCCACTGGCCGTTGATCGTGCCTTCCACATAGACCGCGGCCGAGTATGGCGAGCCGGTTTGCGCCTTGCCCAGCGTGATATTGGTGGCCCCGAGCGTGCCGTTGGCGGTTGCAAAGGCGGTGAGCTTGGTCCAGGTCGCGCCTGAGTCCAGCGAGTGGTACACGGCATTGCCGTCGGCCACCCAGATGTCGCCCTCGGCGTTCGGGTTCACCGCCATCGACGTATCGCCCCAGGCATTCCAGGCCATGTTCGCGTTCACCGAGCCCTGGCTCAGCGTGAACGTGTGGCCGGCGTCGGTCGAGACGTAGACCTTGCCAGGCTGCCAGCTCCAGTTTGCGCCGCCCGAATCGAAGGCATAGACCTTGTTCGGGTTGTTGCGGTCCACGGCCAGGCGATAAGCGCGGAAGAAGCCATTCCAGGTGGCGGTAAACGCCGGCAGGTTGGTTTGCGTCCAGCTCGCGCCATTATTCGTGGTGTACGACGGCACCGAGTCTTGCGGCGCCCAGACCAGGTTGTTGCGGGACGTGACTGCCAGGCTTTGCACCGGGCTTGAGCTGGCCGAGCCGCCGGTAGGCATCGACGGGAACTGCGACCAGCTATTGCCGGAGTCGCCGGACCAGAAGCCCTTGACGGCGGAACCGTTGGCATTGTCGACGCCGGTGACGGCAATGTAGGACGGATCGGCCCACGCCATGTCGGCCGCATTGCCGCTGCTCCATCCGGGCATCGGAGTCCGCGTCGGCCGCGTCGCGAGGTCCGTGATCACCCACGCGCCGATGTCGCCCGCGGCGTTAATTAGCTTGTACTGCGCGCCGGCCGGAGGCGCGACGGCGAACAGCGTGGCGGTCTCTTCCAGGTTGTTGACCTTGGGGCTCCAGCCCGGCGTGGTCGAGGAGGCGTTCGTGGTTTCGCAGATGCCGCCGCCGTGGACGTGCATGATGTGGTCGCGGTTGGCCGGGTCGATCGTGACGTTCTCGATCCAGCCGCGGCAGGTGTCGGACGTATGCGGCATGTTGGCCTCGACTTCGCGCCAGCTGGTGCCGCCATCATCGGACATTTGAATTTGCATGCTGGTGTCGCTCCAGCCTGTCATGCCCACCGCAATGCGGGCGATCGAGCCGGCGCCGTAGACGGACAGGCCGGCCATCCCCATGCTGGTGGAGCTCAAGAGCTGGGTCCAGGTGCTGTTGTTGCTGGCGCCGAACTTGTAGAGATAACTGGGGCCACTGCCGCCCTGAACCTGAGGAGCTGTCGGGCGGAACGTCATGTAGAAGGTGCCGTCAGACGTCTTCACGACGTGCGGGATGTCGTAATTGGTCACGTTGGACGGGACCGCGACCGGCGCCCACGTGGCGCCGCCATTGGTGGACCGGTACAGCGTCGACGTCAAGCCTGCCGCCTGGGCATAGTCGGAGGCGACGGTGGCCCAGATGATCCACGTCGGCTGCCCAGTCCCCTTGAATGGGGTATCGAAGATGATTTGTTCGACGCCGATCGGGGTCCCCCCGCCGGTCACCGTGGTGCTCGAGAAGCCCGTAACCTGGCTCCACGTTTGGCCCGAGTCCGTGCTCTTCCAGATACCGGCCTTGCGCGAGCCGAACATCAGCGTCGATGGATTCTGTGGGTCGACCGACAGGCGTTCGCCGTAGCCCCGCGCGTTATCGTTGCCACCCACCGCGAACGGCAGGTCGTAGTGCGTCCAGGTGTTGCCGCGGTCGCTGGAAATGTAAATGCGGCCGTGGGCATCCTGACCCACGGTATCGCCGGTCATCATGTAGACCAGCTGGTCGTTGTTCGGGTCGAGGGCGATGCTCTCCACGCCGTGGTACCGGCCTTCGCCGGCGCCGAAACCCAGGCCGTCGGTGAGCGGGATCCACGACGAGGTCGTCGTGTCCCAGCGGTAGGCGCCGCCGACGTCGGTGCGTACGTACAGCAGGCTTGCGTTGGTCGGATGGTAGATCAGGCCGGTGACATAGCCGCCGCCACCCCACTTGACGCTGGTCCAGCTCGTGGCCGGAACCGCCGCGGCAGCAACGGTCTGCGCGGACGCATGCGGCGCGCTGCCAGCCGTGCCGGACGATCCTCCGCCGCTGCACGAAACCAGGGGCAACACCGCAACTGTGGCCCAGAACACTCGGTGAGTTCTTCCTTTCATCTTCATTTTGTTTTCCGTTCGGTCGTACTGCGTTCGACAGCCTCTTTCGACGCAATGCATCCGTTCTTGCGTCGAAAGCGATCTTAATTGCCGTATCGCCAAAAAACACCGAGCGCGGGGTAGAAAAAGCGTAAGGAAATCCTTATTTTTTGTTGGCTATTTCCTGTTTTCTTCGTAAGCGGGTAAGCAACCATCACTCCACGCTTACGGATTGCCGGTCACATAGGCGATTTCTCGCACCAAGGCCATTGGCATATTCGGAATCGCGTCGAGTCCCGGTGCGAGGACGACCCCATCGGTTGAATAACCGACTGCAGCTACACATATCGCTTCGAACTTTCCGCTGCCCGGCCACGTCTCCCGCAATAACAGCCGATACACTGCGTCGTCCATGACGACCTCGTACAAAGGGAACTCATTGCCGAGCCAAATGGAAGTACTACCGAGCTTAGGCCGTTCCGGCTGATAGAGCCGCAATGCTTTCGCAAGGGAAACCAGGCCGGTCCTGCGATCCGTTACCGACCGGAATCGCTCATCGAACACCGGGGATATGCAGGGTGTAATAGGAAGACATGGGTCGGGAATTGAGACCTTACATGGGCGGAGCCGGCCACTACAATCGGCAACAGCGTTCGAGCATTCGGACGCCTGATCATGGGCCGCCGCGTTCGGCCGAGGCCGTGCGAAAACGCAGGCGAAACGCGAGGTTCGAGAAAGGCGACCCTTCAGATCGCGCTGTGTTGGCTTGGTAGTGGGTTAGGAAGGGTAAAGCGACACCTGAAAACCGAGTACTTTTGAGTTTTCACACGGCCTCGGCCAGTTTGGGACATTCGACGCCATGCCTCAAATTTGCAACGCTAGCGCGAGATATTGTCAGCAATGCAGGAGCGGCTTGGTGCCGACTTTGGCAACGAGAAGACGACTACCGTTGCATACCTACGGCCCCAGCGTGTCTGTCGGGCAGACAGCTGGAGCCGCTTCCTCGGGTCCGCCAGATCAAATAGCGCGAACTACCGCAATCTTGCCAATCAGGACCAGGTAGGAAATGGGCCAGAACATCAGCGCGCGAACTTTAGTCGAGAATACGTTTTGTAGCGTGTTATAGACTGGATGGAACGTGATCAAATTTCGCAACACCGTACGGTTCAAAAAAATACCGCAAGCGAAATAAACGACAAAGTAAACGATCGGTGCCTTGGTTGCGCCAGCTATCAATGCTCCAGCAACCAACGCAACCACGGCTCCGCCGTAAAATCCAAAAGCCTTCCCAAGTGACATCAGTCCACCGGACCCCCGTACGGCGTCGTCGCTGGCGATACTCATCTTTTTGTTCCTTATCGAGTTGGACAGATAATTTCGAGTCGCGGTAGTTCGGCGGCTCAACCCAAAAGTATCGGCACATTAAAGGAAAACTTTAGAGCGGCGCGAAATTGCGCAGCTAAGCGGGTCAATCGGTCAATCGATCCCTGAATGGTTGCGGAGTCTCCCGCTCTGCGTCTCTGTTGACGACTACCCAGCCCCAAGCGGAGCGACGCATTGTTTGGAACCATCGCTAGCTTCGTCTTATTGAATTATCGAGGGGAATGACCGCTTCGGAGAACATCGGGAGGCTGTTCAGGGTCGGTTATGCCTATTGCATGAGATGCAGCGGGGCGAGCGGCGTGCCCGGTTGTGGGACCCAGTGCGGCCAGTTTCGGCCGCTCGACGTCTGTGCCCAGATCGTCAACAATAGGGCCACCTCTGCCCTCTGTGGAAACCGACCATTTGCCGCAAAGCCGTCGACGCTCTCATTCCAACCGAACCGCATGACTCCTCTTCGCGATCTTCCTCTCCGATGCCCCTGCTGCGGATTCAAGACGCTGAGCGAGCGTGGCGGCTATGAAATATGCGCCGTGTGCTTTTGGGAAGACGACGGGCAGGACGGTGATGACGCGGACGATGTGCTCGGCGGATCCAATGGCGATTTGAGCCTTACAGAGGGGCGAGCCAACTACCGAGCATTTGGCGCTTCTCGTAGACAGGACCTTCCGCACGTTCGATCACCATTGCCTCACGAGATGCCAGATGCGGTCTAGGGAATCATCGCTCTAAGACCCGTGCAAAAGTGCAAGAGAACAGCTTCAGCGGCCGCTCTCGACCGCTTCACGCCCTGAGTGACTCAGTCAAGCTTTTGGAGGGGGAAGTGTGAGGTTTGCAAGAAGGGGCGAGCCTCGCTTCCTCAGTGCGCTTAGATAGACGCTTTCGTCGTATCGTGTCCCGGTCTGCCAGCATCGGTAGAGGATGCGTATCCATTTGAACGCCAGCGCGCGTACGGCAGCCTGATATGAACTGCCTTTCGCGCGCTGCTGGCGGTAGAAGGCGCCCGCCCAGAACGATTTGTTGATAGTCTGACCGGCCCATTCGACGAATGTCTGACGCAGGAATTTTGGGCATTGCCAGCGCCAATGTACCCAGCATTTCTTCCCGCTGCGCTGCGTGACCGGCGCGATGCCGGAGTACTTCTGCAACTCAGCTGCATTCTGGAAGCGATCACGCTGCTCGCCGAATGCCGCAAGCAGGCGAGGTGTCAGATGCGCACCCGCTCCGGGCAGGGAATCGAAGAGAGCGAAGTCGGGTTGCGCGTGCGCAACTGTCGCGATCTCCTTGTCGAACACATCGATCACGTTGAGTACCGTGCGAAGCTGCGCTACGAGTGTCAGGGCGTGTAACCGGCAGGATGAGACGATACCGGGATCGTCGGTAAGTGAGATCGTGCAGCGGATCGATTCCAGCCGCGTTTCGATCAGCCGAGGTCGCCGGCAGTTATGCGAATGGAAGAATGCCTCAAGAGTCTTCCGGTGAGCGTGCTTGACCGCTGAAAGTGTTGGCCACCGGGCAATAAAGTCGCAGAAACGTCCTAGCGTTTGGGTCGACTTATTCGTAGCCCGCGGGTGCATGTTCCGCCTGCACTGGCAGCAAGCTGCCAGTGCAACCAGTATCAACGAAAGCGGAACGGACTATCTATACAGGGTCGAAAGCAGGCCATCCCAGCGACCCCTCCCCGCGAGAGTCGAACCACTGAAGTATGGCGGCGTCGAGCAACGAACGGACGTACCTGCCGGTCCATGCCAAGTAGGCGCTTATGCACATCGCGTTTTACGTCGACTATCTCGACGCCGTGCTCCAGCGCGTCTCGCCTACTGGGTGGCATCGGCAGGGTGCCGCAACTCATTCCGGTGGGACCGCAAGCGGGTACTAAGGTGTTCTACGCCGTGGGGCCGGACGGTTCGAGGATCGAGTTCATGCGGCCGGGAAGTTGAATGCCTCGCTGCCTGGCGCGGCGGTCCGTAGCGGCATGGGAGTGACGACAAGCCGGTAACTGTCACGCGTTAGCCTGGCGCTTGCGGTCGGGTACCATCAAGAAGTCTGCATCTTCTCCTAAATTCGGCCGGATGCGTGACCTCGACGGGCATCGTCACGCGCATGTAGCCATCGAGGAAGCGTAGCATGTCAACTGTGTTATCGACGCGCTCAGTGAACGGTGCATTAAGGACCGGAACGCGAATTTGAGGGGAACAGTGAACGTTAAACGTACCGCTGGAGCGCTGTTGCTGCTCCTCGCATCGACAATTTGCGCATTTGGCCAGGAGGCGGGTCTGACCGATGCACAGATCGTCGGCATCATTCTTGTGGCGAATCAGGCGGAAATCGCGGCCGCCCAAACAGCCTTGCGCAGAACGCAGTCGAGAAGCGTACGATTCTTCGCGAATCGAATGATTGACGAGCATGGACAGGTCAACCAGGAAACCGCTGGATTGATGCATAGACTCGCAGCAACTCCACAACGAAGTGGGATTAGCGATGCGCTCGCGCAGCAGAGCTACGACGACCTCGCGAGGCTCAATGCAGTCGAAACTCACGAGTTCGACCAGGCGTACCTTGATCGCGAGGTGATCTTCCTGCAGCAACTGGTCAAATTGGCAAACACCTTCATTCGGTCCACGACGAACGCAGAATTGAAGACACTGCTCGTCCGGTCTCGCCTGTCTTTTATTTTCCATCTCGATCAAGCTCACCAATTGCAGTTGGCGCTGGAACACCCGAGGTTTGGACGATGATCTGCGCGACGGGATCAGCGTGAGGACGATCCGATCTGGAGCCGGCGTCCGACGTTCTCGCTCGCTTATTAAATTTCCGCAAGGGTCACCCGCGTCGGATACGTACGACTGTAGCCGGCCCAGACCGTGTCAAAACGCCATTTTGGCGCGTTAAAATAGCTCATCCGGTAGCGGAGGATGAGCGAGAGGAAGCGGTTCGTTCAAGGCGACCATCGTAGCTTTCTCTTCCCAGAAGCACTTGACGACTATGTGACAGACACCAACCCCGTGCGCGTAGTCGATGTTTTTGTAGGCGAGCTTGATCTTCAGAAACTCGGATTCGATGGTGTTGAACCAGCGCTGACGGGGCGGCCGACGGATAAGTCGATGGGAGCACGAGTCGGTGCTGGAGGCAGTCCAACGTCGGCTGGACAAGACGCCTGATGCGATGACAGTGCGCAGGCGGACCGTCGAACACGTCTTTGGGACGTTCAAGCATTGGATGGGCTACACGCACTTCCTGACCCGAAGGCTACCCAATGTAGGTACCGAGATGAGCCTGAACGTACTTGCCTACAACCTTATGCGGGTGCTGAGAATCCTGGGGTTCAAGAAGACGATGAAGGCGATGCGGTTCGCAGGCGCGTGAGCACTACGTAGGCCCTAAAACAGATCCAGAAGAGCCTGTTAGAACGCATCAGAGCCGTTTAAAGGCGCGTCGTTGTGGTATTGGCGCCCACGACAGTCAACCGCGCCAGGCGGCGTAAGAGCCACGCGTCGTATTGCCGTTCTGTGCTGTTTCCGCACACCCTGGGTCGATGCCAGCCTCTCGTCACCACTGCGAAAAGCACGCTGCTCGCGCAGCAGACGCAATCACCGATCCCGGCACGACGCCGACAGCAACGTCGGTCCCCGCAGATGCTCTGGCTTTTTTGGCCTAAGATATTTCAAAAGAGCATCCGCGCGGGGGCATCATGAAAGCACCAATCGTTGCTGCGACATTGGCGGCTGGCTGTTCCCTCGCCTACGCGCAGACGTATCCGCAGGGAACGCTGGCTGACCAAAGCATGGGGGCGTATAGAGCGCAATTGGAAGCGCAGAAGCAACAGATCGAACTTCAGAAGGAACAACTCCAATTACTGAAACAACAGCGCGAACTGGATTTGCTGAGGCAGCAGCGCGAACTGAATTCGCTGAGACAACAGCGCCAACTCGACTTGCTGAGACAGCAGCGCTAGATCGCTATGAGGCGCGGCACCCGTGCCTCGAATCCGCCTGAGGCACAGCGGCTCCGTTCGGCCACAACCGGCCATCTGATTGTCACAAGGCGCGCGCTCGTTCATCGGCCAGAAGGGACATCAATCTGAGCGGCCAACGACGCCCAGCTCTACCGAGCGGGGGCGTCTCCCCTGTTGATCCCTGTCAGCGTGCCGGATTGCGTGCCATGACGATCCACGCCGCGCCGTCGATCATCACCGACCGCTCGCCGGGGAGGCCCGCGAAGGCGGCACGAACCGCGGCCGAGGCGCGGGCGCGGATGTCATCAGGCTGATCAGCGAGCGCGCGCGACAGCGGGCCGACCTCGAGCGTCATCTTCACCGCGTCGTCGATCGCAGCGTCCCGCGTCCCGCCCTCGCCGAACGGGACGGAAGCATCGAAGGGCGCGATAGCGATATCGGTGAACCCGGCCGCCGTCAGGATGCGTGCCACGCGCCCCCGGTCGCCGAACGAGAATGGGCCGGGCGCTTCGGGATCGGGCGGCGCCGTCGGCGGGACGATGCCCTTGAGTGCGCCCATCGGCAGGCGCACCCAATCGTTCTCGGCCGCGCCGCGCCAGCAGACGAAAGCGACCCGCCCGCCAGGCCGCAGCGCGCGTCGCATATGGGCGAACGCCGCTGTCGGATCGTCGAAGAACATCACCCCGAAACGCGAGAACAGGATGTCGAACGCGCCCTCGGGCAGCTCTGCGCTGCTGGCGTCGGCCACCTGGAACAGGACCGGCGTATCCTGTGGCGCAAGCG
>ABYL01000209.1 GCA_000173575.1 Burkholderia sp. H160 | reverse complement strand
GCGGGAACAGCGGGCCGGCATCGAGCGCGGCCGCGTCGGCCGCGAACTCGCGGGTGAGCGCGTCGAGCCACTCGGCGGCTTGCGGACTGTCGAGATCGGCGAGCGCATCGAGCGCGGCGGCGTCGCGCTCGGCTTCGGTAAGCACGTTATCAGGGGGACGGCTCGTCATCGTGAACGGATCGGTTGCGATTGCGGGTTGCCGGGATGCGTGCGATCTCATGGCGCGTCGAGCGGGAATTGCCGGTCGAAGCTTGGCGTGACGTCGAGGCGCGTCTTGATCACGTCGGCGCGGTGATACAGGTCAGCGGTCCTTTGCTGCTCGGCGACCACGCGGTCGTCGATCGCGACCGGATGCAGTTGCGCGCGCTGGTAGACGGTCTTCAGCACGTCGGGCGGCAAGCCGGTCACCTTCGATTGCATCGCGGCGACTTCGTCGGGATGGGCGAGCGCCCAGCGCTGGCCCGCGGCGACGCGCTTCAGGAAGTCGGCGATTTGCGCATGCTTGTCCTTGATCGAGGTTTCCGTCGCCGCCTGAAAGCTGAGTCCCGAGGACAGGTCGATGCCGTTGGCGATGCTGCGGTCATGATCCTTCTGCTCGGCGAGCGCGACGTAGGGGTCCCATGTGGACCATGCATCGACATTGCCCGAGGCGAGCGCTGCCTTCGCATCGGCCGGCTGCATGAAGCGCAGCGACACCTCGGACAGCTTGATGCCGGCGCGCTCCAGCGTCGCGATCGCGAGGTAGTGGCCGATGGAGCCGCGCGTCGTCGCGATGCGCTTGCCCTTCAGATCGGCGGCCGTTTTGATCGGCGAGCCGTCGGGCACGATGATCGCGAGATCGCGCGGGATCGAGCGGGTCGCCGCCACCGCGCGCACTCGCGCACCCGCGGCGTAGGCGAAGATCAGCGGCGCATCGCCGAGGCCGCCGACATCGATCGCGCCTGCGTTCAGTGCTTCGCCGAGCGGTTGCGCAGCGGGGAAGTTGAACCATTCGATCTTGTACGGCAGACTATTCAGTTGTCCAGAGGCTTCGAGAATGCCGTGCGTCTGCAACTGCTGGTCGCCGACTTTCAGCGTGGCATCGGCCATAGCCGCAAAGGGCGCGCACGCGCCGAGCAGAACACCGCAAAACTTCAGCAGAAACCGATTCATAAGATAGGACATAGGAAGATTCGGGGCGCGCGCTTCACGCGGTGCCCGCGTTGCGTTTTACGATCAGATCACGAAGAAGCCATGCGTGCCGTCGCGCTCGAGCTGCGCGACGAGGCCGTACTCCCATTCCAGATACGCGTTCATTGCCTCGCGCGCGTTGTCGGTGCCTTCATACGGACGCCGGTAACGATCGATGCGCGGCGACGCGAGATGCGCGTCCCCACTTTCGGTCGGCAGGCCGGCGCGAATCCACCCCGAGGTGCCGCCTTCGAGCACCTGCACGGGCTTGCCTGTCAGCGCGGCAATCTCCGGCGCGGCGAACGGCGCGAGCGCGCTCGTCGCGCACGTGACCACGTAGCGTTTCGCGTCGGGTAGCGTGCGCAGATCGTCGATGGTGTTGGACAGCCGCGAGCGAACGAGCCACCAGGCGCCCGGAATATGGGCTTTTACGTGATTTGCGCTGGCCGTGACGTCGATCACGATCGCGCCGCTCGACGAGTCTGCAAGGAGCGCGGACAGTTCCTCCGCGGACACGGTAGGCGTGGGCGCAGGCTCAGGCTTCGCGCCACGCCACGCACCGCTTGCAGTGAGGTCTTGCGGCACCGCGCCGTCGACGACATACACCTCGATGTTCATCTGCGCGAGCCATGAGGCCGTCATGTTCGCGCGCACGCCGTCGTCGTCGAACAGCACCACGCGCGCCCCGCGCACGGGGGCAAACATCTCCGTTTCCTGAACGAGCTGGCCGCCCGGTGCGCCCTGAAAACCGGGCGCATGTGCGCGTTCGTATTCGGCGGGCGTGCGCACGTCGAAGCGATAGGTGGTGTGCAACGCGGCGGCGGCCCAGCGCGCGGCTTCGTCGAGTGTCGTGCGGCCCACCCCTGAGCGATCGGCAAGCGCGCGCGCCGCGTTACGCGACGCGCCGAGCTTGTCCGCGTCCAGCCCGGCTTGCGGATCGAACTGCCGGTTGCTGCCGTGCTCGAGCGACTGTCCCGCGAGCGTCCAGCCGATCGTGCCGTTGCGCAGCGCCGCGATGGGGTTCGGCACCCCCGCATTGACGAGCGATTGCGCGCCGATGATGCTGCGCGTGCGTCCCGCGCAATTGACGATCACGTGCGTCTTCGGGTCCGGCGCGAGCGCACGCGCGCGCAGCACGAGCTCGGCACCGGGCACGCTGACGCTGCCGGGAATGTTCATCGTCTGGTATTCGTCGAAACGTCGCGCGTCGAGCACGATGACGTCGTCGCCATCGGTTAGCAACTTCTCGACGGCCGCAGCCGACAAAGACGGCGTGTGCCGGCGCGCGTCGACGAATTCCCCAAACGCCTTGCTTGGCACGTTGACGTCGCGAAACACCTCGCCGCCGGCGCGAATCCAGCCGTCGAGGCCGCCCGCGAGCAACGCGACCTCGGTGTAGCCAAGCGCCGTCAGCTTGTCGGCGGCGCGTTCGGCGAGTCCTTCGCCGGCATCGAGCAGCACGATCGGCACATCGCGGCGCGGCAGCCGCGTATAGGCGTCGAGTTCGAGTTTCGACAGGGGGAAATTGGCCGCGAAAAGCGGATGGGCCTGCGCATGCGGGTCTTCTTCGCGCACGTCGAGCAGCGCGATTTCGCGGCGCGCCAGCAGCGCTTCGCGCACGTCTTCGTAGGTGCGAACCGGATAGGTCGTCATGACTGGTGCTGTTCCTTGCTGAGGTCCCACAGGTTGGGGAGCGTGTCGTTCGAGTAACCGGAGATGAAGGGCTTCGGCAGGCCGTCGGGCGTAAAGGCCGAGCGGCGCACGGCGCCAATGTTCGCGCCATACACGTGGATGCTGATCGACGTGCGGTCGTCATACGCGTTGCGCACGCGATGAATATCGCCGATGCGCGGCGACACCGCTTCGACGTCGCCCGCTTCGAGCCGCACTTCGACGCCCGTCTGACGCAGCGTGCCGTCGTCGTTGCGCGCGTACGGCGCGGCGAGCTCCGCGCCGCGCAGCACGCCGATCAAGCCCCACACCGTGTGGTCGTGAATCGGCGTCTGCTGTCCCGGTCCCCACACGAAGCTGACGACGCTAAAGCGCTGGCGCGCATCGGCATGCAACAGGAATTGCTGATAGCGCTCGGCGGACGGCTGCGCATAAGCGTCTGGCAGCCAGTCATCGACGCGGATCAACTCGCGCAGCGCGTGTGCGCCTTGTTCGAGCAACCCGGCTTCGTTCACGCCTGAATCGACGAGGCTCGCGATCTCGCCGACAAACTGCCGCAGCTTATCGATCGCCATCAGTCGAGCAGCTCCGGTTCGGCTTCGACGAGCCCTTCATACAGGCTGGCGAATGCGTGTCGCGCGCCATTCGCGCGGCCCACCTGCTGATGCGTGAGGGCCGCCATGTCGTGCGGGATCGGGTGCGGCGTGCCGGCCGCCTGCGCGAGCAGTTGGGCGTGGCACGCGTTGTCGAGCGCGATGTACCACCATGCGGCGGCTTCCACGGAAGGGCCGGCCGTGAGAATGCCGTGGTTCTTCAGGATCACGGCCTTGTGCGAGCCGAGCGCGTCGGCAATGCGCGCGCCTTCGGTGGTGTCGAGCACGACGCCGCGAAAGTCGTCGAACAGCGCATGGTCTTCGTAGAATGCGCAGGAGTCCTGCGTCAATGGATCGAGCTTGCGCCCGAGCGTCGACCATGCCTTGCCATATAGCGAATGCGTGTGCGCGGCCGCCACCACGTCGGGCCGTGCCTCGTGAATCGCCGCATGAATCGCGAACGCGGCCTGATTCACGGGGCCATCACCGATCACGATTTCGCCATGACCGTTGACGAGCAACAGATCCGACACGCGGATGCGGCCGAAATGCCGGCCAAGCGGATTGACCCAGAAATGATCGGTCCATTCGGGATCGCGCGCGTTGATGTGACCCGCCAGACCCTGCGCAAAGCCGTAACGCGCGAACAGACGGAACGCGCCCGCAAGGCGCTGTTGCCGGTGCAAGCGCTCTTGCGCGAGCGAACGCGGCGGCTCGGCGTCGTCGTCGAACCAGAATTTGCGCAGCGGGGTGGGGCGAAACACAAGCGAAGGTGCATCGGCGAGTACGGTGCTCATGGCGTCGTCGCGCTCCTGTTACGCCGCGTGGCGCGCGCGCGACGTCAGTTCGCGCGTCGCGGGGATCAGCTCGCGGCCGTAGTCGATCGCGTCTTCGAGCGGATCGAAGCCGCGGATCAGGAACGTCGTGACGCCCAGCGCGTGATATTCGGCGAGCGTTTGCGCGACCTGCGCCGGTGTGCCGACGAGCGCCGTCGAATTCGAGCGGCCGCCGATCTCCTTGGACACCGCGGTCCACAGACGCTCGTCCGCGCGCACGCCGTCGCCGGCGGCCGCAAGCAGACGCCGCGCACCTTCGCTCTGTTGCGGGCCACCGCGCGCGAAGCCTTGCTCGACGCGCAGCCGGCGCGTCTCGTCGAGAATGTGTTCGGCGCGTTCCCACGCGGCTTTTTCCGTCGATGCGAGGATCGGCCGGAACGACACCGAGAAGCGCACGCTACGGCCATGCTTCGCGGCTTCGGCTCGCACCCGCGTGATCTGCTCGTGGACCTGCTGTTTCGATTCGCCCCACAGCGCGTAGACGTCCGCGTGCTTGCCCGCGACCGCGAGCGCGGGTTCCGATGCGCCGCCGAAATAGATCGGCACGTGTGGCGTCTGTTTCGGTTTGACTTCGGAGAAGGCCTTTTCGAAGCGGTAGAAGCGGCCCTCGTGATCGAACGGACGCTGTTCGGTCCAGAGGCGGCGCAGGATCTGCAGATACTCGTCGGTGCGCGCGTAGCGCTCGTCATGGCTCAGGAAGTCGCCGTCGCGCCGCTGGTCTTCGTCGCTGCCGCCGGAGATGAAGTGCACCGCGAGGCGGCCGCCGGAGAAGTGATCGAGCGTCGCGATCTGTCTTGCCGCGAGTGTCGGCGCGACGAAGCCCGGCCGATGCGCGAGCATGAAGTGCACGTGCGACGTCACGCTCGCGGCGAAGGCGATCGTGATGGTCGCGTCGGGGCTGGTCGAACTGTGGGGTACGAGGATGCGGTCGAAGCCCGCGTTCTCATGCGCCTGGGCGAAGGTGCGCACGTAGTCGGTATCGATCGCGGGGCCTTGCGGAGCATGCGTCTCCGAGACCTTGCGTTGCTGGATCATGCCGATGAATTCGACGCTCACGGTAGCTCCTTTCCGGATATTCGTTTTGACGGAGAAATGGAAGCGGGAGCAGACGTGACGCGGTGCACGCCTGCGCGACGAAGTCAGGCTAGCACCGGGTTAAGCAGAGGCTAAATATTATATTTAGCTAAAGATATAGGGCGTGCATGTTTGGGGGTGAGGGCGCCCCTTCGTGCGCCTAGCTGTCGCGCGGCACCTCTCCATTGGCGCTGCTGTAGAGCGGCGCAGTCTTCCCACCGGCAATGCTGTTGCCAATGGCTTCCAGATCGAGCGAAGGGGCTTTCGCGAGCAACACATAGGCGAGCCGATTCGCGCGCCACGTGACCGTCTTCATTTGTCCAACCTGACTCGACTGCACCGGCGCGTCGTGCTCGTTTTCCTCGATCACGCACAGAGCGACCGGATCTCCGCGCTCCGGCAGATACACGATCTGGATGAGCGGGTGGTTGTGGTAATTCAGGCGCTGCACACGCTTGAACTTCAGGCCCACCTGACGCAGATCGGGAACATCGACCGGCATGCCGTCGCGCTGATGGATATCGGCCATCACCTGTTCGGTGCTGGCTTTGTCTTCCCGGAGATTGGCGACCGTGTCGCGTCCGTAGAGCACCTGATAGTCCGCCACGCTCTGCACCCACGGCTCGACACCCGGCTTCAACGGATTCATGCCACCGAAATATGCAGTGAGCACGCCCGAGCAGATCGCCCCGGCGACGAAGGCCGCCGCCGCCCATTGCATCGGAAAACGCCGGCCGCCGCGCGGCGCACTGCGCTCCTGCGGCGTGCTGACGCTCACGAGCTCTTCGATCCGGCGCGTGAGGCTTTCCGGCACGGGCGGTACCGTCTGGCGGTCATACGCGGCACGATACGGCAGGACCGACGCCTGCAGCGCCGCCGCGCGCGCCGCCAGTTCGTCCGAGTGCGCGATCGCTGCTTCGATTTCCGCGCGCTGCTCCGGCGAAAGCTCGCCGTCCACATAGGACATCAGCAGCGAATCATCGATATTCATAAGGATTCTCCTTTTCTTGCCGCCGCAGGCGCCTGCACGCTGAATTTCTGACCGATCGTCAGCCGCGCGCGCGACAGCCGGCTCATCACGGTGCCGATCGGCACATCGAGCACCTCGGCCGCCTCGCGATAGCTCAGGCCTTCGATCGCCACGAGCACCATCACGACGCGCTGCGCTTCGGGTAACGCCTCGACGGCGTCGATCACCTGCCTGTGCAGCAGATCCAGCTCCGGATTGTGCGCCGCAGGATCGGCAAACGATTCGATTTCTTCATCTTGCCAATCCATGCTGCCGCGGTTGCGAATCGAGCGAGCGCGCAGCTCGTTCATCCATGTCGAATGCAGGATCGAGAAGAGCCAGCTGAGCGCCGATGTACCCGGCTGAAGCTGACTGCGCCGCTCCAGCGCACGCACACACGCCCTTTGCACGAGATCCTCGGCGTCATGCGAATTTTGCGTCAGGCGCAGCGCGAACCGCCAGAGCCGCGGCAATAACGTCGGCAGGACGGTCGTCAGGTCGTCGTCGTTCATCGGGGCAGCTCCTGGAGTGGGCGCGCTCATGATTGACAACACTCCAGACGCGAATCTATTCCACCAATTTTTCGGGTTTTTTTGCGGAATAAGCCGGCGACGGTGGCTGTTTTCGGGTCACGGATCGCGCAACGAAGCGCACGTGAACCACCGAATAGGAGACAGATCATGGAGACCCTCCTCGACCGCGCCCGGCAGGCAGGCATGGCGGTCATGCTGGACGCGTGCGTCGGACGCGAACGTTTTCATAGCATAGCCGGTTCGGCAGTCACACTCGAACGATTTGCGCAGCTTTGCGAAGCGCCGGCGGTGAATCGCGACACGCTCGCGAACTGGGCAGCACTCTGCGAACGCGGCGACCTGCCGGCAGTGGCGGCGGCGATCAGGCGGGCGCTCGGCGAATGAGCCAGCACATGATTCCGGGCTGATGCGTGGCGACAAAATTCGCAACGAAGCAGCATGAAAGCTTAGTTAAACGAAGTAACGCGGGTAATCAACAGAAAGCTCGCAAACCACGCTTCGCAATCCAATGCGACGCGAATTTACCAGTGCCGCAAGGTGCGCAATTTTTGGAGACTGACATGGCCGTAGATATGTTTCTCAAGCTGGGCGACATCAAGGGTGAATCACAGGCGGTGGGTCACACCGACGAGATCGACGTGCTGAGCTGGTCGTGGGGATGCTCGCAGACGGGCACGACGCACAGCGGCACGGGCGGTGGCACCGGGACCGCAGCGGTGCAGGACCTCACGATCTGCAAGTACGTCGACAAGAGTTCGCCCACGATCGTGCAGTCGTGCTGTCAGGGCGTGCATATGCCGGAGGCCGTGCTCACGCTACGCAAGGCAGGCGGTAACGAGCCGGTCGAGTATCTGAAGATCACGCTCAAGGAGGTGCTCATCAGCCGTCACTCGGTGGGCTCCGGCGGGGCGGATCAGGTTGCCGAGAACGTCACGCTGAACTTCGCGCAATTCAACATGGAGTACCAGCCGCAGGACAACACCGGTGCCAAGAAGGGCGGCGTGGTGTCCGGCAAATGGAACATCCCGAAGAACACGGCGAGTTGAGACTCCGGCCCTGGCGCCATCCCCGGCGCCAGCTCAAGCTCCAACTCGCGTTCATCGTCGTCGCCAAGACCCTGGTAGGTCGCCCTCCGTTCAATGCTCATCGCGGACACCGCCATGAACCCCGCAGATATCGCAGTCTGGCTTACCGCCCTCGCGCCGGAATCTCCGTGCGGCGAGGACGAACAGTACAGCCCTGAGTTTCGGGCGCTGGAACAGGCGGTCGCCGGTAAGCCCGACGCCGAGTATGGCGGCACCTTCATCGCCGCGACGCCGCCCGACTGGACGCTCGCGCGCTCGCTCTCGATGACCCTGCTCGAACGCACGCGTGATTTGCGCGTGGCGGTGCATTACACGCGTTCGAGCATGGTGCGTGAGGGCTTCGCCGGCCTTGCGTGCGGTCTCGCGCTGATCGAAGGGCTGCTCGAACAGCACTGGAGCGCCGTGCATCCGCAACTGGATGCAAGCGACGGCGACGATCCGACAGCGCGGGTCAACGCGCTGTCGGAACTCGTCGACGGCGCGTGGCTCGCGGGCGAACTACGCGACGTGCCCTTCGTCGCTCCACGTGGACAGCGCGGTTTTGCGCTGCGCGATCTCGACGTGCTGGCGGGAGACGCGCTTGATGAAGGCGACGAGATGCCGACGCTCGCGGCCATCGATGCGGCCTTCGCGCAAGCGGGCATCGACGCAGGACGAGCGATGTGCGAGGTGCTCTCGTCGGCGCAGGTCTCGCTCGCGAAGATCGAGAACACGCTGACCGGGCGCGTGGGGCCGGCGCGCGCACTCGATTTCGGACCGCTCGCGAGGCTTCTCGGCCGCATTGGGGAGTTCGTGGCGGCGCGCATCGCGGTGCTCGATCCGGATACCGGGGGAAGGGGAAGTGCGATGGAGACCAGCAGCAGTGAAGAGGGCGCGGGTGCCGCTCCGGCGACGCAGCGCGCCGCCGCGGCGGGACCCGCCAAGCCCCGGCGCATCGC
>ABYL01000210.1 GCA_000173575.1 Burkholderia sp. H160 | reverse complement strand
CGGAGCCCGGCCGCACCACGGCGAGCACGCGCGACACGACGCGCAGCAGCCGATGCGCGGCTTCATGCGCAACCGGCGTGCCGTCGGGCATACGTGCGAGCAGTTTGTTGTGCAGCCCGTGCGGATCGAAGCGCGAGCCGAAACCGGCGGCGAGCAACACGCCAGTGGCGAGCGAGGCGTAAGCCATCGGCGGATACCGGTAGACAGGAATGCCCCCGATTGTGCGGTGCAATGGGGCGAGAGGCAAGCGGCAATGCAGGGCCGCGTGCCGGTCCGCTACCGGCAGATCATTCACCGTCCGTTCAGGTCTTCATCACCTTATCCAGCGTGATCGGCAGGTCCCGTACCCGCACGCCGGTCGCGTGATAGACCGCGTTCGCGATCGCCGCCACCACGCCCGTGATGCCGATCTCGCCGATACCGCGCACGCCGAGCGAGTTGATATACGGATCGGGCCGGTCGAGGAACGTGATGTCGAGCGTGCCGATATCGGCGTTCACCGGCACGTGATACTCGGCGAGGTTCGCGTTGGTGAAGCGTCCATAGCGCGTATCGAGCGTGCTTTCCTCCTGCAGCGCCGCGCCGATGCCCCACACGATGCCGCCCAGCATCTGGCTGCGCGCGGTCTTCTCGTTCAGCACGCGGCCGACGTCGTACACCGCGACCACGCGAGGCACGCGGATCGTGCCGAGCTCGGCATCGACGTGGACCTCGGCGAACACCGCGCCGAACGAGTGGAACGAGTACTTCTGCGTCTCGTCGCCGGGCTTGACGGTCGCGCTCGCCTCGATCGGCTTGCCGCCCGCGCGCGCGATGATCGCCGCGGCCGGATCGCGTTTGCCGGGTTGTGAGCGGCTCACGACCCAGCCGCTTTCGACAGTGACGTCGTCGAGCGCCAGGCCATGCACGGGCGACGCCGCGTCGGCGAGCGCCAGCGCGATCAGTTGGCCGCGCGCCTGGCTCGCCGCGTCGCGCACCGCGGGCGAGACGCTCGCCGCCGACTGCGAGCCGCCCGAGACCGGCGCGTGCGGCAGCGACGAATCGCCGAGCGCGAAGTGGATCTGCTCGGGCGTGAAGCCGAGCGCATCGGCGGCGACCTGGGTCATCACCGTGTAGGTGCCGGTGCCGATATCCTGGGTGCCCGATGCGACCACCGCGGTGCCGTCCGGCAGAATCTGCGCAAGCGCCGACGCCTCGCTGCGGTTGGCCGGATAGGTCGCGGTCCCCATGCCGTAGCCGATCAGCGTGTTGCCCTTGCGCATCGAACGTGGCGCGAGCGGGCGGCGCGACCAGCCGAACTTCTCGGCGCCGATCCGGTAGCACTCGCGCAGCGACTTGCCCGACCACGGCTTGTGCTCCTGCGGATCGCTGTCCGCGTAGTTCTTCAGGCGCAGCGCGAGCGGGTCCATCTTCAGCGCGACGGCGAGTTCGTCCATCGCCGATTCGAGCGCGAACGAGCCGGTGGTTTCGCCCGGCGCGCGCATGAAGGTCGGGGTGCCGACATTGAGCTGCACGAGCCGGTGCGTCGTCACCTGGTTGGGCACTGCATACAGCATGCGCGTGACCATGCAGCAGGTCTCGGTCCAGTCTTCGATCACCGACGTGTTCGAGATGCTGTCGTGACGCATCGCGGTCAGCGTGCCGTCATGCCGCGCGGCGATCACGAAGTGCTGCTCGGTGCGCGGCCGCGCGCCGACCGGGCCGAACATCTGCGGCCGTTCGAGCGCGAGCCGCACGGGGCGGCCCGTTTGCCGCGCGGCCATTGCGCAGAGCGACACGTGCGACCACGACGAGCCCTTGCAGCCGAAGCCGCCGCCGATCAGCGGCGAGATCACGCGCACGTCGGACACCGCAATGTCGAACGTTTTCGCGAGCACCTGCGCGGTGTCGCTCACACCCTGCGTCGAGTCGTAGACCGTCAGTTGCGGGCCGTCCCATTGCGCCATCGTCGCGTGCGGCTCCATCGGGTTGTGATGCTCGATCGGCGTCGTGTAGGTGGCCTCGATATGCACGTCGCCGCTTTGCATGCCGTCCTCGAAGCTGCCGCGCAGCGTGTCGGTCTGGCGGCCCTGCGGCCGGTCCGGCGCGTGCGCGTGCGCCTTCGCCTGTGCGAAGTCGAGTGCCGCGGCGCCCGGCTCATAGACGATGCGCAACTGGCGCGCGGCGTCGGCCGCATGTTCGAGCGTATCGGCGACGACCACCGCGACCGGCTCGTTGTTGTAATGCACTTCGTCGTCCTGCAGAACCGACAGACGCCTGCCCGCGGGTGGCGCGAACGCGGCCTTGCCGCCGTTGGGCAGGCGTGGTGCGTTCTGGTAGGTCATCACGAGCAGCACGCCGGGTACGGCCTCGGCGCGGCTCGCATCGATCGAGGCGATTGTGCCGGCGGCGATCGTGCTCGTCACGAGCACGGCATGCGCGAGTCGCGCCGCGGGGAATTCGGCTGCATAACGCGCGTCGCCGGTCACCTTCAAGAGACCGTCGACGCGATCGAGCGGTTGTCCGATCAGATTCATGCGACACCTCCGGTGTAACCGGCGGCCTGATTGACCGCACGCACGATCGCGCGTTGCGCGAGCTGAACCTTGAAAGCGTTGTCGTGGCGCGGCTGCGCGCCGCTCAACGCGGCCGCGGCAGCGTTCTTCAGCCGGGCCTCGCTCAGTGGCTGGCCGCTCAGCATCTGCTCGGCCGCGTTCGCGCGCCATGGTTTGTGCGCGACGCCGCCGAGCGCGATGCGCGCGCTCTGCACGCGCTCGCCGTCCATCTGCAACGCGGCGGCGACCGATACCAGTGCGAAAGCGTAACTGGCGCGGTCACGCACTTTCAGATAGCGCGAATGCGCGCTGAAGAGCGACGGCGGCAGATCGACCGCGGTGATCAGCTCACCGGGCTGCAAGGTGGTATCGAGGTCGGGCCGGTCGCCAGGCAGACGGTGGAAATCGCCGAACGCGATCGCGCGCTCGCCGTTGGGGCCGCTCACGCGCACCAGCGCATCGAGCGCGGCCAGCGCGACGCTCATGTCCGACGGATTGACCGCGATGCATTGCGGGCTCGCGCCGAGGATCGCGTGCGAGCGGTTGTGGCCGTCGAGCGCCGCGCAGCCGCTGCCGGGCATGCGCTTGTTGCATTGGGTGAACGCCGTGTCGTAGAAGTAGCCGCAACGGGTGCGTTGCAGCAGATTGCCACCGACCGTCGCCATGTTGCGCAACTGCGCCGACGCGCCCGCGAGCAGCGCTTGTGACAGCAGCGGGTACTGCTCGCGCACCAGCGCGTGATTCGCCGCGTCGCTATTGCGCACCAGTGCGCCGATGCGGATGCCGCCGCCGGGCAGCGTCGTCACCGAGTCGAGGCCGCCGATGTGCGTGATATCGATGAGCCGCACCGGTCGCGCGACACCGCCCTTCATCAGATCGAGCAGATTCGTGCCGCCGCCGATAAACACCGCGCCCGGCTGTTGCGCGGCGCGTACCGCGCCGGCGACGTCGCCCGCGCGTTCGTAGGAGATCGCATCCATGTCGGTCTCCGTCAGGCGTTGTCGTGCGCGGCGCGCACCGCGGCGACGATGTTCACGTAGGCGCCGCAGCGGCAGATGTTGCCGCTCATCCGTTCGCGGATTTCATCGTCGCTGAGCGCGGCGGGACGCGCGCGCACGTCGGCGGTCACGGTGCTGGCCGCGCCGTTGCGGAATTCGCTGAGCAGGGCCGTCGCCGAGCACAACTGCCCGGGCGTACAGTAGCCGCACTGGAACGCATCGTGTTCGATGAACGCGCGCTGCACCGGACTCAACGCACCGTTGCTCGCGAGTCCTTCGACGGTCGTGATGGTCTCGCCTTCATGCATGACCGCGAGCGTCAGGCACGAGTTGATGCGCCGGCCGTCGGCGAGCACCGTGCAGGCGCCGCATTGACCGCGGTCGCAGCCTTTCTTCGTGCCCATCAGTCCCGCGTATTCGCGCAATGCGTCGAGCAGCGTCACGCGCGGTTCGAGTTGCAGCGTGTAAGCGCGGCCGTTGACGGTCAGCGTGACGGGGCGTGGCGGCGCGACGGGGTTGCCTGGCGGTGCGGGTGAGGCGGGGGACGGCGCTTGCGTTTGCGCGCGCAGATGAGGCGCCGCACCGATCGTCGCGGCGACCGCCGCCGATTGCAGGAAGCGGCGGCGTGATGGTTGTGAAGGCGTGGTGGTGGGCTCTGAAGCGGCGTCGTCGCCGCATTGCTGACATTCTGTATCCAAGGTCATGACGATCTGTGGGCTCCATTGAAAGGTCAATGCAGGCTGTCGATGCGTCGATGTTCAACGCATCGCGTTGAATCAAAACTATTGAGCAGCAATTTAAATGCCGTAGCAGGTACAACGGTATTAAAAACTCGCTGCAAGCGCAAAGCCGATCTGCGCAATAAAGGCAGGCCAATTTGCGCAATAAAAGCCGCCTCGTGCGCGGCGGGTCGGGTATGGGCGTTGCTGTTGTGCGCGCCGGACTCACGCCATCTGGCTGAGCGTCTTGCGAAAGCGCATGAGGGAGAACGCGAACAGCACACTGCCGATCACGGCGAGCCAGAGGAACGGCTGCCAGACGACGGCGATGCCCGCGCCACGAAAGAGAATGGCCTGGCCGAGTTCGACGAAGTGCGTGGTGGGCGCGACGAGCATGATGTTCTGCACGAACTGCGGCATCGACTCGCGCGGCGTGGCGCCGCCCGAGAGCATCTGCAGTGGCAGCAGCACGAGCACGAGCAGCATGCCGAATTGCGGCATGCTGCGCGCAAGCGTGGCCATGAAAATGCCCATCGAGGTGGTGGCGAACAGATGCAGCGCCGCGCCCGCGAGAAACAGCGCGACCGATCCTTCAATCGGCACGTGCAGCGCGCCGCGCACGATGAAGGTCAGCGAGAGCGCCGCCGCGACGAGCACCACGAGCCCCATCGACCAGACCTTGGCGAGCATGATCTCGGTCGGCGTGACGGGCATCACGAGCAGGTGCTCGATGGTGCCGTGCTCGCGCTCGCGGATGAGCGCCGCACCGGTGAGGATGATGGAGAGCATCGTCACGTTGTTGATGATCTCCATGAGCGAGCCGAACCACGCCTGCGTGAGGTTCTGATTGAAGCGCATGCGCAACGCGAGATCGACGTCCGCTTGTGCAGACGCGCGATAGCGGTTCACGAAGGTGTCCGCCTCGTCGCCGATCATCTGCTGAATGTAGCTGCTGCCCGTGAACGCCTGGCTCATGCGCGTGGCGTCCACGTTCAGTTGCACTTCGGCCGCGCGGCCCGCGAGCACGTCGCGTTGCAGGTTGGGCGGAATGCTCAGCACGAAGGTGTAGCGGCCCGCGTCCATGCCCGCGTCTGCCTCAGCTGGCGTGACGGGCCTTGGCACGAGAAAGTGCGGCGGGAAGAACGCCTGGATGATGCGCTGCGAGAGCGGCGAGACATCGTGGTCGATCACGGCGATGGGCGCCATGTGCAGCGTTTCGGGCCGCGAAGTGGCCGACGAATAGATCATCGCCGTGAACGAGAAGACGATGAGCAGAAGCAGCATGGGGTCGCGCGCGAGGCTCCAGAGCTCCTTCACGCCCAGGCGATAGATGTTGGCGAGCTGGCGGCTCATGTCAGGTCTCCTGCTTCTTCAGCAGCGCGACGGTCACGCCGATCACGATGGGCGTGGCGAGCGCGAGCGGCCAGAACGATGGCCAGAGGTCGCTGAAATCGAGTGCCTTGTTGAACACGCCGCGGCTGATCGTGAGCATGTGGCTCGCCGGGTAGATCTGGCCGATCACGCGCCCCGCGCCCTCGAGCGACGAGACCGGCGTGAGGAGTCCGGCGAATTGCACCGAAGGCACCATCGTTCCGATCATGGTGAAGAACAGCGCGGCGATCTGGCTCTTCGTGAAGGTGGAGGCAAGCAGACCGATGGCCGTCGCGCACAGGCTGTAAAGCACGGCCGCAGCGAATAGCGTCAGGAAGCTGCCTTTGATCGGCACGCCGAATAATGTCACGGCGAGCAGTGTCATCAGCAGAAAGTTCAGCAGCGCGAGCAACACGTAGGGTGCCTGCTTGCCTAGCAGGAATTCGAGGCGCGTGACGGGCGTGACATAGAGGTTGATGATCGAACCCAGTTCCTTTTCGCGCACCACGGCGAGCGCGGTGAGCATGGCGGGCATCATCAGCAGCAGCACCGGGATCACGGCGGGCACCATCGCGGGCAGGCTGCGCACGTCGGGGTTGTAGCGGAAGCGCGTTTGTACGGCGACGGGCGCTTGCACGGTCACGCCGAGGCGCTGCGAGGCCTGTTGCAGCAGCCACCCCTGGTGCATGCCGAGCACGTAGCCGCGCACAGTTTCCGCGCGCTGCGGATTGGCGCCGTCGATCCACACGCCGATCTGCACGGGCCTGCCGCGCGCCACGTCTCGTGCGAAGCCCGGTGGAATCTCCAGGGCGACGGCGAGCTCGCCGCTGCGCAGCCGGCGGTCCATCTCCGCATAGTTCGCAATGGGCGGCCGCTCGACGAAATAGCGCGAGCCCGTCAGATTCAGATCGTAGTTCTGCGACAGCGTGCTCTGGTCGTGGTCGAGCACGGCAAAGCGCAGGTCCTCCACGTCCATGCTGATGCCAAAGCCCATCACGAAGAGCAGCAGCAGCGAGCCCGCGAGCGCGAGCGTGGCGCGCACGGGGTCGCGGCGCAGTTCCAGCGCTTCGCGCCACATATAGCTGTATGCGCGCTGGAAGCTGAAGCCGTGTTGCTGGGCGTGTGCGGTTTTGGCGTTGGTGGTTTCGGTCGCGCTTTCGCCGAGTGCGGCAAGCTCGCCGGTCGCGCTGGCTTCCGTGCCTGCGCCCGCATCCACGAGATACGCGATGAACGCTTCTTCGAGCGTCGCCGCGCCGCGCGTCTGCGTGATCGCTGCGGGCGTGTCACTCACGAGCACGCGGCCCGCGTGCATGAGCGAGATGCGGTCGCAGCGCCCGGCTTCGTTCATGAAGTGTGTGGAGATGAAGATCGTCACGTGATCTTCGCGGGCGAGCGCGATGAGCAGGCGCCAGAAGTTGTCGCGCGCCACGGGATCGACGCCCGAGGTCGGCTCGTCGAGAATCAGCAGCTCGGGCTTGTGCACCATCGCCACCGCCAGCGAAAGGCGCTGGCGCACGCCTAGCGGAAGGCTGTCGGGCAGCGTGTCGAGTGCTTCGGCCAGAGCGAAACGCTCGACCATCTCGGTCACGCGCGCCTCGATCTGCGCTTCGGGCACATGAAAGAGCCGCGCGTGCAGCACGAGGTTTTGCCGCACCGTGAGTTCGCTGTACAGCGAAAATGCCTGCGACATGTAGCCCACGCGACGGCGCGTGTCGAGGTCGCGCGGGTCCACCTCGTGCCCGAACAGCCACGCTTTGCCATCGCTCGCGGGCAACAGGCCCGTGAGCATCTTCATCGTGGTGGACTTGCCGCAGCCGTTCGAGCCGAGAAAGCCGAAAATTTCGCCGCGGCGAATGCGAAAGCTGACATGGTCGACCGCGACGAAGTCGCCGAAGCGCATCGTCAGGTCCTTCGCTTCGATCGCGATTTCCGCGTGCTCGTCGGCGTGCAGCGGCACGATCCGCACCGGCTCGTGGCCGCGCTTTTTGGACTCGGGCAGAAGGGCGATGAAGGCTTCTTCGAGCGATTCCGTCGCGGTGCGATCGAGCAGTTCCGCTGGCGTGCCGGTCGCGAGAATCGCGCCGTCGTCCATCGCGATCAGCCAGTCGAAACGCTGCGCCTCGTCCATGTACGCGGTCGCGACGATCACGCTCATCGAAGGGCGCTGCTTGCGGATGCCATTGATGAGGTCCCAGAACTGCGCGCGCGCGAGCGGATCGACGCCGGTGGTGGGCTCGTCGAGAATCAGCAGATCGGGGTCGTGGATCAGCGCGCAGCATAGGCCGAGCTTTTGCTTCATGCCGCCCGAGAGCTTGCCGGCTGGCCGCGCGAGGAACGGATCGAGGCCGGTGCTGCGCGTGAGCGCGTCGATGCGGCGGCGGCGCTCGCCTTCGTCGTGACCGAACAGGCGCCCGAAGAATTGCAGATTCTCTTCGACGGACAGCGTGGGGTAGAGATTCTTGCCAAGGCCTTGCGGCATGTAGGCGATGCGCGGGCAAACCTCGTCGCGATGCCGCTTGCTCGCCATGTCGCCACCGAGCACCCACACCGTGCCTTCCTGCAAGGCGCGCGCGCCGGCGACTAGCGAGAGCAGGCTCGACTTGCCCACGCCGTCCGGGCCGATCAGACCCACCATGAGGCCCGCGGGGACGTCCTGCGTAACGTCGCGCAGCGCGACGGTCTTGCCATAGAGCAGGCTGACGTGTTCGATGCGAACGGCGGGTTCGCTCATCAGGGGACCCGCACCTGGAGGTTGGCGGGCCAGTCTTCGTCGGCGTCGAGCTTGACCCACGCCACGCCCGGCAGACCGGTTTTCACATACTTGAGATGCTGCTCCAGCAGTTCGGGATCGATCTGCGCGCGCACGCGGAACATGAGCTTTTCACGCTCGTTCTGCGTTTCCACGGTCTTGGGCGTGAATTGCGCGGTGGACGAGACGAAGGTGATCCTCGCGGGTATCACGTATTGCGGCGTGGCGTCGAGCACGATGTGCACGTCCTGGCCGAGCGCCACGCGTCCCGCCGCACTGGTGGGCAGGAAGAAGGTCATGTAGACATCGGCGAGATCGACCATGTTGAGGACCCGGCCGCCCGCGCCGAGCACTTCGCCCGGCTGCGCCACGCGAAACTGCACGCGGCCGGCACGCGGGGCCGTCAAGTCGCTATCGGCGATATCGGCCTGAACGCGGTCGATGGTGGCCTGCGCGGCCGCAATGGCCGAAGCCGAGCCCGTCT
>ABYL01000211.1 GCA_000173575.1 Burkholderia sp. H160 | reverse complement strand
CGCCGCGGATCAAGCCGCGCGTGATCGAACCCGTTGTCGATAACGAGCCGGAAGGGCTGGGGCTCGCGATCGAGTTATGGCTCGCGCAACCGGTCGACGGCATCGCCGGCCGCGCGGTGCAGATTCATTCGTCCCCCCTACCCGCTCAAGGCTCGTGACGCAAATACCCTTCCGTCGACGGATCGCGCATGCGCAGCGACACGAGGCCCGCGATCGCACACATCACCGTCACGTACCAGAAGAACATCGACTCGACGTTGGCCTGCTTCAGCCACAGCGCGACGTATTCCGCCGAGCCGCCGAAGATCGCGTTCGCGACCGCATACGACAAGCCCACTCCGAGCGCGCGCACTTGCGGCGGGAACATTTCCGCCTTGATCAGGCCGCTGATCGACGTATAGAAGCTGACGATCGCCAGCGCCGCCACGACCAACGCGAAGGCCGCGTACGGGCTCGTCACGTCCTTCAGCGCATGCAGCAGCGGCACCGTGCCGAGGGTCGCGAACAGGCCGAAGCACAGCATCGAGCGGCGCCGGCCGATGCGGTCCGACAACGCGCCGAACGCCGGCTGCATCAGCATGTAGACGAACAGCGCGGCGGTCATCACCGAGCTCGCGGTCTTCGCGTGCATGCCGGCCGTGTTGACGAGGTACTTCTGCATATACGTCGTGAACGTATAGAAAATCAGCGAGCCGCCGGCCGTGAAGCCGAGCACCGTCATGAACGCGGCCTTGTGTTCCCACAGCCCGCGCAGCGTGCCCGCTTCCTTGCGCTGGCGCATCGCCGCGGTGGTGGTTTCATCGAGCGATTTGCGCAGATACAGCGCGATCAACGCGGCGATGGCGCCAATCACGAACGGCACGCGCCAGCCCCACGCCTTCAGCTCTTCGGTCGTCAGCGTCTGTTGCAGGATCACGAGCACGAGCAGCGCGAACAGCTGGCCGCCGATCAGCGTCACATACTGGAACGACGCGAAGAAGCCACGCCGGCCCTTCAGCGCGACCTCGCTCATATAGGTCGCGCTGGTGCCGTATTCGCCGCCCACCGAAAGCCCCTGCAACAGCCGCGCGATCAGCAGCAACGACGGCGCGAGCGCGCCGATCTGCGCGTAGGTGGGTAGCATCGCGATCACCAGCGAGCCGCCACACATCATGAATACCGACACCATCATCGCGGTGCGGCGACCGCGTTTGTCGGCGAGCCGCCCGAAGAACCAGCCGCCGATCGGCCGCATCAGGAAGCCGGCGGCGAACACGCCGGCCGTGTTCAGCAACTGCGTGGTCGTGTTGCCGTTCGGAAAGAACGACGGCGCGAAGTAGAGCGCCGTGAACGAATACACATAGAAGTCGAACCATTCGACGAGATTGCCCGATGAAGCGCCGACGATGGCAAAGATGCGACGCCGGGTATCGTGCGCCGAGGCGACGAAGGGTTGCTCGGTTTGGACGTTCATGCTGGGGTCTTTCCTTATTTGAACGAGGAGGACGGTTGTGGCGCCGCCTTGATGTCGCGCGCCCGGCCTGAGCGGCCGTCGCGGGTGCGCAAATTTTACATAAATGAAATATCAAGATGGGCTTTTGTCAGACGAGCCTGATGAAAGCCCTGGGTCGCGAGCGGAGGTGAATTTGCGCCGCAACAAAAACGAAGCCCCCGCCAGTCGGCGGACTGGCAGGGGCTTCCAGGTTGACGCGGACCGCGATCAGGCGGCGCTCAGATTCTCACGGACGGCGGCCTATACCGGCACTCAAAGCGCTTTCTGACGGTACCGTTTTCGTCGACGCTCTCGAGGTACACGTCGAACTGCCACAAACGCGCCATGTGCTTGAGCACCTCGTCGCTATCGGACGACAGGTGCCGGTTGTCGCTCATGAAGTGCCTCAGCGTGAGGCTGCGGTCACCACGCGTATTGACGGCCCACACCTGAATATTCGGCTCGCGGTGATGCATGTCGTACTGCCGCGACAGCGCCTGGCGCACGTACTGGTAGCCGCTATCGTCGTGAATCGCCGACACTTCGAGCGCGTCGCGCATGTCGTCGTCGAGCACCGAGAATAGACGCATTTCGCGGATCAGATGCGGCGACAGATACTGCGCGACGAAGCTCTCGTCCTTGAAGTTGCGCATCGCGTAGTGCATCGCGGGCAGCCACGGACTGCCGGCCAGTTCCGGAAACCATTTACGGTCTTCCTCGGTGGGCGATTCGCAGATGCGGCGAATGTCGCTCATCATCGAAAAGCCGAGCGCATACGGGTTGATGCCGCTGTAATACGGCTTCGTGACCGGCGGCTGGTAGACGACGTTGCTGTGCGAATGGAGAAACTCCATCATGAAGCCGTCTTCCAGCTTGCCCTGGTTGTACATCGTATTGAGCAGCGTGTAGTGCCAGAACGTCGCCCAACCCTCGTTCATCACCTGGGTTTGCCGCTGCGGATAGAAGTACTGACCAATCTTGCGCACGATGCGGATCACCTCGCGCTCCCACGGCTCGAGCAGCGGCGCGTTTTTCTCCGCGAAATACAGCAGGTTTTCCTGCGGCTCGGGCGGATAGCGCTCCTCGACCTCTTCGGGCAGCGGCGTATGGCGCGTGGGCAAGGTGCGCCACAACTCATTGACCTGTGACTGCAGATACGCCTCACGTTCGCGCCGCGCGGCGAACTCTTTCTGGAGCGACAGCTTCTGCGGCCGCTTGTAGCGGTCCACGCCGTAATTCATCAGCGCGTGGCACGAATCGAGCAACTCCTCGACGCGATCGAGCCCATAGCGCTCCTCGCATTCCGCGATGTAGTTCTTCGCGTAGACGAGGTAATCGATGATCGCGTGAGCATCCGTCCACAAGCGGAACAGATAGTTGCCCTTGAAGAACGAGTTGTGGCCGTAGGCCGCATGCGCGATGACGAGCGCCTGCATCGTCATCGTGTTCTCTTCCATCAGATACGCGATGCAGGGGTTCGAATTGATGACGATCTCGTACGCGAGCCCCATCTGGCCGCGACGATAGCTTTTTTCGGTAGCAAGGAAATGCTTGCCGAACGACCAGTGACGGTAGTTCACCGGCATGCCGACGGACGCGTAGGCATCCATCATCTGTTCGGCGCTGATGAGTTCGAGCTGGATCGGATACACGTCCAACTCGTATTGCTCCGCAACACGGGCAATATGCGAGTCGTACTCTTCGATCAATTCGAAGGTCCAGTCTGACGGGCACGGCAGAGGCCGTCTATCGGCTACGTTCATACGGACTTCCCTTTGCCCCTCGATGGGCGTTCCGGTGTGTCCCGTGCTGCAGCATTGCGGACTGCTCCGGCGCGAGCGGCTCCCGTGTTGGCCGCTCCTGCCTTGGCATGCCCCGACTGTTGCTGCGGCACGCCTTTGTTGCGCTGCGGCGCGGTCATGCGACAGGTTGCCCCTCGTCGGACGATCCGACGCGCGCTTCTTTGTTCAGGTGATTCAGGGGCAACCGGCGTTCCATTACGAAGTCGCCGCCTGCTTCTCGAACAGCTCGCGAAACACTGGATAAATATCGGCCGCGGTTTCGACCTTCTTCATCGCCATGTGCGGTTGCGATAGCGCGAGTTGCGCGTATTCGAGCCACAGATTCTGCTCTTCGGGCGTCACCTGAATATACGCAAAATACCGCACCTTCTCCAGGATGTCATCCGAGAGTATCTTGCGGCACTTCGGCGAGTCGTCGGTCCAGTTGTCGCCGTCGGAAGCCTGCGCGCCGTAAATGTTCCATTCAGTCGGCGAGTAGCGCTCGTCCATCACCTTGCGCATCAGTTCGAGCGCGCTCGACACCACGGTGCCGCCGCTTTCGGTCGAGTGGAAGAACGTGTCTTCGTCGACTTCCTCGGCGCGCGTGTGGTGGCGGATGAACACCACTTCGATGCGCTCGTAGTTACGCTTCAGGAACAGGTACAGCAGGATGAAGAAGCGCTTTGCGAGATCCTTGCGCTGCTCGTCCATCGAGCCCGACACGTCCATCAGGCAGAACATCACCGCCTGGCTCGACGGCGTGGGCTGCTTCACGCGATTCACGTAGCGCAGATCGAACGGATCGATAAACGGAATCCGCCAGATGCGTCCTTTTAAATGGTGGATGTCGTCTTCGAGCAGCTTGATCTCTTCGCGGCGATCGGCGGGATCGGCCTTCAGCTCTTCGAGCTGCCGCTCCATCTCATGCAACTGGTTGACGAGCGGCGCGCCGAGCGCGATGCGCCGGCCGAGCGCGCTGCGCAGCGAACGTACGATGTCGATGTTGTTCGGCGTACCCTCCGCGGCCCAGCCCGCGCGAATGCTTTTCCACGTCGGCACGGCCATCAGATGAGTTTTGACGAGACGCGGCAGTTCGAGGTCGTCGAAGAAATACTGCATGAACTCTTCGCGGCTCAGCTCGAACACGAAGTCGTCCTGACCCTCGCCCTCGTTGCTGGCCTGGCTCCCTCCTCCGCTGCCACCGCCGCCTTGCGGGCGCTGGATCTTGTCGCCGCGGATGTAGTCCGAATTGCCGGGATGCACCATCTCGCGCCGGCCGCCCGGTCCGTGACGGAACGACGGCTCCGCAATGTCCTTGCGCGGAATGGTGATGCTCTGGGTGTTCTGGATGTCCTTGATGCTGCGATCGCGCACCGCCTCCGAAACGGCGCGACGAATATAGTTTTTGACGCGGCGCAAAAAGCGCTCGCGATTCGCAATGCTCTTGTTCTTGCCTGCCAACCTGCGGTCGATGATTTGATGAAGCACGCCCGGTCTCCCGTCCCATGCAACCGCGATTCGCTGCGGCCGCACTAATATTTCGGGTGTGCGAGACGCCCGCCGCGCAGTGCAATGCTATGCGGCTTGCGCCTCGCCGGTTGCCCGTACGGCCAGACCGTACGGGCAGCACACCATGAGTATCATGCGCGCATCAAGACGACTTGCGCACGCGCAGATACCAATCGCACAGCAAGCGCACCTGCTTCGGCGTATAGCCCTTCGCCACCATGCGATTGACGAAGTCTTCATGCTTGCGCTGCTCTTCCGCCGAGCCCTTCGCGTTGAACGAGATCACCGGCAACAGCTCTTCCGTATTCGAGAACATCTTCTTTTCGATTACGACGCGCAGCTTCTCGTAGCTGATCCACGCGGGGTTCTTGCCCGCATTCGCAGCACGCGCACGCAGCACGAAGTTCACGATCTCGTTGCGGAAGTCCTTCGGGTTGCTGATGCCCGCGGGCTTCTCGATCTTCTCCAGTTCGGCATTCAACGCGGCACGGTCGAAGCTTTCGCCGGTGTCGTGGTCGCGGAACTCCTGATCCTGGATCCAGAAATCCGCATACGTGACATAGCGGTCGAAGATGTTCTGACCATACTCCGAGTACGACTCCAGGTACGCCGTCTGAATCTCCTTGCCAATGAACTCCGCGTAACGCGACGCGAGCACGTCCTTGATGAACGACAGATACTTCTGTTCGGTTTCCGGCGGGAACTGCTCGCGTTCGATCTGCTGTTCGAGCACGTACATCAGATGCACCGGATTGGCCGCGACCTCGGTCGAGTCGAAGTTGAACACGCGCGACAGAATCTTGAACGCGAAGCGGGTCGACACACCGGTCATGCCTTCGTCGACGCCCGCGAAGTCGCGGTACTCCTGGTACGACTTCGCCTTCGGGTCCGTGTCCTTCAAATTCTCGCCGTCGTAGACCTGCATCTTCGAGAACAGGCTCGAGTTCTCCGGCTCCTGCAAACGCGTGAGCACGGACATCTGCGCCATCATCTTCAGCGTGCCCGGCGCGCAGACCGCGTTGGCGAGTGACGAGTTGCGCAGCAGCTTCTCGTAGATCTTGACCTCTTCGCTATAGCGCAGGCAATACGGCACCTTGACGACGAAGATCCGGTCGAGCAGCGCCTCGTTGTTGCGGTTATTGCGGAACGCCTTCCATTCGGATTCGTTCGAGTGCGCGAGGATGATGCCGTCGAACGGAATCGCGCCGAAGCCTTCCGTACCCTTGAAGTTGCCTTCCTGGGTCGCGGTGAGCAGCGGGTGCAACACCTTGATCGGCGCCTTGAACATTTCGACGAATTCGAGCATGCCCTGATTGGCAAGGCACAGTCCGCCGGAATAGCTGTAGGCGTCGGCGTCGTCCTGGGCGTATTGCTCGAGCTTGCGGATGTCGACCTTGCCGACCAGCGACGAGATGTCCTGATTGTTCTCGTCGCCTGGTTCAGTCTTCGAGATACCGATCTGACGAAGGATCGACGGATAGCGGCGCACGACACGGAACTTGCGGATGTCGCCGTTGTACTCATGCAGGCGCTTGACCGCCCACGGACTCAGGATGCCTTTCAGGTAGCGGCGCGGAATGCCATATTGCTCTTCGAGGATCGGACCGTCTTCCTCGTAATCGAACAGGCCAAGCGGCGATTCGTTGACGGGCGAGCCCTTGATCGAATAGAACGGCACGCGTTCCATCAGTTGCTTCAGACGTTCGGCGATCGACGACTTGCCGCCGCCGACCGGTCCCAACAGATACAGGATCTGCTTCTTTTCTTCGAGCCCCTGGGCCGAGTGCCGGAAGTAGGCGACCACCTGCTCGATCACCTCTTCCATTCCGTAGAACTCACGAAATGCGGGGTATACCTTGATGACCTTGTTCGCGAAGATACGCGATAAACGCGGATCGTTGCGCGTGTCGATCTGTTCTGGTTCCCCGATTGCCGTCAACATGCGTTCGCCAGCCGTGGCGTACGCGGCGGGATTGTCTTTGCAGAGCGCGAGATACTCCTCGAGCGAGAGTTCATCCTCCCGTGTTTTCTCGAAGCGGGTCGCGAAACTGCTGTAGATATCCATGCTACCTCCTCGCCGAAGTCTGGAGCGAAGTCGTGCGCGGCGCGCAATTAGGAAACGACATCGCTCGAATTCATCCTAAACCCTTTTAAATTTTTTTTCACGGATTACGTTGCGAAAATCGCGCCGTAACCGTCCCGCCACAGTCCTCACCTGGAAACAAAGTTTCGACCACCTACGATTCTTCACTCACGCAGCAACGAATCACATCATCCGTTGCTCCGCTGTACTGCTGCTTTCTTCAGCACCACATCGCTATTCAGTGCTCCTGCACGACATCCCTGTACCGCTGCATCGCGTCATGTCGTCGCATCACTAATGCACGTACCGTACCTGCACCGTCACCCCGTCATAAAAGAGCGGCTGTCTGCGCACGCACAGTTCGTCACAAAAAGCATGCACGTGATGACGTTTTCGCTGCCCGCCGCTGTTCCTGCTCCCTCTCGGCAGCAACTCGCGTGACTCTCATAGGTGTATACGGGAAGACGCGGCAAAGTTGCAACGAAAGCATTCGAACAGGTTAACGACTCGAAGACTGCCATCCTTTCGCGTTCGCCAAAATAAAAAACGGCTGCCCCCGGGCAGCCGTCTGGAATGACGAGTCGTAATTTGCGGTTACAGTTACAACCGCCGCGGCATCGATCAGGTCAATTCGATTTCCACTTCACCGAGTCCGTCGATATGACCGCGCACGATGCCGGGCTCGTCGATCTTGTGCGCGCCGACGTATGAACCCGTGGTCAAGGTCCAGTCGCGCTCGATCGTGATGCCCATCGCCGCGCAATGGTTGACGAACCACACGAGCACCTCGCGCGGATCGCCGGCCGGATTGCCGGTCACTTCCGGCAGTAGCGAGCGGCCGTTCAAGCTCAACTCCAGCTCTGGGGACACGAAGTCGAAGCCGCGCGCGAGGCTTGCATAGACGGCCGGATGGCCGGTGATCAGCGCGCCGTTGTTCTGCGCGTCGGCCAGCTGCGCGAGCGGCGCGACGTTCGGCCACTCGGCAAAGCGGCTGTCGACGATCTCGATGGCCGGCAACACGGCGCCGACCTTCGACAGCACTTCGTCACGCGCATACGCCCGGGCGCGCGGCTCGATCGTCACGTCGAAGCGGAACGCGATCTCGAGTTCGACGAGCACGCGAAAAAATCCGTCATGGGCGAGCCGCGCCGGCGACGGCACCACCAGCGAGGCCGGAATCGGCGCGCCCGAGGCCGCGCCGCCCGGCGACTTCGCGCCGATCTTCCACGCGCCGGTCGACTCGCCGAGGCCCATGATCACGGCCTGCTGGATCGCGTAGGCGGTCGCCGCATCGGGCGGCAGGCTGTCGGGTGCGGGCGCATCGATCGGACGATGCTGCCGGCGCGCCTCGACGAGGTGTTGCGCAAGATCGTATCGCGTGATGTCGGTTCTTTGTAGCTGGCGCATGGCAGGGTTCACAGGGCGAACGATAAGGGGGAGCCACCTGTTCGAGGTGCGGGCAGCCAACCGCCGCGCACGCGGATCGGGGCCGTGCCCGTCAATGTACCGGATCGCGGCGCGCGGCGGCAAAAAGGCGACGGCGCGCAAACGTTAAATCGTTTGCGCGCCGCAAAAATACCGCGTATGCGAATACATGCCCGCATTTTTGCGAAGCGATCGTCGCTTGTGTGGTGCGGGCGCCGGACAGAAGGCCCGCAATCGGGAACGGATGTTGCGTCGAGCTGCCGCGTGCCGGTTCACCTAACGCGCGACAGCGCCGCCGCCCATGTACACCTGGACCTGAGCAAGCTCAGAACGTCTCCCAATCCTGATCGCCACCGGCCGTCGCCGCG
>ABYL01000212.1 GCA_000173575.1 Burkholderia sp. H160 | reverse complement strand
CGTGCGCCGCAGCATGTTGCGCAGATACGCCGGCGACTCGGGCGCGTCGAGCGACACGATGCAGATGATCGACGCGTCCTTGAAACTTGGCTCGTCGGCGTGCGCCCTGCGATAGCCCGAGTGCGTCGCCATCAGCGGCGCGAAGCCCTGGCGGTTCAGCAGTTGCACGGCGATCGCAGTCGTCACTTCGTCGAACGCGCCACGGCCGGGCACGCACAGCACTGCCGCCTTGCCCGCTTCGTCCGCAGATCGCGAGCGTGCGAGCAGGTCGCTGCCATAGCGCTGCGCGCTACCCGCGCCCGGCGACGCCATATCCGACGTCGAGGTGCGCAGCGCGCTACCCGGATCCGCCGGATCGCGAGGCGCGAGCGTATCGTGCAGCCCTTCGGCGATTTCGAGGTTCTCGACGATATCGGCGAGCGCGTCGTTGATCCGCTGCAACTGGTTGGGCATCAAGACGCCGCGCAGCGCGTCGTTGCGCGCGAGCCGCAGGCCTTCGAGCGCGACCTTGTCGTAATAGTCGATCAGCGACATCTCGCGCAGCAGCCGCTCGGCCTGGACGATGGCCTCGTCCGGATCGTCGGCGAGCAGGCGCTGATAGAAGGTCTGCGCGGGCGTCAGCGCGGGCTGATCACCGAGCAGCACGGTCAGGAAGTTGAGTCGATCCGCGTAGCGCCCGAGCGTGACGATGCACAGCGTGAGCGGCGTCGACAGCACGAGGCCGATCGGCCCCCACAGCCAGCTCCAGAAAATCGCTGCGACTACCACCGCAAGCGGCGACAGGCCCGAGCGATGACCGTACACCAGCGGCTCGGCGATCTGCCCGGCGGCCACATCGACGACGATGAACAGGATCAACGTGTACACGGCCATGGTCCATTGCGGCTGGATCGCGGCCGCGAGAAACACGGCGAAGAGCGCCGCGATCCAGATGCCGATGTACGGCACGAAGCGCAGCAGCGCGGCGATCACGCCGAACAGCAATGCGCCCGGCACGCCGATCATCGCGAGCCCAATCGCGATGATGCTGCCCGCGCTCAGGTTCACGCCGAGCTGCGCAACGAAATAGCGCGATAGGCGCCCGGCGGCGTCGTTGATCGCGGTAGTCGTGCGGTGCAGGTCGCGCGAGCCGAAGAGGCTGATCAGACGATCGCGCAAATCCTCGCGCTGCAACAGAATGAAGATCGTCACGACCAGCACGATGAAGGTCGTCTCGATCGGCGCGATGGCCGGCGTCAGTGCGCGCTGGGCGAGTTGCACCGGTGTCAGCGCGGGCTCGTGCACCTCGACCTGTTGCGGCACCTGCGGCGCGTTGCGCGCGGCGCGGCCGGTCAGGTGCGGCGGAGCGGGGCGCGAGGGCGCCATGCGCTGCAGTGCGGTGGCCGCGCTGGTCATCAGCGAATCGGCGCGGCCGACGGTTTTTTCCTGCACCGTTTCGATTTTCTGCTCGATTGCTTCCTGATACTGCGGCAAGGCGCCCGCGAGCTGCACGAGCTGCGCGCCGATCAGCGCGCCGATCGCGAGCAGCGAGGCGAGAGCGAACAGCACCGCGATGAAGATCGACGGCAGCTGGCCCATGTGCAGACGCCGCAGCATCTGCACGAGCGGCGCGAGCAGGAAGCTCAGCAGCACCGACAACGTGATCGGAATCAGTACCTCCCGGCCGAAGTACAGCGCGCACACGACCACGACGCCAGTGATCAGCGACACGAGCCCATGCAGGCCCGGCGTCCCCGGCGGGTAAACGCGGTTCGGCCGGCCTTGCGGCGGGGGTAGCGATATTTTCATGCGAACAGAATTCCGGTTGGGAGGCGCTGACGGTCGCGCGGAGCATAGGTGGTCAGCAAGACATATGCCCGGATTGTAGGCGGTTTGGGCGGCTGGCGGGCTTACGCGCAGTGAGCGCAAGTCGTCACCCGACATGCACGCGCAGCATCTCAAGCAACTGCGAACTCACGTACAGCAACAAGCCGATAAATCCGCCGACGATCGTCCCATTGATGCGGATGTACTGCAGATCCTTGCCGATATTCATCTCGACCTGGTGCGACATCTCGTGCGCGGGCCAGTTCTTCACGGTGTCGCTGATATGGCGCGTGAGGAACTGCGCGAAGTCCGGCGCCATCGCGCGCGCCGCTTCCTCGAGGTGATCGTTCAGCGATTGCCGCAGCGCCGGATCGCGCGCGAGTTCGCGGCCGACCCACTCGCCCATTGCCGTGACACGCGCATGCAGCACCGACTCGGCGCTGTTCAGATCGCGCTTGAGCCACGCCCGCAGGTCGCCCCACATATCCTTCACGTAGGCGCTGAACGCCTCGCCTTCGATCAGATAACGCTTGAGCGCTTCGCCTTGCTGCAGGAAAACCGGATCGGTCTTCAAGCGCACGATCAGCTTCTGCACCACCGTGTCGAATTTGTCGCGCAACTCGTGGGTGGGGTTCTCCGCGATCTGTTCGAGCATGCGGTTCGCGGCGCTTGCGATCGCTTCGGCGCCTTTGTCGCCGATCCACGCTGACGGCAGAAACTTCTCGATCGTCGGATACTCGCTCTTCACCCAATCGACGATGCGCCCGGCGATGAACTCACGCGCCGGCGCCTCGCGCAGCACCGCGGTCACCTGATCGATCGCGGCGTCGAGCAGTTCCTGATGGCGGCCGTCGCGCGTCAGCGTGTCGAGAATCGCGCCGAGCGATTGCGACAGATCGACCTTCGCGAGCACGTCGCGCAACGCGTCCTTGATGAAGCTCTGGATGCGCGCGTCGTCGGCCAGGTCGAGGATGCCGCCGGTGAGCCGCACCACGTAGTCGCCGAGGCGGGCAGTATTGGCCGGTTCGCTGAGCCACACGGTGATGGTCTGCGCCGGATCATGCCGGCGGATCAGACCGACCAGCGACGGCACGTCGAGAAACTTGTCCTGGACGAACAGTGCGAGGTTGTCGGCGATCTTGTGCTTGTTGCGCGGGATGATCGCGGTATGCGCGGACACGAGCGGAATCGGCACGCGCCTGAACAGCGCGGCGACCGCGAACCAGTCGGCGAGCGCGCCGACCATGGCGGCTTCGGCGACGGCCTTGATGCCGTCGACCCACAGGCCGCGCGGCAGGAACGCGGTGACGACGAAAACGCAGGCGGCCGCGGCGAGCAGCAGTAAAGGCGTGCGCTTGGCCTTCTTCAGTTCGGTGGTTTTGTCCATCGGCGCGGTCGATCCTGTCGGGCAGCGGCTCAAGGGTGGCAGGGTTCAGGCGGTTCGGTTGCAATGATGCGATACGGCCTGCGCGCGCGTCCAGCCTGGATACGCGCGAGCGCAATACGCGCCGACGCTTCGGCAAGGTAACATTCCCGGTTGGGCTCCACGTTGAACCCCACGCAATACGACGCAACACAATCGCAATGGAGGCACAGTGATCAGGTTTCTGCACACCGCGGACTGGCAGATCGGCACGCAATTCGGCCAGTTCGAGCCGGACGAGGCCGCGCATCTCGCGCAGGCGCGCTTCGACACGGTACGCCGCATCGCCGAAGAAGCGAGCGCGCGCAACGTCGACGCAGTGCTCGTCGCGGGCGACGTGTTCGATCTGCAGACGGTGTCGGACACTGTGATCCGGCGTTTGTTCGCCGCGCTGCAAGCGTTCTCCGGTCCGTGGATCATGCTGCCGGGCAATCACGATGCGGCGCTGGTCGAAAGCGTGTGGACCCGCGCGCAGCGGCTCAATTGCGTCCCGCCGAATGTGCGCCTCGTGCTCGAACCCGGTGTCGTCCTGCTCGACGCGTGCCGCTGCGCGCTGCTTTGCGCGCCGCTCACGCAGCGCATCACCTACGACGACACGACCACGTTCTTCGACACCACCGACACGCCGCCCGGCTATCACCGCGTGGGACTCGCGCATGGCAGTGTCGGCGGGATTCTGCAGGAGGGCATCGATTCGTCGAATCCGCTCGCGCCGACGCGCGCCGCGAGCGCCCGGCTCGACTATCTGGCGCTGGGCGACTGGCACGGTCATCTGCGCGTCGATGAACGCACTTGGTACGCGGGCACGCACGAGCAGGACCGTTTTCGCGCGAACGAACCGGGCTTCGTGCTCGACGTCACCGTGAGCGAGCCCGGCGCGGTGCCGCAGGTCGATGCGGTGCGGGTCGGGCAGTATCGGTGGTATCGCTGGGACGAGACGATTTCGGTGCCGACCGACGTCGACGCGTTGAAAACCCGCCTCGCCGTGCTCGGTGCGAATGACGTTCTGCGCATCGAGGTCGGCGGCACGGCGGCGCTCGCCGATGCCGAAGCGCTGCATGTCGCGGTCGAGGAGGCCCGCGCCCGCGTGCGCGCGTTGCGTGCCGATCTCGCCGCCCTGCACGTGCTCCCCACCGCCGACGATCTCGCCGAACTCGGCGCGCAAAGCGGCTATCTCGCGAAGGTGGTCGCGCGGCTGCGCGGTTTGCAGGAAGACACGCAAGCCGATCCGCAGCAGGCTCGGCGCGCGGCGGAAGCGTTGCTGCTGCTCGCACGTTTTCAGCGCGAACAGCGGCAACGCGATTCAACTGCCGCGCCACCCGCGCAGGCGCGTGACCGTCAACAACCTGAACTGCCGCGTGAAGGGGCCTGCGCATGAAGCTGCAACGAATCGCGATTCAGGAATTCAGGCAGTTCAGCGGGCAGCTCGTGATCGACGATCTGCAGCCCGGCCTCAACCTGTTCATTGGCCCGAACGAGGCCGGCAAGAGCACGATCGCCGAAGCCGTTCGCACGGTGTTTCTCGAACGCTACAAGGCTTCGCATCTGAAGGATCTGTTGCCGTGGGGGCTCGCGAGCGGGCAGCCGTCGGTCGAGGTCAGCTTCGAGCTCGATGGTGTGGCGTGCCGTCTGGCGAAGCAGTTCGTGTCGCGCCAGCGCTGCGAGCTGAGAATCGGCCAGGCCGTGTATAGCGAGGACGAAGCCGAAGACAAGCTCGCCGCGCTGCTTGGTTTTTCGCGCGCGGCGCGCGGTCCGATGAAGGCGGAGAACGCCGGCGTGCCGGGTCTGCTGTGGGTGCAGCAGGGCGGCACGCAGGAGATGCGCGATTCGACCGGGCACGCGACGCAGTATCTGCGCGACGCGCTGACGCAACTGTCGGGCGGTCGTGAGTCGGGCGGCGAGGACGCGCTGATCGCGGCCGTGCAGCGCGAGTTGCGGCAACTGCTGACCGCGCGCACGCAGAAGTCGACCGGGCCGCTCGCCGAGGCCGAGCAGAAGCTCGCCGCGCTGATCGCGAGCCGCGACGAGTTGCAACAGCAGCGCCAGCAGTTCGATGACAACATCGCGCGTCTTGCCAACCAACAGCAAGCGTTCGACGACGCTGAGCGCAAGCGTCCGTGGGAGCTTCACGAGCAGAAGGCCGCGCTCGCGCAGCAGCGCGCCACGGCGGTCGAGCAACTCGAACGCGGTCTCGAAGGGCTCGCGCAGTCGCTGAAGGTCGGCGAGGCCGAACTCGCATTGTCGGTGCAGCAGGAGCAGGGCGCGCTCGAACTCGAAGCGGCCATCGCCCGCGAACGCGAGCAGCTCGACGCGGCGCGCGCCGAGGTCGCGGCCGCGCAAACCGCGCATGCGCAGGCGGAAAGCCGCGTCGTGCAATGCGAGCAGGCATCGGCCGAGGCTATGCACGCGCTCGAACTCGCGAACGCGGCCGTAACCGCCGCCGATCTACGCAGCCAGGTCGATTTCTACCGGGCGGAGAGCCAGCGGCTCGAAGCGTCGATCGTCGAGGCGGACAAGGTGAATGCCGCTGTGTTGCAGGCCGCGCGCGAGGCGGCGGCGCTCGAACTCGACGACGCGCAGTTAAAGCGCCTCATCGCGCTCGACGGCGAATTGACCGTGCTGCGCGCACGAACCGAAGCGGCGATGACGCGCATCGAGTACCGGCTGAACGGCGAGCTAAGCGTCGGCACTGAGACGATCAGCGGCACGGGCGTGCTGCGCGTCGATGAAGAAAAGCACATCGGCCTCGGCGAGCTCGGCGAATTGCGCGTGATTCCGGGTGTCTCCGACCTGTCCGCACAGTTGGCGGAATTGGCCTCGCTCGCAGCGAAACACGCGCAGTCGCTGCGCACGCTTGGCGTCGCGTCGGTGGGCGACGCGCAGGCGCGTCACGAGCAATGGAAAACGCTGGTCGCGCAACAGAAGAATCACGCCAGGATTCTCGAGGTGCATGCACCGCAAGGCATCGATGCGTTGCGGGCGGCGCTGGCATCGACGGCGGCGCGTTTGCAGGCGTCCAGCGAGCGCCTGGCGAGCCTGCCCGACGTATCCGCGGCGGCGCCGCTCGACGATGCGCGCCGCCACGCCGACCTCGCGCGCGACACGCTGGAGACCGCGCGCAAGGTGCTCGTGCAGGCGGCTGGCGCACAATCCACCGGCGTCGCGAAGGCCGATTCGCTCGCGGCGCAACTGCAGCGCAAGGAAGCACAACTGAGCGACGAAGCGTTTCGCCGCAACCGCGCGCAGTGGCAGGCGCACATCGTCGAGCAGCGCGTCAAGGTCGATGCGTTGAAGAACCAGCGCGGTGAGCGCGAGCGCGAACTCGACGCCGCCCGCCTCGACGATCCCGTGGCGGAGGCGAAGCGCTTTCGCGCATCGGCGGAACTCGCGCGCAACGAGCAGCACGAGCGTCAACTGCGGATCGCGGAGCTGCGCAGCCAGCTCGAAACGATGGGCGCATCGGGCCTCGGCGAACGGCTTGCCGCGCTCGAAGCGCAGGTCGAGCAGGCCATGCGTCGCAAGGACGAACTGAGCATGCGCGCAAGCGCACTGAGTCTGCTCGACGAAGTGCTGGTCGATGAGCGCGACGCCGCGCTCGCGCAACTGCGCGCGCCGCTGACCGAGCGGCTCGGCCACTATCTGAAGCGGATTTTTCCGCAGTCGAGCCTTGCGCTCGGCGATGACCTGATTCCGGCGATGCTCGATCGCGACGGTCGCGCGGAACTGCTCGATGCGCTCAGCTTCGGCACGCGCGAGCAGCTCGGCATCCTGACGCGGCTCGCGTACGCGGACCTGCTGCAGGCTTCAGGCCGGCCGACCCTGCTGATGCTCGACGACGCGGCGGTCCACACCGATGCTGTGCGCCGCGACGCGCTGAAGCGCGCGTTGATCGACGCGGCGACGCGGCATCAGATCCTCGTGTTCACGTGTCATCCGGAGCTGTGGGACGACCTCGGTGTGAGGCAGCGGGCGGTGGAGGATCTGAAGGTGGCGTGAGCGGGGCGCGCGGGTGCGACCCCGTACGGCCCGCTTACTCGTACCAACGCGGCGTGTATACCCACTGCGCACCGTTATCGCCGCAAGCAAATCTTCTCGTCAGCGACGATCCGACGATCACCATCGTGCGCATATCCACGTCGGCCGAGCGAAGCTCGCCGAGCGTCAGTGTGCGCAGCGTGCCGCCGGGCCGGCCGATATCGCGCCCCAGCACCACCTGGGTCGATGGCGCGCGATACTCCCGCACGATGTCGAGCGCCTTGTCGAGTTGCCACGGACGCGCGCGCGAAATCGGGTTGTAGAACGCCATCACGAGGTCGGCTTGCGCCGCATGGCGCAGGCGGGTTTCGATGATCGTCCACGGCTTCAGGTTGTCCGACAGCGACAGCATGCAGAAGTCGTGGCCGAGCGGCGCGCCAGCCTGCGCGGCGGTCGCGAGCGCGGCCGACACGCCCGGCACGATCGACAGTTCGACGGCGGCCCACGCTTCGTTTTGCGAAGCTTCGAGCGCTTCGAGCACGGCGGCCGCCATCGCGAACACGCCGGGGTCGCCCGAGGACACCATCACGACCGAACGGCCTTCACTCGCGAGTTCGAACGCGTGCCGCGCGCGCTGCATTTCCTCGCGATTGTCGGTGCCGTGCACACGCTGATCGGCGCGCAGCGGGCCGGCCATCTTCACGTAGGTGTCGTAGCCGAGGATGTCGGTCGCTTCGTGCAACGCGGTACGCGCGGCTGGGACCATCAGATCGGCGCGGCCGGGGCCGAGGCCGATGACCGTCAGACGGCCGCGCGCACGGCCGATCGTCGCGGGGTCGATGGCGAGCGGGGAGAGGGCGAGCGCGACGTTGGTGTGGGTGTCGTCGGCCAGCGTTTCGTGCGGGATGCGCAGCGCGGTGTGTAACAGCGCCTCGGCGTCCGGCTCGCCGTGTTCGGCGCTGGCATCGGCGAAGCGCAGCGGAACGTCGAGAAGCGTCGCCGCTTGCGCGAGCGCCGGGTCGGCCATGCTTGCCGCTGGCGCGAGCAAGGCCGCCAGCGAAAGCGGTGCGAGACCGTGCGCGTTCAGCGCCGCGCGCACGCGCGCGACGATCGCGTCGGCGCCGTCGGTATCGGCATCCGCGCACGCAGAGTTGCTGACCACTGCCGCCACGACACTGCGCGGATGAATCACGAGCTCGTCTTTGCGCCCATCCCATGCGCGCGGCGTCACACGAATCGCGAGACGCGCCGACTCCGAGCGCGGCAGTTGCGCATCGTCGAGCCATGGCGCGTCGCCTTCGATGCGCGTGCTTTCGCCCGCGAGCAGATCCGACACGAAGCGCTTGCCCTGGCCGAGATCGGCCAGCGCATAGCCATCGGGCGGATTGAGCACGCAGGTGCCGAAGCGCAACTCAC
>ABYL01000213.1 GCA_000173575.1 Burkholderia sp. H160 | reverse complement strand
CGCGCATCAGTGTGTTCAGACGCTCCTCCACGGATTGACCGGCAAGCGCCTGCGCGCTCGCCGATTGCGCGAGAGCCCAGAGCATGGCGGCGGCCGGAATGGCCGCGAGAGCCATGCGCGGCGCCCTCGTCGATGACACTTTTCTCATTTTCTGTTCCCCCGGTCTTCCGGCTGCGCGAGTCCCGACTGCGCAGCCGTATCTTTATTGCGTGTGCCGAAGCTGGCGGGTGGCGGCCCGCCTCGTTATCTCCTGTTTTGCAGTGCCTGCAGTACGCCTAACTGACGAAGCATCGAAGCCGACATCTGCTGGGTTTGCAGATGCAGTTGCAGGGCGTTGACGGCTTGCTGGTTATTGCCTGCAATCTGCAGCAACTGGGCGATCTGCCCGTTGCTCGGCGCAATGGTCTGGGTGGCGAGCCCAGCGGGTGTCTGCAGCGCGACGCTCACGCCGTTGCTGCCGAACGAAATGCCGGCTTTCACCGAGCCGGTCGAATTGCTGGCCGATGCCGACGGCGCGTTGGCGGAGCCCGTCAGCGTCACAGCGCTGTTGTTGAAATCGATGAGCGCGGAGTTGGTGCCGATATTGCGATCGCCCGCGACCTGGGTGACCTGCGATACACCGTTGACGCCGATGCTCTGGCCGCCGCTCGCCTGAGCATTCGGATTGGCGCCCGAATTGCCTGCAAAGCCGTGCGCGCCGCCGGTCACGCTCGCGAACGTGCTGACGGAACTCGTGAGCTGGCCGCTGCCGTTCCGCACTGCGCTCAGCGAGCCCTGGGCGAGCGCGCCCGCGCCGTTGGGCAACTGCCACTGCGAAAGAACGTTCAGCACGAAGCCGGAGATCATCGTCGCGCCGGCGTACTTGCCGGTCTGGGTTGCAAGTACGTCGTCGTCGAGGAGCTGCACCCGCAGGGGCGCGGCTCCTGGCTCGCGCGATATCGAAAGTTCGGGCGTCGGTGGCGAAGCGGCGCCGTCCGAAGCATGGGCGAGGGCGCTTGCGCCGCATGCGATGGCACAGAGCACGAACCCAAGCTGTGTGAAGTGTGACTTCATGATGGGATCAGAACATGTCTGCCTTGTTCAAGCCGTACTCGACAAAGGGAGTCGCGGCGGTGCCGGCTGCCAGCGCAGCGGCGCGCAGCTTCAGCGCGAGCGACTCGTTGTCCTGCAACAGCGGTGAATCCTCCCTGAAGGGTTTGCCGAGGACCGCGAACACGAGACCGTTCCAGGTCTTCGCGAAGTCCTCTTCGAGCACGATACGATTGCCGAGCGCCGGGTCCGCGATGAACACTCGGCCGTCCTGCGCATGCTTGACGATCACGAAATGCTCGTACCCGTCGATGTTCATCAGGACCATCACAGGGATCTGAAGGTGGTGGAGCGCGTCGACGTTCACGCGAAAGCCGCGGCCGCGCAGTCCGATGGTTTCGACGAAGTGCTTCATGTCGAGCATCGAGAAGCCGTTCTTGACGACGACTTCGGGCGTCGAGAAGACCATCATCCGGGCAATCAGTTCGGTCTCCGGAATATCGATGCCGTAGCCGTACTTGAGGAGGGTGGCGAGCGCCGCCGCGCCGCAGCTGTAATCGAACTGCTGACTGACGATGTGGTTGTAGCGCAGGTCCCTCATCGAGCGGACCGTCTTTGTCAACGGCACGCCGACGAAGGTGGACGTATCGATGCTCGATTGCGCGGTCGCGTGGTCCGCGCAGAGCATGCAGCCTGCCAGCGCTACGGCGAACGGTAGCGCCGGGAACCCCTTTAGCCCGGTCATGCTGGTCTCCTGCCCGTTCCGCGCCGGCAGCTTCTGCGGCTGCCGGCGCGCCCTTCCGACTGCTATGTGCTTCTTCTGCCTGCCTGCGCTCGGCGCTTCGCCGGCTTACTTGCCGCTGTTCAGCGCCGCGATGGCAAGACCGTTGTGCTGCAGATTGCCCGCGCCGCCGGCGATGTTCACGCCGATGTTGCCGGAGGCGCCTTTCAGCGTATCGGCACCGAGACTCGCCGTGCCCTGGAATTGCCCGTGAACGGCCATCGTGGCGGATTGCGAGTTGTCATCCGTCGCACTCATCGCGGTGGTCAGCGCCTTGCCCGGCGAGGTCGTCGTCACCGCGCCGGCAAGCGCGTTGTCCTGCGCGTTGCCGATACCGGACGCGATGTTCACGCCGACGTTGCCCGTCACACCCGAGAGCGACCCGTTGCCGACCGACGCGTTCAGATTGAAGTTGTGGATCGTCGCGCTGCCGCCCGAGGACTGCACGTTGAAGTCCTGCGCGTTGCCGAACACGTTGCCGACGTCGACCGAGGCGAGCGACACGTCGTTGCTCTGCGCGTTGTCGATGCCTTCCGCGACGTTGATACCGAGGTTGCCCGACACGTTGCTGGCCGCGTTGGTGCCGGTGGTCGCGTTCAGCGTGCCGGCCGCTTCGTTGTTGATGTGCTGCGCGATCGTGCCGCGCGTCGTCACGTCGGTCGTCGTCATGCCTTCGTCGATGCCCCATGCGGCGCCGTACGAATTCGTCGACGACGAGCGGCTGCGCGAGTAGCTCGACGATTGCTCGCTGACTCTCGCATAGCCGGAGCCTTCGCTCGCCTTGAAGCCCCACGAACGGCTTTGCCCGGACGCTTCGCTCGCTTCGAAGCCGCCGGCGACGCGCGACGAGTTCGAGTAGCTCGATTCACGATAACCGGCCTGCAGGCCGCCGCGGGCGCTGAACGAGCCGCTGCCGTGCGAGGGCGTGTTGTGGTCCTGATAGCTGTAGCTGCCGCCGATCGAGCCGCCCGCCGAGATATGGCCGCCCGAGTTCTGACGCGTGTGCGAGAAGCTGCCCGCGATGCCGGCGGCCTGCTGGCTCGTTTCATAGCCGCCGGCTGACACGCTCGCGCTCTGGCTGCCGTACGCATAGCCGCCGGAGGCCTGGAAGCCCTGTGCGCTCGAGCTCGACGACGTATGGTTTTGCGTCGTGAACGCGAATGCCGTGCCGCCGCCTCTGACCGACGTCCTGCTGTTGTTGAGGGTCGTGGTCACGGTGCCGCTCGTGTAGGTCTGCGCCTGCGGATCGAGCGTGGCGTTCACGTTGACCATCTGATCGTTGTTGATCACAGCGTCGGCCGTGCTGGAGACGTGCACGCAGCCAAACAGTCCGACCATGCCTTCGATGCCGACAATCTCGCCGACGACCGTCGTATTGAACAGGTAGGCTTTCTGCGGCGCGGCAAGCACGCTGCCGGATGCGGCAACGAGAACGGCCGTGGCAATGAGAGTGCGCTTCATGATTCGCTCCGATACTTTAAGTGTGGTCAGTTAAAAAAAGTGCCCGCCGGGGGACGGAGCACAAAACTGTTTGCCGTGGCATTGCCGGCGCCGGCGGCCTGGTTGATCTGCACGATTCCGTTGACGTTGCGCAAGGCCTCGCTGGAGATGCTTGCCTCGCGCACACCGTGAATCGCGTTCGATTGCCCCAGACTCCCGTTTTTCGGGGCCGTCGCGGATAGCTCGCCATCAGAGACGGTCTCGACTCCGAGCGCCGCAGTCCCGATCTGGGTGCTGTTGCGCTGCAGATTCCCTGCTCCGGCCGACTGGTTCACCAGTACCGCTCCGGATGTGTTCGAAAACGCGTTGGCTTCGATCGACGCGTGCGCGCGCGGCACGTTCGCGATCACCGACGCGCGTTGCACGCTCGCGTTCGCATTGCCGACCGAGCCGCCGTTCGTCACTGTGATCTGGTTGGCCTGCGCGTTGTCGAGGCCGGCCGTTTCGTTGACCGTGAGCGCGCCCGTCACGTCCATACCCGCGCCGGTGCCGATCGTCGCGGTGGCGCCGACGACCGGCACCCCTTGCGATTGCGCGTGTGCCTGACCCGCGACGAGCGCAGCGGCGGCGCAGCACAGGCACGTGTACGCGCGCAGGGCCGGACGCGCCGAAGTGACCTGACGTGGTTGCAACGAGAGGCGAAGTCGCGTGCTCATTTCAGACCTCCGGGCGCGCCGCCGAGCACGTTCGACAACGGCGCGAGCGCGCCCGTCACCGACGAGCTGATCGTGCCGCCGACGCCCGCCGCCGGTCCGCCGATGCCACCGGCGTTCAGCGGGATGTTGTTGCCGGTCGTCCTGCCACTCAGGATCTGCGTGACCGCCTGCATGCCGGTGCCGCCGAGCGCGCCGCCGTCGGCGACGCCGGTCGAGCCGTGCGCGTTCGTCAGATCGGTATCGCCGACGAGCGTCGCGATCGTCGGATCGAACGAGTTGGCCGGGAAAGTGGTCGCCCGTACCGCGACCGGATCCTGGTCGCGCGGCACGGGGACGAACGCGTCGCGCGGCGTAACGCTGCGCTCGACGATGATGTCGCCCGGGTTGGCGACCTGCTCGGCATAGGCGTAGCTGGCGAAGCAGGTGATGACGAGGACGCTGGCGAGGAGGGTGGCTCTGGCCGAAGCCGCGCGCGGCAAGACGGTAGCGCTGCGGAACGACACCGCCGGCAGGCCGAAGGCGTGCGGCGTCTGGTGGTTCGTAGTCATGTCCCGGTCCCCTCTCGCGTGTTTCTTGCGTCTCGCCGGCTTGTTGCGTTGCTTCGTTCTGCTACTTGCGCTGGTACGTCGCGACGTTGCCCTGGGCGGCGCGGGCGGCGTCGACCGGCACCGGCAGCGGCGAGGGCGGGGCGATCTCGTCCCACAATGTCACCTGGTTGCCGCCGCTTTGCATCAGCTGCGGCGTCGCGGCGACCATCACCAGGCCGACCGCGCCGCCGCGTTGCCGCGACAGCATCTGGTCGTCGAGCGCAATATCGTTCATGGCTGCAGCATCGGCAGCCGGGTTCGACGCGTTGGCGGAAGTCTCGCTGTTGTCTTCGGCGGGAGCCGGCGCGGTGGCTTGCAGGCTTGCGGGGGTGGGGCCGGCGGCACCGCTGGAATCCGTCAGCGTGGCGGATTGAGGCAAGGCGGCTGGCGCCGTCGGGGCGCCGGCAGTCGCCGGCGGTGCGCTTAATGCGAATGCTGCGCAAATTGCGAAGTACGGTAAGCAGCGGCTTATCAGATCGATGCGGAATGCGAGTCGCATGATGTGTCTCCCTGGTGCACGCCATTTAGCGAAACATGTGCCATCGCTCGCAATCCATTGATGCGCCTGGAGGCACCCAGCAGAAACCCGACTAATGCGCGCCAAATCGGAAAAAAACGTTTCAGCGCTGAAACGGACCAGCAGAAAATACCTATAATTCGTTAATTCGCGAGGTACGAAGTGCTGTCGCGCAAGCGTCATGAAAAGCGCTTCCACTTATGTTTTATTTGTCGGCTGAATAAATCATGATCGGCCGCTAAGCCTTGATGGGCATGGAGTCCATTGATTGCAATCGCATAATTGTTTTCGAAGCGGCGCGCGTATAGTAAGCTCTCGGAAACAGCTTCAGATTTAAAAAAGGCCCATATCGGGCCGTCTAAACATACACGCCGCTTTCTTGGGGATCAGCTGTCCGCACGGAATGGAATGGCCGTTCGGTTTTTGCGATTCGCGAATCCCGATCGAGTCAGCGTGTCTGAACCGCAGTTTCAGGTGCATGCGTCGTCCTTAACGTTCGTTGACGAGAGGATCTGAATAATGGAATCCGCAACGCGGCAACTGATTTACGTTTCTCGCGATCCGAGCGCGGAACTGAATACGCGTTTTCTGCAGCGCGGCTGGCATGTCGAAGTCGTGGGATCGGCGCGCGATGCGCGCCGGGCTGTGCGCACCGGCTCGGCAGCGGGCGGCCTGCTCGATCTGTCCAGCGATTTCCAGCCGCACGAAATCGCCGCTTTTGAATCCTGTTTGACCATGCCGAACGTCGGCTGGGTCGCCGCCACCACGCCTGGCCAACTGCAGGATGCCTCCTTGCGCCGGCTCGTGCGCGACTACTGTTTCGATTACGTGACGGTGCCGTATTCCGGCGACCGTATCGTCGATTCTGTGGGTCATGCATACGGCATGATCTCGCTGAGCGAGACCGCGACGCACGACGGCTTGCAGGGCGCCGAAGGCGAGATGGTTGGCTCGTGCGACGCGATGCTCGCGCTGTTCCGCTCGATCCGCAAGGTCGCGATGACCGACGCGCCGGTGTTCATCTCCGGCGAATCGGGCACCGGCAAGGAACTGACGGCGGTCGCGATTCACGAGCGCTCGGCGCGGCGCAACGCGCCGTTCGTACCGATCAATTGCGGCGCGATCCCGCCGCATCTTCTGCAATCCGAGCTGTTCGGCTACGAACGCGGCGCGTTCACCGGTGCGAACCAGCGCAAGATCGGCCGGGTCGAGGCGGCCAACGGCGGCACGCTGTTTCTCGATGAAATCGGCGATCTGCCGCTCGAAAGCCAGGCGAGCCTGTTGCGCTTTCTGCAGGAGCGCAAGGTCGAGCGGCTCGGCGGACACACCGCGATCGACGTCGACGTGCGCATCATTTCGGCAACCCACGTGGACATGACTGCGGCGATGATTGAAGGGCGCTTCCGTTCCGACCTGTATCACCGCCTCTGCGTGCTGCAGATCGACGAGCCGCCGCTGCGCGCGCGCGGCAAGGACATCGAGCTGCTCGCGCGGCACATGCTGGAGCGCTTCAAGAAGGACGCCAGCCGTCGCCTGCGCGGCTTCGCACCCGATGCGATCGCCGCGCTGCATAACTACGGCTGGCCGGGCAACGTGCGTGAGCTGATCAACCGGGTGCGGCGCGCGATCGTGATGTCCGAGGGACGCGCGATCACCGCGCGCGACCTCGAACTCGCCGAATACGTCGAGATCGTGCCAGTGTCGCTCGCGCAGGCGCGCGAAGCAGCCGAGCGTCAGGCGATCGAGCTCGCGTTGCTGCGGCATCGCGGGCGGCTCGGGGACGCGGCGCAGGAGCTCGGCATCTCGCGGGTGACGTTGTACCGGCTGCTGTGCTCGCACGGCATGCGTCATATGGAAGCCGAGCCGCTGGCGACGCCGCACGGTGATTTGCCGGCGTCGGTGCAGCATCTGTGAGGCGGGCGGCGTGTGCCGGCCTGGCGCGTCGCCTCGGGTCTCGGGCTCTGACGATCTAGACGGGTAGGCTGCGCCATCCGGGCGCAGCCACCATCAACTGATAAGCGTCGCGTCGAAGTGCTGTCGCGTGCACGACGTTGCCGCCCTCGTTCGCGTTCTGCGACTTTTTCCTTTCCGACTGAAATCCCTTGGGAATTCTCGATGCGGCGCGCCGTGCCCCGGCGGCGTCTGGTCGCGCTTGTTAGAATCGGGTTTTGCTCAATTCCGTGGTGTGCCTGGTTGGGTTCGCGCCGCGTCGAAGGAAACTGCATGAAACAATACCTGGACCTCGTTCGCACGATTCTCGACACCGGCACGTGGCAGGAAAACCGCACCGGCATCCGTACCATCAGCATGCCCGGCGCGATGCTGCGCTTCGATCTGCAGCAGGGCTTTCCCGCCGTCACGACGAAGAAGCTGGCGTTCAAGTCGGCGATCGGTGAGCTGGTCGGGTTTCTGCGGGCGTCGCGCAGCGCTGCGGATTTCCGCGATCTCGGCTGCAAGGTGTGGGACGGGAACGCGAATCAGAACGCGCAGTGGCTCGCCAATCCGTATCGCGAAGGCCCCGACGATCTCGGTGATGTCTACGGCGTGCAATGGCGTAAATGGCCGGCCTACAAGGTGCTCGACGCCAGCGCGAGCGCGCAGCTCGCCGACGCCCAGGCGCGTGGTTTCCGCGTGATCACGCAGTTCGACGAAGAAGGCCGCTCGAAGGTGTTGCTTTACAAGGCGATCGACCAGCTGCGCCAGTGCCTCGACACGATCATCGAGAACCCCGCCGATCGACGGATTCTGTTCCATGCGTGGAACCCGGCCGTGCTGGACCAGATTGCCCTGCCGGCCTGCCATCTGCTGTACCAGTTCCTGCCGAATGTCACGCGCCGCGAAATTTCGCTGTGTCTGTATATCCGCAGCAACGACGTCGGACTCGGCACGCCGTTCAATCTGACCGAGGGCGCGGCGCTGCTGCATCTGGTCGGGCGGCTGACGGGCTATACGCCGCGTTGGTTCAGCTATTTCATCGGCGACGCGCACATCTACGAGAATCAGCTCGACATGCTGCACCAGCAGCTCAAGCGCGAGCCGTACGAGAGCCCTCGGCTCGCCATTTCGGATCGCGTGCCCGAGTACGCGAAGACCGGCGTCTACGAGCCGGAATGGCTCGAGAAGATCGAGCCGGCCGATTTTTCGCTAGTCGGCTATCGACATCACGAGCCGCTGACGGCGCCGATGGCGATCTGATGTCGGTAGAAGCGCGGCGGTAGCGCCGCGCCATCGAATGTGAAAAAACCCGCGACGGTTTGCGTCGCGGGTTTTTTTGTTGCCTGTGCGGCAGGTGGGCTGCTCAGCCTTTGTGATGCTCGTCGCGATTGCCGCCGCCCTGGTGCTGCTCGGCGTGTTGCTGTTGCGGCTGTGGTTGCGCACGCGGCTGCTGCACCGGCTGGGGCCGTGGTTCGGGGCGCGGCTGCTGCACCTGCGGACG
>ABYL01000214.1 GCA_000173575.1 Burkholderia sp. H160 | reverse complement strand
AACCGCTGTGGGAGCAGATGCCCGAGCGCCTGCCGTTGCCGCGGCCATCGGTGCCGTCGCCGCTCGACTTCATCGGCGGTGCAACCGACAAGACGCTGTTTCCATTCGACGTCTGGCGCCGCTGCGTGAATCACGCACTGCGCGACCAGGCGCGCAGTCCCGGCACGTATCGCGAGCCGGCCGGCGACCAGCAACTGCGCCTCGCGATCTCGCGCTACCTCGCCTTCAACCGTGCCGTGTCGAGCAACTGGGAAGACGTGATCGTCACGCAGGGCGCGCAGCACGCGCTCGATCTGATGGCGCGCATCACGCTGCGGCCCGGCGAAATCGCGGCGATCGAAGACCCCGGCTACCCGCCCGCGCATGCATGCTTCACGGTGACGGGCGCGCGGGTCGTGCCGGTGCCGGTCGATCGCGAAGGCCTGATCGTCAGCAAGCTGCCGGACAAGGCGCGGCTCGTCTACGTGACGCCTTCGCATCAGTTTCCGCTCGGCATGCCGATGAGCCTCGAGCGTCGCGTCGAGCTGCTCGAATGGGCGCAAAAGCGCGGCGCGGTCATCATCGAGGACGACTACGACTGCGAGTACCGTTTCGAAGGCCGGCCGATGGAGCCGCTGAAGAGCCTCGATCGCGCCGGCCTCGTCGCATACGTGGGTACCTTTTCGAAGACGATCTTCCCTGAATTGCGAATCGGCTACCTGGTGCCGCCCGCGTCGTTGCACGGACCGCTGCTGAAGGCCCGGCAGATCGCCGATTGTCACGGCTGCACGCTGACGCAAACAGCGCTCGCGTCGTTCATGCTCGACGGCGACTTCGCGCGCCATCTACGGCGCATGCACAAGGCTTATGCGGCGCGCCGCGCCATGCTGCTCGAGCATCTGCAAGGGGACCTCGCGCGCTGGTTCGAACCGATCGTGCCGACCGCGGGGATCCATATGGCCGCGCGGCTGAAGGGGCCGTTGGCCTCGCTCGGCGAAGAGACGCTCATCGCGGCGGCGCGCCAAGCATCGATCGGCCTTTATGGACTCGCGCCATTTCACCATCGCGTGACGCCGCAGCCGGGGCTGATCTTCGGCTATGGCTGCATCGCGGCCGAACATATTGACTCGGCCCTGACGACACTCGCGGGCATCCTGCCGCGCATTGCACACTGAAACGAAGCTGGCCGCAAGCGAGGCGTAGGCATCGCCGAAGCGTTGCGGGTATGCGTCGTTTGACGCGTCAAACGAAGAAAATGCCTTGATTCAAGGGGCGAAAACGCCAGGTAGCGCCGCGGCAACCGCCTCGAAACCGCCGCCGAAACGAACTGTAACGTGCGTTACGCATGCATATTAGGGACCTCGCCGCGTGCGTTTTACCCGCTAAAACAGGTACTAAAACGTATCGCACTGTCGGCGCCACGCAAAAAACTTCATCGCAATACATAAAAGAGTCGCGCAAATCGCTTGAGCGCTTGTAGAATCCGGCGTGAAGCGTGCACATACGGTGTGCGCTTCGAGCAATTCACTGACCACAACAGGTAGGAGAAACATGCCGACTTCCGCAAAAAAGGTGGCCAAGAAGGCTGCTGCCCCGGTACCGACCAAGAAGGTTGCTGCAACGAAAGTTCCTGCGAAGAAAGCCGTCGCAGCCAAGAAGGTCGCCGTGAAGGCGTCTGGCGCACCGGCGCCGATCAAGGACACCTTCACGAAGGCCTCGTTGGCAGCTCACATCGCTGAACGCGCTGCAGTGGAACCGAAGACCGCCAAGGCCGTGCTGGCCGCGCTCGAAGACACGATCCTCGGCACGGTGCACAAGAAGGGCGCTGGCGAATTCACGCTGTCGGGTCTGCTGAAGATCGTTGTGCAGGCCGTGCCGGCGAAGAAGAAGCGCTTCGGCAAGGACCCGTTCACGGGTGAAGAGCGCTGGTTCCCGGCCAAGCCGGCAAGCGTTCGCATCAAGGCACGCGCGCTGAAGAAGCTGAAAGACGCGGCTGCTGCTTAAGCGCGTTGCTCGCGCCGCTCAGGCGTCAGCATGGCGCTTTGGTGTTTAACCATGCCTGACGTTTGAGTGCTTGAATCAGCGCCTGCATGCAGGTGATCGAAGTCCCCGTGGATGCGAATTCACGGGACTTTTTTTATGCACGCGCTTCGTAGTGCTCGTCAAATCCATTGGCGAAACGGCAATCGCGCGTCTCATAGTGTGCTCCCTGATGGCGCGTGCGCACCTGACTGGCGCATCATGATCCACGGCAGTACGATCGAGGCATAACGCTGCCCTGCGGATGCGCCGTTAGCGTGCACGTCAACACGCTCTATCACGACAAATTCAATGGCATAGCGCTTGCTTGATCGAAGGTCGAGTACCGAATGCGCAGCGCATTCGCCTTCTATTTGACAACAAGACAGGGGCTGACATGCGATGCTATGACGAGATGCGCCATCACGACGATGGCGTACGGCCGCATTACGCGCGCTTTGAGCGATGGCTGGACAGTCAGGGCAATGAAGCGATCGCACGCAAACGTGCGGAAGCGGACCTGCTGTTCCGGCGCGTCGGCATCACCTTCGCGGTAAACGGCGACCTGTCAGGCACCGAACGGCTGATTCCATTCGATCTGATTCCGCGCATCATTCCGCGCGGCGAATGGCAGACGCTCGAAGCGGGTTTGCGGCAGCGCGTGCAGGCGCTCAATCTGTTTATCCACGACGTCTATCACGATCGCAACATCGTGCGCGCGGGCATCGTGCCGGCCGAGCAGGTCTATACCAATGCGCAGTATCGCCCCGAGATGCAGGGCGTCGACGTGCCGCTCGGTGTTTATGCGCATATCGCGGGCGTCGACGTGGTGCGCGCCGGCGACGAAGGCGAGTTCTACGTGCTCGAAGACAACCTGCGTGTGCCGTCGGGCGTGTCGTACATGCTCGAAAACCGCAAGATGATGATGCGGCTCTTCCCTGAGCTGTTCGTGCAGAACCGCATCGCGCCGGTCGCGCATTATCCCGATCTGCTGCTCGATACGCTGCGCTCGGTCGCGCCCGCGGGCGTCGACGATCCGGTCGTCGTCGTGCTGACGCCGGGCATGTACAACTCCGCCTATTTCGAACATACGTTCCTCGCGCAGCAGATGGGCGTCGAGCTCGTCGAGGGCAAGGATCTGTTCGTCGACGACAACTACGTCTTCATGCGCACCACCCAGGGGCCGAAGCGCGTCGACGTGATCTACCGGCGCGTCGACGACGACTTTCTCGATCCACTCGCGTTTCGCCCCGACTCGGCGCTCGGCGTACCGGGTCTGCTCACCGCGTATCGCGCCGGGCGCGTTGCGCTCGCGAACGCGATGGGCACCGGCATCGCCGACGACAAATCGATCTACCCGTACGTGCCGGACATGATCGAGTTCTATCTCGGCGAAAAGCCGATTCTGAACAACGTGCCGACCTATCAGTGCCGCAAGCCCGACGATCTCGCCTATACGCTCGCGCATCTGCCCGAGCTGGTGGTCAAGGAAGTGCACGGCGCGGGCGGCTACGGGATGCTGGTCGGCCCAGCTTCGACGAAGGCCGAAGTCGAGGCCTTCCGCGAGCGGCTGATCGCGCGTCCGGCCGGTTATATCGCGCAGCCCACGCTGGCCTTGTCCGCGTGTCCGACCTTCGTCGAATCGGGCATTGCGCCGCGCCATATCGATCTGCGGCCGTTCGTGCTGTCGGGCAAGACCACCACGATGGTGGCGGGCGGCCTCACGCGCGTCGCGTTGCAGGAGGGCTCGCTCGTCGTCAATTCATCGCAGGGAGGCGGGACCAAGGATACCTGGATGGTCGACTGATGCGGTTGCCGCCGCGTTTCTCGCCTCGCTCGCAACGGAGCAAGGCAGGGCGCGACGCTCGCAACCTGATGCGCCGCTGGCGCTTAACGGATAACCAGCGCGGACCTTCGCCGCTGACGAAGGCCTCGCGCGTTCAGATCACAGACATGGAACGCCGTCATGCTTAGCCGAACCGCCGATCACCTCTTCTGGATGGCCCGCTATATGGAGCGTGCGGAGAATACCGCCCGCATGCTCGACATCAACCTGAAGGCACAGCTGCTACCGCAGACGCCGGAACAGGAAGCCCGCGCGCAGCGCTCGGTGCTGCGCATCTCGGAACTCGAAAACGCCTTCGAGCAGCGCTATGACGAGCCGACGCGCGAGCACGTGCTCGACTTCATGGTCGCCGACGCGAGCAATCCGTCGAGCATTCATTCGTGCCTGCAGGCCGCGCGCGAAAACGCCCGCGCGGTGCGCGGCACGCTGACGACCGAGTGGTGGGAAACCATCAACGACACGTGGCTCGAATTCAACGAGCGGCTTTCGAGCGGCCAGGCCGCGAGCAATCCGGGCGCGCTGTTCGAGTGGGTCAAGTTCCGGTCGCATCTGTCGCGCGGCGTGACGATCGGCACCGCGTTGCAGGACGACGCGTTCTTCTTCACGCAGCTCGGCACCTATCTGGAGCGCGCCGACAATACCGCGCGGATTCTCGATGTGCGCTTCGCGAATGTCGAGCCGAATTCGCGCGACGCCGCGCGCCAGCTCGAAGATTTCTATTACTGGACCTCGATCCTGAGCTCGGTGTCGGCGCTCGAGATCTATCGCAAGGTGTATCGCGACGTCGTGACGCCCGCGCGGGTGGTCGAGCTGATGATCCTCAATCAGCAAATGCCGCGCTCGCTGCTCGCCTCGCTCGACGGCGTCTGCACCAATCTCGCGATGCTGCGCACATCGGGCTCGAACCAGTGCGAGCGTTTCGCGGGCAAGCTGCGCGCCGAGCTGCTGTATGCCGACATCCGGCAGATCTTCGAAAGCGGTCTGCACGGCTATCTGACCCAGTTCCTCGCTCGTGTGTTCGAGCTGGGCAATCTGGTGGCGCGCACTTATCTGATGCTGCCAGTGGCTTGACGGAGTTTTCTCATGTACCTGACGATCCGCCACGACACTTCGTACCGCTACGAAACGACGGTTCACTATTCGATCCAGCAGTTGCGCCTGACGCCCGCGAGCGGCGCCGGGCAGACCGTGCGGCGCTGGAGCATCGACGCGCCGGGCAAGCTCGACGCCACGCTCGACGCGTACGGCAACGTGCTGCATACGCTCGTCATCAACAAGCCGCACGACGAGATCCATCTGCGCGTGTCGGGCGAAGTGGACACGATGCCGCTCGTCGACGGCGTGCTGAGCGATCCGCCGGGCCCGATTCCGCTCGAGCATTTCACCTGCGCGACGCGCCTTACCGAAGCCGACGGCGCGATTCGCGAGCTGGCCGCGTCGGTGCCGACTCTGGCAAGCCCGGCGGGCCTGCTCGCGCTGTCCGAGCAGATCGTGCAGCGCGTGCAATATCGGCCCGGCGTGACCGTGGTCACGAGCACGGCTGCCGAGGCGCTCGCGCTTGGCAATGGCGTGTGCCAGGACCATGCGCATCTGATGCTCGCATGCTGCCGCGCGCGCGGCGTGCCGGCACGCTACGTGAGCGGCTATATCGAGCCGGGGGACGTGCCGCATGGCGCCAGTCACGCGTGGGTCGACGTGTGGCTCGACGGCAAAGGCTGGATTTCGATCGACGTCACGCATGCCGCGTTCGCGAGCGAAATCTACTGCCGGCTCGCGATCGCGCGCGACTACGAAGCGGCGGCACCGGTGCGCGGCCGACGTATCGGCGGGCTCGAAGAGGAGCTCGACGTGGCGGTGACGGTCAGCCCGCAGATGTCGCAGTAGCGGCGTTGCAACGCGAACGGTGCGTAGGCTCGCGCCGCTATTCAACATTCCTGACGAAGGTTCGGCAGTAGCCGCAAAAAGGCTGCAAAAAAGGCCGTCAATACGGATAAAAGGCGCCTTTGCGCCGCATTACAATAGCCCCGTACCTTTGTCTCCTGCGGATTCCTCATGACTTACTGCGTAGCGATGGCCGTCAACGACGGCCTCGTATTCCTGTCCGACACGCGTACCAATGCGGGCGTCGATCACATCAGCACCGCGCGCAAGATGTCGGTGTTCGAACAACCCGGCGAACGCCTGCTGGTGCTGCTCGGCGCCGGCAATCTTTCGATCACACAGGCGGTGTTGCACGAGCTGTCTGAACCGTCCGATCCGGCTCGGCCGACGCTGTGGAACGCGCCAACGATGGCCGACGCCGCGCGCGTGGTCGGTAGCGCGGTGCGCCGTGTGCATCAGCGCGAGGCCGAGGCGCTGCAGACGTTCGGCGTCGACTTCAATTGCAGCTTCATTCTCGGCGGGCAGATCGCGGGCAACCGGATGCGCCTCTTCATGATCTACGCGGCGGGCAATTTCATCGAGTCGTCGGCCGTGAATCCGTATTTCCAGATCGGTGAGGCGAAGTACGGCAAGCCGATCATCGACCGGGTGCTGACGCTGTCCACGCCGCTCGACGAAGCGGCGAAGTCCGCGTTGATCTCGATGGACTCGACGCTGCGCTCGAACCTGTCGGTGGGCTTGCCGCTCGATCTGCTCGTGTATGAGAAGGATGCGCTGCGTGTTACGCGATTCGTGTCGATCGATCGCGATAACGCGTACTTCGACATGCTTCACCGTACGTGGGGCGAGCGCCTTCGGCAGGTGTTCGCCGAAATTCCCGACCCGGACTGGCAGCAGTCGCCGGATGCGCCGTCGCCGCAATCGGAGCGGGCGCTGGTGCTATATCGCGCGCCGGTTGGTGCCGATGGCATCGAGCATGAGCAGGATGTCTCGCCCGCGCAGATACTCGCGCAGGCCGACAAGGGGAAGGCGCAGCGGCGCTAGCTACATTGCGTTCCGAGCGCGCGTCAGGCTCGCTCGGACCCGCCTCCAGAACCTCGGGACGAAAAAAAACCAGCCATCGGCATCGCCTCTGGCTGGTTTTTTGGCTACGCAGCTCGTCAGCTGCGTAGCAGGTCCGACTCGAAGTCCGATTAGAACTTGTGACGGATACCGACGCTGACCATGACCTGGTTGTCGGTGCTCGACTGGTTGCCATACGAACCGATCGAAGCCGTGGACGACACGAGGCCGCCGCCAACACCAGGAACACGCTGCTCGCCGCTCGCATGCTGCCATGCGCCAACCGCGTAGAAGTCGGTGCGCTTGGACAGCGAATAATCCGCACCCAGCGAAACCTGGTTGTACGTCGCCCTGGCGTCGCCCGAGCCGTGCGTGTACGCGTAGCCGACACCCAGCAGCGCTGCCGGCGTGACCTGGTAGCCGACGTACGCGCGGCCGACGTTGAACACCTGCGTCGACGTGAACGTCGATTGTGCGTCCGGCTTGTAGCGCGCGTTGCTGTACGACAGGTTGGCCGTGAACGGGCCCGTCACGTACTGAGCAGCTGCCGAAGCGATACTGATCGACTTCGCGTTGGTATAAGCCTGGTTGATGCCTGCGTTGTTCGGGAAGTTGGTGTCGAACGTAGCGCCGGGGACCGTCGAGCTGTTCCAGCCCGTGCGGACAGGAAGAGTGGTGCTTGCGTTGTCAGCACGCAGGTAGCCAGCCGCGAGGCTGAACGGACCCGTTGCGTACGTTGCCGCGCCCGACCACGTTTGACCCGAACCCGTCGAGCCTGCGACGCCGCCCAGAGCGTACATACCTTCGACCTGGAAGCCCGCCCACACCGGCGACACGTACTTGAGCGCGTTGTTCACGCGGAAGCTGTTGTCGTTGTTGTCGACGTCACCCGGCGTAGCGAACGTGCTGCCGAAGTAGTTGTCGCCCGTCAGCGGCTGGATCAAGTCGACCAGCGGGTCGTATTGACGACCGGCCGTGAACGTGCCCCAGGCGTCGCCCGTCAGACCGACGTACGCCTGACGACCGAACATCAGGCCGCCCTGACCGAGCTTGCCGGTGTTGATGTCAAAGCCGTTTTCCAACTGGAAAATCGCCTTCAGGCCGCCGCCGAGGTCTTCCGTGCCCTTCAGGCCGAAACGGTTACCTTGCAGGTTGCCGGCGAACGTTTGAACGAGTGCGCCGCCCTTGGGGGTAGCGTTGTTCACGTACTGGATCGACTCATCCAGCACGCCATACAGAGTCACGCTGCTTTGCGCGTGAGCGACACCAGCGACGCCCAGCAGCGCCAGCGAGAGGGTAGACAGTCCGATTCGTTTCATCCATTTCTCCACGCAGATGATTGTTTGTTGTTTCGGGAAGCAGAATAGCTCACCGGCTCTACAGGGTAGAAACGGAAAAAAAAGAGTGTCGCCAAAAACAGACAATCGGCGCAAAGCCTTGTATTTAAAGCTCATCAACGATTATTTCTATTTGCGCAATATTTATTGGTCTGGTGCGCATTATTGTTGATTCGTTGATAGTTGCCGGGCAATTGGCCGCGGAATCGGCATCGATCTGAATGCGCAATGTAATCTAGTCGTCTACACGTCCGCTCGATTTTGTAGCGAAAGCATAAAAAAACGGGCGACGAAACGACTAGTCAGGCTGGACAGAATCGGCGTGTTGTGCGCAGGCGCGCGTTTCAGCGTTTGTCGGTGGCGCGACGCGCC
>ABYL01000215.1 GCA_000173575.1 Burkholderia sp. H160 | reverse complement strand
GGCCACGCAGGCCGCGCAGGCCCCGGTCGGTGCCGCGCCGCTTTTCAACAACCCGCTTCTGAGTACCGAGAAGCTGATCATCGTCGGTGCGTCGACGGGGGGCACCGAGGCGATCCGCGAAGTGCTGGTGCCGCTGCCGCCCGATGCGCCCGCGGTGCTGATCGCGCAGCACATGCCGCCGGGCTTTACGAAATCTTTTGCGCAACGCCTCAATGGTTTGTGCCGGATTACCGTTAAAGAAGCAGAGCACGGCGAGCGCGTGTTGCCGGGGCACGCGTACATCGCGCCGGGCCACGCGCATCTGTTGCTCGCGCGGAGCGGCGCGAACTATATTGCGCACCTGTCCGATGACCCGCCGGTGAACCGGCATCGTCCGTCGGTCGATGTGCTGTTCCGCTCGGCCGCGCAGCATGCGGGCAAGAACGCGGTCGGCGTGATTCTGACCGGCATGGGGCGCGATGGCGCGGCCGGTCTGCTGGAGATGAAGAAGGCCGGCGCCTACACGCTGGCGCAGGATGAAGCGAGCTGCATCGTGTTCGGCATGCCGCGCGAGGCGATCGCGCTCGGCGCGGCCGACGAAATCGCCTCGCTGCCGGACATGAGCCGGCGCGTGATGGTTCGTTTGTCGTCGATGGGCGACCGCGTTCAGCGGGTATGATGCGTGTCGGATGGAATGACACGGTCAAACGCCGCAACATGAATCAAGCAAAGGGAAAGAAATGGATAAGGGAATGAAGATTCTGGTGGTTGACGATTTTCCGACGATGCGCCGGATCGTCCGCAACCTGCTCAAGGAGCTGGGCTACTCGAACGTCGACGAGGCGGAAGACGGCCAGGCCGGTCTCGCGCGTCTGCGCAGCGGCAGCTACGAGTTCGTGATCTCGGACTGGAACATGCCGAACCTCGACGGTCTCGCGATGCTGAAGGAAATCCGCGCTGACGCGAGCCTCGCGCACCTGCCGGTGCTGATGGTGACGGCCGAGTCGAAGAAGGAAAACATCATCGCGGCGGCGCAGGCCGGCGCGAGCGGTTACGTCGTCAAGCCGTTCACGGCCGCGACGCTCGACGAGAAGCTCAACAAGATCCTCGAGAAGATGGCGAAAGCCGGGAGCTGACGTGACGCCGCCGACCCAAACGCCTGGCGCCGAAGCGAGCAACGAGAGCGGCGACTTCGCGTCGGACCGCATCCTCGCGCGCATCGGACAACTGACGCGCACGCTGCGCGATTCGATGCGCGAGCTCGGGCTCGACAAGCACGTCGAGCGTGCGGCCGAAGCCGTGCCCGATGCGCGCGATCGTCTGAAGTACATCGCCAACATGACCGAGCAGGCCGCCGAGCGCGTGCTGTCGGCGATCGACGTCGCGAAGCCGATCCAGGAGCAGTTGCAGCAGGACGCGGGCGCGCTCGACGCGCGCTGGGAGCAGTGGTACGCGGCACCGATCGAGCGCGAGGAAGTGCGCGCGCTGATGAACGACACGCGCACCTTCCTGCGCGGAGTGCCCGAGGCGACCAGTGCGACCAACTCGCAGCTGATGGAGATCATGCTTGCGCAGGACTTCCAGGATCTGACCGGCCAGGTGATCAAGAAGATCACCGATGTCGTCTATCTGATCGAGCAGCAACTGCTCGGCGTGCTGGTCGAGAACATCGCGCTCGAACGACGCGAGCAGTTCGCGGCGCACGCAGCGGCTCTGAAGGCCGAGGTGTCGTCGACGGGCAGTCCCGAGCATCTGCTCAACGGTCCGCAGATCAATCCGGAAGGCAAGACGGATGTCGTGCAGGATCAATCGCAGGTCGACGATCTGCTCGCGAGCCTCGGCTTCTGATCGAGTGACTCGGCCTCGTGCACCTTTTGCTGGCTGAAAGGATCCGCAGGCATACTACCAGGTCAAAGCGGTACGGCGCCCGGCCGGCACAACGCCTGCCGGTTGCCCGCTGCGGGACACCCGTCAGGGTTGCGGCCTGCGGCGGTGCCGTATCATCTGCCTATATGCGGCCGGTTCGTGCAGTCGGTGAAGCGCGCCGCAGCTCGGGAGGAACATCGTTATGTGGAGTCGTGTTCGCCGCGCCGGGAGAGTCCCGGCGCTGGTTTTGTTGTGTTCGTTATTGGCCCTGACAGCCGCACAGTCCGCTCATGCGGCATTGGGCAGCGCGCCGCTGACGCCGCCTTCCGACGCCTCGGTGTCGTCCCGCGTGGTGCAGCCCACCAGCGCTTCACAAAGTGTGATCCGCTCTGAATCGAGCGCGGCGTCAACCACGTCTTCCGCCTCCACTTCCTACACGGTACGCGAAACCACGTTCGGCAACGGCACGCTGGTGCGCGAATATCTGACCACGAGCGGCGCCGTATTCGGCATCGCGTGGCATGGTCCACAAATGCCCGATCTCAGCGATCTGCTCGGTAGTTATTTCCCGCAGTACGTGGCCGGGGTGAAGGCCGCGCGGGCCGCGCGCGGCAATGCGCGCGGGCCGGTCAGCGTCAATGACAGCGAGCTCGTGGTGCGCTCGGGCGGCCACATGGGTGCGTTCAGCGGCGTCGCTTGGCTGCCGTCCGCGTTGCCGTCAGGCGTCAGCGGTTCCGACATCCAGTAACGGCGAGGACAACGATGCGAACCATGCAAACGACCGTAAACATCAAAGGATGGATGCAAGCCGCGCTTGCCGTGCTGCTCACTGCGACGCTCGTCGCCTGCGGCGGCGGAGGCGGCAGCAGCGACAACAGCTCCAGTTCCAGTTCCAGCAGCAACACGTCCGCGACCGTCTCGAACACGGTGCCGATCACGGTCGGCCCGGGCGTGTCGGGCGTCATCAATCTCCCGATGGTCAGCGTGACGATCTGTGCGCCCGGCTCCACCACCAACTGCCAGACGATCAACAACATTCAGCTCGACACCGGCTCGTTCGGCCTGCGCGTGGTCAGCTCGGTGCTCAATTCGACGCTGCTCAGCGGGCTGCCGATCAGCACGATTGCCAGCAGCGGCGCGCAGCTCGCCGAATGCGCGACGTTCGCGGACGGTTTCACGTGGGGCTCGGTGCGCACCGCGACCGTGACGATCGGCGGCGAAACGACGACGACCAGCATCCCGGTCCAGACCATTGGAGACAACGCGAACACGATGCCCACGAGCGGCTGCGGCAGCGGCTCGGCCGAAAACACGGTCGCCGATCTAGGCGCGAACGGCATTCTCGGCGTCGGTACCGCGCCGACCGACTGCGGCGCGATCTGCGCGGACGCGTCGAAAGCGGGGACCTACAGCAACTACTTCGCCTGCCCGAACGGCACCTCGTGTACGCGCACCGCGGTGTCGCTCGCACAGCAGGTGACCAATCCGGTCGGCAAATTCCAGACCGACAACAACGGTTTGATCGTGCAGATGGCGCCGGTGTCGAACACCGGCGCTGCGTCGGCGACCGGCACGCTGGTGTTCGGCATCGGCACGCAGGGGAACAACCAGCTTGCCGCGTCCCAGGTCTTCACGACCGACGCGTTCGGCGACCTCAACAACAGCACTTTCAACGGCACGACCGTAACGGCTTTCCTCGATTCCGGCTCGAACGCCTATTTCTTTGGCGATAGCACGCTCACGGCGTGCGGCAGCCAATACGCGGGGTTTTATTGCCCGTCGTCGGCGCAGACCCGCACGGTCACGCTGGCGGGGACGAACAACGTGTCGGCGGCCGCGACTGTCAACATCCTCAGTGCGCAGACGCTGTTCGCCAGTGGCACCAGCTACGCGTTCAACGACCTCGCCGGCCAGCTCGGCACCAACACCAGCTTCGACCTCGGTCTGCCGTTCTTCTACGGCCGCAACGTGTACTACCACCTCGATCAGACCGCGAGCGGCGGCGCCTCCCCCTACGTCGGCTTCTGAAGCCGCGCGTCAATCGGATGCCGGACGGCGCGCGTGAGACACGCGCGAGCCGTCCGGCCATCCGTCGAAATACCCCCGTTTCTCCGCCCTTATCCGCCGATCAGCGCTTGCGTCGAGCGGGAATAATCGCTCTCACTGGAAAGAGGCGTGGTGCCTCGGCCGACCGGAGAGCTTTGTGGCAGGGGATAGCGACCTCGAAAAAACCGAATCCGCCACTCCCCGGCGCCTGCAGAAGGCGCGCGAGGAGGGGCAGGTCGCGCGTTCGCGGGAGCTGTCGACCTTTGCGCTGCTCGCGGCCGGGTTCTATGGCGTGTGGGGCATGTCCGGCAGCATCGGCGATCATTTTCAGAACATGCTGCGTGCGTCGCTCACGTTCAACCACGCCAGCACGTTCGACACCAGCCGCATGCTGATCGGCGCCGGCGCCGCGAGCCGCGAAGGACTCTATGCGCTGCTGCCGATCCTCGCCTTGACCGGGCTTGCCGCCTTGCTTGCGCCGATGGCGCTCGGCGGCTGGCTGCTGTCGACGAAAGCGCTCGAGCCGAAGTTCAGCCGGCTCAATCCGATCGAGGGCTTGAGCCGCATGTTTTCGATCAACGGGCCGATCCAGCTCGGCATGTCGCTCGCGAAGACGCTCGTGGTGGGCCTCATCGGCGGGACGGCGATCTGGAATCGCCATGAGCAATTCCTCGCGCTCGCGACGCAGCCGCTCAATCTCGCGCTCGCCAACTCCGTGCATCTGATCGCGGTCTGCTGCGGCATGACGGTGGCCGGCATGTTCGTGTTGGCCGCGCTCGACGTGCCGTACCAGCTCTGGACGTTCCACAAGAAGCTGCGCATGACGAAGGAAGAAGTGAAGCGCGAGCATCGCGAGAGCGAAGGCGATCCGCACATCAAGGGCAAGATTCGCCAGCAGCAGCGTGCGATCGCGCGGCGCCGCATGATGGCGCAGGTGCCGAAGGCCGACGTGGTCGTGACGAACCCGACGCACTTCGCGGTCGCGCTGCAATACACCGATGGCGAGATGCGCGCGCCGAAGGTGGTCGCGAAGGGCGTGAACCTCGTGGCCGCGCGGATTCGCGAACTCGCCGCGGAAAACAACGTGCCGCTGCTCGAAGCGCCGCCGCTCGCGCGGGCGCTTTATCACAACGTCGATCTGAATCGCGAGATTCCAGGACCGCTGTATGGCGCGGTCGCCGAAGTGCTGGCGTGGGTTTATCAGCTGCGCCGCTTCAAGGCCGAAGGCGGCGACGTCCCGGTCGCGCCGACCGAACTCGACGTGCCGGCCGAACTCGACAAGGGCGGCGTATCGGACGAGGACGCCGCCGAAGAAGCCGCCGACACGCTGAACCCGACCGACGACATCGCCAACGAAGCCACTAGCGACAACAATAAGGGAGCCTCCGCATGAACGCTCGCGTCGGTTTCCTCGCCCGACGGCCGGATGCGCTGAGCAGCACCAACCTGCGCGCCCTCGCCGGGCCAGTGCTGATCTGCATGATCCTCGGCATGATGATTCTGCCGTTGCCGCCGTTCCTGCTCGACCTGCTGTTCACGTTCAACATCGCACTGTCGGTGATGGTGCTGCTCGTCAGCATGTACACGATGAAGCCGCTCGACTTCGCCGCGTTCCCGAGCGTGCTGCTGTTCTCGACGCTGCTGCGGCTGTCGCTGAACGTCGCCTCGACGCGGGTCGTGCTGCTCGAAGGCCATACCGGTCCGGACGCGGCAGGCCAGGTGATCGAGTCGTTCGGCCACTTCCTTGTGGGCGGCAACTTCGCGGTCGGTATCGTCGTCTTCATCATCCTGATGGTGATCAACTTCATGGTGATCACGAAGGGCGCGGGGCGGATCGCGGAAGTGTCCGCGCGCTTCACGCTCGACGCGATGCCCGGCAAGCAGATGGCGATCGACGCCGATCTGAATGCCGGCCTCATCAACGAAGAACAGGCCCGCAAGCGTCGCGCGGAAGTCTCGCAGGAAGCCGAGTTCTACGGCTCGATGGACGGTGCGAGCAAGTTCGTGCGCGGCGATGCGATCGCCGGTCTGCTGATCATGGTGATCAACATCGTCGGCGGGCTGATCGTCGGCATGATCCAGCACGACATGAGTTTCGCGGCGGCGGGCAAGAACTACACGCTGCTGACGATCGGCGACGGCCTCGTCGCGCAGATTCCGTCGCTGGTGATTTCGACGGCGGCGGGCGTGATCGTGTCGCGCGTCGCGACCAACGAGGACATCGGCACGCAGCTGACCGGCCAGCTGTTCACGAATCCGCGCGTGCTGATGATCACCGGCTGCATCCTCGTGCTGATGGGTCTGATTCCGGGTATGCCGCACTTCGCGTTCCTGATTCTCGGCGGCGGCCTGATCCAGCTCGGCCGCACGATGAAGAAGCACGCCGAGGAGCGCAAGAACGCGCCGGCGCGCGTCGACGTCGCGCAGGCCGCGCAGGCGCCGGCCGAAAACGCCGAGGCGAGCTGGGACGACGTGACGATGATCGATGCGCTCGGCCTCGAAGTCGGCTACCGGCTGATTCCGCTCGTCGACAAGAATTCCGACGGCGAGCTGCTGAAGCGCATCAAGAGCATCCGCAAGAAGTTCGCGCAGGAGATCGGCTTCCTGCCGCCGGTCATTCATATCCGCGACAACCTCGAATTGCGGCCGAACGGCTATCGTATTGCGCTCAAGGGTGTCGAGGTTGGCACGGGCGAGGCGTATCCCGGCCTGTGGCTCGCGATCAACCCCGGCCAGGTGTCGGCCGCACTGCCGGGCACGCCGACCCATGACCCGGCGTTCGGCCTGCCGGCGATCTGGATCGATACGAACCTGCGCGAACAGGCGCAGGTGTACGGCTACACGGTCGTCGATTCGAGCACCGTGGTCGCGACGCACCTGAATCACCTCGTCGTGACGCACGCGTCGGAGCTGCTCGGTCGCCGCGAGGTGCAGGCGCTCATCGAGCGGATGCAGAAGGACACGCCGTCGCTCGTCGACGATCTGGTGCCGAAGGCGCTGCCGTTCACCACGTTGCAGAAGGTGCTGCAGAACCTGCTCGAAGAAGGCGTGCCGATCCGCGACCTGCGCACGATTCTCGAAGCGCTGTCCGAGCACGCGACGAAGATCACCGACGCGCACGACCTCACCGCCGCGGTGCGCCTCGCGCTCGGTCGCGCGATCACGCAGCAGTGGTTCCCGGGCACCGGCGACATGCAGGTGATGGGCCTCGATGCGAATCTTGAACGGGTGCTGGCGCAGGCGCTATCGACCGGACCGAATCCGGGCCTCGAGCCGGGTCTCGCCAATACGCTGCTCACCGAAACGCAGAAGGCAATGACGCGTCAGCAGAATCTTGGTCTCGCTCCGGTGCTGCTCGTGCAGCACGCGCTGCGGCCGATGCTCGCGCGCTTCCTGCGCCGCAGCCTGCCGCAGCTGAAGGTGCTCTCGTATGCGGAAGTGCCTGATACGCGCAACGTCAAGGTCGTGAATCTGATCGGCGCGCCTGTCTGACGAAGGCCGCTTGCTCGCGGCCGTGGGCATCAGGTAAACCGGCGCTCCAGTGGGGCGCCGGTTTTTGTTTGCGCGCCTCCCCCGAGCTGATCAAACGATGTGGCTGCCGTGTGTCCATCGCACGAATTGCCGACCTTTAACGGTCTTTATCCATCGATCGTCGCTCGACACCTTTCGCAATAATTGATTGCAATGGGAAGCGGTGTATTGCCGGTCCGTCAGTCCGTTTACCTCATCGGGGGTCCAGCTTGAACATTCGTAAATTTGTCGGTGCTACCAGTCGCGATGCCTTGCGTCTCGTTCGCGAAGCACTTGGCCCCGATGCGGTCGTACTGTCGAATCGCACGATGAACGACGGCAGCGTCGAAATCGTCGCGCTCGCCGATAGCGATCTCGCGGCGATCACGCCGAAAGCGCGCGAAGGCGCGCAGGCCGCCGCACGGGCCGCGGCGCCGGCGAATCCGTATGCAAGCGCAATGCCGGACGTGTTTTCGTCGGTGTTCGGCGCGAGTCCGGAAGCCGGGGCTGAAGCGATGCCGATGAATGCGTCGATCAACGCGGCTGCGGATGAAGCGCCGCTGGCCGCCGCGAAAGCGTCCGCGCCGGCGACCGCCTTGCCCGGCAATCCTTCAGTCAGCCCGGCGATGCTGGGCACAACGGGCGCGACGGGCACCACGGCCACATCGGCAGCCATCGCAGCCGCTGCTGCCCCCGCCGCTTCCGCCGCACCATCGGGCCCCAGCGCCCGCGCCGCGGCCGCGCGCCTGTCCAAAGACATCCGCGCGGATCTGCTCAAAGCCGCCGGCGTGCCGGTGCCGCCGGCTGCCGCCGCCAGCAAAGCCGCCGCGCCGCGCACGATGGCCGAGTCGAATCCGTGGCTCATCGATCACGCGCGCCGGATCGCGGCCGAGCAGCAGCAACAGAGCGGTGAATACAGCGCGCGTCCCGCCGCGATGACGCCCGCCGTCGCGACCGCCAAAGGCCTCGGCAGCGCGGTCGACGCGCGTCCGGCCGTCGTGCCGCCGGTGGTCAACACGCCGGACTGGGC
>ABYL01000216.1 GCA_000173575.1 Burkholderia sp. H160 | reverse complement strand
CGGCCGGTTTTGCGCAGCGCGCGGACATCGCGTACGCGGTGTACTCGCCGGAGCGGCGTCATCCGGTCGAAGTCGCCGCGAGCGAAGAGGAGCATCTGATCACGTGGCTGTCCAAGCGGCTGAACCGTCCGCTGTCGGTGCCGTCGCTGCAGGAATATGGTTATTCGCTGGTGGGCGGTCGGCTGCTGCCGGGCGAGGCGGGGCCGGCCGCGCAGTTCATGTACGAGAACCAGGCCGGCGCGCGCCTGACGCTGTACGTGACCGGCATCAAGCGCGACGAAACCGCCTTCCGCCTGTTCCGCGACGGCGACCGCCGCACCTTCTACTGGATCAGCGACGGCATGGGCTACGCGCTGTCTGGCGCGATCGAGGAAGGCAAGCTGCGCGAGATCGCGATCGACGTGTGTAGCGCGCTCGGTGGTAAGCCTGAGACGTGGCAGAAGTAGCGGGCGGTAGTATGTGGTCAGGGCCGTCAAGGCCGTCAGCGCCGGCGCGCGAATCGCCGCTCGCGCCTGTACCCGCCGCTTGCCCGTCAAGGAGACCCCTTGCCCCAGACGCTGCCGTCCAACCTGTCCGCCGCGCAGTTCGATCGCGCGCTCGCCGGCTGGCGCGCGATCGTCGGCGACGCGCACGTGGTGAACTCCGACGCCGGCCTCGCCGCCTATCTCGACCCGTTCGCGCCCGGCGAGCCAGGCGCGTTTGCCGCGAGCGCCGCGCTGCTGCCCGCGTCGGTGGATGAAATCCGCGCGGTGCTGCGCATCGCCAATCAATACCGGATTCCGCTGTGGACCGTGTCGACCGGGCGCAACTTCGCGTACGGCGGCGCGGCGCCGCGTCTGACCGGCTCGGTCGTGCTCGACCTGCAGCGCATGAACCGCATCCTCGAAGTGAATGAAACGCTTGCCTATGCGCTCGTCGAACCTGGCGTCAGCTATTTCGATCTGTACGCGCATCTGCGCGACAAGGGCTACAGGCTGTGGGTCGATCCGCCCGCGGCCGGTTGGGGCAGCGTGGTCGGCAACACACTCGAGCGCGGCTTCGGCTACACCGACTACGGCGATCACGCGGCCGCGCAATGCGGGATGGAGGTGGTGCTCGCCAACGGCGACGTGCTGCGCACGGGCATGGGCGGCATCGAGATCGGCACCGCGTGGCAGCTGTATCAGCCGGGCTACGGCCCCTCTTTCGATGCGATGTTCATGCAGTCGAACTACGGCGTCGTCACGAAGCTCGGCGTGTGGCTGATGCCGGCGCCGCCCGCCTATCTGCTCGGCGAAATCCAGTTTCGTCGCGAGGCGGATCTGGAGGCGATCGTCGAGATTCTGCGGCCGCTGCGGCTCGACGGCACGATCCGCAATCATGCGGTGATCGAGGGCGGTTTGCGGCGCGCGGCGAGCCTGTCGGCGCGCCAGCAGTGGTACGACGGCGCGGGCGCGATGCCCGAGACCGCCGTGCAGGCCATGATCGACAAGCTCGGCGTCGGGCGCTGGAACCTGCATTTCGCGCTGTACGGCACGCCCGAACTGATCGACGCGCGCTATGCGCTGATCGAGCACGCCTTCGCCCGGGTGCCAGAGGCGCGGCTATCGGCGGCGCGTTATGCGGGCGATGCACAGCCCACCGGCGGTGGCGATCGCAACATGGCCGGCATTCCCGCGATGACCGCATTTCGCATGCTCGACTGGCGCGGCGGCGCGGGCGCGCACGTCGATTTTTCGCCGATCTGTCCGGCGACCGGGCGCGACGCGATGCGCCAGTACACGATGGTGAAAGCGCGCGCCGCGGAATATGGTTTCGATTACTACGGCGGCTTCACGGCGGGTGAGCGGCATCTGCATCACATCTTCGCGGCGATTTTCGATCGCGGTAACGCGAACCAGGTGGAGCAGGCCGGCGCGCTGCTGCGCTCGCTGATGAGCGATGCACGCGCGGCCGGCTACGGCGAATATCGCGCGCATCTTGCGTATATGGATTTTGCTGCCGCGCAATACAGCTTCAACGACGGCGCGTCGCTGCGTTTCGCAGAAAAGCTGAAGGATGCGCTCGACCCGAACGGCATTCTCGCGCCGGGCAAGCAGGGCATCTGGCCGGCGGCGTGGCGCGACCGGCGAGGGTACACGTGAACGACCGGTGCGGACTCGCACGGCGAACTTAACCGCAAACTGAACCGGACACGCAAACCCATGGATCGACGCACTTTCATGCTCACCGGCGCGTGGCTCGCGACGGCCGCGGGCGGCGCATGGCCGTGGCTCGCGCAAGCCGCGGCGTGCGCCGATGCCACGCGCACGTTCGCAATCGTCGACTCGACGCTCGAATGCGGCGCGTCGTTCGCGCGCTATGCCGCGCAGCTTCGGTTGCCGACCTTCGAAACCGGCGACGATGCCGGCGCGCTCTGGTTCACCACACTCGCGCCGCTGCTCGACGCCGGCAAAAATCCACCTGCGACGCCTTCGCTGATCGGCTTCACGCGCGCGTCCGATTACTTCGTCCTGCAACACCTCGCGCTTCGCACGGGACGCTTCGTCGAGCATCGTTTTGAAGCGCGCGAGGAGCCGCATGCACGGCCCGCGTACGTGGCGTTCGCGCTGACGCCGCGCAGCTAGAACTTATACGCCTTGTTGTTCGGATCGAACGTCGCATCATCGAACGTCGCCGGCGTGATGTGCTCGAACACGATCCGCTCGAATATCTTGCCGTCGTTGTCATAAGACTCGACGCTGCGAAAGAACGGATGCCGTAGATCGAGCCCGAGCGTTTCCTTCTTCGCGTAGAACTGAGGTTGGCCGACCGGCGTTTCGAACGTAAACGCGACGACGCGCACGCCGTCGATCGTCTTCACGGCAATCTTCGTCGAACGCGGCAAGCCGGCTTCCGTGTATTTCCTGCCTTCGATGAGATATTGATCGGCGACGTACCTGGTGCCGAGATCGCGAACGTTGTGATTCGATTGCGAGCGCGCGAGCACACCGGTCAGCGACGTCCACAACGGCATCACGTTCATGATGCCGCCGAGGTGGCCGTACATTTCGTCGCTGCGCTTCGATTCGTCGTAGATGATTTCCTGGCCCGCGTGCGCGCCGTCGGGCAGCCACTTCGCATAGATTCGCAGCGGGTCGTGCGCGACTCGCACCAGCATGTGATCGGGCTTGTCGGGCCACTGGCCGTGAATGCGTTCGGAGCGCGACATCGTGAATTCGTACGATGGGTAATCGTTCGGCCCTTCCTTGATGTAGCGCGGCAGCGTGAGCGGATTGAGCGACTCGAACAGCGCGACCAGTTGCGTGTCGTCGAGTTTTTCGAGCGCGCGGCTTTGCTGCGCGGCGCGCAGCCATTTGACCTGCTGGTCGAGCGTCAGCTTGCCGACCTGAGCGACCGGCGTGCCCGGCGGCTTGACGGCGCTGGCGGGGTCGAGTGGGGGAGGGCGGGCGTCGTTCTGTGCGTGGACCGCAGGCACCGAAAGCAGGGCGACCGCGACGAGCAATGCACTCATCGGTAAGCGTCGCCGCAGGCGGTGCGAACGGGCGGACATGCGCTGCTTCATGAATTTCTCCAGAAAGTGCCACGGCCGCTCATGCAAGCAGGCGAGACAAAAGGCAACGCAATAAAGCATTAACGCTCTGAAGCAACGTTTATTCCCGTCAGGCAGACTTCTGCTTCGCGAGTTCCTCGTCGCGCAACGCACGGCGCAGAATTTTGCCGACGTTGGTTTGCGGCAACTCGTCGCGGAACTCGACGAGCTTCGGCACCTTGTAGCCGGTCAGATTCTTTCGGCAGTACGCGATCACCTGCTCGGCCGTGAGCGTCGGGGTGCGCCGCACGATGAAGACTTTCACGCGCTCGCCCTGCACCGGGTCGCGCACGCCGATCGCCGCGACTTCGCGCACGTCCGGATGCGCGGCGATCACGTCCTCGATTTCATTCGGATACACGTTGAAGCCCGACACGATGATCATGTCCTTCTTGCGATCGACCAGCCGGATAAAGCCGCGCGAATCCATCACGCCGATGTCGCCGGTCGCGAGCCAGCCGTCGTCGTCGATCGCCTTCGCGGTCTCCTCGGGGCGGTTCCAGTAGCCTTTCATGACCTGCGGCCCCTTCACGCACAACTCGCCCGCCTCGCCAATGTTGGCCCAGCTGCCGTCGTCCTTTCTGAAGCGCACCTGGGTGGATGGCGCGGGCAGGCCGATCGAGCCTTCGAAGTCGCGCAGATGGGTCAGATCGACCGGATTCATCGAGACGATCGGCGAGCACTCGGTGAGCCCGTAGCCCTCGACGATCGGCTTGCCCGTCACCGCCTTGAAGCGCTCGGCGACGGCTTTCTGCGTCGCCATGCCGCCCGCCATCGCGAGCTTCAGGTCGGAAAAGTCACGCCGGCAGAATTCTTCGTTGTCGAGGAACGCGTTATAGAGCGTGTTGACCGCGGTCATGCTGGTGAATTTTTCGTGACGGATGATCATCATCACGCGCTTCATGTCGCGCGGATTCGCGATCAGGATGTTGCGCCCGCCGAGCCCCATGAAGATCAGTGCGTTCAGCGTCAATGAGTAGATGTGATAGAGCGGCAGCGGCGTGAGCACCGTTTCGCCTTCGCCGGACAGCTGCCCCGCGGCCCACGCCTTCGCTTGCAACAGATTGGCGATGATGTTCCGGTGCGTGAGCATCGCGCCTTTCGCGATGCCGGTGGTGCCGCCCGTGTATTGCAGGAACGCGATGTCTTCATGCGTCGCGCTCACCGGCGTGAGCGGCCGTGAATAACCGGTTGATAGCGCTTTCAGGAGCGGCACCGCCTGCGGCAGCTTGTAGGCGGGCACCATCTTCTTGACGTGACGCAACATGAAATTGAGCAGGCGCCCCTTCAGATTCAGGCCGTCGGCGAGCAGATCGCCGAGGCCGGTCACGATCACGTTGCGCACCTTGGTGCCTGGCAATGCGTCTTCGAGCGTCTTCGCGAAGTTCTCGAACACGACGATCGTCTGCGCGCCGCTGTCTTTCAGCTGATGCGCGAGTTCGCGCACCGTGTAGAGCGGATTCACGTTGACGACGATGCCACCCGCCTTGATCACGCCGAACAGCGCGACCGGATACTGGAACGTGTTCGGCAGCATGATCGCGACGCGCTCGCGCGGCTGCACGCCGATGCTTTGCAGGTACGCGGCAAACGCGGTCGCCTTGCGGCCCAGCTCGGCGTACGTCAGGTTCGCGCCGACGCTCACGTAGGCGACGCGCTGACGGAACTGCGCGGTGCATTCGTCGAAGAACTGGCCGATCGACTCGTATTGGGTGACGTCGATATCACGCGGCACGTCGTGCGGGTAGGACGCGTACCAGATGCCGTCGGTGTTCGGCGCATGGGCGCCGCCCGCGCCATGCGTTTGCGGCGGGGCCTGGGTGGGCTGGATCATCGGTTGTCTCCTGAAATGTTGGTATCCGGCGCCGCGCTAGCGTTCCAGAATCGCGACCACCCCCTGGCCGCCCGCCGCGCAGATCGAGATCAGCCCGCGCGCGCTGCCGGCCGGTTTGTCGAGTTGCGCGAGCATCTTCGCGAGCGCGGCGACGATGCGTCCGCCTGTCGCCGCAAACGGATGGCCGGTCGCGAGCGAGCCGCCGTTCACGTTGAGCTTCGCGCGATCGATCGCGCCGAGCGCGCCGGTGAGGCCAAGCTGTGTGCGGCAATATTCGTCATCCTGCCACGCCGCGAGCGTGCACAACAGCTGGGCCGCAAACGCTTCGTGGATTTCATAGAAATCGAAGTCCTGCAAGGTGACGCCGGCGCGCGCGAGCATCCGCGGCACCGCATAGGCGGGCGCCATCAGGAGGCCTTCCTGCTTGTCGAAAAAGTCGACGGCCGCCGTTTCCGACCAGCTCAGATACGCGAGCACCGGCAAGCCCCGTTCGGCCGCCCACGCTTCGCTCGCGAGCAGCACCGCGGACGCGCCGTCGGTGAGCGGCGTCGAATTGGCGGCGGTCAGCGAGCCGGCGTCGCGGTCGAACACCGGCTTCAGATTCGAGAGCTTTTCGAGCGACAGCTCGGCGCGCAGGTTGTTGTCGCGCGCGAGGCCTTTGTACGGCGTCATCAGATCGTTGAGGAAGCCCCGCGTGTACGCGTCGGCGAGCTTGCGGTGGCTCTCGTAGGCGAGCACGTCCTGCGCTTCGCGCGAAATGTTCCAGCGCTTGGCCATCAGTTCGCAATGCTCGCCCATCGACAGCCCGGTGCGCGGCTCGACATTGCGCGGCAAGAGCGGCTTGAAGAACATGCCGGGCCGCAGCCTGCTGAGCGCGCCGATCCGTTGCCCCGTACTCTTGCCGCGATTCGCTTCGAGCAGGATCTTGCGCATGCGCTCGTTGACGCCGATCGGCGCGTCGGAGGTGGTATCGACGCCGCCCGCAATGCCCGCGTCGATCTGCCCGAGCGCGATCTTGTTGGCGACGAGGATCGCCGCCTCGAGGCCGGTGCCGCAGGCCTGCTGCACGTCGTAGGCGGGCGTTTCCTTCGCGAGCGTGGTGGACAGGACGGACTCGCGCGTCAGGTTGAAATCGCGCGAATGCTTGATGACCGCGCCCGCCGCGACTTCGCCGAGACGCACGCCGTGCAGGCCGTAGCGATCGATCAAGCCTTGCAGCGTGAAGGTCAGCATGTCCTGATTCGATGCGGTCGCATACGCGGTGTTCGAGCGGGCAAACGGAATCCGGTTGCCCCCGACGATGGCGACGCGGCGCACGGCGGATTGCGGGTGGGACATGCTCGGCTCCTTGGGTTGTCGCCAGGTTAGTGGACTACGGGGTGCTCGCGGCTCATAGCAGCCGCCACTGCATGCGCCCGCGCAAATGCGGCTTGGCCCCGGCGATATCGCGCACCTCGATATCGCGCTCGATCAGCGACGGCGACGCGCTCCACAGCGACACTTCGCCCGGCAGCAGCATCGGCACCTTGAACTCGGCGCTGAGCGTCGCTTCGGCGAGCGGCTTCGGCGGCTGCAACGACGACGCCGCGCGCGCGAGCGTCCACATGCCATGCGCGATCGCGCGCGGAAAGCCGAACGCCTTCGCCGACAGCGCGCTCATGTGGATCGGGTTGTAGTCGCCGGACACGCTCGCGTAGTCGCGGCCCAGTTGCGGCGCGAGCTGCCAGCGCGCGATCCGTTGCAGCGGGTCGGGGCCGAGCGTCAGCGCTTCGAGCGGATGGCCGAGCGCCGGCACCGCGCGCTTCAGATAAATGCTGTCGCCGTCCCACACCGCCTCGCCGCGCCGGAAGATACGTGTATGCACGACGAACGCCTGGCCCTTGTCGTGACGCAGCAGCGCGCCGAATTCGACCTCGATGCGCAGCAGGTCTTTGTAGGCTAATGGCCGGCGCAGACGCACATGATTGGCCAGATGCACGAGACCAAGCGCGGGCCATGGAAACGCGGGGTCGGTCAGCATCAGCAGATGCAGTGGAAACGCCAGCAGATGCGGGTAGGTGAGCGGCACGCCGTGCTCGGGGATGAAGCCGCACACGTGCGCGTAGCGCCACACGGGGCCGGGATCGAGCGCGACGGCGGGGCGCACGAGCCGCAGCGCCGGCAGCCGCGAGTCGCGTCCGCGCTTGACGATGCCGGTCAGCGCGCGCCCATACAGTTTCGCCGGTGCGGGCAGCGTTTCGATGACGATGGTTTTCGGCCGCGCGCCGTCGCCGCCCGGCGCGGGCGCAAGCTGATGGCTGCTGAACGGATCACCCGGTTCGCCCATGCTGATGCTCCCGTTCAGGCGCCAATCAGGCTTTGACCGCACACGCGCACGACCTGGCCCGTCACGCCCGCCGTGCCGGGATGCGCGAGCCACGCGATCGTCTGCGCGACGTCGACGGGCTGGCCGCCCTGGCTCATCGAGTTCATGCGGCGGCCGGCTTCGCGGATCGCGAGAGGAATCTGCGCGGTCATCTGCGTTTCGATGAAGCCGGGCGCGACCGCGTTGATCGTGATGCCGCGCGCGCGCAGCGGCCGCGCCATGCTCTCGACGCGGCCGATCACGCCAGCCTTCGAGGTCGCGTAATTGGTCTGGCCGGCGTTGCCCGCGATGCCGCTGATCGACGACACCGCGACGATGCGCCCGCCGTCGCGCAGGATGCCGCCCGCGAGCAGCGCGTCGTCGATGCGCTCCTGCGCGCTCAGGTTGATGTCGATCACGTTTTTCCACGCGGTGTCGGTCATCTTCGCGATGGTCTTGTCCTTCGTGATGCCGGCGTTATGCACGACGATATCGACACCGAGCTCGTCGAGCGCGGCGGCGATCTGCGCGGGCGCTTCGGGCGCGGCGATGTCGAACGCGAGCGCACTGCCGTTCAGATGACGCGTGGTCGCGTCGAGCGCGTCGCGCGCGGACGGCGTGTCGAGGCCGATCACATGCG
>ABYL01000217.1 GCA_000173575.1 Burkholderia sp. H160 | reverse complement strand
AGGTCCTCGAGCCCGAGCGGAAAACGCTTCGCGCGCTCGCCGGTCATGAATCGCCGCTGCCTGCGCGCAGCCAGTCGCGCGCCGCGGGTAGCATTTGCGTGTAGGTCAGATCGAGCTGCAGCGGCGTGATCGACACGGCGCCGTTGGCAACCGCGTGGAAGTCCGTGCCTTCGCTCGCGTCGCGCGCCTGGCCCGAGGCGCCGATCCAGTAGATCGGCTCGCCGCGCGGATTGGTTTGGCGGATCACGGGCTGCGATGGATGTCGTTTGCCGAGTCGCGTGATCTGCCAGTCGCGCAGCTCGTCGTACGGGAGGTTAGGAATATTGACGTTCAGCAGCGGATGCCCCGGCAACGGCCGCTCGAGAAAATGCGCGACGATTTCGGCGGCAACGCGCGCCGCGTCTTCGAGATACACCCAGTCTTTGTCGACGAGCGAAAACGCAATGGCCGGCACACCGAACATGATGCCTTCGGTGGCGGCCGCGACGGTCCCGGAATACAGCGTGTCGTCACCCATGTTCTGGCCGTTGTTGATGCCCGACACGACGAGGTCCGGCTTATGGTCGAGCATGCCGGTCAGCGCGATGTGCACCGAGTCGGTCGGCGTGCCGTTCACGTAGTAGAAACCGTTCGCCGACCGCAGGACCGACAGCGGCCGCCACAGCGTCAGGGAATTCGACGCCGCACTACAGTTCTGTTCGGGAGCCATCACGGTCACGTCGGCGATCGGCTTCAGCGCTTCGTAAAGCGCGCTGAGGCCCGGCGCCAGATAACCGTCGTCGTTGCTGAGTAGGATTCGCATGCGCCGATTGTAACCGAGGAAAGATGGCACGCGAACGACATGGCAGGCGTGTCCTCGTGGCGCGCGCAACGGTCGTGCGAGCCGGTGTTTTTCAGGCCATCTCGTAACCCGCGGCGCAATGAATCGCACGGTCGTGCGCTTTGCTTTACACTCGAAAACGTTGCGAACCCTGAACGATATGGAGACACGATGCGCGCGATTCGCTGTAAACAGTACGGGCCGCCCGAGAGCCTGGTCGTCGAAGACCTGCCGGATCTCGAACCGCCGCCCGGCCACGTCGTGATCGACGTGAAGGCCGCAGCCGTCAATTTCCCCGACGTGCTGATCATCGAGAACAAATACCAGTTCAAGCCGCCGCTGCCATTCACGCCGGGCTCGGAAGCCGCGGGCATCGTGCGCGCGGTGGGCGAAGGCGTCACGCAGTTCAGGCCGGGCTCGCGCGTGGCCGCGTTCACGGGTTCGGGCGGATTCGCCGAGCAGGCACTCGCGCCCGCCTCAGCCTGCGTGCCGCTCGACGACGACGTGCCGTTCGAACTCGCAGCCGCCTTCACGCTAGCCTATGGGACCTCGCATCACGCGGTGGTCGATCGCGGCGCGTTGCAGCCTGGTGAGACGACGCTCGTGCTCGGCGCGGCCGGCGGCGTCGGGCTCGCGGCGGTCGAAATCGGCAAGGCGCTCGGCGCGCGCGTGATCGCGGCGGCATCGAGCGATGAAAAGCTTGCGACCTGCGTGAAGCACGGCGCGGACGCGACCATCAACTACAGCACCGAGGATCTGCGCGAGCGCATCAAGGCGCTCACCGACGGCCGGGGCCCGGACGTGATCTACGACCCGGTCGGCGGCGCGTATGCGGAGCCGGCGTTTCGCAGCATCGGCTGGCGGGGACGTTATCTCGTAGTCGGCTTTGCGAACGGTGAGATCCCGAAGCTGCCGCTGAACCTGATGTTGCTCAAGGGCGCGAGCGTGGTCGGCGTGTTCTGGGGCGACTTCGCCAGGCGTGAGCCGCAACGCAATCGCGCAGCATTCGAGCAGATGATGGGCTGGATTCGCGAGGGCAAGCTCAAGCCTTACGTGTCGGCCCGCTATTCGCTCGACGACACCGGCCGCGCATTGCGCGACATGGCCGAGCGTCGCGTGATCGGCAAGGTGGTGATTACGCCGTAGCGCAACAAATAAAGCAGCATGAAAAACGGCGTGGCGGCCGAATGCCTGTTCGGACGCCGCGCCGCCTGCAATCAACGCTCACAGCTTCTCCGTCTCCCCCGTGCGCGGCTGCCACTTCATCAAACGCCGCTCCGCCATTCCGACGATCGCGTCGAGAATCAGCGCGAATGCGGTCAACACCAGAATCCCCGCGAACACGGTGTTGATATCGAAGGTGCCTTCGGCCTGCAGGATCAGATAGCCGACCCCGCGCGCCGAGCCGAGATACTCGCCCACCACCGAGCCGACGAACGCGAGCCCCACCGACGTATGCAGGCTCGAAAACACCCAGCTCATCGCGCTCGGCAGATAGACGAAGCGCAGCAGCTGCTTGCGGTTCGCGCCGAGCATGCGCGCGTTCGCGAGCACGACCGGGCTCACCTCCTTCACGCCCTGATAGACGTTGAAGAACACGATGAAGAACACCAGCGTGACGCCGAGCGCGACCTTCGACCAGATGCCGAGGCCGAACCACACGCCGAAGATCGGCGCGAGAATCACGCGCGGCATCGAGTTCGCGGCCTTCACGTACGGGTCGAACAGCGCGCTCGCGGTCGGCGCGAGCGCGAGCCACAGGCCGACGCCGAGCCCGATCGCGGTGCCGAACACGAACGCGAGCACGGTCTCGACGAGCGTGATCCACAGATGCAGATAGATCTCGCCGCCCGTGAACCACTCCCAGATCCGCTGCAGCACTTTCTGCGGCTCGCCGAAGAAGAACGCCGCCTTGTTCGGATCGTCGAAATAGAACGGCGGCAACAGCGTCGGGCTCGTCAGCACGTACCAGAGCACGAAGCACAGCACGAGCAGCAGCCACTGCCAGATCACCAGATTCGCCCGGCTTGGGCGCAACGTCTTCCACATGACTTGGTTTGCCTTGGACGATTGTTGAACACGTCTTCTTTTTTGATGCGCATGCAGGGATGCGCGGCACACTCAAACAGCAGTCAGTTGCTGCTGGTAGCCCTTGAGCACTTCATCGCGCAGCACACCCCAGATCTGCGCATGCAATTCGACGAAACGTGGATGCGAGCGGATTTCGGCGACGTCGCGCGGACGCGGTAGATCGATCCGGAACTCGCCGATCGGATGCGTGGCGGGCCCGGCCGACAGCACCACCACCCGATCCGACATCGCGATCGCTTCGTCGAGATCATGGGTGATGAACAGCACCGCCTTGCGCTTCGCCGCCCATAGATCGAGCAGCTCGTTTTCCATCAGTTGGCGCGTTTGAATGTCGAGCGCGGAAAACGGCTCGTCCATCAGGATGATGTCGGGGTCGAGTATCAGCGTCTGCGCCATCGCGACGCGCTTGCGCATACCGCCCGACAGCTGATGCGGATAGCGGTCGCCGAAGCCGCCGAGACCGACGCGCTTCAGCCACTCTTCGGCCATCGCGCGCGCTTCGGCGCCGGGCACGCCGCGAAACGACAGGCCGGCCATCACGTTGTCGAGCGCCGAGCGCCACGGCATCAGCGCATCGGCCTGGAACATGTAGCCCGCGCGGCGATTCAGGCCGCTGAGCTCTTCGCCGAACACGCTGACTGCACCTGCCGACGGTTGCAACAGTCCAGCACCGATGTTCAGCAGCGTGGACTTGCCGCAGCCGGTCGGCCCGACCACCGACACGAACTCACCCGGCTCGATACGCAGCGTCGTGTCCTTGACCGCTGTGTAGCGCTGCGCGCGGTTCTCGCGCGCGGCGAATGTGCAGGTGATGTTTTCGAGCGCCAGGGCAGCAACGGTCATCGTTCGGCTCGCTTCGGGGATCGGGTTTGCGGGGGATTGGCGCGGCGACGCCGGCGGCGGTGGACGTGGACACGACGAGTCGTCCTGTCCATGTCCTGTTAGATACGCCCGCGCGCGCCGCTTCGTTTATGCCTTGACGGTGCTCAGCGCCTTCTTCACGAAGTCGTTGGTCCACGTCTTCGACAGATCGATCTGCGCGTTCTGGATCACCGGATCGAACGCCTTCAGCGTCTTCAGCGACGTCGCGGGACCGTCGGCGGGCATCAGGCCGTCGGGCGACATCGCTTCGCGCACGTGCTGCCACGCGTCGAGATAGAGCGCGCGGTCGCCGAGCAGATAGCTCTCCGGCACCGTGTTGATCAGTTCGCTGCCGCTCGCGTTCTGCAGCCACTTGAGCGCGCGCACCATCGCATTGGTCAGCGCCTGCGTGGTGTTGGGGTTCTTCGTGATGAACGACTGCGACGCGTACAGACAGCCCGCCGGCATGTCGCCGCCGAACACGGTGTGCGTGTCGGCGAGCGTGCGCGTATCCGACACGACGCGCACGTCGCCCGCGCGCTCGAGGCGCGTGACGACCGGATCGAGATTGGCGATCGCGTCGATCTGCCCGGACTGCAGCGCGGCGATCGCGCCGGCGCCCGCGCCCACGCCGATGAACGCGACGTCCTCGGACTGAGCCCTGCCTTCGCGAGCACGAAGCTCGCCATGATCGCGGTCGACGAACCCGGCGCGGTCACGCCGATCTTCTTGCCCTTCAGATCGGCGATCGACTTGTAGTTCGGCATCGTCTTCTTCGACACCGCGAGCACGATCTGCGGCGCGCGGCCCTGCAGCACGAATTCGCGGAACATCTGCTTTTGCGCCTGCAACAGCAGCGTGTGTTCGAACGCACCAGAGACCACGTCCGCGCTCCCGCCAACTGCCGCCTTCAGCGCCTGCGAGCCGCCCGCGAAATCGGAAATCTCGACTTCGAGCCCTTCGTCCTTGAAGTAGTTGCGGCGCTCGGCGATCGTCAGCGGCAGGTAGTAGAACAGGTTCTTGCCGCCGACCGCGATCGCGACCCTGGTGGTCTCGGGTTTGCCCTGGGCGAAAGCGAACGGTGTGGCCGTAAGTGACATGCCTGCGAGCGCCACACCGCCGGCAAGGAAGGTTCTGCGTTGCATGGTCCGTTGTCTCCAGATTTTTTGTGGCCCGGCTCTTTTGGCGCGGCGTGGTCGGCGCGCTCTGTTACGCGTCTTTCTCCAGGTGTTGCCCTGGGTGCGTCAAACGATCTGTTGCGCCCGCAACCTCGCGATGCCGTCAGCATCATAACCTAGCGATTGCAGGACCTCATCGGTATGTTCGCCCAGTTCCGGCCCCAGCCAGCGCGTCTCACCGGGGGTCGCCGACAGCTTCGGCGTGACCGAGGGCAGCGTGATTTCCTTGCCGTCCTGCCACTTGAATCGCTGGATCATCTGCCGCGCGATGAACTGCGGATCGGTGAACATATCGGCGACGCTGTAGATGCGGCCCACCGGCACGTCGGCCGCGTTCAGCACCGCGAGTGCTTCGTCGATCGTGCGCGTGGACAGCCACGCCGCGATCGCCGCGTCGATTTCCTGAGTGCGCGGCACGCGGCCGTCGTTGTGCGCAAGCGCCGGATCGTTCGCGAGATCGTCGCGCTCGATCGCGATCATCAGACGCCTGAAGATCGGATCGCTGTTGCCGCCGATCACGATGCTGCCGTCGCGGCACGGATACGTATTCGACGGCACGATGCCCGGCAGCGACGCGCCGGTACGCTCGCGCACCATGCCGTAGACGCCGTATTCGGGCACCACGCTTTCCATCATGTTGAAGACGGCTTCGTACAGCGCGACGTCGACGACCTGCCCCTTGCCGCCATTCACCTGCTTGTGATGCAGCGCCATCAGCGCGCCGATCACGCCGTGCAGCGCGGCGATCGAATCGCCGATCGAAATGCCGATGCGCGGCGGCGGCAGATCCGGATAGCCGGTGATGTGGCGCAGGCCGCCCATCGACTCGGCGATCGCGCCGAAGCCCGGACGGTCGCGATACGGACCGGTCTGGCCGTAGCCAGACAAACGGACCATCACGAGGCCGGGGTTCTCGGCGGACAGCACGTCGTAGCCGAGGCCGAGCTTTTCGAGCAGACCGGGCCGGAAATTCTCGACGACGATATCGGCCTCTTTCGCAAGGCGCCGCACGATCTCCTTGCCCTCGTCGGCTTTCAGGTTGATCGTGACGGACTTCTTGTTGCGCGCCTGCACGGCCCACCACAGCGACGTCCCGCCGACTTCCGGATACAGCTTGCGCCACTTGCGCAGCGGGTCGCCGCCCTTGGGGTCTTCGATCTTGATCACGTCGGCGCCGAATTCGCCGAGAAAACGCGCGGCGAATGGCCCGGCGATCAGCGTGCCGAGCTCCAGCACCTTGACGCCGGCGAGCGGGCCGCGTGCGTCTTGCGGTGCGGCGCTCGCGCCTGGTTCGGGGGTGGCGCTCATGAGTCTCCTGTGTTTTGCATCGTGAGGCGCGCGGTCTCGCGGCCAGTGACAGCCACCCGGCTACATCGAACGACGGTCGAGCATCGCGCGCGCGATCGTGCCGGCGTCTACATATTCGAGCTCGCCGCCCACCGGTACGCCACGCGCGAGACGCGTCACGGTCAGCCCGCGCGCCTTCAGCGTCTGCCCGAGGTAATGCGCGGTGGCCTCGCCTTCGTTGGTGAAGTTGGTGGCCAGCACGACTTCCTTGACGACGCCATCCGACGCGCGCTTCACGAGGCGGTCGAAATGGATTTCCTTCGGGCCGATGCCGTCGAGCGGACTGAGCCGCCCCATCAGCACGAAATAGAGGCCGCGATAGGTCATCGTCTGTTCGAGCATGATCTGGTCGGCCGGCGTCTCGACGACGCACAGCAGTGACGGATCGCGCTCCTCATCGAGGCAGACTTCGCAGATCTGCGCTTCGGTAAACGTGTTGCACTTTTCGCAGTGACGCAGATGCTCGGTCGCGAACAGCAGCGAGCGGCCGAGCTTTTCGGCGCCTTCGCGATCGTGCTGCATCAGGTGATACGCCATGCGTTGCGCGGACTTCGGCCCGACACCGGGCAGCGCGCGCAGCGCTTCGACGAGCGCCGACAGGGCGGAAGGTTGTTTCATGCGGATCGGCGTCGACGTGGGTGATGCCCGGTGGGAAAGTTGGGGACGGCGGTGCTCGAACCGGGCGGCGCTTTCACGCCCGGCTGCACTTTCGATGTTTCGAGTCCTGCGCGCGTCGCGCGACCGGCGAGCGTTCGCGTTCGAGCGGCGGCGCTCGCCGGCTTTAGCCCGCCCTACGGCAGCGCAGGCTTAGAACGGCAGCTTGAAGCCCGGCGGCAGCGGTAGGCCGGCGGTCATGCCGCCCATCTTTTCCTGCGCGGTCGCCTCGGCCTTGCGCACAGCGTCGTTGAACGCAGCGGCGACGAGGTCTTCGAGCATGTCCTTGTCGTCGGCGAGCAGGCTCGGATCGATCGACACGCGGCGCACGTCGTTCTTGCAGGTCATCGTCACCTTGACGAGACCGGCACCCGACTGCCCCTCGACTTCGATCTGCGCGAGTTGCTCCTGCATCTTCTTCATGTTTTCCTGCATCTGCTGGGCTTGCTTCATCAGCCCGGCGAGTTGGCCTTTCATCATGGACGTGCTCCTTCTTCTAGATAGCGTGAAATCTGGCATTCCGGCGCCGCGCTGCGACGACGCCGCGAACGATGGATCAGTGGGCCGGCGACGCGCCGTTCGGTGCGGCGTCCGGGGTAATCGGGCGGATCGAGCCCGGCACGATGCTCGCGCCGAACTCACGAATCAACGACTGCACGAACGGATCGGCGCTGATCTCGCGCTCGGCTTCCTGCTGGCGCTGCGCGCGCTGCGCGGCGTCGTGCGCGGCGGCGGTGCGGCGCGCCGGGCCGACTTCGACCTGCACGTCGACGTTCTGGCCGAGCCGCTCGACGAGCGCTGCCTTCAGTTTAGCGACCTGCGACGCTTCCGCGTATTGCGGCACCGGCACGTTCAGCTTCAGCGTGCTGCCTTCGAGCGCCATCAGTTCGCTGTTGAATGCCAACTGGTACGAGATGCCCTTCAGCGGCAGATCGACGGCGAGCGCCGGCCAGTCGCCGGTGAAACCGAGCGGATCCAGCGGCACGGCGGGCGGCAGCGGGCGCGTATCGACAACCGGCGCGGGCGCGGCAGCCTGCGCGGCCGGGCTATCCATGCGGACGTCGTCGGGGCCGCGTTCGAACACCGGCACGAAGTTGTCATCCGGCGGGAGGAAATAGGCGTCGTCCGCGGCCGACAGCGGCATGTAGTCGTCGGGCGGCACGTCGTCCCATGGCGGGATCGACGGGCTGTTCTGTTGCGCATTGCCGCTCGCGCCGCTGTTTGCGTTGCGGGTGGGCGCAGCCTGCGCCGCGGTGTCTTGCGACGCGCGGCGCGGCGCGGCGG
>ABYL01000218.1 GCA_000173575.1 Burkholderia sp. H160 | reverse complement strand
CTGCCCGCCGCCACCGACGGCAGCGGCGCGGTCGGCCAGACCCAGCGCGCGAACGAGCCGGTGCGCACGCAGGCCGAGCAGGCGGTCGTGCAGCGCGAGCACGCGCCGCTGTTCGACCACAAGCTGACGATGGACTTCGGCATCAGCGATACCTACTACGACCGACGTCAGTTGCAGTTGTCGGGCTTCCTCGCGCTCGACGCGATTTTCCTCGGCAACATCAACCTCGGCCAGACCAAGTCGCACCAGGTGATGGCGGACCTCGACACGCGCTACGGCGTCAGCGACCGCATCAACGTCGACGTCGACGTGCCGTACGTGTACCGGCGCAGCACCTTCATCGTCGGCGGCGCCGGCGGCGCGGCCAGCACGCTGTCGGACGCGACGGTGTCGAGTCACGACATCGGCGACGTGAACTTCGGCCTCTACTACCAGTTCGTCAGGGAAACCAACGCCATGCCGGACGTGGTCGGCAGTCTGCGCGTGAAGGCGCCGACCGGCAGCTCGCCGTTCGGCCAGAAGGTCGTGCAGGTCGACGAGAACAACACCAATCTGGTCGCGCCGACCAAGCTGCCGACCGGCACCGGCTTCTGGAACATCACGGCGGGTCTGTCGGTGCTCAAGACCTACGACCCCGTCGTGCTGTTCGGCAGCGTTTCCTATACCTACTACTTCGCGCGTTCGTTCGCGGACATCTCGTCGGTGCAGGGGCAGACCGAACCCGCGACGGTCAAGCTCGGCGACATCGTGCAGTTCGGCGGCGGCGTCGCGCTCGCGTTCTCCGACAAGGATTCGGCCAGCGTGTCGTTCACGATGGCGCTCGAACCCGCGTCGCAGACCAAGGCGCCGGGCGGCAGCTACGAGAGAGTGCCGGGCAGCGAAACCACGGCCGCCGCGATGAATTTTGGCCTGAACCACGTCGTGAACAAGCACCTGACCATCAACGGCTCGGTCGCGATCGGACTCACACCCGACACGCCGAACTTCGTGGTCGGCGTGCGCTTTCCGTACACCTTCTGACGTACCAACGATGCGAGGTCGAACGTGCGTGAATCACCTCATCTGACCAGTATGGCTGTCGCCGCGGCAGCGGGACCGCATCTGTCGCTCGCCGTGCCGAAGGAGCGCGCCGCCGCGCCATCCGCTGGGTCCTCGGCTGCACCGTCCGTCGATCCACCGGCAAGCGCCGCGGCGCGCGGAGGCGAGCGACAGTTGCTGTACGTCGCGCGCGCGCCCGACGAAACGCTGATCGCGCATCTGCAGAGCCGCGGCTGGCAGGTCGCGGCCGCGCGCTCGGCGCACGAACTCGGGCGCCACGTGAAGCCCGACGTTGCGTGCGCGGGCATCGTCGATCTGGCGAGTTTCGCGCCGCGCGACATCGGCGGGCTCGAGGCGAGTCTGCGCCAGCAGCAGATCGGCTGGATCGCGCTCGCCACCAGCGAGCGGCTCAACGATCCGCTCGTGCGACGCCTCGTGCGCCACTACTGCTTCGACTTCGTGAAGCTGCCCGTCGCGCACGCGACGATCGACTATCTGGCCGGCCACGCGTTCGGCATGGTCACGCTGTGCGACCCGGAACTCGCGCCGCCCGTCAGCGAAGCGGGCGACGAGGAAATGGTCGGCACCTGCGAGGCGATGCAGCAGCTGTTTCGCACGATCCGCAAGGTCGCGAACACCGACGCGAGCGTGTTCATCTCGGGCGAGTCGGGCACCGGCAAGGAGCTCACCGCGCTCGCGATCCACGAGCGCTCGCCGCGCTGCAAGGCGGCGTTCACGGCGATCAACTGCGGCGCGATCCCGCATCACCTGTTGCAATCCGAACTGTTCGGCTACGAGCGCGGCGCGTTCACCGGCGCGAATCAGCGCAAGATCGGCCGCGTCGAGGCGGCTGACGGCGGCACGCTGTTTCTCGATGAGATCGGCGACCTGCCGCTCGAGAGCCAGGCGAGCCTGCTGCGCTTTCTGCAGGAAGGCAAGATCGAACGGCTCGGCGGGCGCGATTCGATTCCGGTCGACGTGCGCATCATCTCGGCGACCCACATCGACCTCGACGGTGCGATGCGCGACGGCCAGTTCCGTGCGGACCTGTTTCATCGCCTGTGCGTGCTGCGCGTCGACGAGCCGCCGCTGCGCGCCCGCGGCAAGGACATCGAGATTCTCGCGTATCACATCCTGCACAAGTTCAAGACCGACAACGCGCGCAAGATTCGCGGCTTCACGCCGTCGGCGATCGAGGCGCTCTACAACTACAACTGGCCCGGCAACGTGCGCGAGCTGATCAACCGCGTGCGCCGCGCGATCGTGATGGCCGAGAACAAGCTGATCTCGGCCGACGACCTCGACCTCGCGGACTTCGCCGAGCAGGAGAACATGACGCTCACGCAGGCGCGCGAGGCCGCCGAGAAACGCGCGATCGAGGCTGCGCTGCTGCGCCATCGGCATCGGTTGAACGAGGCGGCGGTGGATCTGAACATTTCACGCGTGACGCTGTATCGGCTGATGGGCGTGCATGGCTTGCGCGAACCGGTTGGCGCCGACGACAAGGGCGCGTTCGCAGGAGACGAGCCGGCGCGGGGGTGAGCGGCGGGCACGCATCGGTGGGCATCGGCGCGTCGGGTAGAATCGACCGGTTACCCACCACTTTCCATTCGATGACGACGCTCACCCTGATCGTCGCTCGCGCCAGCAACGGCGTGATCGGCCGCGACAACCAGTTGCCCTGGCGACTGCCCGAAGACCTCAAGTTCTTCAAGCGCACGACGATGGGCGCGCCCATCATCATGGGCCGCAAGACGCATGAATCGATCGGCCGGCCGCTGCCGGGACGCCGCAACATCGTCGTTACACGCGACGCCACGCGGCGCTTTCAGGGCTGCGACACCGCGACCAATCTCGACGACGCGCTCGAGCTCGCCGCGCAGGACCAGGCGCCGCAGGCGTTTCTGATCGGCGGGGCGCAGTTGTATGAGGAAGGGTTGCGCCACGCGGACAGGCTGATCGTCACCGAAATCGCCGCCGACTTCCCCGGCGATGTGACCTTCCCCGCGATCGATCCGCACGTGTGGGACGAAATCGCGCGCGAAGCGCACCACTCGAATGCGCCGAACGACTTCGATTACGCGTTCGTCACGTATCAGCGCAAGGACGTCTAGAAGCTCGCGCGCCGCACGCGAAAAAAAAAGCCACGCAACGTTAAGTTGCGTGGCGTTTTCGTTTGATACAGGGCGGCGTTAGCGCAAGCCGCGCCGCTGTCACTGTCCCGCGATCGTCATCCGCTCGATCAGCACCGAGCCGGTCCGCTTGGTGCCGCGCGTGATCGTATCCGCGCCGATCGCGACGATATGGCGGAACATCTCCTGCAGCGTGCTCGCGACCGTGATCTCCTCGACCGGATACTGGATCTTGCCGTTCTCGACCCAGAAGCCCGACGCGCCGCGCGAGTAGTCGCCAGTCACGTAGTTGACGCCCTGCCCCATCAGCTCGGTCAGCAGCAGACCCGTGCCGAGCTTCTTCAGCATGGCCTCGAAGTCGTCCTCGGGACGCGTGTTCGAACTGAGCAGCGACAGGTTGTGCGAGCCGCCCGCGTTGCCGGTGGTCTTCATGCCGAGCTTGCGCGCCGAGTAGGTAGACAGGAAGTAGCCCTCGACGACGCCGTCCTTCACGACCGAGCGCTGGCGCGTGCGCACGCCTTCCTCGTCGAACGGCGCGCTGCCCATCGCGCGCGCGACGTGCGGATCTTCGACCACTTGCACGTGCGGCGCGAACACCGGCTTGCCGAGGCTGTCGACGAGAAACGAGGTCTTGCGATACAGCGCGCCGCCGCTCGTCGCCTGCACGAACGCGCCGAGCAGGCCCGCCGCGAGCGGCGCCTCGAACAGCACCGGCACCTTGCGCGTGTCGAGGCCGCGCGCGCCGATCCGCGCAAGCGCGCGCTGCGCCGCGTAACGGCCGACCGCTTCGGGATCGGCGAGTTCGTCGGCGCGACGCGTCGATGTGTACCAGTCGTCGCGCTGCATGTTGCGGCCGCTGCCGGCGATCGGCGCGCACGCGATGTAGTGGCGCGAATACGGATAGCCGGCGAGGAAACCGCGCGAGGTCGCCAGCACGAACTGCGAGTGCTGCGCCGACACGCTCGCGCCTTCGGAGTTCTTGATCTGCGGATCGGTCGCGAACGCGGCATCTTCGGCGCGGCGCGCGATTTCGACCGCTTCGTCGGCCGACAGATTCCACGGGTGATACAGATCGAGGTCGCGCGGCGCGGTTTCGAGCAGCTCGGCTTCGGCGAGGCCCGCGCAATCGTCTTCGGCGGTGAAGCGCGCGATGTTGTAGGCGGCCGCGACCGTGTCCTTCAACGCCTGCGGCGAGAAGTCCGAGGTGCTCGCGTTGCCGCGCTTGTTGCCGATGAACACCGTCACGCCGACCATCTTGTCGCGGTTGTGCTCGATCGTCTCGACTTCGCCGCGCCGCACGGAGACGGACAGGCCGTCGCCCTCGGAAATCTCGGTCGCGGCGTCGGTGCCGCCGAGCGCCTTCGCGTGACGGAGGATGTCCGAGGCGATTTCCTTGAGCTCATCCTGGGTATGCGGAAAAAAGCGCTGCTTGACGTCCATGTCTGCTGCCATTGTGGTTGCCGTCCTGTTGGGGCCGCGCGGCCCTGAGTATGCGCACCGTATTCGGCGCAGGCGCGCGGGTGCGGGATAAATGCATCCCGCGATCATAGCAAGGTACGCGCCGCCGCGGGTCGGGCCGGCGCGGCAAGTTACAATACCGGCATGACACGCAAAACCCGCATTCAACCGATCGAATCCGTCGTCACGGAAGTCGACGAAAACGGCTACGATCGTCCGAGCAAGTCCCAGGTCAAGCGCGAAATGCAAGCGCTGCAGGATCTGGGCTCAGAGCTCGTCGCGCTGCCGAAAGACGCGCTCAAGCGCATGCCGATGCCCGAAAAGCTCGACGAAGCCGTGCGCGAAGCGCGCCGCATCACCGACTTCGAAGGCAAGCGTCGCCAGGTCCAATACGTCGGCCGCGTGATGCGCTCGCTGCTGGAAACCGAAATCGCCGCGCTGCGCACCGCGCTCGACACTTACAAGGGCGTCAACAAGTCGGAAACGGCGAAGCTCCACTGGATCGAGCGCACCCGCGAAAAGCTGCTTGCCGACGACGCCGCGCTGACCGAGTTCATCCGCCAGCACCCGGGCGCCGACCCGCAGGAGGGCCGCACGCTGATCCGCAACGCGCGCAAGGAAGCGCAGCAGAGCAAGCCGCCGCGCTACTTCCGCGAGTTGTTCCAGTGGATCAAAAACGCGGCCGGCACCGACGACGAAGCCGAAGACGCGCACGAAGCCGACCTCGCTGCGGAAGACGACGATGACGACCGCGACGCCTGATCAACGTAAGCAACGTACGCACCCCGACGAAATCGTGATCGGCCTCGTGTCGATCAGCGACCGCGCGTCGACGGGTGTCTACGAGGACAAGGGCATTCCGGCGCTGCAGGAGTGGCTCGGCGCGGCATTGAGCTCGCCGTGGCAGGTCGTCACGAGATTGATCGCCGACGACGCGCCGACCATCTCGGCGACGCTGATCGAACTGGTCGACGAAGTGGGCTGCGATCTGGTGCTGACGACCGGCGGCACCGGCCCGTCGCGCCGCGACGTGACGCCCGAGGCGACGTTGGCGGTCGCGACGAAGGAGATGCCCGGCTTCGGCGAGCAGATGCGGCAGATCAGCCTGAATTTCGTGCCGACCGCGATTCTGTCGCGCCAGGTTGCGGTGATCCGCGAAACCGAACGGCACGCCGCGCTGATCATCAACTTGCCCGGCCAGCCGAAATCGATCCGGGAAACGCTGGAAGGCCTGCGCGATGACGGCACGGTCAAGGTGTCGGGGATTTTCGCGGCGGTGCCCTACTGCATAGATCTGATCGGCGGGCCTTACGTGGAAACCAACGCCGACGTGGTCAAGGCTTTCCGGCCGAAGAGCGCGCAACGCGCGCCGCGGCAGGACTGAGGTCTGAGGTTCAGGGCCTGCCGTGTGCAGGCCCGCGCGTTATTTATTGAGCGCTCGCGGCGGCGTCCGGCGCCGACGGCACGAGGAAATGCTCGCGGTAGTACTTCAGTTCGTCGATCGACTCGTGGATATCGGCAAGCGCCGTGTGCATCGCGCGCTTCTGGAAGCCCTTGTAGATGACCGGTTGCCAGCGCCGGCAGAGTTCCTTCAGCGTGCTCACGTCGAGGTTGCGGTAGTGGAAGAAGCTCTCCAGTTCCGGCATCCAGCGCGCCATGAAGCGGCGGTCCTGGCAGATCGAGTTGCCGCACATCGGCGACTTGCCCGGCGGTACGTACTGGCCGAGGAACTCGCGGATCTGCGCGGTCGCGTCGGCCTCGCTGACCGTCGACGCCTTCACACGATCGATCAGCCCCGAGCGGCCATGCGTGTTCTGGTTCCACTCATCCATCTTCGCGAGCGTCTCGTCGCTCTGATGAATCGCCAGCACCGGACCTTCGACCATCCTGTCGAGCGTCGAATTCGTCACCACCACCGCGATCTCGATGATGCGGTCGGTGTCGGGCTCGAGCCCGGTCATTTCCATGTCCAGCCAGACGAGATTCATGTCGCTGCGCACGAGCGGCGGCTGTTCGGTGGATGCGAGGATGTCAGTCATGAAGGCAACCTTGAGGGCCGCGCGGCGGGCTTCGCGGAAACCCGCGCGGCGCGGCATGTGTTCGTTTGAAATGGATTCGCGCGGTTCGAGCCGGCCCGGCCGCGCTGACGCGTCGCCCTCGACCGCTGCCTGGAACTGTTGCATTGAACCAATGCGTTAAACCGTCGCGTGAAACCGTATCTCCGCCGCGAGGCGGGAAGAAACATATAATTCTCGCATAGATACCACGGAATCCCCGGATGCCTACCCTGTACTTCACCGTCCTGTTCGTCGTCGCCGTCGTCGCGATGGTCGGCACCAAACTCTGGCTCGCGTCGCGGCAGATCCGCTTCGTCGTCGCCCATCGCGAACAGGTGCCGAGCCAGTTCGCGAGCACCATCGCTCTGACCGCACACCAGCGCGCGGCCGATTACACGGTCGTGCGCACGCGGCTCGCGATGGTCGAGATCGTCGTCGGCGCGGCCGTGCTGATCTGGCTCACGCTGCTCGGCGGCGTGCAGACGCTCGATCTCGCGATCTCCGACTGGCTCGGCCGCGGCTACGTCGGCCAGATCGCGCTCGTTGCCGCCGTGATCGCCATCACAAGCGCGATCGACCTGCCGTTCGAGTACTACCGGCAGTTCGTCATCGAGCAGCGCTTCGGCTTCAACCGCATGAGCAAAAGGCTGTTCTTCCTCGACCGCCTGAAGGGCGTGCTGCTCGCCATCGCGTTCGGCCTGCCGCTGCTGTTCGTCGTGCTGTGGCTGATGAACCGCGCCGGCAACCTGTGGTGGCTGTGGGCGTGGGTCGTGTGGATCGCGTTCCAGATGTTCGGCCTGCTGATTTTCCCGACCTTCATCGCACCGCTGTTCAACAAGTTCGAGCCGCTGAAGGACGAAGCGCTCGTGACTCGCATCGAGGCGCTGATGAAGCGCTGCGGCTTCGCCGCGAAGGGCCTGTTCGTGATGGACGGCAGCCGTCGTTCGGCGCACGGCAACGCGTATTTCACCGGCTTCGGCGCCAGCAAGCGCATCGTGTTCTTCGACACGCTGCTCGCGCGCCTGTCGGGCCGCGAGATCGAAGCGGTGCTCGCGCACGAACTCGGCCACTTCAAGCGCCGTCACGTGATGAAGCGCATGCTCGTCACGTTCGCGATCAGCCTCGCGATGCTCGCGCTGCTCGGCTGGCTGACGCAATGCGTGTGGTTCTACGAGGGGCTCGGCGTGCGGCCGTCGCTGGTCGGCGGCAATAGCGGCCTCGCGCTCGTGCTGTTCTTCCTTGCGCTGCCGGTGTTCATGTTCTTCGTCACGCCGCTCGGTAGCCTCAGCTCGCGCAAGCACGAGTTCGAAGCCGACGCGTTCGCGGCGACACAAACCGACGCGCACGATCTCGTGAACGCGCTCGTCAAGCTGTACGAGGACAACGCGTCGACGCTGACGCCCGATCCGCTCTACACGGCGTTCTACTACTCGCATCCGCCAGCCTCGCAGCGGATCGACCGACTGCTGCGGCACGCATGAGCGGCCGCGCCCCGAAGAAAG
>ABYL01000219.1 GCA_000173575.1 Burkholderia sp. H160 | reverse complement strand
ATCGTCGGCGAGGCGGGCGAGCACGGTGACGAGCGCGCCCGCCGCTTCGCCAACCTCGACGAGCTGGCAGTACAACGCGTTGAACTGCGCCGGGTGCCGCTGCAAGGCCGCCGAAAAGCGCAGGCCGGCGGTGATGTCGCGCGCGACAGTACCGACGATGCGTGGCATGCCTTGCCGCTGGCTCGACGTCGGCGACTGCGCGAGTAGTTCGAGCGCGGGTGCGAGAGGCAAACCGGCACGCAGCAGACTGGACAGTTGTCGTGTGAACAGCGTGACGTCGGCCGCGCTGGTTTTCGGGCGTGGCGCTGGCCCTTGCGTTGCAAGTTCGACGACAAAGAGGTTGTCGCGCTTGAGCATCGTGCGCGCGGAGCTCGCGTCGGGTGCGATCAGCGTGCCGCTCTGGCGGGTGCCATCCGCGTCGACGCCGCGCCATCTGAAGCGTTGGTCGGCTGCACCGGGCGGCGCCGGTGACAGCGTGGCGGTAGTCATGCGACCTCCGTGGCGGCGAGCGCTTCGGCGAGACTCGTGGTGCCGTCGCGCACACGCGCAAGCGCCGCGTCGCGTAACGTCGCGACGTTTTCGGTCTGGGCGAGGTGGGCCAGCTCGTGCACGCCCGCGCTTGCGACGATCAACTCGCGCATCGCGTCGGAGACGGGCATCACCTGATGGATGCCGACACGCCCCCGATAGCCGATGCCGTGGCAAACCGCGCAACCGGTCGCCACATACGGTTGCCAGCCGTCGAGTTCATGCTCGCCGAAGCCTGCGGCCTTGAGCGCCGCCGTCGACTGCGGCGCGGGCGCGCGGCACGCGACGCACAGTCGCCGAACGAGCCGCTGCGCGGTCACGATGCGCAACGCGGCTGCAAGGTTGTACGGCTCGACACCGATATCGATGAGTCGCGCGATGGCCGCGGGCGCGTCGTTCGTATGCAGCGTGGACAGCACCAGGTGACCTGTTTGCGCGGCCTTCACGGCGACGTCGGCGGTTTCGTTGTCGCGGATTTCGCCGACCATGATGACGTCCGGGTCCTGACGCAGGAACGCCCGCAGCGCCACCGCGAATGTCAGCCCGGCTTTTTCGCGCACGCTGACCTGGTTGATGCCGGCCAGCTGGATCTCCGCCGGGTCTTCCACCGAGCAGAGGTTGCGCGCTTCGCCATTCAGCAGATTCAGGAAGCAGTACAGCGACAGTGTTTTGCCGCTGCCCGTCGGTCCGGTGACGAGCATCAGGCCATGCGGCGCGCGGATCGCGGCGTCGACGGTTTCGCGTTGTGCCGGATCGAGGCCGAGCGAATCGAGCGAGAGATCGGCAGGCAGCGCGTCGAGCCGGCGCAGCACGAGCTTTTCGCCGAACAGCGTCGGCAGCGAATTGACGCGGTAGTCCTCGAGCCGTCCCGGCGACGTCGCGAGGCGCAGCCGGCCGTCCTGCGGCACGCGTCGCTCGGCGATGTCCATGCGCGCGAGCACCTTGATGCGCGTGACGAACGCGTCGCGCAGATGTGCGGGGGGCTGCGGGATTTCATGCAGCACGCCGTCGATGCGCAGACGCACCCGCCAGCCGTGCTCGGCCGGCTCGATGTGGATGTCCGACGCATTGCGCCGCGTCGCTTCTTGCAACGTGTCGGTCAACAGACGCACGGCTGGGGCGTTGTCGGGATCGTTCAGACTCGTTGCGCTGGTTTCGACGTCGGCAGCGAGTGGACGCGGCAACGCCGCAACGGGGGCGAAGGGAGTTTGCATGAGGGATCGGTGATGAGCCGCCTGTAGAACATGACGGCTTCATCTTCCGGTTGCGGGCGTCCGAACGCCATTCGGCCATTCGGCTAATGGCGCGCGTTGCGAGCCTGTGCGATGCTGACTTTGAAACAGCGAGCGACGGGGCGAGGTTCAGCCGGATCGTGCTTTACCGCCCTTCGTGCGCGACGGCGGTTTGAACAGCTTGACGGTGCGGATGGCCTGATCGTCGCTGCGCAGCACTTCGAGCTTGATGTCGCCGATGAGCACGCAAACGTCGCCGTCGGGGATGTCTTCGAGGATCTCGAGAATCAGGCCGTTGAGCGTTTTGGGGCCGTCGGTGGGCAGCGCGAGTTGCAGCCAGCGGTTCAGCTCGCGCAACGGCATGCTGCCCGCGACGATGCACTCGCCCGCCTCGTTCCAGCCGCCGCGCGAACTGGCACCACGCGGAATCGACGTGGTGAATTCGCCGATCAGCTCCTCGATGATGTCTTCGGGCGTCACGAGGCCCTGCAGTTCGCCGTATTCGTCGACGACGAGCGCGATGCGCTGCCGGCTCTCCTGAAAGTATTGCAGCTGCTGGAATACCGGTGTGCCGCTCGGCACGTAGTATGGCTCGGCGAGCAGATCGCGCAAGGTATTGCGCTCGAGCTCCTGGTTGTGGAGCGCTGACAACGTCTTGCGCACGTGCAGCACACCGAGCACGCGGTCGATGTCGCCCTGGTAGACGACGAGCTTGTTGTGATAGCAGGTCTCCAGTTGATGCAGGATCTGCTCGAACGGCGCGTCGAAGTCGAGCGCCTCGATGCGGCGGCGCGGGATCATCACGTCGTCGACAGAGATGTTTTCGAGGTCGAACAGGTTCAGCAGGATGCTGCGGTGCTTGGTCGGCATGAAGCTGCCCGATTCGAGCACGATGGTGCGCAGTTCTTCGGTGGACAGCCGCTGGTCGCGTCCGCCCTTCGTGTTGATGTGCAGTACGCGCAGGAAGCCGTTGGCGAACAGATTGACGAACCAGATCAGAGGTCGCGCGACGCGCATGAGCGGCGCGATCAGGAGGCTCGCGGGCAGCGCGATTTTTTCGGGAAACGTCGCGCCGACGATCTTCGGCGTGATTTCCGCGAACACGATGATCAGGAACGCGACGATACCGGTCGCAATCGACAGCACGAGGTTATTGCGACCGAACGTATGCAGCGCGATCGACGTGGTCAGTACCGGAATGATCGTGTTGAACAGGTTATTGCCGATCAGGATCACGCTCAGCAGCTGATCGGTTTTTGCGAGCAGGCCTTGGGTCGTTTTCGCGCCAAGCGTGTTCTTGCTGGCGAGATGTTTGAGGCGATGGCGGTTGAGCGCCATCATCGCTGTCTCGGAAATGGAAAAAAAAGAAGAGCAGACGAGCAGCAGAAGGACGGCGCCTATCTGCGCCCATAAGGGAAGTTGTTCCACGCGTCGTGAAAAATAGGGGAAAGGATGAAGAGAATATAGCAGAGGGGGCTGCGCGTTCTGCCTTGGACGGTGATGGCCGCGAGAACGACAACGCGGCAACGTTCGCGCTGCCGGACGACCCGGACGGGAAAGACAGCAGTGAAGCACGAGGGCAGCTGGAAATCGCCGCGCAAAACAAAAAAACCGCCGAGCAACGCTCCGGCGGTTTTTGAACCTTGATCTAACAAGGAGAATCTGGTCGGGGTGAGAGGATTCGAACCTCCGGCCTCTACGTCCCGAACGTAGCGCTCTACCAGGCTAAGCTACACCCCGATTTGGTACTGCTGACTCGATTCAGACTAATCCGGTGTTTCAGTCTCGTTCAAGACTGTCTTGCCGTCGAGTAAGAACATAATTCTAGCAGGCTCTCTTTGAAAATGGAATGGGGAAATGAAGAAATCGCTGCCGCGGCTGCCTGAGCCTCCTGTTTCGCGCACTCAAGCGTGTGATCGAGTGCGCCGGAGCGCGTGATCGCCTCGAAGATCGTATCGAAACGGTCGGTTCCGCCTTGCTCGATTGCTTCGCGTGCGAGCGCCGACTGCTCGGGCGTGCCGCGTTCGATCAGATAGATGAGCGGTAGCGTCGGTTTGCCTTCGCGCAGATCGTCGCCGGCATTCTTGCCCATCGATTCGGCCGTACCCGTGTAGTCGAGCCAGTCGTCCATGATCTGGAACGCGGTACCGATGCGGCGACCGTATTCGGCGGCGGCGGCTTCGGTTTTCGTGTCCGCGCCGGCCAGCACTGCGCCGAGCTGGGCGGCCGCCTCGAACAGCTTGGCGGTCTTGTAGCGGATCACCTGCATGTAGCGGGCTTCGTCGACGTCTGCGTCGTGCATGTTCAGCAACTGCAGCACTTCACCTTCGGAGATGATGTTGGTCGCCTCCGCCAGAATCTCCATCACGCGCATTTTGCCCACGCCGACCATCATCTGGAACGAGCGCGAGTAAAGGAAATCGCCAACCAGCACGCTCGCAGCGTTGCCGAACAGCGCGTTGGCGGTCTGGCGGCCACGCCGCAGGTCGGATTCGTCGACCACGTCGTCGTGCAGCAGCGTGGCCGTGTGGATGAATTCGACGACCGCGGCCAACTCATGCCGATGCCCCGTCGTATCGCCCAGCGCGCCCGCGACGAGCAATAGCAGCGCGGGCCGCAGCCGCTTGCCGCCGGCGCTGATGATGTACTCGGAAATCTGGTTGATCAGCATCACGTCCGACGCAAGACGTTGCCGGATGACGCGATTGACCTGCTGCATGTCTTCGGAGATCGGAGCAAGCAGGCTGGCGACGTTGGGGGAGGGGGTGGCAGTCGACGACATGATGGCTGAATTGGGTAGTGCCGCGAATTATAAGGCGATCGGGGCGCTTCCGTGTCGTCGGCTGCGGCGCGGATGTGTTCCGCATGGCACCGGGGCTGCGCGCCGGGGCCGTCGGCGCGGTGCCTCGCGTTGCTAGTCACCGCGCGCGAGGGGCCGTGAAAGAGGTGGAAGCCGGGTGCTAAGCGGTTTGGTAAGCAGGCTTTGACCGAGCAGCTAACTCCATGTATAATCGAGAGTTTCCGCGCGCGGTGCGTGGGAAAAATGAATACAGAGTGAGGTTCTCAATGTACGCGGTTATAAAAACCGGTGGCAAGCAGTACAAAGTTGCCGTCGGCGAAAAACTTAAAGTAGAACAGATACCGGCAGACATTGACGCTGAAATCACGCTCGACCAGGTTCTCGCAGTGGGCGAAGGCGAATCGATTAAGTTCGGTACGCCGCTGGTCAGTGGGGCTTCCGTCAAGGCTACCGTCGTGTCGCAAGGTCGTCACGCAAAAGTGACCATCTTCAAGATGCGTCGCCGGAAGCACTACCAGAAGCATGGCGGCCACCGCCAGAACTATACCGAACTGCGCATCGACGCGATCAACGCGTAAGCGCACCGGTTAAGGAGCAAATCAAATGGCACACAAAAAGGCAGGCGGATCGTCCCGGAACGGCCGCGACTCCGAATCGAAGCGCCTCGGCGTTAAGGTTTACGGCGGCCAGGCTATCAACGCTGGTGGCATCATCGTGCGTCAGCGCGGTACGCGCATGCACGCTGGCGAGAACGTCGGCATGGGCAAGGATCACACCCTGTTCGCGCTGAAGGACGGCCACGTCCAGTTCTCGACGAAGGGCGCGGCGAAGAAGCACACCGTTTCCGTCGTCCCGGCAGCCTGAGTTTAATCAGGCACGGGCTTCAGGACCGGAAAAAGGCCCCGCGAAGTTCGCGGGGCTTTTTTTATTGCGGCGCCTCTTTAGCCTGGCGCCGAAGCCGCGCAGCCGAGCGCTCATCATCGGCGACTACGCCGTTCAGTCGATTGATCAACGCGCGGCGCGCGCGGCAAAATAGCAGCATCCAATCAGTTTCAACCCTGCATCGAATCGGGCAGTACACCACGGGACGGAGTAACGCATGAAGTTCATTGACGAAGCGAGGATTGAAGTCATCGCCGGCGACGGAGGGGATGGCAGCGCGTCGATGCGCCGCGAGAAATTCGTTCCGTTCGGCGGCCCCGATGGCGGCGACGGCGGCCGCGGTGGCAGCGTGATCGCGGTCGCAGACCGCAACATCAATACGCTGATCGACTACCGCTACGCGAAAAAACATCTGGCGCGCAACGGCGAAAATGGCCGCGGCTCGGATTGCTACGGCAAGGGCGGTGACGACATCACGCTGCGCATGCCGGTCGGCACGACCATCACGGACATGGATACCGGCGAGCTGATCGCCGATCTGACCGAGCACAACCAGAGCGTGCAAATCGCGCAGGGTGGAGCCGGCGGTCTAGGCAATCTGCATTTCAAGTCCAGCACGAACCGCGCGCCGCGTCAGAAGACCGACGGCAAGCCGGGCGAGCGCCGCATGGTGCGTCTCGAGCTGAAAGTGCTGGCCGACGTCGGTCTGCTCGGCATGCCGAATGCGGGCAAGTCGACGTTTATCTCGTCGGTGTCGAACGCGAAGCCGAAAATCGCCGATTACCCGTTCACGACGCTCGCGCCGAATCTTGGCGTCGTGCGCGTCGGGCCGAGCCGCAGCTTCGTAATCGCTGACATTCCGGGGCTGATCGAAGGCGCGGCGGAAGGCGCCGGCCTCGGCCATCAGTTCCTGCGTCACCTCCAGCGCACCGGCCTGTTGCTTCACATCGTCGACATCGCACCGTTCGACGAATCGATCGATCCGGTCGTGGAAGCGAAGGCCATTGTCAACGAACTGCGCAAGTACGACGAAGAGCTTTATCAGAAGCCGCGCTGGCTTGTGCTGAACAAGTTGGACATGGTCCCCGAGGACGATCGCGAAGCCCGCGTGGCGGCGTTTCTGGAAGGTTTCGGCTGGGATGGTCCGGTGTTCGAGATCTCGGCGCTGACCGGCCAGGGCTGTGAAAATCTTTGCTACGCCGTGTTCGACTACCTCGCTGAGCACTCCGACGCTCAGCGCGCGGCCGAAGCCGAAGACCTCGCCTCCGACGTGCGTTTTCGCGAGGGCACGCAAGTATCGGCCGCGACCGGCGAGACCGGCACCGATCCGCAGGCATAACAACTCGAGCACCGGCGCCAGCGGCGGGTGCCGGCATGCGTCACGCGTCATCTTGGGAGACAGCGCACAATGCGTTCCGTCATCGCAGATTCACGGCGATTGGTCGTCAAAGTCGGCTCGAGCCTCGTCACGAACGACGGGCGCGGCCTCGATCATGCGGCGATCGGCCGCTGGGCCGCGCAAATTGCCGCGCTGCGCGCGCAGGGCAAGGAAGTGGTCTTGGTCAGCTCGGGCGCGATCGCCGAGGGTATGCAGCGGCTCGGCTGGACGAAGCGCCCGCGCGAAATCGATGAATTGCAGGCGGCCGCGGCGGTCGGTCAGATGGGCCTCGCGCAGGTGTACGAAAGCCGCTTCGCCGAGCATTCGATCCAGACCGCACAGATCCTGCTTACGCACGCCGACCTCGCCGACCGCGAGCGCTATCTGAACGCGCGTTCCACGCTGCTCACGCTACTGCGGCTCGGTGTCGTGCCAATCATCAACGAGAACGACACGGTCGTCACCGACGAAATCAAGTTCGGCGACAACGACACGCTCGGCGCGCTGGTCGCGAATCTGATCGAGGGCGACGCGCTGATCATTCTGACCGACCAGCAAGGTCTCTTCACCGCCGATCCGCGCAAGGACCCGAACGCGACGCTTGTTCAGCAGGCCGACGCCGGCGCGCCGGAACTCGAGGCGATGGCCGGCGGCGCGGGCTCGAGCCTTGGCCGCGGCGGCATGCTGACCAAGATTCTCGCCGCGAAGCGCGCAGCCCATAGCGGCGCCAATACGGTGATCGCGAGTGGACGCGAGGCGGACGTACTGCTGAGACTGGCGGCGGGCGAGGCAATCGGCACGCAACTGATCGCGCGCACCGCGCGCATGGCGGCGCGCAAGCAATGGATGGCCGATCACCTGCAGGTGCGCGGCCACGTTGTGATCGACGACGGCGCGGTCGAAAAACTGACCGCCGGCGGCAAGAGCCTGCTGCCGATAGGCATCGTCGGCGTGCAGGGTGCGTTTGCGCGCGGCGAGGTGATCGCGTGCGTGAGCGCGTCGGGTCGCGAGGTCGCACGTGGTTTGACGAACTACAGCAGCGCGGAAACCAAGCTGATCCAGCGACGTCCGAGCGGCGAGATCGAGTCGGTGCTCGGCTATATGCTGGAGCCCGAGCTGATTCACCGCGACAATCTCGTGCTGCTTTGATCTACCAGCCGGCGCGCGCATCGCGCTCATAAAAAGCCAACAAAAAAGCGTCCACGCGC
>ABYL01000220.1:0-2500 GCA_000173575.1 Burkholderia sp. H160 | reverse complement strand
CAATAATTACAATGCTCTATCCCCAGCACGACGGAGTTTCACAAGATTACCAAGACCTCTCGGCCAAGGTTAGACTCGCTGGCTCCGTCAGTGTAGCGCGCGTGCGGCCCAGAACGTCTAAGGGCATCACAGACCTGTTATTGCCTCAAACTTCCATCGGCTTGAAACCGATAGTCCCTCTAAGAAGTGGATAACCAGCAAATGCTAGCACCACTATTTAGTAGGTTAAGGTCTCGTTCGTTATCGCAATTAAGCAGACAAATCACTCCACCAACTAAGAACGGCCATGCACCACCACCCACAAAATCAAGAAAGAGCTCTCAATCTGTCAATCCTTATTGTGTCTGGACCTGGTGAGTTTCCCCGTGTTGAGTCAAATTAAGCCGCAGGCTCCACTCCTGGTGGTGCCCTTCCGTCAATTCCTTTAAGTTTCAGCCTTGCGACCATACTCCCCCCAGAACCCAAAGACTTTGATTTCTCGTAAGGTGCCGAGTGGGTCATTAAAAAACACCACCCGATCCCTAGTCGGCATAGTTTATGGTTAAGACTACGACGGTATCTGATCATCTTCGATCCCCTAACTTTCGTTCTTGATTAATGAAAACGTCCTTGGCAAATGCTTTCGCAGTAGTTAGTCTTCAATAAATCCAAGAATTTCACCTCTGACAATTGAATACTGATGCCCCCGACCGTCCCTATTAATCATTACGATGGTCCTAGAAACCAACAAAATAGAACCAAACGTCCTATTCTATTATTCCATGCTAATATATTCGAGCAATACGCCTGCTTTGAACACTCTAATTTTTTCAAAGTAAAAGTCCCGGTTCGCCAAGAGCCACAAGGACTCAAGGTTAGCCAGAAGGAAAGGCCCCGTTGGAAATCCAGTACACGAAAAAATCGGACCGGCCAACCGGGCCCAAAGTTCAACTACGAGCTTTTTAACTGCAACAACTTTAATATACGCTATTGGAGCTGGAATTACCGCGGCTGCTGGCACCAGACTTGCCCTCCAATTGTTCCTCGTTAAGGTATTTACATTGTACTCATTCCAATTACAAGACCCGAATGGGCCCTGTATCGTTATTTATTGTCACTACCTCCCTGAATTAGGATTGGGTAATTTGCGCGCCTGCTGCCTTCCTTGGATGTGGTAGCCGTTTCTCAGGCTCCCTCTCCGGAATCGAACCCTTATTCCCCGTTACCCGTTGAAACCATGGTAGGCCACTATCCTACCATCGAAAGTTGATAGGGCAGAAATTTGAATGAACCATCGCCAGCACAAGGCCATGCGATTCGAAAAGTTATTATGAATCATCAAAGAGTCCGAAGACATTGATTTTTATCTAATAAATACATCTCTTCCAAAGGGTCGAGATTTTAAGCATGTATTAGCTCTAGAATTACCACAGTTATACCATGTAGTAAAGGAACTATCAAATAAACGATAACTGATTTAATGAGCCATTCGCAGTTTCACTGTATAAATTGCTTATACTTAGACATGCATGGCTTAATCTTTGAGACAAGCATATGACTACTGGCAGGATCAACCAGATAACTATCTTAAAAGAAGAAGCAACAAGCAGTAAAAAAGAAAGAAACCGAAATCTCTTTTTTTTCCCACCCATTCCCTCTTGCTAGAAGATACTTATTGAGTTTGGAAACAGCTGAAATTCCAGAAAAATTGCTTTTTCAGGTCTCTCTGCTGCCGGAAATGCTCTCTGTTCAAAAAGCTTTTACACTCTTGACCAGCGCACTCCGTCACCATACCATAGCACTCTTTGAGTTTCCTCTAATCAGGTTCCACCAAACAGATACCCCGGTGTTTCACGGAATGGTACGTTTGATATCGCTGATTTGAGAGGAGGTTACACTTGAAGAATCACAGTCTTGCGACCGGCTATTCAACAAGGCATTCCCCCAAGTTTGAATTCTTTGAAATAGATTGCTATTAGCTAGTAATCCACCAAATCCTTCGCTGCTCACCAATGGAATCGCAAGATGCCCACGATGAGACTGTTCAGGTTAAACGCAAAAGAAACACACTCTGGGAATTTCTTCCCAAATTGTATCTCTCAATACGCATCAACCCATGTCAATTAAACACGCTGTATAGAGACTAGGCAGATCTGACGATCACCTAGCGACTCTCTCCACCGTTTGACGAGGCCATTTACAAAAACATAACGAACGACAAGCCTACTCGAATTCGTTTCCAAACTCTTTTCGAACTTGTCTTCAACTGCTTTCGCATGAAGTACCTCCCAACTACTTTTCCTCACACTTGTACTCCATGACTAAACCCCCCCTCCCATTACAAACTAAAATCTTACTTTTATTTTCTTTTGCCCTCTCTGTCGCTCTGCCTTAACTACGTATTTCTTGCCGAGAAAAACTTCAATTTAAGCTATTCTCCAAAAATCTTAGCGTATATTTTTTCTTTTTTTTCCAAAGTGACAGGTGCCCCGGGTAACCCAGTTCCTCACTTTTTTTACTG
>ABYL01000221.1 GCA_000173575.1 Burkholderia sp. H160 | reverse complement strand
CGGTCCGCACGGACCCAGCGGCGTCAATGGCGGCCCGCGCGCCGGCGCAGGCGGCCCGCCGCCAGCGCAACCGCAAGGAGGAAACGCCGGCGGACGAGGCAATAACGCGTGGGGGGGAGTGGCGCCCGCACGTCATCCGGGAGAGATCACCAACCACTGAGGACTGGACGGCCGCGAACCACCACACTCGCCGCTCCGCCCACCTCGAAGGCCGCGCAAGCGCGCAGCCGTCAAACCACTCCCGACGCCGCCCGCTCAGCCAATATGGCTGCGCTGCGCGGCATACAACTCCCGGAACGTCCGCCCCACTGGCGCCGGCATGTCGCGTGTATCGGTCCAGCCCGCGCCGCCGAGCGGCAGTTTGGCGATCGAGCGATTGCGCCCGCCCATGCGCTCCAGTACGCGCACCGCGAGTTTAGTCACGAGCGCATACGCATCTGGATGCAGCGCGAGCCAACCCCACAGCGCCAACCCGGCGCGCTCTTTCCACGGCCGCAGGTGCCGCTCCGTCTGCTTTTCGCGCAGCTTGCGTAACAGATCGGACAGCGGGATGCCGACCGGACACACGCTATTGCATTCGCCGCACAACGTCGCGGCTTGCGGCAGATCGAGCGCCTTGTCGATACCGACATAGCTAGGCGTCAGCACCGACCCCATCGGCCCCGGATAGACCCAACCATACGCGTGCCCGCCGACCTTCTGATACACCGGGCAATGGTTCATGCACGCGCCGCAGCGGATACAGCGAAGCATCTCCTGAAAATCGCCGCCAATCAGCCCCGTGCGCCCACCGTCGACGAGCACCACGTACATATGCTCGGGCCCATCCTGATCGCCCGCGCCGCGCGGCCCTGTCAGCATCGAAAAATAGTTCGAGGTTGCCTGGCCAGTCGCCGAGCGCGGCAGCAGGCGCATCGCGGTCGCGAGATCCTCGAGCGTCGGCAGCACCTTCTCGATGCCAGTGACAGCGACATGCACACGCGGCATCACCGTACACATGCCTTCGTTGCCCTCGTTGGTCACGACCGCGACCGAGCCCGTTTCCGCGATGATGAAATTGCCGCCCGTCACGCCCATATCCGCGCTCAGAAAATGCGGCCGCAGCATCTCGCGCGCCTCGCGCGTCATGTCGGGAATCTCGGTGAGCCTCGGCCGGCCGTGCGTCTTCGCGAACAGCTCCGCGATCTCTTCCTTATCCTTGTGTACGACCGGCGCGATGATGTGACTCGGCGGCTCGTTGTCGTTGATCTGCAGGATGTATTCGCCGAGATCGGTTTCGATCGACTGCACACCCATCTGCCCGAGCACTTCGTTCAGGCGCATTTCCTCGGTGACCATCGACTTGGTCTTGATGACCTTCTTCACGTCGTGCCTGCGCGCGATGTCACCGACAAGCCGCGCGGCGTCCTGGGTGGTCTCGGCGTACAGCACCGTCACGCCGCGCCGGGTGGCCTCGCGCTCGAAAGTGTCGAGCCACACGTCGAGATTCTCGAGAGCGCGATTACGGCGCTCCTTGAGCGCCGCGCGCGTCGCCGGGAAGTCGATCGCGGTCATCGCGCTCGCGCGCGCCGACACGAACTTCGTGGACAGCTTGGTCAGGTTCTGCTGCAGGCGCTGGTCGGCGAGCTTCTGACCGGCGCGAGCCTTGAACTGCATCGATTGAACTTGCATGGCGGCCCTGATGAGATCGGATTGATACGCGGGATTACACGTCGCCGGCCAGCACCTGCGCGATATGCAGCACGCGCGTCGTCGAGTCGCCATTGCGGCGCAGCCGCCCTTCGATATTCAACATGCAGCCGAGGTCGCCGAGCACCACCGTACCGGCGCCGCTTGCGGCGATGTTCGCGCACTTTTCGTCGACGATTGCGGTCGAGATATCGCCGTACTTGACCGCGAACGTGCCGCCAAAGCCGCAGCAATGCTCGCAGCCCTTCATCTCGGTCACCGCGACCCCGACCTGCGCGAGCAGTTCGCGCGGCTGCACCTTGACGCCCAGTTCGCGTAGCCCCGAACACGAGTCGTGATAGGTCACCTGTCCCGCGAACTCGCCCGGCTGCAACTGCACTTTCGCGACGTTGACGAGAAAATCGGTCAGTTCGAAAACCTTGCCGCGCAGGCGGCCGAAGCGGTTCATGAGCTCGGGATCGTCGCCGAACAGATCGCCGTAGTGCGCGCGGATCATGCCCCCGCACGAGCCCGATGGCACCACCAGATAGTCGAACTGTTCGAACTCGCGCAGCGTTTTCTCGGCGAGGTCGCGCGCGAGGCGGCGGTCTCCGGAGTTATACGCGGGTTGCCCGCAACAGGTCTGCGCGGGCGGCACCACGACCTCGAAACCGGCGCCTTCGATCAGCTTGATGACCGAAAAACCGATCTCAGGACGCATCAGGTCGATCAGGCACGTGACGAACAATCCGACTCGCATGAGCCCTCCTATCGGGGAAACGTCCCTGATTATCCGCTGTTTGCCGGCGCAATACCAACGCCCGGAAGGCATAGGACGCAAGCCGCGGCGGAGTGGAGGCCCGCTTCGAAGCTCGTTCGCTTTTTTCACAATACGAGATACAATCAGTGTTCGCTGTTTGACGCATCAACCGATTCTCATATGAGCGATACGAACCCGGATCCCAAAACATCGATCCAGGTGATCGAACGCATGATGCGCCTGCTCGACGCACTGGCGGCGCACAGCGACCCGGTCAGCCTGAAAGAACTGGCCCTGCGCACGGAGTTGCACCCGTCCACCGCGCACCGCATCCTGAACGACATGGTGATGTGTCGGCTGGTCGATCGTTCGGATCCCGGCACCTACCGTCTCGGCATGCGCCTGCTCGAACTCGGCAATCTCGTGAAGGCACGCCTGTCGGTGCGCGACGCAGCGCTCACGCCGATGCGTGAGTTGCATCGTCAGACCGGGCAGACCGTGAACCTGTCCGTGCGTCAGGGCGACGAAATCGTCTATATCGAACGCGCGTATTCGGAACGCTCGGGCATGCAGGTGGTGCGGGCGATCGGCGGCCGCGCGCCGCTGCATCTGACCTCGGTCGGCAAGCTCTTTCTCGCCGCCGACGAAGCCACCCGCGTGCGGGCCTACGCGACGCGCACCGGTCTGTCGGGCCACACGCAGAACAGCATCACGGATCTCGCGAAACTCGAGCGCGAGCTGTCGCATGTGCGCCAGCAGGCCTGCGCGCGCGACAACGAGGAACTGGAGTTGGGCGTGCGCTGCATCGCCGCCGGCATCTACGACGATACCGGCAAGCTGGTCGCGGGCCTGTCGCTGTCGGCGCCGGCCGATCGTTTGCAGGATTCATGGCTCGGGCAGTTGAGCCAGACCGCATTGATGATTTCGGAGTCGCTCGGCTACCGGCCGCAAACGCAGCAGGATCATTCACACGGATCACACGGCTCGCACGGTTCGCACGGCCAGCATTAACAGGCTGCACAGCGGCCGCGTGGCCGCCATTGCATCCTTCGCGCCACCGCCGGAGCCATGAAAAAAAGCCTCGCATCCACGAGGCTTTTTCTTTGTACGACGACCGCAGCCGTTCAGGCTTCAGGTACCCGGACCGCCAGCATCGGCGCTCGTGATACGCGGCTGGTCGCCGCCGTTATCGAGCCACGTACGCAGACGCGTCGCGTCCGCGAAACGCGAATACTTGCCCGACGAATCGAGCAGCACCAGGATCATCGGCCGGCCGTGGATCGTCGCCTGCATCACGAGACACTCACCCGCTTCGTTGATGAAGCCGGTCTTCTGCAGACCGATGTCCCAAGTCGGGTTGCGCACCAGCGCGTTCGTGCTGTTGTACGCGAGCGTGCGCTTACCTGTGTACACGTCGTAGCTGTGATCGGTCGAGAACTTGCGGATCAGCGGATACTGGTACGCCGCGTTGACCATCTTCACGAGATCGCGCGCGCTCGACACGTTCATGCTCGTCAGACCGGTCGGGTTCTCGAAGTGCGTGTCGTTCATGCCAAGCTGCTTGGCCTTCGCGTTCATCGCCGCGAGGAACGCCGGACGCCCGCCCGGGTAGTAACGCGACAGCGCCGCCGCCGCGCGGTTTTCCGAAGCCATCAGCGCGATGTGCAGCATGTCCTCGCGCGACAGCACCGAGCCAACCGACAGGCGCGAGCCGGTGTTCTTCTCATAGTCGCGGTCTTCGTCGGTGACTTCGATCTGATCGGTCATCGGCTCTTTCGAATCGAGCACGACCATCGCGGTCATCAGCTTCGTGATCGACGCGATCGGCACAACCGCGCGAGAGTTCTTGTCGAACAGCGACTCGCCGCTGTTCTGGTCGATCACGTATGCGACGCTCGAGCGCAGCATCAGCGCGTCCGGCGTATCGTGCAGACCGAAAGCCTGACCGACGGTCGGCTGGCGCGGCTCGTACGCGACGCGACGCATGACCGAATGGTGCCGGCCGTTTGCCGTGAACGTCACGCGCTTGCGTTTGACAACGGCATGCGGCGCGTCTTCATCGGCGGCGGCGGTTTTCACGCCCTCGCCCTTGCCGGGTTTCGCCGCTTGGGCCGACACCTTTTCGGTGGCTGCTGCCTGCGCCGGCTTTTTGGCGGTTTTGGCGTGTTTGGAAGTTTTTGCGGTTGCCGCAGGCGTTGCTGCAAAAGTGCTGACAGGCGTAGCAAACGCCGCTGCGACGGCCAGCGAGACGGCCATCGACAGAGCGGTGCTGCGCGCCGCGCCGTGGAGCACTTTTAGCGACGAAAACATGTCGGTTTTCATGGGTGTTCGATAGGGAGCGGCGAGAGGTTTCCGCAAGTGTAGTAAAGCAACGAAAAATTAGCAATTTGAAGCACTTATACGCGCTCCTTAAACCGGCTTGCTAGCTCCGATTGCCAAAACGCGAATAAGTGCCGTGCCTCGATCGAAAAAAACGATCGTCGCCGGCTTGCCTCGCCATTGCCGCCGCCCGGCTCAAGCGAGCAGAGAGATCCTTGCAGCATAACGGCAGTTTTGAGACAACCTTGATTCGGGGAAATACGGTCACAGCAACGGCGGCAATGACCGCGCCGCACCATGAAGGCGTTGTGAGCGAACGACAGATTATTAAGTGTCTGACGAAAGTCGCCAACGCGCGTTCGACCGCCATCGTTCTTTAACGTTCCGCATCACTTTGTGGTTTACATCGATTTCACGATGATCGGTTTTTCAGGAGGCGAAAGGCCGCAAGGCAGCCTGTCCCGGTCTCGCATGAAGGCTTTCGCAGGAAAAAATAGTCTCCGGAAAGTGCGGTGCATGGTGCTTTATCTCGCACCAGCAAGGTGCAACGAGCCAATCGTTCTGCGTCATATTAATGACACGCCTACTGCATAACCTGTTGTTTTATCGATATTTTCCTCACATTGTGCGTCGCACAAAAAATGCTTGACATTCTTTGCGGCCGTCCTAAAATGGAATCCATTGCTGCGATGCACAAAACATTGCAGTCCGGGCAGACGATCAACCGGCGTCTCGCCACCCACCCAATGCGGTCCGCACAGACCGACCGCAATCCAGGAGCGTAAACCATGACTCTGCTGACCCCTGAGCAATTCGCCGCAGCCCAGAAAGCCAACTTCGAAACCCTGTTCGGCCTGACGACCAAAGCATTTGAAGGCGTCGAAAAGCTGGTTGAGCTGAACCTGCAAGTTGTGAAGTCGACGCTCGCCGAAAGCCAGGAAAACACCCAACGCGCGCTGTCGGTGAAGGACGCGCAAGAACTGCTGGCGCTGCAAGCAAGCCTCGCGCAGCCGGTGGCTGAAAAGGCGCTGTCGTATGGCCGCCACGTGTATGAAATCGTTTCGGCAACACAAGGTGAATTCGCCCGCGTCGCGGAAGCGCAATTCGAAGAGCAAAACCGTAAGGTTCAGGCGCTCGTGGAAAACGTCGCGAAGAACGCCCCGGCTGGTTCGGAAACCGCTGTCGCCGTGATGAAGTCGGCTATCACCGCCGCCAACACCACGTATGAAACGGTCCACAAGGCGACCCGCCAGGCTGTCGAAATCGCCGAAAGCAACTTCAATGCAGCTGCAACGGCCGCATCGAAGGCAGCTTCGCAAGCCGCCGCGCAAGCATCGCGCGCTGCCGCCAAGAAAGCAGTCTAAGCTTCACTCATCAATACGCCAGGCTTCGTGACTGGCGTCGTCTTTCACGCCGGCCCAGCCCACGCGCTGCGCCGGCGTTATCGCCAGCAACAGCGTCGTCGTGCCGTTGCCGCTTCAACGGTTTGAATGGCCGAACGCTCCGATACGTTGCAATGACGTATCGTTTGCCCGGCCGCCACGCCGGGATTTTTTTGTCTGCATGCTGGCCCGCCGCACGAAAAGAAACGGCGCGCTCCGAAATGGAGCGCGCCGTTTTTGTTTGCCGTGCGGCTTGAGCACTTCGCTGCGCCCGCATGTCGCCATGCAGGCGCAGTGCGCAGCCTTACTTCTTCTTCACCGGCGGCAGATCGGTACAGACGCCTTCGTACAACTCGGCCGCCATGCCGATCGATTCGCCGAGCGTCGGATGCGGATGAATCGTCTTGCCGATATCCGTTGCGTCCGCGCCCATCTCGATCGCGAGACAGACTTCGCTGATCAGGTCACCCGCATTCAGACCAACAATGCCGCCGCCGATCACGCGATGCGTCTCCTCATCGAACAGCAGCTTCGTGAAGCCCTCGTCGCGGCCGTTGGCAATCGCGCGGCCCGACGCGGCCCACGGGAACACCGCCTTGCCGAACTTGATGCCTTCGGCCTTCAGCTCGTCTTCCGTCTTGCCGGCCCATGCCACTTCCGGATCGGTGTAAGCCACCGACGGAATCTGCATCGCGTCGAAGTACGCCTTTTCGCCATGCGCGGCTTCCGCCGCCACGTGGCCTTCATGCACCGCCTTGTGCGCGAGCATCGGCTGACCGACGATATCGCCGATCGCAAAGATGTGCGGCACATTCGTGCGCTGCTGCTTGTCGACGTCGATGAAGCCGCGATCCGTCACCGCGACACCGGCCTTCTCCGCGCCGATCCGCTTGCCGTTCGGCGAGCGGCCCACGGCAACCAGCACGAGGTCGTAGCGTTGCGGCTCGGCCGGCGCCTTCTCGCCTTCGAACGACACGTAGATACCGTCGTCCTTCGCTTCGGCCGCGGTGGTCTTCGTCTTCAGCATCACGTTCGCGAAACGCGTGCTGTTGTACTTCTCCCAGACCTTGACCAGATCGCGGTCAGCGCCGTTCATCAGGCCCTCGAGCATTTCGACCACGTCGATCTGCGCGCCGAGCGTCGAGTACACCGTCGCCATTTCGAGACCGATGATGCCGCCGCCGATCACGAGCATGCGCTGCGGAATCTGGCGCAGCTCGAGCGCGCCAGTCGAATCGACGACCCGCGGATCTTCCGGAATGAACGGCAGCTTCACCGCTTCCGAGCCCGCGGCGATGATCGCCTGCTTGAACCTGACGACCTTCTTGCCGCCTTCGGTCTGCACTTCCATGTGATTCGGATCGACGAACGCGCCGGTGCCCGTCACCACTTCGACCTTGCGCATCTTGGCCATTCCGGCGAGACCGCTGGTCAGCTTCCTGACCACGCCGGACTTGAAATCGCGCAGCTTGTCGAGATCGATTTGCGGCTTGCCGAACGTGATGCCGTGCGCGGCAAGATCAGCCGCTTCGTCGATGACGAGCGCGGTGTGCAACAGCGCCTTCGACGGGATACAGCCGACATTCAGACACACGCCGCCGAGCGTCGGATAACGCTCGACCAGCACGGTCTTCATGCCGAGGTCGGCGGAGCGGAACGCGGCCGAGTAGCCGCCGGGGCCCGAACCGAGCACGAGCATGTCGCACTCGATGTCCGCGCTGCCCGAATAGCTGCCAGCCTGCGGAGCCGGTGCGGCGGCTTTCGGCGCGGCAGCG
>ABYL01000222.1 GCA_000173575.1 Burkholderia sp. H160 | reverse complement strand
ATTCATATTCATCTTGTGGTTCTGGTTGCTCACTATCGTTTCGCGTGACTTGTTTCGCCGCAGTGACGTATCGGGTTGGGGCAAAGTTCTGTGGGTCATTTTCCTTATCCTATTGCCGTATATCGGCATATTCGCCGACCTTCTCACGCAGCATCGCGGCATCGCCGAACGCGATCAGGCACGGGCCAAACAGGTCCGGGAAGATTTTCGGCATGTCGTTGGCTTCAGTGTTGCGGACGAGTTGGAGAAGCTCGATCGGCTCAAGGCCGCGGGATCGATTACTCAGGAAGAATACGCGCGCCTGAGAGCCCGGGCCTTACAGTGAGCACAGCACCTCCGTGACGTTCCTTGGCGAGCGGGCGTCGAGCCCGACTCGACCGATGGCCTCGACCTGGCACACGAGCGCTGCGTGAGAAAGACTGGCAAGCGGTAGTGGCACCGCGGGCACTTCGAGCAGTGCCACAGGCTGCGCAGAGCGTCACTCGAAGTTAATGGGGGAATCCAGGGTTACCCGTTTTGCTCGTGTTGCCGAGTCTGCCGCACCCACGGCGCGGCCCTTTTCGGGACGCCGTCCTTATTGCGGCAATGCCCATTTTCTAGTTAGACGGCGATGGACGTGCTAGCATCGGATAGTTGACCGTCCTTGTGAAAGTCCTCTCGTCGGAGGTCAGGAGCAATGAGTCCTGCCATCGTCACCCTGCTCGTGCTCCTGGGCGTCGGGCTGCTGCTCGCGCTCTGGCTCATGGGCATCTACAACAGGCTGGTGGTCGCCAGGAACCGTTTCGAGAACGCCTTCGCCCAGATCGACGTGCAGCATAAACGCCGCTACGACCTGATTCCAAACCTGGTCGAAGCCGTCAAGGGCTACATGGGCCACGAAAGGCAGACGCTCGACGCAGTCATCAAGGCCCGCAACAGCGCGATGGCGGCCGAGCAGAAGGTCGCCGCCAAGCCCAGCGACCCGGCGGCAATGCGGCAATGCGGCAATGCGGGAGCTTAACCAGGCCGAGGCCCAGCTTGGGGGCGCCCTGGGCCGGCTCTTTGCCCTGTCCGAGGCGTACCCGGACCTCAAGGCCAATCAGAACGTGCTCGCCCTGCAGGAGGAGCTGACCTCGACCGAGAACAAGATCGGTTTCGCCCGGCAGGCGTTCAACGACGCCGCCACCGACTACAACAACCGGCGCGAAGTCTTCCCGGCCGTCATGGTAGCCGGGATGTTCGGCTTCACGCAGGCGTCGCTGCTCGAAACCGCACCAGCCGAGCGCGCAGCGCCGAAGGTGTCGTTCCAGTAAATTGCAGCTACAACCGATCTCCGCGTCCCATGCTTCTGGTTCCATGATGCCCGTGCCGCGTTGACAAATGGCCACCGATTTCTTCCAGCAGCAGGATTCGGCCCGGCGCAAGACCGTGCAGTTGGTGGTCTATTTCGTCCTGGCGATCGTGATCCTGATCTCTCTGGTGTACGCGCTGTTGCTCGGGTTCGGCGTGCACGGCGGCGTCGAGCCGGTGTCCTGGTGGCAGCCGGAATTGCTCCTTCTGGTCGCGGCGGGCGTGATCGTCGTTGTCGGCGGAGCGAGCGTTTTCAAGGTGGCCCAGCTCGCTTCCGGCGGTCAGGCCGTCGCCCTGATGATGGGCGGTCGGGAGGTGCCCGGCACGACCGCCGATGCGCGGGAGAAGCGGCTACTCAACGTCGTCGAAGAGATGGCCCTCGCCGCGGGAGTACCGGTGCCCCCGGTCTATGTTCTGGAGGAGCCCGGCATCAATGCCTTCGCGGCCGGCTACGCCCCCGGCGATGCCGTGGTCGCCGTCTCCCGGGGCGCCCTCGATTACTTGAACCGCGACGAGTTGCAGGGCGTAGTGGCCCACGAGTTCAGCCACATCCTCAACGGCGACATGCGGCTCAACATCCGCCTTATCGGCCTGATCTTCGGGATCATGGTGTTGTCCATCATCGGCCGCATCCTCCTGCACGCGTCCGCCGGACGCGCGTCGAGGAGGGAGGATCCCCGTGCCCGTATTGCCCTGGTGGTGCTTGGCCTGGCCGTGTTTGTGCTGGGCCTGGTGGGTGCGTTCTTCGGTCGGCTGATCATGGCGGCGGTGTCTCGGCAGCGCGAGTACCTCGCCGACGCCAGCGCTGTGCAGTTCACGCGCAACCCCGACGGCATTGGCGGGGCGCTCAAGAAGATCGGTGGGCTGGCCGAGGGGTCGCGTGTCAACACTCCCCAGGCCGCCGAGGCCGGTCACATGTTTTTCGCCAACGCGTTCGCCGGCGGGGGGCTCGCCGGACTGTTGGCCACGCATCCGCCCCTCGTCGAGCGCATCCGTCGGATAGATCCCCAGTTCGACGGCCGGTTCCCGGAGGTGCGGCCCGTCGGTGTCGAGCGGGAAGAACTCGAAGACCCTCGCCCCAGCCGCGTCCCGCCGTTCGCGGGGATGCCGAGGATACCAGGGCTGCCGCAGGTGCCGGTGCCGGTCTTGGGGTTGGCCGACGAAGCGGCATCACGGGTCGGCCATGTCAATCCAGAAGAAATCAGCTACGCCCAGGCGCTGCACGACGGCATGCCCGACGTGCTCCGGGTCGCCGCCCAGGAGCCCTTTAGTGCTCGCGCCCTGGTCTACGCGCTTCTCGTGGACCCGCGGGCGGACCTGCGGGACCTCCAGCTCGCCCGGCTGAAGGCCGGCGCTGAGCCGCAGGACTTCGCCGAAACCTTGCGACTCGCTGGCCCTGTTCAGGGCCTGCCGGACACGCACCGGCTGCCCCTCCTAGACCTGGCCATGCCAGTCCTGCGGCAGATGTCGCCCCGACAGCATAAGGTGTTCCGCGCCCAAGTCGAGATGCTCATAATCGCCGACCAGCGGCTGAGCCTCTTCGAGTACACACTCCGCTGTGTGCTGCATCGCCATCTCGACGCCCAGTTCCTGCCGAAGCGTCAGGCGCATCCGGTGCACAATTCGCCGCAAAAACTGGCGCAGCCGGTGGCGACGGTGCTGGCGCTGATGGCGTGGGAAGGCCAGCCGCAACCCGACACGGCCGTCCGGGCATTTGATACGGGCATGCGTGCCTACATCGGCGGCGACCACACCCACTGCTTGCGGCCCCGCGAGGAATGCTCCCTCGCCGAGTTTGACACGGCGCTGCAAACGCTCAATCGATCCGTTCCGGCCATCAAGCGCCGTGTCGTCATCGCCTGCACGGCCTGCATCCTGGCGAACCAGCAGGTCACCGTCCGCGAAGCGGAGCTGCTCCGCGCCATTTGCGATACCCTCGACTGCCCGCTACCGCCGCTCGTCGTGGCGGAAGTGGAAGGACCAGAGACCGCGCCAAAGCGGGGGCTGGAATCAGGTCTGCGAATGTGACTGAAGGAAGTGTTTATAGTGCCTGCCTCAATGGGACTCCGACTCTTCCGAAGCGCCTTCCGTTCTCAAGTTGCGAATCAGTCTGCGCGGCGTCAGCCCGCCGGTCTGGCGGCAGCCGGAGATTCCCGAGCAGATGGCGAAGGAGTGGCCAGGCCGCGACGAACGACCATGTATCCGCGAGTTGATCAATGGGCTAAATGGCACCTCTGGCACGGCTGCCCCCAATGCAGCACTGCAACTGCTTGGAAGCCTGGGTTGGAAACTCACCGCGAAGTGCACTACCGACGAGGCCCGGCTGCTGGCCAGACTTGAGGAATTCATCGGTTACCTCGAGAACAACCAGCGCTTTTTCGTGAACTTCGGGGACGGCTACCGCCATCGCGAGCCGATCACGTTAAGGTTCGTTGAGTCGGCGGTTAACCAGATGGTCAGCAAGCGCTTTGTGAAGCGGTAACAGATGGTGAGACGACCGGCTCATGCGAGGCCTTCTACAGGTGAGGACGGCCGTCCTGAATGAGCAACTGCGATCGTGCTTCGAGCCATGGTATACGACGCTCGCGAGCAATGAGCGCGCTCACGATACCGCGACATAGCGCCTCCTCTGGCGTGGCCTCGTCGCTACGGAGTCAATTTGGACCCTCGCCCCCTGCGTATTGCATGAGGTCGACGTCTAGTTTGCCGTGGAGTTCCCACACGTTGGCAGGCGGTGCATTTCGCCAGACTGTGCAAACTTTACGCCACGAAAAATCCGCAGGGGCGGTAAAAGGAGCGCGTGACCGGTACGAGAACTGGACGAGGCAGCGCGCCTGATCTACACGCAAAACATCGGTCAGCGCTTCCACTGTTGGGCGCACAGTCCTAGGAGGCAATGACCTGAACGGCAGGGCCGACACCACTACCGTTTTCGGAGGAAGGTTGTGTAATGCGGAAACATTTTCGTGGAAGGCGCCGGCGATTACCTCGGCGCGAGGAAACCGTGCCTGCAGGCCATCAGCAAGCTTCTCCGACAACTCAAATACAACCAGACGCGCCTCTGAATTCCGTTTCACGAGTGCCTCGGTAATGGCACCTGTCCCCGCGCCAACTTCGACGATGGCGTCAAAGTTTTCGGCCTCCTCCGCCATGGCCGCCGCGAGATGTCGAGATGACGGTGCAATGGCGCCGACAGTGATAGGGGCCTGCAACCAATGCCTGAGAAATTTAGCGTCCACTTCAGACGAAAGGGGTAAAGGTGCGAGCAGGAATCGTTGCTTATGCGTAAGCGTACACCGTCAGACAGGGCGGATGACACCGGACGAGGTGGTGCCAGCAACAGCTTGATCGCCAGTCCGACCCGTGCCGTCAGCGACCACGGCATTCGTTTAATCGTCCCCCGCTCGCGATTCAAGAAGTACAACGCGGAAATCAAGCTTCCGACATCAAAATGAATGCGATGACCGCCCTCAGGAAACTCATTCGTCGGCGCGCGGCAGTGCGCAGACTGTGTGGAGTGCGCGCTACGGTTCGAACCGCGCCGTCGCAAAGCGTAGACCGACGCAAAAGTGTCAACGTTTCGGCAGTAATTGTGTCATCCATTGAAAGGCTTAGATCAAGAGATAAATACTCCTCTCTCAGGCTTACCCTGCCTAGCTGAAACAGTTTCAGCCCCCCACCACGTCGACGCACATGAGCGGGTTGTGTGGCAATAGTGAACGTGAGATCAGTTTAGCATCCGATAAGGATTCGTCAGGTAACAAGCGAATAGAATTGCTCAGCAACGCTGCGATTATTCTCGCCTTTCATCTGTCCTTTGCGGATCATATGCACGACCTCGATACCGGAGAGAATGATGCGGGCACAGCGCAAACTTTTGAAGCCCATCATCGGCCTGACTATCCTTTTGATCGCGCGATGGTCCTGCTCCACAATATCGTTCAGATACCTGATCTGCCGGATCCGGATGGGCGTTTCCCGTTCGGCGTTCAGGCCATCGAGCGCCGCCAGGTTCGCGCCGCTCTTGTCGATTGTGAGCTTCTCAGGTTCGCCGTTGCGCTCGATCGCCTTCTCGAAGTAACGTCGGGCAGCGACCTTGTCACGACGGGCGCGCAGCAGGAAGTCGACCGTGTTGCCGGCCTTGTCCACCGCGCGGTACAGGTATTTCCACTGACCGCCCACCTTGATGTAGGTTTCGTCCATGCGCCAGATCCCGCCAACCGGCCGCTTGTGCCGGAGAAACGCCTTTTCGAACAGCGGCACGAGCTTGATGACCCAGTGGTGCACCGTCGAATGGTCCACGTCGAAACCGCGTTCGGCCATCATCTCCTCCAGATTGCGCAGACTCAGCGAGTAGGCCGCATACCACCGCACGCAAACCAGAATGACATCAAGCGGATAATGAAGGCGCTTGAGTACCTTGCCGATGCCGGGCGGCAGTGTCTTCTTCGTTTTCGACATCGTGGTCTTCGTGCAGGCGGGGAGCCAGATTCTACCGCGGTGCCCTACTGCGACACTGCCTTCGCTTCGCTCTCTATCGCGCGAAGCGTAGGCTGGAGCGGCACCGCGTTGTCTCCGATCGACACCCGTCGATACCCCGCCCCCCGGTTTGACGTGACCGTCACGACCGCAGTCGTCGTTCAGCCCGGACGATCTGCACGCGTCTTGCGACCGTGAGCTACAGCGCCGGAATCACGTTTGGATATTCAAGATGGTACTCCACACGCTTGACGCCCGGCACGCTCTCCGCCGCAATGCGTATGGCCCGCTTTTCCTCTACGGATTCGATCACCCCGCATAGATGCGCGACACCATCCTTGACGCGCACGCCGTTTTTGGGCAACCCCCAGCTCTGCCCGTGCATTGTCCGGACTATCGCTTCGCGCAGGCTCGCATCATCGCGCGAAGCTAATTCCACGACCGGAGCAACCCGCGCGAGTGCGCGAATCAGGTTCGAGCGACTCAAATTTCCGATCAGCGTGCCACTCTTCAGCACTGGCACGCTGTCGAGACGTCGACGCTCCATGAGGTCCGCGATCTGCTGGAGCGGCATATCCCCCGAGATCGAAATCACCTCTTCGCACATCACGTCGCCTACGACGCGCCCGTGCTCCTTCATATACCTCGCGGCCTGAGCGCGGGGGGACGACAACAGGAGTTCGAGCCACCACTGGCGCTTTCTGTGGCAGGTGCCGTTCTCTACTCGATGCAGAAGATCGCGTTCGCCGACGATACCGACAACTTGTCCGTTCTCGTCGACGACCGGCATGCTCCCGATATGGTTTTCGACCAAAAGTGTTGCCGCTTCGTGGATCGTCATGTCCGGTGTGGCGGTGATGACGGACGCAGTCATAATGTCTTGCGCGTGCATAATTGCTCCTCCTGCGTGTTCGCGACGGGTCCTCGTCCGGTGCTCCCATCACGTGGCTTTGGCAGACCGTCCCGAGCCGATCGCTCGGTGCTGAGGCGCCTTGATTCCACAACCTGATTCAATTCCGGAGGGGCGCTGCTCCTTGGGCAAAGACCCGCCTTGAATAGGCTTTTCTTATCGTTGAGCGCGATCGCGCCGACTGCGCTATCGGACTGCGAGTGAACAATAGAGGTCCGGAATACAAAGGGCAATTGAGTCATCCAGTGCAGGCTGCGGAGCAAACGGAATCTGCGATGGGTCGAAGCGCGGAAACGGCGTGTTTCCCGAAGCATGGGGCACCACGGCGGAGTCTTCCAGCCCAGAATCGAAATCGGCGTTACCGGTCGCGGCAATACAGCATTGGAACCCGGCGGTCGCCATCGCCGTGAGCACGCAGCAGGTTAGAACGGTTTTGACCCGGCTTGCGTAGCTCATGTCGAGGTTCCTTATAAGGCCAGTTCAAAAAAAGCTCGTAACGGCAGCCTGCTTTTCCGCCAAACGGTTAACCTGGGATGCCTGAGCAATGGATCAAGGAATGCCGGCTGCTATCATCGATCGCGAGCTGTAGTTGCTGATCGAACCGCTACTTTTGCGTCACAAATCGCGACGCAAGCGATACCCTGGGCGCCTGCGGGCCTCGGACTGTGCGGCACTCAAAGGCATCCTCCTGTGCTGTCGACAGCAGTACGTTCAAGCCGGACACGCTGCAATGCAATAGCGGCATGGGTCTAATCGTAGATTGTTCGCTGACGCCCGAACATAACCTGAATAGGTGATCGCGTGAGCCCGGCCGGTGCTGACGGCGCCTCTCCCGTCCACTTCGGACAGACAGCCTGAGGACGCGATATTCGCACTCTGGCATGAACTCGCGGACTTCGCGGTCGGTGACGGCGAAGCCACCGTTGGGCACCTGCTGTCGCGGGACCAATCGGCGTAGTACCTGACTGACACAGTTCAGGGCGCGCCGGGGGCCAGCAGCGCGCCACTGCCGGGCTCGGGCGGGTGATATGGGTCTGGAATTCCCTGAACCCTGGGCTTTGGATATCGTTGATCCAGGTCGTCAGGACGAGATGTGAATTGGGAGGTACGTCTGACTGACTGCCCTAACGCCCCTCACCTTGTTGGTGATCAACAAGTCCGAATCGGCGGGCTT
>ABYL01000223.1 GCA_000173575.1 Burkholderia sp. H160 | reverse complement strand
TGCGGCCTTTGCGATAACAAAGGTACTCCGCTTTACACATGACGGTCCGATAGTTGATTTTCTCTATGTGGAAGCGACCACGCCGGGCTTCTACAAGATTCCAGCGGTAATGGCATGGCTGCACAAATCAGGCGTTCCGGGTGAACAGCGATTCGAAATGCTGCTACAGGTGGCGCGCAAAAAACAACAGCAAATGAAGGAGCAATTCTGATGGTTGGCATATTTCCCCCTGGACTTGGAACGGCTGGCGGTGCCATTGCTCAGGCAATGCCGAGACCCGTCCCGACACCGGCACCGTCTGCCGGGCCTGCGGGCGGCAGCGCTACGGGTACAGGTGCTGATAGCGGTTGGGGCGAACTGTCGCGCGACAGGTCCCGCGAGCGTGAGAGGTCGTGCAAGTGCCCGCCCGAGAAAGGCGTTATGGTGCGGCGAAATCACAGCATGAACGCCAAACCGCGACGTTACCAGGCGCGTATCACCGGGTTCGCGTATGGAATAGTGACTGATGGCAAAGGTCGCGAGACTAATGAAGGCTGGAATATGGAGTGGGATTGGCTAGACATAGACTTTGACGGGTTCCAGCCTTCCCAATGTCTCTTGCAGGAGGCCAAGGGGAATTACGATCAGTTTTTTAAAGAAAATGGAGAACTGAAATTCCCGTTCAAGGGGTTCCTGACAATGCAGGAACAAATCGCGACTCAAGGCGAAGTCGTTCGCGCAAATCCGCCGAGCAGATTAATGTGGTATTTTGAGACGCCCAAGACGCGTGCCCTTATGATGAATACGCTTCGCCTTGCTGGTGTACCTTCGGTCTATCAACCGTGAGTAATTGTCATGAATTTATTTGAGCAGCACAGAGATAAGGTTGTTGCACCAAAAGGGGCGTTTGAATTTCACCTTCAGCGCATTAAACCTTTTATCGATATTATTGCAACCAAGGACGAAACTTTGAGTGGTAAGTGGTATCTCGGAGGAGACACACTACAAGATGCGCTTCAATATGAAGTATTCTCCAACGGAGCAACGTCAAAGGTCGCGATAGATGATTTGAAGTCAGAATACGGGACTGGAAAAAAGCTTCAGCGCTCGAAAGCTATTGGCCTGTGGAATGGGCGACAGGATAGCGGCGCGACCGCAATTATCTCTTTGATGATAGACACTGGAGTTCTTTCTAGCAGTGTTGAATTGTCGTTGGATGAGAAGGCGAATGGTCTTTCTCGACTAGGCGACTACAAAGCTGTGGCGGAAGTTGTAGCCAAAGTGGCTGAACTTTATTGTTCGCTGTACGTGACGTTTGGGCCGCGTGCCTATCAAGAGCAACAGGTCTTTGACGACCGTTTAGGCGTCAGCTGGATGCTCTACCTGCCGCATGCTCTCACAGCGGCCCAAGTGCCGGAAGCGCGCGCCCTGATTCCCGTCATGCGCCAAGACAAGCAGCAAGGCACGATCATTGTCAGCGTGACGGATGACGTGTTCGACGTGAACAACCGGGCGCACGTCAAGGCGGCGAACGATATCGAAATCCGACTGGCCGACCAGGACCTGTTGCCGCGCTACGTTGACCTTTGATTGTCTCAGGGTGTGATATTTCCCGGAAGGAGGGTGCTGCAATTGAAGCCTGTGCAATCTGATGAAGCAGGTCCCTACTTTTCTGATTTCCCGCTGCAGGTACTGGCCCGTCCGCTCGACGGCGGCGGGTTTGACGTGTCGAGTGACATGACCGGCGATGGCGAGACGCTGGGCTGCTACGTGAATTCTGTCGTGGCGCTGGTGGATGCCACGCAGATGGCGCGCGCGGGACGTCCGGGGTTCGGCTGTGGCGACGCGGGCACGTTCGACCGGCACCTGTTCCGCAGCCGGGATGGAAAGAACCTGGTCGCGGACATTCGCGTCGGGTGGCCGGTGTACAGGCGGAAGATCATCCTGCGACCCGGACTGGGGTTTGCCTCCGTCACGAAGCGGCTGCGTCAACGGCTGCCAGACGGTGGCATGCCCTTGTCGTTCGAGGTGGACGAGAACGCATTCGCGTGGCTCGATGGAATCCACGAGCGTGCGGGGCTGTATGCCTGGCGCGAGACGGCCCGCGCAGTGCTTTCATGGAAGGCGGACAGGGTGGCGCAGGCTGCGTGTCGCGCGCTGAAGTTGATTGAAATCACAGTATGCGATGCGTCGTTGTGCGACGAGGTGGCACTGTTCGATCCCGAGTCGGAGCAGTGGCACTTCGTGCCAGCGCGGGAATTTCTGGAGAAGTAAACGTCGAGTGATGAGTAATCAAGATGACGATGTTCTTGACATTGAGTTGAAACTTACGTTTCGCCTCAAACAGTCAGGTTTGCCGTTGCGCTCTCAGCAATACGATGACGTTTGGAGATTCGCGCAACTGTTAAAGCGCGCTGGACTCGACATGAATCAATGGTTTGTTATGGGAGACCCGGAATTTCCGGCGTTCACCACTACAGGACCATCCGACTCGCTTATTGAATCTCTATCAGACGAACCCGGTTCATCTTCCAGCAGCACTGATATATGGAATGGACTGGAAGGAAAAGGCGGTGCCGGCTTCGGTACAACCTATGATTTGAAGTGGTTATCAAAATTTGAATTCAGGGCAGACGGCTTTGATAGTCTGCGTTCTTACGAGCGCGTCGCCGCCCTTGTTGAAGGAGCGTTGGGAATCTGGCCAGGTTTACTCGTACAAGTCGGTCCCTACGCCTACTCCACCAATGAGAAGGTTTTCCCCGACCGTCCTGGCGTTGGTTGGATGCTCTATTTGCCAAAGCGGATTGAGGTCGCGCAGGTCCCCGAGGCGCGCATGCTTCGCCACGTTAAGGATGTGAGTGGCGTCGAGGGAACTATTGTCATTAGCGAAATCAACGGGCCATTCGACGTGAACAACCGTGTGCACGTCAAGGTGGCGAACGATATCGAAATTCGCCTGGCAGACCAGGACCTGCTGCCGCTATTTGTTGATCTTTGATGGTCTGTTGTCCCGGCGACTGTCTGCGACGCCGGGACTCTCAATCAACCACGCCGCACACATGCGCCGTCCACGCTTCCATCATCGGGCGGCACTATCGCAGATCGCGCGCCGAGTCACGCGAAGAACCGACACCACCACGACTGGGCATAGACCACGTCGCCGGTGAACTCGATGCCTGTCAGCACGAAGCCGTTAGGACCCATCCAGCTCATGTCGACATCGTGCAGCGGCGGCAGGGGTTGCGCGTCAGCCGCGCCGGATTGCTGGAAGCTCGCGACCTTGCTGGTTCGCTTGTACCGCACGGACTGTTGGTGATTGATGGTGAGGCCGCCAGTCACCGACGCGGCCGCTTCGATATTGCGTTTGTGCTGCTTCTTGCCACGCTCCAGCATTGGTGTGGCGTGTAGCAACCTCATTTCTTCTCTGTACGGGCCGGTTAAGAACGGGTTCTGTGATCCTCGGAGATCGATCCGGCCGCATCCCACACAGCTATTTTCTGCACGCCATCCTCGCGCCGATCGCAACGGGCGCCGCCGCAGTAGGAGCGTTTGGGGGCGGCCGAAGGCACGACCGCGTTCGGCATGACGCTCGGTGTTATGCAGGTTGCAGCGGCCAACAGGATCGCGGTGGGCGCGCCCATCGTCGCGAATCTGAGCGGGACCGGGCTCAAGCTGCCGAACAAGCTGCGCGGCTAGCGGTGCCGTCGCGCTAGCAACGACCTCACAGGGCCTGCGCTTGAACCTCACCGCTCCGCCTGCAACAGCCCCCAGTTCACGAGAATCGCCTGGATGCTGCGCGCGTAGGCGTCGCGCTCGTGCGGCGATTCCGAGTGATACGCTCCGATTGCGCGCCATGTGTTGCCGTACCGCACCATCTTCTGCTTGAGCAACCAGGCGGCCACGAAGATATTCACGCACGGGTCCGTGAGCGCGCGGTGCGGAATGCCCTGGCTCTTGAGTTCCGGAAAGTGGATCGAATTGATCTGCAATTGCCCCACGTCGATCGAACCGTTGGCGTTGCGGTTGATGGCGGTCGCGTCGCCTTTCGATTCGCGCCATGCCACGGCGCGCAGCACGAGCGGATTGACGCCCTGGTAAGCGCCGGCCTTGTCGAAGCAATCGTCGGCGGACGGGGCGGCTTGCGCGGCCGAACCGCCGAGCGCCAGCAGCGCCGCCAGGGCGCATATGGCCCACGACCGCAAGGGGCGGAAGGCGTTGGTCTTGTGCTGATCCATGGGTCGGGGCTCCAGGTCCTGCTTTACTGCGCCAGCGCGGAATCGAGCTGCCGCTCGATGTCCTTGAGATACGTGCGCGACTCATCGGAGACGACGAGGCGCGGCGTCGGCATCGCGCAGCGGCAATCGCGCTGGTGCGTCTTCTTCTTGTTGTTGTGCGACGTCGAGCGCGGTGCGGGAAGATCGTCGTCGTCGCCGGTGGAGGGCGGCAGCATCGCGAGCGTGGGCAGCGGCGGATAGACCTTGTCCGGAGAGGCTGTGGTGGCAGCGGTGGCAGTGGCGGCCGCAGTTGCAGGCGCGCTGGCGGCGGGCTGACCCGCCCATGCGGCCGAACTCAAGCATAGCGATGCCGCGGCGAAAGCAATCAGGCGCATCGTGTCAGCTCCCCGCATGTAGCGGCTGGATCGAGACGCTGTACGTCTGGTTCGCGCCGGACGTGAGGTTTTCGAGCGTGGGTTTGAGCCCCTGCTGCGGCACGCCCCGCCAGATCGCCTCGTTGATGTACTTGAAGTCCTGGCCAAGCGCCGTCACGCGGATCACAGTGGGCTGCTTCTGCGCGGCGGCGAACGCGCCCGCCTTGGTGAGCACGGTAGTCAGTTGCGGATCGCGCGCGCCGAGTGCATCGGCGGGAATGTCGAACTTCATGATCACGTTCGACACCGCAGGTTTCTCGGCTTGAGCCGTACCGGGCTGCTGCAGTTGTGCGCAGCCTGTTACGAACATTACGGCAAGTAAGAGCACAACGCGCGTCACGTCGGGGTCTCCAAAGTTTCGTGTCGATATACGCGTTTTCGGCTTGGGAAGCTGAGACTTGATACCCGGGAGCAAACGTTTGCGAAAAAGGAAGAGATTGCTCTCGCGGCACCGCTTCCCGGAAAGTCGCTGCGCGCACCGTCGCCTTCTAGCAAAGAACTTCTTGTCCTGCCGGGTAAGGCCGCGGTCATGAAGGTTCGTGAGACTGCAAGTGGCGAGCTTGACTGTCTTTTCGCTTCGTTTGCGCCATCGACTCGTCCGAAGAACTTTTAACTGCACTAAATGAGGAAGGCGCCAGGTGCGCAGTTGACCCCGGACATATGATTCGCGCAGAGCTAGTCACTTCGGCAAACGTCGCCTTTCAGGCCCGACCACTCAGCCCAGATTCCGCGGCACAAACCGCCGCGTCCGAATCCATTTAGTGGCCACCCACTTATCCCCCACACGCAGCGGCGTGCTCGCATGCAGCGAGCTCGGATCACACAACCCAAAGCGATTACCGTATTCAAAATAGAGCGCATGCCCACGCTGCGGCGCGACCGACCAGCCAATCTGCGGAAACACCGTCTCCCCGCCGCCTTCCACGTCTTTCAGATACATCAGCAGCGTGCCCATGCGCTGGCCGCTGCGCGCGATCGACTCGCGATTCGCTTCATTGCCCGTGATCAGATAGTCGACATGCGGCGTCGACTCCGCGCCTTCCTCGTAGTGCAGCATTTGCAGGCCTTCGCCGTTCTCGACCGGCGTGCCGGTCAGCGCCGCGATGCGCGCTTCGATGCGCACGATCAACGGCGTCTCGCCCAAACGGAAAAACATCCCGTGACTGCTGCGATGACCGGCGACCACATTGCGGCCCGTCACCGGATCGACGACGGTCGACCGGTCGAGCCGCGGCTGCGCGAGCGCGATCAGCTGCTCGCATTCATCAGCGCTCAGGAAGTCGGCGAGGTGCACGGCGGCCGGCCGCTGCAGCCGCGACAGCACGCGCACCTTGCGCTCGCCGAGCGGGATCAGTGGACCGTCGGGCACGCGCAGCGGCTCGGGCTGGTAGCTGATCGGCGCGGCGCCGACTTCGAGCTTGTCGCCGGGCAGCGGTGCGCCATACAGGAACGCCGACGACACCGCATCGACCATTGCCGACGCGAGCTCGGCCGCGTTGTTGCGGCTCACCAGTTCGTGGACGATCGCTTGCGGCGCGACGCCGCGTGAGAGGTTGGAGGCGATCCAGTCGCGGACTTCAGCGGGGAAATTGACGGTGATGGACATCGGTGTGACGTTCGGGGGCGGTCGTGACGGTCGCGGCGCGCGGCAAGCAGGCTTGCGATGTTAGCGGACGATTGTGACGACTCTGGACGGGCGGCCCGTTTTTCAATTGGCTGTCCGTCTGTTACCGCATATTGCGATGTCCCGCCTTGCCCAAAACTCGACCCATGCGGGAGTCCGCCTGCCACGTGCCGCTCGATCGATGCCCCCAACCCTTCCACCCGCCGACATGTTGCACCCCTGTAACTCAAGCCCGGCGCAAGCCGGTTACATTCACCCATGCCCGTACCGACCCACCGCCCGTTTCCTTACGTATTGATAACAACACGTCCAGAGGACTTCGACTGATGACAACGCGCGCGAACCATGGCACTTTTGCGCAGTCCCGCCAGAGGACGACATTCCAACCGGACATCGGCACCCATATCTGTCCCCGGAGACCCACATGAGCGAAACCGTGCCCCCGCCGCCGAAGCGCTCCCGACGGGGGCTCATCATCTTCGCGGTTATCGTGCTCGCGCTGGTCACGCTCGTGGTGGTTCATCTGCTGACGCGCAAGAAGCCTGTGCCCGAGAACGCGGCGATCGTCGTCACCGTGGCGCCGGCGACGCTCGGCTCGATGCCGGTCACGCTGAGCGAGCTCGGCACGGTCGCGCCGATCGCGACCGTGACCGTGCTGCCGCAACTGAGCGGCTATCTGACCGAGGTCGGCTATCACGAAGGTCAGGAGGTGCAGAAGGGCCAGTTCCTCGCGCAGATCGATCCCCGTCAGTATCAGATCAGCAAGCAGCAGGCGGAGGCGACACTCGCGAAAGACCGCGCGTCGCTCGCGCAGGCCCGCGCCGATCTCGAGCGCTATACGCAGTTGAACGAGCGCAAGTCGATCGCGCAGCAGACCTACGCGGATCAGCAGTTCCTCGTGCAGCAGGACGAAGCGGCGGTCAAGGTCGACCTCGCCAACATCGCCCAATTCGATCTCGACCTCGCCTATTGCCGCATCACCGCGCCGATCGCGGGCAAGGTCGGCTTGCGGCTCGTCGATCCGGGCAACTACGTGACCGCGTCGTCGTCGACCGGCATCGTCGTCATCACGACCGTGAAGCCGACCACGGTGCAGTTCACGGTGCCGCAGGATTCGCTCACGTCAATCGTGCAGCGTCTCGCCACCGGCGCGAAGCTGCCGGTCACCGCGTATTCGAGCGATAACTCGCGCGAGATCGCGACCGGCACGCTGTACGCGGTCAGCAACCAGATGGCGACCGCGACCGGCACCGTGACCCTGCGCGCGACCTTCGAGAACGACGACGAAGCGCTGTTCCCGAACGAGTTCGTCAACGTGAAGCTGCTCGTCGACACGATGCAGAACGCGGTGCTCGTGCCGACCGCCGCGGTGCAGTCTGGCGCGCCGGGCGATTTCGTCTATCTGGTCAATCCCGATAGCACGGTGTCCGTGCACAAGGTCAAGCTCGGGCCGAGCGACGGCAAGTACACGGTAATCGTGTCGGGCCTCGCGCTCGGCAATCAGGTCGTGACGGACGGCACGGATCGTCTGAACGACGGCGCGAAGATCCAGCCGGCGCATCCGAAGTCCGCCGCTGCGGCGAGCGAAGCGGCCGCCACCGGCGCGAAGGCGCCGGCCGCTGCGTCCGAG
>ABYL01000224.1 GCA_000173575.1 Burkholderia sp. H160 | reverse complement strand
CCAGCGCCGCGCGCTCATGCGCGCGCCCGCCCGCCTCGCCGGTCTCGCCGCGCCACGCACGCGGCCTGTCGATCGTGCCTCCCGTCAAACAGGACCTCCGGCCTCAATGGGTGAATTCTTGTGCCCCGGCCGCACATGCGCGATCGAGGCTTGCTATTTGACCACAACGCGACCCTCACCGGCCTCTCTAGCCCCCCGACGGAACCTTGCGTTTTATCTCGAACATAGGCGGCCCGCGGCGCTTTTCGACCGCGCGCGGCGCATGCGGTAAAATCGCGGACGACGGCGCCCTCCTTGCGGCGCCCCGCAGCGGCCGGCCCGAGAGCCGCCACCCTACCCACCACGGACGTCGAGCCATGTATCAATCGGACATCACGCAGTTCCTGAACCAGCTCAAGCAACAGAAGCCCACTCTGGAGGCCGAGCAACGCAAGGGCCGCGCGCTGCTGTGGGACAAACAGCCGATCGATCTGGAAGAACGCGCCGAGCAGAAAGCCTCGCGCGTGGAGCAGACGCCTTACTCGTACTACCAGAACTTCTGAGCGCCCCGGTCACGCCGACGATGAGTCACGCTGACGAGGTACACGGTCCGGTCCAAGGCCCGGTTCACGGCCCGGCGCCGGCACCCTCCGACACCGCACTCGCCACGCCCGCCACCGATTCGACGCCCGACACGGTCGACGGCGTCGCTTTCGCGCGTCTGTATGGCGAGCCGCTGTTCAAGCTGCCGAACGACCTGTACATCCCGCCGGACGCGCTCGAGGTGTTCCTCGAAACCTTCGAGGGGCCGCTCGACCTGCTGCTGTACCTGATCCGCAAGCAGAACTTCAACGTGCTCGACATCCCGATGGCGGATGTCACCGAGCAATATCTCGGCTACGTCGAGCAACTGCGCAAGACCAATCTCGAACTCGCGTCCGAGTATCTGCTGATGGCCGCGATGCTGATCGAGATCAAGTCGCGCATGCTGCTGCCGGTCAAGAAGGCCGACACCGGCGAGGAAGCAGAAGACCCGCGCGCTGAACTGGTGCGCCGCCTGCTCGAATACGAGCAGATGAAGCTCGCCGCGCAACGCATCGACCAGTTGCCGCAGCTCGGACGCGATTTCCTGCGCGCCGAGGTCTACATCGAGCAAAGCATCACGCCGCGTTTCCCGGATGTGAACAGCGAAGACCTGCGCGCCGCGTGGGCCGACGTGATCAAGCGCGCGAAGCTGGTCCAGCATCACAAGATCTCGCGCGAGGAGCTGTCGGTGCGCGAGCACATGAGCCTGATCCTGCGGCAGTTGCAGAACGCGCGCTTCATCGAGTTTTCCGATCTGTTCGACACGGGCCGCGGCGTGCCGGTCGTCGTCGTGAACTTCATTGCCGTGCTCGAGCTGTGCCGTGAGTCGCTCGTCGAAATCACGCAGGCGGAGCCATTTGCGCCGATTTACGTGCGGCTGGCGTATCTGCCGGCCTGAGTACCGGGTGACGATCGCGAGCCGGTCGGACCGAGGGAAAATCACTACAAACCGTCACAGCGAAGCCTGGCGGGCATGAGCGGGAAGTGCGCGAGATCCGCGCGGCGGGCCGCTGTGGCGCGCCGCCGCGTTTCGGTGCACCCGCTGCGCAAATCCACTACAATCCGCGCTCCGAACCCGTCATTGCCGGTGAGGCGGCGGCCCGCGCGATTCCGCCAGGTCTTGCGCCAACCGGATCGCGCGCCGCGCGAGCCAATCCCTGTCCGATCATGAAAGTCATCAGCTCGATCCATGAATTGCGCGACCAGATGCGCGGCCAGAATCGCACGGCCTTTGTGCCGACGATGGGCAACCTGCACGAGGGCCATCTGTCGCTGATGCGCCTCGCGCGCCAGCACGGCGACCCGGTCGTGGCGAGCATCTTCGTCAACCGGCTGCAGTTCGGCCCGAACGAGGATTTCGACAAATATCCGCGCACGCTCGAAGCCGACATCGAGAAACTGCAGAAGGAAGGCGTCTACGTGCTGTTCGCGCCGACCGAAAAGGACATGTACCCGGAGCCGCAGGAATACCGCGTGCATCCGCCGCACGATCTCGGCGACATTCTCGAGGGCGAATTCCGTCCTGGCTTTTTCCACGGCGTCTGTACCGTGGTAATGAAGCTGATGTCGTGCGTGCAGCCGCGCGTCGCGGTGTTCGGCAAGAAGGATTACCAGCAGCTGATGATCGTGCGCCAGATGTGCCACCAGTTCGCGCTGCAGACCGACATCGTCGCCGCCGAAACCGTGCGCGACACCGACGGCCTCGCACTGAGCTCGCGCAACCGCTATCTGTCGGCCGCCGAGCGCGCCGAGGCGCCGACGCTGGCCGCCGAGCTCAATCGCGTGCGCGATGCGGTGCTCGCGGGCGAGCGCGACTTCGCGAAGCTCGAACAGGCGGCGAAAGCGTCGCTCGCCGCGCGCGGCTGGAATCCCGATTACATCGCGATCCGCAAGCGCTCGAACCTGATCGCTCCGGGCGCGCAGGACGCCAACGCACCGCTCGTCGTGCTGGCCGCCGCGAAGCTCGGCGCGACCCGGCTCATCGACAACCTCGAAATCTGACGCCGCAACCGTCGGCGCCAAAGTCGTCACACAGGATTGATCATGCAACGCAACATGCTGAAGTCGAAGATTCACCGTGTCGCCGTCACGCACTGCGAGCTCCACTACGAGGGCTCGTGCGCGATCGACGAAGACCTGCTCGAAGCGGCGAACATCGTCGAAAACGAGCGGATCGACATCTGGAACATTAACAACGGCGAGCGCTTCTCAACCTACGCGATCAAGGGCGAACGCGGCAGTGGAATGATTTCGCTGAACGGCTCGGCCGCGCGTCGCGCGCAGCTCGGCGATCTGGTCATCATCGCGGCGTTCGCGGTGGTCGACGAGGCGGAGCTGAAGGCGGGCTGGAAGCCGGACCTCGTGTTCGTCGATGAAAACAACAAGATCAAGGGCAGCCGCGATCACGTGCCCACACAGGCCTGGAACTGAGCGGCGGCTCAGCTTTTGTCGCCTGACTGACGGCGGGTAGCTCCCGCCTCAGTCCTTCTTGCCCGCGCCGTTCGTCCACTCGACGATCGGCTGCCACTGCTCCAGATCCTTTTCCACACGGCTTTTCGCGACGTCCCACAGCGTCAGGCCGTGCGCCGCGAGCTGCACGTAGTTCTGCGTGTCGCGCAGAAAGCCGAGCACCGGCAGCTTCAGCCCCTCGACGAAGCGATGCAGCTGCTCGGCCGAGCGGGTGCGCGCATCGACGCGCATGCCGACCACGCCGATCTCGATCGCGCCCTTCCTGACCGCCTTTTCCTTCGCGAGCCGCTCGAGAAAATCCTGGGTCGCGAGAATATCGAACATCGACGGCTGCAGCGGCACGATCACCTTGTCGGCGAGATCGAGCGCGATGCTCATGCGATTGCCGTGCAGGCCGGCCGGCGTGTCGATGACCGCGTGCTCGAGCCCCTTCGGCGGCTTGCCCGGCGTGTCGGGATCGACTTCCCAGGTCTCGATGGGCGGCAGCGTAGCGGGCCGTAATTCGAGCCACGCGTGCGCGGAGTGCTGCTTGTCGAGGTCGGCCAGCGCGACCCATTCGCCCTCCGCGGCGAAATAGCCGGCCAGATTGGTCGATAGCGTGCTCTTGCCCACGCCGCCCTTCGGATTCGCCACTACGATCACCGACATGAATTCTCCCGGAAAGAAGGCTGGACGCCGCCAGCCGGTTTGCCGCTCTATCGCTCTTCCCGCCGATCCATGGAGACCGGCGCCGGTGGGCTCCAACCGCTGTCGTTCGAAGTTGGGTTCCAGGTACACCCACTGGTTCAGCCGTTGATAATATCGACAAATCCAGCGCGGCCGAAACCCCCGCATCGCGAATCGGCCGCTGCAACCCGCCGTTTTTTTCGACAAGGACCTGAATCTCATGAGCAAATTGCGCCCGGAATACACCCTCGAACGCTTCCAGGAGCGCCAGAAGGGCAAGCTGCCGGACCTGCTGGGCCTGCGCGTGCTGACCGTGGACCAGGGCACGCTGACCGCCGAATTGACTGTGCGCGCCGAGCTGCTCGCGCCGAACGGCTTCCTGCATGCGGCCACCGTGATCGGCCTCGCCGACACCGCGTGCGGCTACGCGTGCCTCGCGCATCTGCCGGAAAACGCCCGCAACTTTACGACGATCGAGCTGAAGAGCAACTTCCTCGGCACCGCGACCGAGGGCACGATCCGCGCCGTCGCGAAGGGTGTGCACCTCGGACGCAGCACGCAGGTCTGGGACGCAACGGTCACCGATCCGGATGGCAAGACGATCGCCCTGTTCCGCTGCACACAGATGGTGTTGTACTAAGCGCACCGCCCGCGGCGCAATCGCGTTCAACCCAATGAGAAAGGCCGGCGCAAGGCGTCACCCCACCGCCGCGAACAGCCTGCGGATATCGACGTGCCCGGCGAGCGTATCGGCCAGCCGCTCCAGCGACGCCTCGCGCAACGCCGGATAGTCGAGCGCCTCGGCGTCGCTGAGGCCCGCCCAGGCGAGCAGCGCCGCGCAGGCGGCCGGCGTGTCGAACAGGCCATGCACGTAGGTCGCGAGAATCTGGCCATCGGCGGACAACGCGCCGTCGGGACGCCCGAAGTCCGCGCCGCCCTCTACAGCACGGTCGAGTCGCAGCGCCGGTGTGTCCAATGCCGGCCCGCGCGTCTCGCCCATATGGATCTCGTAGCCGGAAACATCCGGCGCGCCGGGCAGCGCGAGGCGCCCGGTCACGTTCTTCAGCGTCTTGTCGCGCGTGAGCACCGTCGCATAATCGAGCCAGCCGAAGCCCGCGAAGCTGCCCGGCGCGCCCTCGACGCCATGCGGATCCGCAATTTCGCGGCCGAGCATCTGCATGCCGCCGCATATGCCAATCACGCGCCCGCCGTAGCGCAGGTGCCGCGCGAGCACGTCGCCCCAGCCCTGCGCGCGCAGAAAGGCGAGGTCGCCCGGCACGTTCTTCGAACCCGGCAGGATGATCAGGTCGGCGGCCGGTGGCGGGGTGCCCGCACGCACATACTGAAAATCGACCTGAGGATGCGCGCGCAGTGCGTCGAAATCGGTGTGATTGCTGATGTGCGGCAGCACCGGCACAACCACGCGCAGTAGACGGCGCCCGGCGCCGCTCGCCGCCGAGCGCAGCTCGGGCGGCAGCATGTCCTCGGCGTCGAGCGTCAGGCCATGCAGATACGGCACGACGCCGAGCACCGGCTTGCCGGTCTTCGCTTCGAGCCAGTCGAGCCCAGGCTGCAGCAGGCTGACGTCGCCGCGAAAGCGATTGATGATGAAGCCGCGCACCCGCGCCTGCTCGCTGTCGGACAGACACGCGAGCGTGCCGGTCAGGTGCGCGAATACACCGCCGCGATCGATGTCGGCCACCAGCACGACCGGGCAATCGACCGCCTCCGCGAAACCCATGTTCGCGATATCGCGCTCGCGCAGATTGATCTCGGCCGGACTGCCCGCGCCTTCGACGAAAATCGTGTCGTACGACGCGCGCAGCCGCGCATACGATTCCAGCACGGCCTCGAACGCAATGGGCTTGTAGTCGTGATACGCGCGCGCGTCGAGATTCATGCGCGCCTTGCCGTGGATGATCACCTGCGCGCCGCGATCACTGGTCGGCTTCAGCAGGACCGGGTTCAGGTCGGTGTGGGCGTCGATGCCCGCGGCCACCGCCTGCAATGCCTGGGCACGGCCGATCTCGCCGCCGTCGACGGTCACCGCACTGTTCAACGCCATGTTCTGCGGCTTGAACGGCGCGACCCGCGCGCCCGCGCGCCGCGCGAGACGGCATAGGCCCGCGACCAGCGTGCTCTTGCCCGCATCGGATGTGGTGCCCTGGATCATCAGCGTGCCGCGCGGCACGGGCAAGGCGTCGGGGGGAGTCGGCGTTCGGGTCACGGGAAGGCGGTCGAATAGGAAAAGACGGCGCGGCACTTGCCGCTCGTGGCTCGCGACAGCGCAATCGAGCGGCATTATCCCACCGCGCCGGTACAATCACACGATGACTCCCCGCGACCTCACCTTCGTCCTCGGCGGCGCCCGCTCGGGCAAGAGCGCGCATGCCGAGCGGCTCGCCAGCGACAGCGCCCTCCCCGTCACTTACATCGCCACCGCCCGCGTCATCGACGACGCCGAATTCAACGCGCGCATCGCGCTTCACCGCGAGCGGCGGCCCGCGCATTGGGGGCTCGTCGAAGCGGACGACGATCTCGCGGGCGCGCTCGCGCGACACGACGCGCCGGGCCAGTGCCTGCTGATCGACTGCCTGACGCTGTGGCTCGCGAACCTGCTGTGTCCCGCCGATGGCGCGGCGCCGCCGCTGTCGCACTACTACGAGCAGGCCGCGGCGCTCGAAGCGGCGCTCGCCGGCGCACGCGGCAAGATCATCGTCGTCAGCAACGAGATCGGCCTCGGCGTCGTGCCGCTCGGCGCAGCCACACGACTTTACGTCGACGAACTCGGGCGCCTCAATCAGCGCGTCGCCGCGTTGAGCCGCGAGGCCACGCTGATGGTCGCGGGTCTGCCGCTCGCGCTGAAAAGCGCGAGCCGCGCGTGATGCCGCCGCTGACGATGCCGCTGATCGCGGCGCTCGCGACCGCGGGCGTCGCCGTCGATCGCTGGTTCGGCGAGCCGAGCCGCGCGCATCCGCTCGTCGGCTTTGGCAACTGGGCCGCGCGCATCGAGGCGCGCTTCAACCACGACCGGCGTCTGCGGCTCAAAGGCCTGTTCGCGTGGGCGCTCGCGGTGTTGCCGCCGGTGCTGATCGCGTGGTGGCTCGTCGCCGTACTGCCGCTATTCGCAGCCTGCGCGCTGCACGTCGCGCTGCTGTGGTTCGCGCTCGGCGCCCGCAGCCTGCGCGATCACATCGCGCCGATCGCGCGGGCGCTCGGTCAACACGATCTCGCCACCGCGCGTCAGCTGACCGCGCGGATCGTCTCGCGCGACACCGCGCAGTCCGACGAAGCTGCGCTCGCGCGTGCAGCGGTCGAATCGGCGCTCGAAAACGGCAATGACGCGATCTTCGGCGCGCTGTTCTGGTTCGCGCTCGCGGGCGGACCGGGCGCGCTCGGCTTTCGCCTCGCCAACACGCTCGACGCGATGTGGGGTTATCGCACGCCGCGCTATCTGCGCTTCGGCTGGGCCGCCGCGCGCATCGACGACGTGCTGAACTGGATTCCCGCGCGCCTGACCGCTACGAGCTACGCGCTGCTCGGCGACACGCTGACCGCCTGGCGCTGCTGGCGCGAGCAGGCGCCGCGCTGGGACAGCCCGAACGCGGGCCCGGTGATGGCGGCCGGCGCCGGCAGCCTGAACGTGCTGATCGGCGGGCCGGCGGTGTATCACGGCACGCTCGAACAGCGGCCCACGCTCGGCTTCGGGCATCCCGCCGAGGCGCGTCACGTGGGCGCCGCGTTGATGCTGGTCGAGCGCACGGTGATTCTCTGGCTGGCCGTGCTGATCGTGCTGGCCTTGTTGAGCGTGCCGCTTCATGGCTGAGTCATGGCTGAACGGAACGACTCGCGGGGGGATGAGCGTATGACCGACCGGATCCAGGCGCGCGATAACGCCGCAAGCGGCCCGATCGCGCACGGCGGCAACCTGCACGAAGCGGCGACGCGCTATGGCATTCCATACGCGCAGTGGCTCGATCTGTCGACCGGCATCAATCCGCACGGCTATCCGGTGCCGCCGCTTCCCGCCGACGCGTGGCGCCGCCTGCCCGACGAAGGCGACGGCTTCGCCGAACGCGCCGCGCGCTACTACGGCGCACCCGATGC
>ABYL01000225.1 GCA_000173575.1 Burkholderia sp. H160 | reverse complement strand
CTGCTCGCCGCGCCGTCCATCGTGCAGGCGCACGCGATCGCGGGCGACCGCGTATTCCCCGCGACGCTCGCCGTCGACGACCCCGGCGTCGGCGACGAAGCCAACCTGGAGTACGGCCATCAGCGCGTGCCCAGCGACAACGGCGACCAGAGCATCAACACCTTCAGCTTCGAGTACGACAAGCTGATCACGCCGCGTCTCGCGGCGTCGGTCAACGGCGCGTACGTGATGCAGAACAACCCGCGCGCGGTCGGCTTCGACACCTTCGGCGTCGGCCTCAAGTACCTGCTGTACGTGAACGAGCCGCACGAGCTGATGACGTCGATCGGCGTCATTGCGCAGCTCGGTGGCACCGGCAGCCGCGCGATCGCCAACAATTTCTCGACGATCTCGCCGACCGTCTACTTCGGCAAGGGCATGGGCGATCTGCCCGATTCGCTTGCGTATCTGCGCCCGGTCGCGATCACGGCCGAGGCGGCCTCCGCACTGACCACCGGCGCGGGTCAGCCGAACGCGTTCAACTACGGCTTCACCGTGCAGTACAGCCTGCCGTATCTGCAGCAGCACGTGCACGACGTGGGTCTGCCGCAGCCGTTCGCGAACCTGATTCCGATCGTCGAGATTCCGCTGTCGCGCAGCCAGGGGCAGACGACCGGCACGGTCAATCCGGGCTTCATCTGGATGAATCGCTATGGACAGTTCGGCGTCGAGGCGCAGATTCCGATCAACCGCGCGAGCGGCTCGCACGTCGGCATCCTGGTGCAGGCGCATCTGTTCTTCGACGACATCGCGCCGACCACGCTCGGCAAGCCGCTCTTCCAGTAAGGAAAATGATGATGAACACGACCTTCAAACATCGCACGATACGCGTGGCGGCACTGCTGGCCGGTCTCATGCTCGCGAGCGCGGCGTTCGCGCATGTCTTTCCACAGAAGCAGGAGCCGGGCGCGGGCGCATCGGTGGCCGCGCCCACGCAGGTCAAGCTGACCTTCGACGGGCCGCTCGAACCGGCGTTCAGCTCGCTCACCGTCACCGATGCGAGCGGCAAGCAGGTGAGCACGCAGAAGTCCTCAGTCGATGCAAAGCAGCCCGCTGTGATGACGGTGCCGCTGCCGGCGCTCACGGCCGGGCACTACACCGTGCATTGGGTCGCGGTGGCGTCGGATGGGCATCGAACCCATGGGGATTACGGGTTTAATGTGAAGTAGGGCGGCGCGTCGCCGTGCTCGCGCGGGCGTCGCTCAAACCCGCCTGAACAACTGCCGCGCGAGCGAGCACATTAGCGTCGTCGCCGGCGATTCGTCCTGCAAGCGCCGGCTCATGATGATCGGCGAGGCCGCGTTGGCCGACGGAATCTGCCGGTAGGCGACGCCATGCGCGCGCAGGCCTTCGACACTCTCCGGCACGAGACACACGCCGACCTGCGCGGCGACCAGCCCCAGAGCGGTCTGCAATTCCCTCACTTCATGGATCGCCTTCGGCTCGAGCGCCTGATCGTGCATCGCCGAGATCTGCTGGTCCGCGTAGCTTGGCCGCGGCGTGCTCGGATAGACGATCAGCGTTTCACCGGCGAGCGCCGCGAGCGTGAGCGGCTTCTTTTGCCGCGCGAGCGGATGGTCCTGCGGCAACGCGGCGATCATCCGTTCCTCGACCAGCACCTCGCGCGCGAGCTGCGCATCGTCGAACCGCAGCCGGCCAAAGCCGACGTCGATGCGGCCGCTCTTCAACGCGGCCAGCTGCTCGATTGTGAACATCTCGATCAGCGACAGCTCGATCTGGGGAGCGGCCTCGCGAAACGAGCGGATCACCGCAGGCAGCGCACCATACAGCGTCGAGGGCACGAAGCCGATCACGATGCGCTCGGCGAGTTGCGCGAGCCGGCGCGTGAGCGGCGCAAGTTCGTCGGCTTCATCGATCAGACGTTTCGCCTGAGTGTAGAAAATGCGGCCGGCTTCGGTGAGACGCAGCGGCCGCGAGCCGCGCTCGAACAGCGGCAGGCCGACGCTTTCCTCGATCTGCTGGATCTGCCGCGACAGCGGCGGCTGCGTCATATGCAGACGATTGGCCGCCCGCGTGATGTTCATCTCCTCGGCGACCGCGATGAAGTAGCGAAGTTGGCGAAATTCCATGCATGTCCCTGAGGTGTGATGCGTCGGCAATCGGCGTTGCGTGGGTCCGGTACGGTGCCCCGCTGCGGCGCTCCGCCAGGGCAACGAATGATAGCAACAGTGCCATTAAATGGCCGCCAGATGGCGCACGATGACCGGGAAGATTGTTCGTCGGATCCGGCGTATTAATTCGTCGCGAGCCGCTTTATCCCGCCCGGCCAGATGCTTACATTGTTCTACACGGAAAGCGCCACTGCATTTCCAGCTTTGGCGGCGTGCACCTCGCGACTCCTCGCGAGGCATGCCGGCGCGAACCATTGAAAGGACACGATGATGAGCAAGCTCACAGGCAAGGTAGCGGTTGTAACGGGTGCATCGAAAGGCATCGGTGCGGCGATTGCGAAGGCATTGGCGGCGCAGGGCGCGTCGGTCGTGGTGAACTATGCGTCGAGCCGCGCGGGCGCCGACAAGGTGGTGGCCGATATCACCGCGGCGGGTGGCAAGGCGGTCGCGGTGGGCGGCGACGTGTCGAAGGCCGCGGACGCGAAGGGCATCATCGATGCCGCGATCGAAACCTATGGCCAGCTCGACGTTCTCGTCAACAACTCGGGTGTCTATGAATTCGCGACGATCGAAGAGATCACCGAAGCACATTTCCATAAGCACTTCGATGTCAACGTGCTTGGGCTGCTGCTCGTGACGCAGGCGGCGATCAAGCATCTGGGCGAAGGCGGCAGCATCGTCAACGTGAGTTCGGTTGTGAGCCGCATCACGCCGCCGAGCACCGCGGTCTACACGGCGACCAAGGGTGCGGTCGATGCGATCACTGGCGTGCTCGCGAAGGAACTCGGTCCGCGCAAGATCCGCGTGAATTCGGTGAATCCGGGAATGGTCGAGACCGAGGGCGTGCACAGCGCCGGCGTGATCGGTTCGGACCTCGAAAAGTGGGCCGTCGGCATGACGCCGCTCGGCCGCATCGGCCAGCCCGACGATATTGCGGATGTCGTCGCGTTCCTCGCCTCGAACGATGCACGCTGGATCACGGGCGAGAGCCTGATCGCGAGCGGCGGGGCGCGTTGAGTCTGACGAGGTTGCCGACGCATCTGGCAACCCGCGCAAAAGTTCGAGTGCCGTGGCCGGCGGTGCGGCCGGTAGCACGAAGGCCGCGCCGCGCTGTGACGACGCGCGAGCTATGCGCCTTGCACTTCGCCCTGCGAGACCTCGGTTTCCGCCCCCGGCAAGTCCACCGCAAACAACGCATCGAGCAGATTCGACCCCGGCCGCTCGGCGAGCCGGGTCAGCGATTCGATCATCTGCACCCGGCAATCCAGCAGCGGCACCATGCGGATCCGCCGCGACTCCTTGAATTCCGCGCGCGCGATCACGCCGACGCCCATGCCTTGCGCGACTGCTTCTTCCAGCGCCTCGCGGCCATCCACGTACATGACCGGCTCGACCTGCAACGACTCGCGCACGAGCTCGATTTCGAGCAGCTGTTGGGTGACCGATTGCGGTTCGCGAAAAATCATCGGCTGCTTCACGAGTTCCGCGTAACTAAGCCGGCGCTTTTTCGCGGCCGGGTAGCTGGGCGGCACCATCGCGACCAGTGGGTCGCGCCGCAGCACACGCGACTGCAACCGGCTATGCACCTGCGGCGCCGCGGTGATCGCAGCGTCGACCGCGCTCGACAGCACCCGCTGCATGCACTCGGCCGCATTGGCGATCGACAGCGTGACGACGATGCCCGGATGCCGCTGGCGAAACGCGCCGATCAGCGCGACGGCGAGATCGGGCGCATCGGCCGCTAGCGATAGCGAACCCGACTCCAGCCCGCCGGCCGATTCGAGCAACTGGCGTGCATCGCGCTCGCAACTGAGCATGTGCCGCGTCACACTGAACAGGCGCAATCCGAGTTCGGTCGTCTCGACGCCGCGCGGCCCGCGCTCGAACAGTTTGACGCCGTAATCCTGCTCGAGCCGCCGCACGTGATCCGACACCGCCGGCTGCGTCAGCGACAACGCCTGCGCCGCTTTCGAAAAGCCGCCGTGTTCAGCGACCGCATGAAACGCCCGCAGTTGCGCGTATTGCATGTGTGCCTCGCCGGTCAATAAGTTTTTGCGATATCGTCATCGATTATATCGATTTTACCGATGTACAGCCTTTCTGTACTGTATGAGGTATCGACATCAGCAATATCGGAGTTCCGGACATGGAAAGCGCGAACGGCGGCTCGGCGGCGGCATCGGCCGTTGCAGCCGCGGCGACATCGGTCACCCGTTGCACGACACCCTGCGCCGCGCCGGCTGGCGGCGAGCCTTATCTGCTGACGCCGGGTCCGCTGACCACGGCGCTGTCGACCAAGGAAGCGATGCTGCGCGACTGGGGCTCGTGGGACGGCGACTTCCGCGCGATGACCGCGCAGTTGCGCGCGAGCCTGCTCGAGATCGCCGGCGACACGGCCGGCGACTACGACTGCGTGCCGCTGCAGGGCAGCGGCAGCTACTGCGTCGAGGCGATGCTCGGCAGCCTGATTCCGCGCGACGGCCACGCGCTCGTGCTCGCCAACGGTGCGTACGGCAAGCGCGCGGCGATCACGCTCGCCTATCTCGGCCGCGCCTGCACGCTGCTCGACAAGGGCGATTACCTGCCGCCGCGCGGCGCCGAAGTGGAGCGCATGCTCGCCGCCGATCCGTCGATCACGCACGTGGTCGCGATCCACTGCGAAACGAGCTCGGGCATCCTCAATCCGCTCGACGAGATCGCCGCCGCGGTCGCGAAGCACGGTCGCAAGCTGCTGGTCGATTCGATGAGCGCCTTCGGCGCGGTGCCGCTCGACGTGCGAGAGATCGCGTGCGAGGCGTTCGTATCGTCGGCGAACAAGTGCATCGAGGGCGTGCCGGGTTTCGGCTTCGTGATCGCCCGCAAGAGCGCGCTCTCCGAAGCGAAGGGCCGCAGCCATTCGCTCGGGCTCGATCTCTACGATCAATGGGACGTCATGAATCGCACCGGCCAGTGGCGCTTCACGCCGCCCACGCATACGGTGGCTGCGTTCATCGAGGCGCTGCGTCTGTTCAGGCTCGAAGGCGGGCAGCCGGCGCGGCTCGCGCGCTATGCGAACAATCGCGACGTGCTGGTCGCCGGCATGCAGGCACTCGGCTTCGAGCCGTTGCTCAACGCGCGCTGGCGCTCGCCGATCATCGTGACGTTTTTCTCACCGGCCCATCCGTCGTTCGAGTTCGAGCGCTTCTATGAACTGATGAAGGAGCAGGGCTTCATCATCTATCCGGGCAAGCTGACGGTGGTCGACAGTTTCCGCATCGGCTGCATCGGTCAGGTCGACGAGCACGTGATGCGTCGTGTGGTCGAGGCCTGCGCGCAAGCGCTGCGGACCATGGGCGTCACACACGCGGCACCGCCGCCCGCCGCGCTCGACGAACGCAAGGCGCTCGCGCAGGCTGCCTGACCCGTTGCAGCAGACCCAATACATTCGGATTCCAGAGGATCGAAGCAGATGAAACACGTCAAGGCAGTGATTTTCGATTGGGCCGGCACGGTGGTCGACTACGGCTCACGCGCGCCGATGGGCGCGTTCGTCGAAACCTTCGAGCAGTTCGGCGTGCCGATCACGATCGACGAAGCGCGCGGCCCGATGGGTATGGCCAAGCGGCCGCATATCGCGGTGCTGATGGCGCTGCCGCGCGTCGCGCAGGCATGGGCCGAGCGCCACGGCCACGCACCGGGCGACGCCGATATCGACGCCGTCTACGACGTGTTCGTGCCAAAGAACATCGCGGTCGCGGCGAGCTATAGCGCGGTGATCCCGGGCGTTGCCGAGGTCACGAGCGCATTGCGTCAGAACGGCATCCGCATCGGCACGACGACCGGCTATACCCGCGAGATCATCGACAAGATCGTGCCGGGCGCGGCCGCGCAGGGCTTTTCGCCGGACAGCATCGTGTGCACCGGCGATACGCCGGAAGGGCGACCATCGCCGTACATGATCTACCGCACGCTGCCGCTGCTCGGCGTGTGGCGCGCGAAAGACGTGATCAAGGTCGACGACACCGAGGTCGGCATCGAAGAGGGCATCAACGCCGGCACGTGGGCGGTCGGCGTCGCGGTGAGCGGCAACGCGTTCGGCATGAGCGAGGCCGAGGCGAAGGCGCTGCCGGCCGACGAATTCGCCGCGCGCCGCAACGCCGCGATCGCCAAGTTGAAGGCGGCGGGCGCGCATTACGTGATCGATAGCGTCGCCGATCTGATGCCGGTGGTCTACGACATCGAGGGGCGGCTCGCGCGCGGCGAGCGGCCTTGAAGCGTCAACGCGGTAGCGTCACCGGGCATTACTTGAAGAAACCGACCGCGAGATCGATAAACTCGCGCACCTTGCGCGGCACGAATTCGCGGCTCGGATACACCAGCGACACGGCCACGTCGCCATTGAGCACCGTATAGTCGTCGAGCACGCGCACCAGCGTGCCGTCGCGCAACTCGTCCTCGACCATTTCCAGCGGCAGCAGCGCGATGCCCATCGCGCCGCGCACGGCCTGCTTCTGCATGATCATGCTGTTGACCGTGAACGAGGCATCGATCGCGATGCTCTCGCCGGCGTCACTGGCGCTTGCGGCATCGCCATTGCCCTTGCGGAAGATCCACATCGGGCCGGTCGTGTCGAACGGCGCGGCGATCAATCGATGCCCCGCCAGTTCGGCGGGCGTTTGCGGATGACCGGCCTGCGCGAGATACGCGGCCGCGGCCACCGGCACCGCGTGCGAGTCGATCAGACGCCGGACCACCAGCGATTCCGAGCGGATCATATGCTCGGTCACGATGCCGACATCGAAGCCGCCTTCGAGCAGATCGACGCGTTTTTCCGTCAGCGTGACGCGCAGGTTCACCTGCGGAAAGCGCGCCTGATATTCGGCGAACAGCGGCGTGAGCCGAACCAGCGAAAAACTGCCGAGCGCGACGACGCGCAGATCGCCGGCCACTTCGCGCGACGCCGTGGTCGCGCGCGACTCCACTTCCTCCAGCTCGGCGAGCAGCACGCGGCAACCGTCCGCGTATTGCGCGCCCGCCTCGGTCAGCACGACCTTGCGCGTGGTGCGCTGAAACAGCCGAATGCCGAGATGCTGCTCGAGGCTCGACACATGACGCGTGACGACCGAGGTCGACACGTTCAGTTGCGCGGCGGCCTGCGCGAAGCTGCCGACATCGGCGACCTTGACGAAGGCCTGCATGGCCTGAAAAAGATTGATCATCTGAGTGCAAAAAACGTTTTTGTTGTAGCGGGCGACGTGGCCTTGCGCGCTCGGCAGGTCACACCAGGTGTGGGGCCAGCACGCCGTCGCGCGCGACGACGCGGCCGTTCGCGAGCACCA
>ABYL01000226.1 GCA_000173575.1 Burkholderia sp. H160 | reverse complement strand
GAACAGCGGCGCGGCGACGGCAGCCGTGGCGAGCGGCTGCAGCGCGCCGAGCAAGGCCATCACGCCGGCGCTCAGACCCTGCGCGACAGCCCAGTAGCCGGCGCCGAGATAGACACCCTGCAGCAGCGCACCCGCGGCCAGGTGTTTGCCGAAGTTGTGCCCAGTCGGCCAGGCCGCGCGCGTGACGAGAGCAGCCAGCGCGAAGACCAGCGCGGTGCCGCCAAAGCGGGCGAGCAGAAACAGATTGGGATCGGCGTAAGGCGTGATCGCGCGGGCGACCACGAAACCGGTCGACCACAGCACGACAAAGACGGCGGCAAGAATGAAAGCGAGCATCGAGGCGGGCATTGAAGCGGGCGGCGTGAAAAAGCCGCTATCCTGGCGGCACCGGCGGCGCGCGTCTTGTTCGAAGCTGCAACGCGCGAGCCCGATCGTCACCACGCCATCAGCATCATCCCCGCTCCAAGGATGCCGCCACAGACGACGCACGCCCACAGCAGCCAGCGCGTGCGTCGGTATTCGCGCGCGAGATCCGCGAACAGTTGCGCGTTCTGCTGCGGCGCGCCGGTGCGATCGTGCTGCTGCAGATAGCGCACGGCAAGCTGCGGCACGCGCGGCAGCATATGCGCGAGATGCGGCAGCTCGAGCGACAGACGCTTGAGCCAGCCGCGATGATCGAGGTCGCGTCGCGCGATATCGGCGAGCACGCCGCGCGTGATGTTCCATGTATCGACGCCCGGATGCAGTGCCCGGGCCAGCATCTCGGCCTGCTGGAACGAACGCTGCGCGGTCGCAAGCTGGCCGGACACCTGGCCGTCGAAGGGCTGCACGCCGTGCAGCAGATGATCAAACAGCGAACCCGCCGAGCGATCCTGCGGCGCCGCCGCGAAGTGCGCTTCGGCGCGCGTGCGCAGCTCGGCTTCGAGCATCTCGGGGCGCGTGTCGTGCGGCACGTGGCCGGCTTCGCGATGCATGTCGGCGAGCCGTCCGTAGTCCTGGTCGAACAACGCGGTTGCGCCATGCACGAAGAACTCGCGTTCGCCGCTCGACAGCGTCGCCATGATCGAGAACTCTGCGAGCACGAGGCGCCCGCGCGTGTCCGGCTCGATGCTGACGCGCACGCGGCGCGCATCGAGCGTCGCGTGGAAGAAGCCATGCTCGAACGCCTGCTCGGTGACCACCTCGACGATATGCGCGGCGAGCGGCGCCAGCTTGATGCCGTGCGCGTGCAGGCCGGGCAGGTCGCTCGCGGGCAACGTGCTGATGCGCTGCGTCGTCAGCGTGTGGACGGTGCACAGCTCCCAGATCACGTCCGGCACGACGATGCGCTTGTCGCCGTCGAAATGGTGGCCGGTCTGGCTCAGGTTCGCGGCTTCGGCGCGCAGGTCGAAGCGGCGCAGAATGTCGTCGGTGAAGGTTTGCGCGAGCGCGCGCAACTGCAGCCGGCGCGCGACGCGCGAGAGCTTTTCGAGCCAGCGCGCGACCCAGCGCAGCAGCGCGAGTTCGTCGCCGATCTGTTGCAACTGCTGCGCGCGTACGAGCTTGATCGCGACTTCGTGGTGACCTTTGACCGGCGTCGTGAGCCGCGCGAAATGGGTCTGCTCGGCGAAGCCGCTGCTTACCGGCACGAGGTCGACCGCGCTGAACAGCTCGGTGAGCGGCCGGCCGAACGCGTGCGCCAAGGCCAGCGCGGAGTCGTCCGGCGAGAGCGGCACTTCCATGTCATCGATCGCATCGAGCGCGTCGTGCAGTGTGCCGCTCGCGAGCTCGGGGCGCCCGGCGAGCGTTTGCGCGAAGCGGCTCGCGAGCGGACCGAGCGCCGGCAGCAGACTATGCAACTGCCGGCCGCTGCGCTCCGACGCATGCACGCGGCCGATCAGCTCGATCATCCAGTGCAGCTTGTGGTCGGGCGGGGCGGCGAGCCAGATCAGGCGCGCGCCGTAACGCAGCGCATGGAACAGCAGCAGTAGACGGCGAAACAGTGGCGGCATCGGCAGTTCGGTTGACGGGCGAGGCGGTGTGCGCGGGACCCGGCGGGGCAGTGGCGTCGCGGTCGCCGCATGACCGGGGAGTCCAGCCGTCAAGGTTAGCAGGTCGCCGCGATGGCTGGCGTGTTCGCGCTCGAGGGCGGCTCGATGCGACTTGAGCGCCGCCTGCGCGCCTGCACCACCAACACGCAATACGCGTAATACGCGTAATACGCGTAATACAATACGGCGGCTCTCCTCAACCACGGCGAAACCCAAGCGTGCCGGCTTCCGGCCTTCACAGATGCTCGCAGAACAACGTCATCAATACATCCTCGCGCAAGTCGCAAAGAACGGCGCGCTATCGGTCGCCGAGCTGGTGCGTGAACTGAACGTATCGCGCGAAACGATCCGCCGCGACCTCAACGCGCTGGCCGGCCGCGGCCTGCTCGTGACGACGCACGGCGGCGCGTTGTCGAACGATCGGCGCGAGCCCGATCTCGATACGCGCGAAGCCGAGAACGCCGGCGCCAAGCGCGCGATCGGCGAGCGCGCGGCCGAGTTCGTGCCGGACGGCGCGTCGCTGATCATCGATTCGGGCAGCACCACGCAGGCGGTGGCGCGGGCGCTGCTCGACCGGCATCGGCTGACGGTCTATACGAACGACTGGCGCATCGCGCTCCTGCTCGGCCGGCGCAACGACAATCGCGTGACGCTGCTCGGCGGCGAGCTGTCCGATATCGAGGACGCGACCTTCGGCCTCGACACGGTCCAGCAGCTCACGCAGTACCATGCCGATTTCGCGTTCATCGGCGCGGGCGGGATTTCGCCGGACGGCTATCTGACCGACTACAGCCGCATGGCGGCCGAAGTGCGCAGCCGCATGATCGCCGCGGCCGACATGGTCCTGATCGTCGCCGATCATTCGAAGTTCGGACGCGTGACGCCGGTGCGCATCAACGGCATCGAGTCCGCGCGCTATCTGGTCACCGAACTGGCGCCCGAGCGCGCGCTCGGCAAGGCGATCGCGGCGCACGGTCCGGAGATTCTGATCGCCTGAAACGGCTGGGCGAGGCGGTCGCTGCCGCGCTCGTGCGCCGCGGGCTTAAAGCCCCATTCCGCACCCGCCAAAATCTCAATCAAAAAAGCCACGGGTTTTTGCAAGATCCGAAGCGGCCGGGCACAAGCCGCGCCCACCGCACTACGCGCGACGCATCCTCCATACATCGTCATTTCGGCCATGTACGATCCATCCAGGATCGACGTGCGGCGCTTCGCTTTCGCGCGGGGCGGCGAGCTCCATCTGTTGGCTTGAGTTGGCGAATTGTGTCGTTTTTTGGAATTTGGCACAATCGTCACGGCCTTGTCATCGAAACCTGTGATTCTTGCCGTGCACCGCTCAGGTGCGGCACGCAGCGCGAGTGTCGTAGCCGGGCCGTCAGTCAGGCTGGGCGAGAAGCGGCAAAGTTGTCGGCAATCTGCAATCCACAACAGGCCGGCGCGGTAACCGCAGCGGGCAACACGCAAGCGGCGCGTGCCGCCGTTCAATCACTACAGGTATGGGTTATCCCGACCGTCTGGTTTTTTTGCCTTTCGGAGAGAGCGACATGAAAAAGACGAATTCCCTTCACGCCGCGGCCGGTCTCGCGCGCAAACTGCTGCCGGCGCTCGTCGCCGCTGCCGCGTTCGGTGGCACTGCGATGCAGGCTCATGCGGCCGACGCCGTCGTGCTGTATACGGCCGACGGCCTCGAAAATCTGTACAAGGATGTGCTGCCGGCCTTTGAAAAGAAGGAAGGCGTGAAGGTCAATATCGTCACGGCAGGCAGCGGCGAAGTCGTGAACCGCGCGACCATCGAGAAGGATCAACCGAAGGCCGACGTGATCGTCACACTGCCGCCGTTCATCCAGCAGGCCGACCAGAGCGGTCTGCTGCAGGCGTACCAGAGTGCCAACTACAAGAACGTGCCGGCCATCGCGAAGGCGCCGAACGGCGCGTGGGCGACCTTCGTGAACAACTACTTCTCGTTCGCGATCAACCCCGAAGTCACCAAGACCCAGCCGAAGACGTTCGCGGACCTGCTGCACCCGGACTTCAGCGGCAAGGTCGCGTATTCGAATCCGGCGACCGCCGGCGACGGCATGGCGGTGATCATCCTGACCTCGTCGCTGATGGGCGAAGACCAGGCGTTCGACTATCTGAAGAAGCTCGAGCAGAGCGCCAAGTTCCACACCAAGGGCACGGGCTATCTCGACGTGCTGCTCTCGCGTAACGAAATAGCGGTCGCCAACGGCGACCTGCAGATGGACCTCGACGACGCGGCCAACGGTGGCCTGTCGCTGAAGCCGGTGTTCCTCGCCGCCACGCCCGGCGGCCAGCCGACCACGTTCCAGCTGCCGTACGCGATCGGGCTGATCAAGAATGGCCCGAACCAGGCCGAGGGCAAGAAGCTGATCGACTATCTGATGTCGACGGAAGTGCAGTCGAAGGTGCCGGACATCTTCGGCATTCCGGGTCGCACCGACGTGCCGCTCGCAGGCAAGAACGGCGAAACGGTCAAGCAATCGATCGCTGGCGTGAAGCTGATTCCGGTCGACTGGAACCACGTGATGGCGAAGAAAGCGGACTGGACCGCGCGCTGGAAGAGCGAAGTGATCGGTTCGTCGGGCAAAGAGACCGAAGTCGTCAAGCCGAAGTAAGTTACCCAAATAAGTGACCGAAGTAAGCAACGTTTGACGTTGTCGATTCAGGCGGCGCTTCGCGGATACCGCGCGGCGCCGCATCAGCATTAATTCTGTTGGAGGACGACCCCGGTGAATTCCGCCAGTCTCGCTCACCCCACTGCACCTGGCGCTTCGCTGGATGCGCTCGATGCCGCGCATTCGGACGCACCGGGCGCCGACGCACCGGGCGGCGTGCAGATCGATCACCTGACGGTGCGCTTCGGCGCGCGTACCGTGCTCGACGATCTGTCGTTGACCATCCAGCGTGGCGAGTTGCTCACCGTGCTCGGCCGCAGCGGCTGCGGCAAGACGACCTTGCTGCGCTTCATCGCGGGCTTCATCGAGGCGGACGGTCTCGCCGGCACGCTGACGGTGGCCGGCCGCGATCTGACGCACGTGCCGCCGCACAAGCGCAATCTCGGTCTGCTGTTCCAGAGCTATGCGCTGTTTCCGCATCTGACCGTCTTCGAGAACGTCGCATTCGGTTTGCGGGCGCGGCGCATTTCTGCACGCGATGTCGCGCGCCGGGTCGCCGAGGCGCTCAAGCTCGTGCAGCTCGGCGACGCCGGTCACGTGATGCCCGCTCAACTGTCGGGCGGCATGCAGCAGCGCGTGGCGCTGGCTCGCGCGCTCGTGATCGAGCCCGACGTGCTGTTGCTCGACGAACCGCTGTCTGCGCTCGACGCCAATCTGCGCGCGTCGGTGCGCTCCGAATTGAAGGCGCTGCATGAGCGCCTGCCGAATCTGACGATCGTCTGCGTGACGCACGATCAGGACGACGCGCTCGTGCTGTCCGACCGCACGCTGCTGATGCGCGATGGCCATATCGCGCAGCTCGGCACACCGCAGCAGCTGTACGACACGCCGGCCGATGGCTTCGTCGCGCGTTATCTCGGCGCGGCCAATTTGCTGTCGCCGCAGGTCGCGTTCGGCATGGACGACGTGCGCCACATCGAGCGCGAGCGTGTCGCGTGTCTGCGTCCGGAAGCGCTGCGCATCGTGCCGCTCGGCGAAGGGCACCTGCATGGCGCGATCACGTCGGTCGAATGGTATGGCGCGGCCTTGTCGGTGTCGGTCGTGCTCGATGCGCTGCCGAACGACCCCGTGCTCGTGACGATGCAGCGCGGTCTCGGCATGACGCCGGAGAAGGGCGCACGTGTTTCCCTGCGTTACGAGGCTGACGATGTCGTCCTTATCAAGCCCTGATACGCCCAATCCGCTCGGCCTCGGCGCCGAAGCCGACGCCCGGCGTCTCGCGAGTGCCGCGGCGCATACGGCCGCGGTGAAGCGGCGCGAGCGCATGGCGCAATGGCATCTGCTGTTCATTGTGGTCGTGGTGCTCGGACCGCTCGTCATTTATCCGCTCGTGCGGCTCGTGATGCTGAGTCTGACCGACGCGCATGGCCTCTCGGGCCACGCGTACACGACGTTCTTCGGTAACCCCGAAACGCGCGGCATGATCGGCACGACGCTCGGCATCCTGGTCGCGAGCGCGAGCCTGGCCTCCCTGCTCGGCGTGGCGCTCGCGTCGCTGCTGTTCTTCAAGCCGTTTCCGGGCGCGCGCATGGTCACGCGCTTTCTCGAACTGTTCGTGGCGTTCCCGTCGTTTCTGGTCGCGTTCACGCTGATCTTTCTGTACGGCTCGCAGGGCTCGGTCAGCATCGGGCTGCAGCGGCTGTTCATTCTGCAGGCGCCGCCGCTCGATTTCCTGTTCGGCATCGGCGGCGTGATTCTCGCGGAAGTCGTGTTCTACACGCCGTTCGTCGTGCGTCCGACGTTGGCATCGTTCGCGCTGCTCGACCAGCGGCTGATCGAAGCCGCGCGCAGCCTCGGCGCGAACGGTCTGATGGTCGCGTTCCGCGTGATTCTGCCGCTCGCGTGGCCCGGCATCGCGGCCGGCACGATCCTGTGTTTTCTGCTGACGCTGAACGAGTTCGGCATTCTGCTGGTGCTCGGCAGCGCGCATCTGATCACGCTGCCGGTCGCGATCTACAGCGCCGCGACCGTCGATCTCGATCTGCCGACCGCCGCCGCCGGCGCGGTCGTGATGCTGCTGATGTCGTTGTCGCTGTACGCGCTGTACCGCCGCGTCAATAGCCGCAGGGTGAAAGGAGCCGGTCATGGCCGATGAACTCGATCCGACCGTGCTGCCGGTCATGCATAAGAAGGGCCGGCCGGTGCGGCACAGCCTCGCTGTGCGCGTGTTGGGCAGTCTGTTTCTCGGCTTCGCCGCGCTGCTGTGCTTCTGGCTGTTCGTGCTGCCGGTGCTGGTGGTTGCGCTGTCGAGTGTCGCGTCGCACTGGTCCGGCACGATCCTGCCCGACGGCTTCAGCATGCGCTGGTTCGAGCGCCTCAGTTCGAGCGACTTCGACGCGCTGACGACCAGCCTCGAAGTCGGCATGGGCGTCGCGGTGCTCGGCACGATCCTCGGTTTGTGGCTCGCGCTCGCGCTGGAAGGACGCGACCGGCGCGGCCTCGGCGCCGTCGTCGACACGATCGCGATGATGCCCAACGGCGTGCCGAGCGTGGTACTCGGCCTCGCCGTGCTGATTGCGTATCACAAGCGGCCGCTCGACCTGTCGAGCTCGGCGGCCATCGTCGTGTTCGTGCAGCTCGCGCTGGTGCTGCCGTTCTGCTACCGCTGCGCGGCAGCCGCGCTGCGCCCGGAGCTGACCGTGCTGCGCGAAGCGGCCGCGAGCCTCGGTGCGCCGCCG
>ABYL01000227.1 GCA_000173575.1 Burkholderia sp. H160 | reverse complement strand
CCGAAGGCCTGCTGCGCGGTCGTATCGGGCGATGCGACCGGTTGCGTCGACAGCGACGTGGAATTCGCCGCGTCGCCGATGGTGGGCACTTCGATGCGCGGCGGCAGCGGCATGTTCAGGCTGCTGAACGCGTCGGCGGCGTCGCGCGGGAATTCGGCCGGTGCGGACGGCGGCGCCGGTTGCGGCGGCGCCGGGATGTCGCTGAGCGGCTGATCGAACGACGTGGTGGCGCGCGGTTCGATCTGGTGTTGCGTGAAATCGATCACTGGGGGTGGAACGTTTAAGGGAGTCTGCGGTTCGGCCGTCGCGGCATGCGGTGCGGTCGAGGGCGTTTCTGTTGGGCTTGGAGTCGCGGTTGTAGTGGCGCCTGCCGTTTTATCTGCCGTCGGGCTTTCTGCGGATTCGTCGTCCCATTGCAGATGATGCGCGTGCTCGTCCTGCGTTTGGTCGATAACCGGTTCGAGCGGTCCCAGCGGCAACGCTTCGGCGCCGAGTTCTGCCGCGGCGGCGAGGTTGGCGGCTGTCGCCGCCGCCCGCAGCGTTTCGTCGTGGGTCGGTGTGACTGCCGGTGGTTCGTTGGACGCTTCGCTTTCGCTGGATAGCGGGATGCTGGCGACTGGAGCCGTCGGCGCGATGGGTTCGGGAGTGCCCGGTTGCGGCGGGTGGCCTGCTTGCAGTGGCTCCTGGTCCGCAGCCGCGCGCTCGGCTGCGATGCGCTCCGCCTCTACGCGTTCCGCTTCCGCACGTTCCGCCTCTACGCGTGCCGCTTCCTGCTCGGCTGCTGCGCGTTCCGCTGCCGCCTTCTCCTCGGCCGCCGCTCGTTCTGATTCGGCTTGCTCCGCTGCCGCCTGTTCTGCTGCCGCGCGTTCCGCTGCCGCTTGCTCGGCTGCCGCACGCTCTGCCGCTGCGTGCTCGGCCGCCGCACGTTCAGCAGCAGCACGCTCCGCCGCTGCCGCCTCAGCCGCCCGCTGGGCAACCTCTTGATCTCGCGCGTCCGATGCTTCCGGCTCCGCCGCCTGCCCACGCGCCGATTTCGACATGTCGGCATCAGTTGCCTCGGCAGCCCGCGACGCGACCTCCTTTTCGCGCTTGCGGCGACCCATGCGCAGAGCCGCGAGCAGAACCACCAGTGCCGCGCCCGCCGCTGCCGCGATGCTCAGATCGCGCTGAGACAGGCCGCCTTCATTCGACGGCGACGTCGCCACGTTCGCGCGCGCCGGGGCCGCGGCCATCGTCGGCGCAGAACCACCCGCGGCCGGCTGCGCAGCGATCGTCGGCGCGGAGCCCGAGGCGACCGACGCCCCGCCGATACCGTGCTTCTGCAACTCCATCAGGACGCGGTTTTTCAGCGCCAGCAATTGCTGCAGACTCGACACCTGCGGATGTGGCTGCGAAGCCGCCTGCGCGGCCGTGGTCGCCGCCGCCGTCGCGGTCGTCGTCGACGGCGCTTGTCCGGCAGGCGCACTCGCCGACGGTTGAATCGATCCGGCCCATTCCTGGGTGCCACTGGTCGCCACGGCCGCCGAGCCCGCCACCGGCGCGCTGGCCGTGCCGGAGACCGCAGGTGCGGCTGGTGGTGTCGCTTGAGCCTCTGCGCTGGTTGCGCTCGCGGTGCTGGCAGCAGCCGCTGCTGCCGGCGCCGCCGTAGAAGCGGAAGCGGGCGTAGCCACCGTAGACTCCGACGCCCCAGCCGACGAAGCAGCCAACGCCCCCGACGCATCGAGCGCCGGCACGATCAATACCGCGCCGACACGCAGCCGGCTCGGATCGTGATTCATGAACGCCGCCGGATTCGTGTCGAACAATGCGCGCGTCGCGCGCACGAGTACCGCCCGGTCATGCGACTGCGTGATAGCAATCGCGACATCGTTCAGCGACTGTCCAGCGTGTACCGTGTACTGACTGCCCGCAGTGACGGCCACGGCAACGGAAGCGGCATCCGGCGCGCTCGCGGTACTAGCCGGCGCGGCAAGCGCATTGCCCGCGCCACCGCCGAGCAGCACGAGGGCGAAAGCGGCACCTGCGGCCATCGCCGCCGTACGGCTTCTGAATCGCTCGTTGTCGTGACGAATGGACATGGCCCGAAGAGCGGAGCGTCGAAAGTTCATCGGGACTCCTGGCGCGTCAGCGCGCAGCCTATTTTGCGAGTGGAAAGAGACAAGATGATCGGAGCACACAATGAAAAAAGCGCCGCGCAAGCGCGACGCTTCTTGAGTTGTCTACGCGTCGTAAGCGCGTAGTTTACTTTACTTGTCGAGCACAATGCGAAGCATGCGACGCAGCGGTTCAGCCGCGCCCCACAGCAGCTGATCGCCGACCGTGAAAGCCGACAGATATTCGCCGCCCATCGCGAGCTTGCGCACTCGGCCGACCGGCACCGTCAGCGTACCCGTGACGACCGCCGGGGACAGGTCGCGCATCGACGCTTCACGCTCGTTCGGCACGACCTTCACCCAGTCGTTGCCCGACGCGAGGATGCTGTTCACTTCGTCGAGCGGGACGTCCTTGTTCAGCTTGATCGTGAGAGCCTGGGAGTGGCAGCGCATTGCGCCAATGCGCACGCACAGGCCGTCGACCGGAATCGAACCCGGCGTGCCCATGGCCGGCTTGCCGAGAATCTTGTTGGTTTCCGCGCCGCCCTTCCACTCTTCCTTCGACATGCCGTTGCCGAGATCCTTGTCGATCCACGGAATCAGCGAGCCCGCGAGCGGCACGCCGAAGTGGTCGGTCGGCATGCTGTCGCTGTTCATCGCGTTCAGCACGCGGCGGTCGATGTCGAGAATCGCCGAAGACGGATTTGCAAGTTCGTCCTTCACCGCACCGTGCAGCGTGCCCATCTGCGACAGCAGTTCGCGCATGTTCTGCGCGCCCGCGCCCGATGCAGCCTGATACGTCATGGCCGTCATCCAGTCGACGAGGTTTTCGCGGAACAGGCCGCCCAGCGCCATCAACATCAGGCTGACCGTGCAGTTACCGCCGATGAAATTCTTCTGGCCTTTGACGAGCGCGTTCTTGATCACGCCGAGGTTGACCGGATCGAGAATGATGACCGCGTCGTCCTTCATGCGCAGCGACGAAGCCGCGTCGATCCAGTAGCCGTTCCAGCCCGCCGCGCGCAGCTTCGGGAACACTTCGTTCGTGTAGTCACCGCCTTGGCAGGAGATGATCGCGTCGCACTTCTTCAGGTCTTCGATGCTTGTCGCATCTTTGAGCTTGGTCTCGTTTTTGGCGAACGACGGCGCATTGCCGCCCGCGTTGCTGGTGCTGAAAAACACCGGTTCGATCAAGTCGAAATCGCCTTCCTGCTGCATACGTTGCATCAGGACGCTGCCGACCATGCCGCGCCAACCTACGAGACCTACGTTCATGACTTCATACCCTTCGAATGGAAACTTCCCCGCGTCTTTGCCCGCAGTGACCGCGCGGGGAAGATGGGCGGGCACGACGGACGATCAGCGCTTCGTGATCGTTTTCGGGGTAATGGTTTTGATGGTAATGGCGAACTCGATCGCACGGGCAGTGGTGCCGTGCAACTTGGAAATCGAGGAGATTTGGGAGATCTGAGCCATCGCAACAATATACACGAAAACGGAAAACTGGCGGCGCTGTTCGCCGTATTGCGCGCGAATCGACCCGTTTGAAGGCTGATTCGCGTTTTAAAGGCCACATTTACGACCTTATCAATGCATGCACCCGCTCTGCGAGTGCATGCGTCGCACGCGTTTTACAGTGCGGCCACGACGGCATCGCCCATCGCGGCGGTGCCGACCTGCTTGCAACCCGGCGTGAGAATGTCGCCGGTGCGGTAGCCCTGCTCGAGCACCTTCTTGACTGCGTTTTCGATGCGATCAGCCTGGTCCGCCTTGTTCAGCGAATAGCGCAGCATCATCGCGGCGGAGAGGATCGTCGCGAGCGGATTCGCCACGCCCTTGCCGGCGATGTCCGGCGCGGAACCGTGCGAGGGCTCATACAAGCCCTTGTTGTTCTTGTCGAGCGATGCCGACGGCAGCATGCCGATCGAACCGGTCAGCATAGCCGCTTCGTCGGACAGGATGTCGCCGAACATGTTGCCGGTCACGATCACGTCGAACGACTTCGGCGCTTTCACGAGCTGCATCGCGGCGTTGTCGACGTACATGTGCGACAGCTCGACGTCGGCGTACTCCTTCGAGACGTCGATCATCACGTCCTTCCAGAACTGCGACGTTTCGAGCACGTTGGCTTTGTCGACCGAAGTCAGCTTCTTGCCGCGCTTTTGCGCCGCCTGGAAAGCGACGTGCGCGATGCGGCGCACTTCCGGTTCCGAGTAGCGCATCGTGTCGAAGCCTTCCTTCGCGCCGGCGAACAGGCCGTCCGGCGACGTACGCACGCCGCGCGGCGCGCCGAAGTAGATGTCGCCGTTCAATTCGCGCACGATCAGGATGTCGAGACCCGAAACGATCTCTTCCTTCAGCGACGAGGCACCCGTGAGTTGCGGATAGCAGATCGCCGGACGGAAGTTCGCGAACAGTTCCAGGTGCTTGCGCAGGCCGAGAATCGCCTGCTCCGGGCGCAGCGCACGTTCGAGCTTGTCGTATTTCCAGTCGCCGACCGCGCCGAACAGGATCGCGTCGGCTTCCTTCGCAAGCGCGAGCGTCGAGTCGGGCAGCGGGTGGCCCTTCGCTTCGTAGCCCGCGCCGCCGACCGGCGCTTCTTCGAGTTCGAACTTCTCGCCGAGCACGTTCAGGACCTTGACGGCCTCCTTGACGATTTCGGGACCGATGCCGTCGCCCGGCAACACTGCGATCTTCATGCGAATTCCTTGATGATTTTTTCGAGTCTTTCTGGCGCAAACCGACGCGGGCGCATGGACCTAAGGCCCTTATGCCCTCACGCGTTCGTTTAACGGACGAGGCGATTGTTCAGCCACGGTTGCTTCGCGAGACGCTCCGCTTCGAACTGGCGGATCTTGTCCGCGTGACGCAGCGTGAGGCCGATGTCGTCGAAACCGTTCAGCAGGCAGTACTTGCGGAACGCCGCGACTTCGAACGGATATTCGGTGCCGCCGTCGGCCGTGCGCACGACTTGCGCTTCGAGGTCGACCGTCAGCTTGAAGCCGTTGAACGCATACGTTTCGTTGAACAGATGATCGACCTGCTGTTCGCTCAGCACGATCGGCAGCAAGCCGTTCTTGAAACAGTTGTTGTAGAAGATGTCGGCGAAGCTCGGCGCGATCAGCGCGCGAAAGCCGTACTGCTGCAACGCCCAGGGCGCGTGTTCGCGCGAGCTGCCGCAGCCGAAATTCTTGCGCGCGAGCAGCACCGAGGCGCCCTGGTAGCGCGGCTGGTTCAGCACGAAGTCCGGATTCAGCGGGCGCTTCGAGTTGTCCTGACCCGGTTCGCCGTGGTCGAGGTAGCGCCATTCGTCGAACGCGTTCGGACCGAAGCCCGTGCGCTTGATCGACTTCAGGAACTGCTTCGGAATGATCGCGTCGGTGTCGACGTTCTCGCGATCGAGCGGCGCCACGACGCCGGTGTGTACGATGAATTTATCCATGACGCTTGCGCCTGTTCAGGACCGGGCGATGCGGGTGGCGGCTGGAAACCCCGCGCCGCATCGCCGGCAAAAATCAAAAACCGCTTATTTCTCAGCGTGATTGCTGATCGAATTGCCGAGGTGCGACATGTCCTCGCCGAATCCGTGCACCGTGTTGCAACCGGCAAGACCAAGCAGCAGCCCGGCGAGCGTACCGAGTGCGAAGCGGCGCAGTAGAGTGATGCGATTCATGTTCTTCATCATGCGATTTATCCAAGCTTGCGAATATCGACAAAATGCCCTTCGATGGCCGCGGCCGCGGCCATTGCGGGGCTCACCAGGTGCGTGCGGCCGCCGGCGCCCTGACGACCTTCGAAGTTCCGGTTCGACGTGGATGCGCAACGCTCGCCCGGCTCGAGCCGGTCGGCGTTCATTGCGAGACACATCGAGCAGCCCGGCTCGCGCCATTCGAAACCGGCGTCGGTGAAGACCTTGTCGAGGCCTTCACGCTCCGCCTGCGCCTTCACCAGACCCGAACCCGGCACGACCATCGCCAGACGGATGTTCGGTGCGACGCGGCGGCCGAGCTTCTTCACGACGTAAGCCGCGGCACGAATGTCTTCGATGCGCGCGTTGGTGCACGACCCGATGAAGATTTTATCCGGCTTGATCGACTCGATCGGCGCGTTCGGCTCGAGCGCCATGTACTTGAGCGCGCGCTCCATCGCGTCGCGCTTGACCGGATCCTTCTCGCGCTCCGGATCCGGCACGCGGCCGTCGACGGGCGTGACCATTTCCGGCGACGTGCCCCACGTGACCTGCGGCACGATTTCGGCCGCGTTCAACTCGACCACGCGATCGAAATGCGCGCCGTCGTCGGACTTGAACTGCTTCCAGTACTCGACCGCGTGATCCCACTCGACGCCCTGCGGCGAGAACGGGCGGCCCTTCAGATATTCGACCGTGGTTTCATCGACCGCGACCATGCCGGCGCGCGCGCCCGCTTCGATCGCCATGTTGCAGACGGTCATGCGGCCTTCCATCGACAGCGCGCGGATCGTCGAGCCGCCGAATTCGATCGCGTAGCCGGTGCCGCCCGCAGTGCCGATCTTGCCGATGATCGCGAGCACGATGTCCTTCGCGGTGCAGCCGCGCGGCAGTTGGCCCTCGACCTTCACGAGCATGTTCTTGCTCTTCTTCTGCAGCAGCGTTTGCGTGGCCAGCACGTGCTCGACTTCCGACGTGCCGATGCCGTGCGCGAGCGCGCCGAACGCGCCGTGCGTGGACGTGTGCGAGTCGCCGCAGACGATCGTCATACCCGGCAGCGTGGCGCCCTGTTCAGGCCCGATGATGTGGACGATGCCCTGCCGCACGTCGTTCATCTTGAACTGCGTGATGCCATAGGCGTCGCAGTTCGCGTCGAGCGTGTCGACCTGCAGCTTCGAGACCGGATCGGCGATGCCGTGGCTGCGGTCGGTGGTCGGCACATTGTGGTCGGACACGGCCAGGTTCGCGCTGAGGCGCCACACCGGGCGCTCGGCCATCTTCAGGCCTTCGAATGCCTGCGGGCTGGTCACTTCATGCAGCAGGTGACGGTCGATGTAGAGAATCGTGGTGCCGTCGTCTTCCGTGTGGACCACGTGCGTGTTCCACAATTTGTCGTAGAGAGTCTGTGCCATGGTATGCGGGGTAGTAATGACTGCGGGCTGACTGTGTCGATCGATTATGCCACGCTGCGCATCGCGATGGGCCACTCAGCCGACGAAAAAACCGATAAAAAACATGGAGTTGGCTGGTAGTGGCAATACCTGTATCGACGTTACCCGGCAAGCGTTGGGCCCAAAGACGCCAATGCGCCGCATGCGCGACCGGCAGCGGACGCA
>ABYL01000228.1 GCA_000173575.1 Burkholderia sp. H160 | reverse complement strand
CTGGCTCGCGCGTCACGCGCCGCGCGGTGATGCGCCGGCGCCACACCCGGGCGGCAAACCGTCCGCCTGACGGGCCTGGGCGACCTGCCGGCGCCGCCATTCGTGTTTACAATTCCGCCGTAATGCCGCCGCGCGGTCCGCTTTGCCGGGCAGCGCAGCGCCTGCCCCAATCACAAGAACACTTTCTGACCGACGACAGAGAAACGACCCGCCACATGGACTCGATCAAACGCTACTTCGGCTTCGACGCCGTCGACACCAACCTGCGCACCGAAGTGCTAGCTGGCGTGACCACCTTCCTCACGATGGCCTACATCATCTTCGTGAACCCGGCGATTCTCGGCGACGCTGGCATGCCGAAAAGCGCGGTGTTCGTCGCGACCTGCATCGTGTCCGCGCTCGCGTCGCTGATCATGGGTCTGTACGCGAACTACCCGATCGCGCTTGCGCCCGGCATGGGCCTGAACGCCTACTTCGCGTACACGGTCGTCAAGGGCCTGGGCTATACGTGGCAGGCCGCGCTCGGCGCGGTGTTCATCTCCGGCTGCCTGTTCCTGATCGTCACCCTGTTCCGCGTGCGCGAGGTCATCGTCAAGGGCATTCCGCATTCGATCCGGATCGCGATCACCGGCGGTATCGGCCTCTTTCTCGCGATTATTTCGCTGAAGTCGGCCGGCATCGTGGTCGGCAATCCGGCGACGCTCGTCATGCTCGGCAATCTGCATGACGCGCACGTCGTGCTCGCCGCGATCGGCTTTTTCGGCATCGTCACGCTCGATCATCTGCGCGTGCGCGGGGCGATCCTGATCGGCATCGTCGGCGTGACGATCCTGAGCTTTTTCTTTGGCGGCAACCAGTTCCACGGCATCGTGTCCACGCCACCGTCGATCGCGCCGACGCTGTTCCAGCTCGATATCCGCAGCGCGCTGTCGAGCGGCGTGCTGAACGTGGTGCTGGTGTTCTTCCTCGTCGAGCTGTTCGACGCGACCGGCACGCTGATGGGCGTCGCGAACCGCGCGGGACTGCTCGTCGAAGGCAAGATGCATCGGCTGAACCGCGCGCTGCTCGCCGACAGCACCGCGATCCTCGCCGGCTCGATGCTCGGCACCTCGTCGACGACGGCGTATATCGAAAGCGCCTCGGGCGTGCAGGCCGGCGGCCGTACCGGCGCGACCGCGATCACGGTTGCCGTGCTGTTCGTCGCGGCGCTGTTTTTCGCGCCGCTCGCCGAAGTGGTGCCGCCGTATGCGACCGCGCCCGCGCTGCTGTACGTGTCGTGTCTGATGCTGCGCGAACTGGTCGACCTCCCGTGGGACGACGCGACCGAAGTCGTGCCGGCGGCGCTGACCGCGCTGCTGATGCCGTTCACCTACTCGATCGCGAACGGCGTCGCGTTCGGCTTCATTTCGTACGCGGGGCTCAAGCTACTGACGGGCCAGGCGCGTCAGGTCAAGCTGGTCGTGTGGATCATCGCGGCGATTTTCCTGTTCCGGTATTTCTATCTCGGCAGCGAGTAAGGACGGCCCTCGCGCCGCGCTGAACTGCGGCGACGCGTTCGAATGTGTCATCGGGTTCGGGGACCGTTTATCATCTGACGTTTGGAACGATGATCGCCCCGGTCGCCGCGACACGGGGTCGCCCCTGGAGCCGCCATGTCCTCATATAACCGCACGACGGACCGTTACACGAAGCCCGCGATCTTTTTCCACTGGGCGATTTTTCTGCTGATCGCGCTCGCCTATCTGGCGATCGAAATTCGCGGTCCGCGTGGCTCGGACAGCCGTGCGTTCTGGACCGGCGTGCATTACTGGGCGGGCACGCTGGTGCTCAGTCTGGCTGTGTTGCGGCTACTGTGGAGACTGTGGACCGGCGCGCCGGAGGAGCTGGAAAGCAACCGGCTGCTCGCCTTTCTCGCGCGCTCCACGCACCTCGCGCTCTATGTGTTCATCTTCGCGCAGCCGCTGCTCGGCATCCTGACGGTCAACGCGAACGGGCGGCCGGTGTCGCTCGCATGGACGGACATCAGCTTCACGCTGGTTCATGCGGATTCCATCGCGCGGCCGCTCCTGAAGGACGCCCACGAGTTGCTCGGCAACGTGTTCTATTGGGTGATCGGACTGCATGCGCTCGCGGCGATCGCGCATCATGTGGTGTTCAAGGATCGGACACTGCGGAGGATAATTTGACGCGAGTGGGACCGTCGGGGATGAATCCGAATTGCGCGCTTCGGCAGCAGTAGCGCTTGCCGAAGCTTCAATGCCGACAACCAGCCGACAACGCCCGGTCAGTCAGTTACGCCAGTTCGCCTCATAAAAACGCACGTAACCGCTTCTGAGCACGAGACACTGCGCGCGCGTTTCCGACAATAGCCGGCGCGTCGCGGCCTCGATGCGAGACCGGTGCGTGTCGAACGCGACGATCATGTCCTCCAGCCGGGGCGACGCGGCGCCGAAGTGGTCTTCGAGCGCTTCCGCGGTGATCATGCACTCCACCCTCTGCCCATCGACCATTGCCGGAAACGCCAAGGTAAGTTCGCGACCTGAATATTCAGGGGCTTCGTTCGGAAATAGGATCTGCATGGGAATCACCTGGAAGAGTGCGCGCACGATGCGCTGCGGGTAATGCGCGCGCGGGTTGCTTGCTGTCGCGTCGGCCGCTCGTTCCTCCTTGTCCCATGCAGTCGACTCGGGCCCTCACCTCGGCGCGGCATCGTCAGTTCGCGCCACGCGGAGGTGAATTGATTCACTTTAGACGAGTTCGGGCCGGGTGCAAGTTTTCCCCGACTATTTCTTCAATGTGCAACTCTCGCGCGTATGTTGCGGCGCGACATAAAGCATCGTCCGATCCCATGTAAAGTGTCGCGCACCCAACCACTGATCCGTACGATGTCCGCCCCCACCCGCCCGCCTGTGGTTCGCGTCGAGCCGCTCGGCCAGAGCTTCGAAGCGCCCGATTCGCTGACGATTCTCGAAGCCGCCGCTTTTGCGAATCTGCGTTTGCCACGTTCGTGCCGCAACGGCACGTGCAGGACATGCTTGTGCCGGATGAAGTCCGGGCGCGTGCGCTACTCGATCGACTGGCCCGGTGTGAGCCGCGAGGAAAAGGCCGAGGGCTATATCCTGCCGTGCGTGGCGATCGCGGAAACCGACGTGGTGATCGAAGTGCAGGATGCAGTCTTGATACCGGCGCGCTGAGTGCGAAGGTAGCGCGAGCGTGAGGCCCAGGCGCCCCGCTCGCAGACGGCTTCAGGTGCCGCGTCTCAACGCCCGTTGTCCATGGCGCGGGCGATTTTCTTGTCCGTGTTGTACTGGCTCAGCGCATACACCGACCAGATCGCGGCAGGCACCCAGCCGATCACCGTAAGCTGCAGAATCAGGCAGATGATGCCCGCGATCGGACGGCCGATCGTGAAAAACTGAAACCACGGCAGAATGATGGCAAGCAAAAGTCGCATTCGGTATTCCTTTTCCTGTCGTTACGGCAGCGTGCGCTAGTCAGCGTGGGACGCATCTGCCTCGTTATTGGGCGAATCAAGCGGACGTATCAAGCCGACGTATCAAGCGGCGCAAAGCGCGGCACCTTGATGCCTTCCTGCTCGACCAGCTCGAAAAATACCGTCGCCGGCCGGGTCCAGATCGTACCGTTGGCCGCCTTGTAGACGATCATCGTGACCGTCGGATCCGATTCAAGCGTGGCCTCGCAGACCAGTTCATAAATGCCGCCTTTGTAGTGCCGGTAGCGCATCGTGTATGTCCTTATTTTGGGTGTGATCGAAGCATTTTCAAGCACGGCGCGCTCAACCTCAGCCGCCCTCTTTCATCTGCTTCAGGATCTTGTAGACGGTCGCGCGGCCCATCGTCAGCACCGCGGCCACGTAGTTCGCCGAGCTGCGGCCGCGAAACGCGCCCTGCGCGTGCAGCGCCTCGACGATTTCACGCTTGTGCTCGCGCGTCAGTGCATTGATGCCGATCTGCCGGTCGCGCAGCCACGTGTGCAGATACGTGTTGATACGGTCCTGCCAGTCGTCGCGGAACAGATCGTCGGCGGGCGCGTCAGCCATCGTGCCGCCCTTGATGAACAGATCGAGCGTCGAGCGCACGTCCTCGAACACCGCGATGTTGAAGTTCACGCACAGGATGCCGGCGGGCTTGCCGTCGTCGTCGAACAGGATGTTGCTCACGCAGCGCATGCGGCGGCCGTCCCAGTTCAATTTCTCGTAGGGACCGATGGTCTGGCCGCGCGCCGCGAAGTGCGCGTCGTCGAGCACCGACGGAGCGCCCACCTCGAGCCGCGACAGATTGTTCACCAGATACGCGATGGTCTGATCACGCAGATCGTGAATCACCACTTCGGCGCAGGGATAGAGCAGCGCGGCGATGCCATCGGCGATCGGCGCGTAGCGCTTGAGCAGCAGGTCTTTGACAGGAGACACGTTCGGGTTGCGCATGGAAAAAACGCGAGGTTCGAAGGAGGCGACGCGCGGCATCGCCTGACGACGATGCGAGATCCCTGCAGCGGACCCCGTCGCGCGCGTACCGGCCGTATTCAGGAACTCGCCATTGTAGCGGCCTTGCGCCTGCCGCCGCGCTGACGCGGTGAGATTGCGAACCTTGCGCCCGCAACTCGCGCATCTCACGCCCGTCACACCTCTGACACGCCATCGCCAACTGCTCGCGAAGCCCCGCCAGCCGGGCGTTCCGGCCGCGCGCCGAAGTTTTCACTATCCAATCAGCCCCATTTCAGGCATCATATTGGAATAGTTGCACCTCGCACCCATATAGCACTGGCAGCACCAGGCAGTCTCAAACCGGCATCTCCGCACCACCCCCGACTGTTCGACCGCCGCTCGTCGGCGATCCCGTCATTCCGGCAATGCGCCGCCTGCATTCGCCGTCGCGAGAAGTACACCGAGCGGTTCGGCATCATGCGTCCGGCGCGCGAATTTGCGCGTCGCTTCAGCGTTTTTTCGGTCGAATCCGCGCTTTCGCGCGACCGCTCGAGCCATTGTCATTGAGCCCGCCGGTCTAGCTGGCCTGTGCAAACCATTTTTATCGCGGCGCGCCCATCGGTGCTGTGCCGCCCGTTCGCGTCGCGACGCGTCAGAGAGGCGCTGCGGCAAGCAGTCACGCGCTCGGCTCGCGGACCACGAAATAGAGGACACGTTGTTCATGAATTCAGCAGTCAAGACTTACAAGGGTTACGAAATTCACCCGCTCGTTTATCCGCGCCGCCCCGCGGGCGCGCAGGCGGGCCGCGATCCGGGCGCCGGTTACGACGCGTCGGTGCGCATCTGCCGCGTCGGCGCCAATCCCGCTGCCGACAGCCGGGTGTTCCGCCTGCAGTATCTGTTTCCGTTCGACGGCATGGGCAAGGCGCGCATCGCGTGCATGGCGCATGCGGAACGCTTGATCGACGGCCAGGTGAGTGGCCAGTCGGTCGCCGATCTTTGAGCGGCGTCATCGGCACGTCACTCACGTCGCGCAGCGTGCCTTCGGGCGCCGCTGCTTTTCCAACGAATCTGCAGTCGCGCCGCTTGCAATACCCGCGGCCGGCTTCCCCTTTATCCCATCGACCAGGAGTGATGCATGGCGAAAGAAGAACTGATTGAACTTGACGGTATCGTCGACGAAGTGCTTCCGGACAGCCGCTACCGCGTGACGCTCGACAACGGCGTCGTGGTCGGCGCCTATGCGTCCGGACGCATGCGCAAGAACCATATCCGTATTCTCGCGGGCGATCGCGTGACGCTCGAAATGTCGGTCTACGACCTGACCAAGGGGCGGATCAATTTCCGTCACAAGGACGAACGGCCGAGCGGTGGCGGTGCGCCACGGCCGGCGTCGCAAGGGGCGCGGCGGCGGTAAGCGGTGGTCACGGCGCCGCTCTGCGCATCAGTGATGTTGTGCAAGTGGCGCGGGCAGGCCGCCGAAACTCCATGCGAAAGCGCGAGGCCCTTCGGACTCGCGCTTCACCGGAATCTCGCGGCGCGCCGTGCCGGCAATCACCCGCGTTGCATCGCGTCTCGCTAAACCCCAAACACCGCCCCCAAATCCTCCCCGCCCGCGCTTTTCCGCACCTGCTCGACCACCCGTTCCTCCAGCTCCGACAGATGCTCGCGCATCACCGTCAACGCGGCCTGCAGGTCGCCAGCATCGAGCGCGTCGATGATCCGCGCGTGCTCATCGGCGGAACAGCTCGATCCCTTCGACGGATCGAACAGCGCCTTGTACAGCTCGGTCTTCGCGACCAGTTGCCCGACCAGCCCGAGTAGTTCGGTGCCGCCCGCCAGCTCCGTCAGCAGTACGTGAAACTGGCCGGCGAGGCGCACGGATTCGTCGATGGCACCGGCGCGCAGCGCCTTTACCTCGCTGCGCACATGCGCGCGCAAGCGCCGTTTGTGCGCGACGCTCAGCGCACCGCACAGCGACGCGACGATGCCCGCCTCGACGATCTGCCGCGCGCGATACACCTGGCGAATGTCCTCCTCCGACGGCGACGGCACGAACGCGCCGCGATTCGCCTCGAGCACGAGCTTGCCCTCGAAGCCTAGCCGCGCGAGCACCTTGCGCAGGGCTCCGCGCGTGCAGCCGAACGCGGCCGCGAGATCACGCTCGACCAATTGCGCGCCCGGCCGCAAACGCCCTTGCAGCAGGGCCGCAGTGATCGACGCATAAATGCGCTCTTCGACGCTGGGCGCGGCGTCGTCGCTCGCGACGGCAGCGGATGGTGCGGATTTGGCGTGGGAAGAACGCGGGGAACGCGTGACCATGAATTCAGTGACCGTAAACGGGGAAAAACAAAAACGGAACGACGCCGCAGCATTCTAGCGATGCCCCGCGCACGGCGCCAATCCACCTGGGTACGCCCCCGCTTATACCGGATATTCGCGAGGATGGTTAACCATTATACGCTACTATGGTTGACCAAAACGGAGCTTGCAGCGCTTTCCGCAGCCCAACTTTCAGGCCCTCCATGAATTCGCCCACCAGCGCCAGTCCTCCCCGCACTTCCGCGAACCGCACTCACGCCGCGCTGACGTGGCACCACCTCATGTGGCTCGGCGCGATCGTCGTGATCGGCATCAATCTGCGCCCGCTGCTCACCTCGATCAGCCCCTTGATGACGACGATTCGCGACGCGACCGGCCTCAGCTACTACGGCGCGTCGCTGCTGACCAGCCTGCCGGTCATCGCGATGGGCATCGGTGCATTCGGCGCGGCGGCGTTGACGCGCAGCATCGGCGAATCGCGCGGTGTCGCGCTCGGCCTCGTCGCGATCGCGCTTGCGTGTGCGGCGCGCTGGGTTGCGTCGAGCGGCTTCACGTTGCTCGCGACG
>ABYL01000229.1 GCA_000173575.1 Burkholderia sp. H160 | reverse complement strand
TCGCCGCTCGCCGCCCGGCTCGTGCCGTACGGCTTTGCGCGCAGCGGCCAGATCCTGGTCGCGCATCAGCACCCCGATAGCCTCGAAGTCTGGATCAGCGAGCGCACGAGCGAAGCCGCGCTTGCCGAAGTCGCGCGCAATTACGGCGCGGTGTCGGTCGTACGCATGCCCGCCGACGAGCTCGCGCAGGCGATCAACCAGGCGTATGCGCGCCAGGACGGCAGCGCCGCGCAGGTGGTCGGCGAAGTGGAAGGCGAAGTCGATCTGTCGCGGCTGATGCAGGACATCCCCGAGGTCGAGGATCTGCTCGAGTCGGAAGACGACGCGCCGATCATCCGCATGATCAACGCGCTGCTCACGCAAGCGGCGCGCGAGCAGGCATCCGATATCCACATCGAGCCGTTCGAGAATGCGTCCGTGGTGCGCTTTCGCGTCGACGGCACGCTGCGTGATGTGGTGCGGCCGAAAAAAGCGCTGCACGGCGCGCTGATCTCGCGGATCAAGATCATGGCGCAGCTCGACATCGCGGAAAAACGTCTGCCGCAGGACGGCCGCATCACGCTGCGCGTCGGCGGTCGCCCGGTCGACGTGCGCGTCTCGACGTTGCCGACCGGTCACGGCGAGCGCGCGGTGCTGCGTCTGCTCGAAAAAGACGCGGCCCGACTCAATCTCGAAGCGCTCGGCATGGCGTCCGACACGCTCCGCCAGTTCGACAAGCTGATCGGCAAACCGCACGGCATCGTGCTCGTGACGGGCCCGACCGGTTCCGGCAAGACCACGACGCTGTATGCGTCGATGTCGCGGCTGGAGACGGCGACCACCAACATCATGACGGTGGAAGATCCGATCGAATACGACCTGTCCGGCATCGGCCAGACCCAGGTCAACGAGCGGATCGGCATGAGCTTCGCACGCGCGTTGCGCTCGATTCTGCGTCAGGACCCGGACGTCATCATGATCGGTGAAATCCGCGACCTCGAAACCGCGCAGATCGCGGTGCAGGCATCGCTGACGGGCCACCTGGTGCTCGCGACGCTGCACACGAACGACGCGGCATCCGCCGTCACGCGTCTGACCGACATGGGCGTCGAGCCGTATCTGCTCGCGTCGTCGCTGCTCGGCGTGCTCGCGCAGCGGCTCGTGCGGCGTCTGTGTCCGGTGTGCCGCGAAGAGCGCACCGAAGAGGACGGCAGCAAGCGCTGGCATCCGGTCGGCTGCGACCGTTGTGGCCAATCCGGTTACGCGGGACGGCGCGGCGTCTACGAGTTGCTGCTGATCGACGAAACGATCCGCTCGCTGATCCACCGCAACGCGGCGGATGCCGAAATTCTCGAAGCGGGCCGCGCGCAGGGCATGCGCACGCTGCGCGACGATTCGGAGCGCTGGCTCGCGTCGGGACTGACGTCGCTCGAAGAAGTGATTCGCGTGACTGGCGGAGCATAAGCGCATGCCGGCATTTCGTTTTGAAGCGATCGACGCGGCGGGCAAAGCGCAAAAAGGCGTGCTCGATGCCGACAGCGCGCGCGGCGCACGCACGAGCCTGCGTTCGCAGGGACTCACCCCGCTCGTCGTCGAACCGGCGGCATCGCGCACGCGCGGTGAGCGCAATCAGCGGCTCGCGCTCGGGCGTCGTCTGTCGCAGCGCGAGCAGGCCATTCTGACGCGGCAGCTCGCGAGTCTGCTGATCGCGGGCCTGCCGCTCGACGAAGCGCTCGCGGTGCTTACCGAGCAGTCGGAGCGCGACTACATCCGCGAGCTGATGGCGGCGATTCGCGCCGAAGTGCTCGGCGGTCATTCGCTTGCCAATGCGCTGCAGCAACATCCGAAGGATTTCCCCGAGATCTACCGGGCGCTCGTCGCGGCCGGCGAACACACGGGCAAGCTCGGTCTGGTGCTGTCGCGGCTCGCCGACTACATCGAGCAGCGCAATGCACTGAAACAGAAGATCGTGCTGGCGTTCACGTATCCGACGATCGTCACGATCATCGCGTTCGGCATCGTCACGTTCCTGCTCAGCTATGTGGTGCCGCAGGTCGTCAACGTGTTCGCGAGCACCAAACAGCAACTGCCGTTTCTGACGGTCGTGATGATGGCGCTGTCCGGCTTCGTGCGGCACTGGTGGTGGGCGATGCTGATCGGCGTGCTCGTGATCGCCTATCTGGTGCGCGCGACGCTCAGGCAACCGGCGCCGCGTCTCGCGTTCGACCGTTGGCTGCTCACTGCGCCGCTGATCGGCAAGCTCGTGCGCGGCTATAACACCGTGCGCTTCGCGAGCACGCTCGGCATTCTGACCGCGGCGGGCGTGCCGATTCTGCGCGCGTTGCAGGCCGCCGCCGAAACGCTCAGCAACAACGCGATGCGCGAGAACATCGACGACGCGATCGTGCGGGTGCGCGAAGGCACGTCGCTGTCGCGCGCGCTCGGTAATACGAAGACATTTCCGCCGGTGCTCGTGCACCTGATCCGCTCGGGCGAAGCGACCGGCGACGTGACGACGATGCTCGATCGCGCGGCCGACGGCGAAGCGCGCGAGCTGGAGCGTCGCACGATGTTCCTGACGAGCCTGCTCGAGCCGCTGCTGATTCTGGCGATGGGGGGCGTGGTGCTCGTGATCGTGCTCGCGGTGATGCTGCCGATCATCGAGCTGAACAACCTCGTGCAGTAGCAGCAGCACGAGGAAGGAACAGAAAGGATTGCGCGGTGTGCCGTTTCAGTCGCGCAACCGTTTCAGGTTTCAGCGCACGTAGATGGTAGGACCGCTGGCGTTGGCGGGCAGGAAGATTTCTGAGTGCGCGCCGTTGCGGTCGATGATGATCGAGCGGGCGCGAACTTCGGAGAGTCTGGTGCCTTGCATGAGCGTGCTGCCGAGCGACACTGCGTGGGGCGGCTCGCCGCCGACGCTGACGATCGCCGCGGCGCCTTCGCTCAATGCGAGGATGCCAAAGAGATGGATGTCCTGATTGACGTTGCGCGTGAGCTGCCCGCCGAACAGCGTCGCGGCCTGGTCGGTCGAGACCTGCGCATGCGCGGCGGCGGCCGGCAACGGCGCGCCCGACATCGTGGTGAGCGTGATGACCCAGTAGGTCAGCGTCGCACAGAGAGCGGCGAACACCGCGAGCGACAGGAGGCGGATTTGGATGGCGTTCATGCGCACATTGTACGGACTATTGTGAAAATTGCGGTTGGTTGAAACCCTTCAACTGCATGACATTAAAATGACCGGCCCGGCGTGTTCAATCTGACAGTCCGGGTCAAAAATTTCATCTGAGAGGTAGCAAGCTATGCAACTGTCGACCATTCGCCGCGCTGACAACGCGGGTTCGCGCAGCCGCCGTCAACGCGGTTTCACGCTGATCGAAATCATGGTCGTGATCGCGATTCTCGGCATTCTCGCCGCGCTGATCGTGCCGAAGATCATGAGCCGTCCGGACGAAGCGCGGCGCGTCGCCGCGAAGCAGGATATCGGCACCATGATGCAGGCGTTGAAACTCTATCGCCTCGACAACGGCCGCTATCCGACCCAGGAGCAGGGCCTGCGCTCGCTGATCGAAAAGCCCACCACCGATCCGGTGCCGAACAACTGGAAGGACGGCGGCTATCTCGAGCGTCTGCCGAACGATCCGTGGGGCAATCCGTACCAGTACCTGAATCCGGGCGTGCATGGCGAGATCGACGTGTTCAGCTACGGCGCCGATGGCAAACCGGGCGGCGAAGGCAACGATGCCGACGTCGGGTCCTGGCAATAGACGCGCCGAACCCCAGGATCGCGCCAGGCTCGATGATGTTCATGCACGCGCCCTCGTTGCCACCGGTTGGGCCGCTGGTTTCGTCGGGCGCCCTGCCCGCCGCGCGTACTTCACCGATGTATGGCAGTTTGAATTTCCGTTGATCGTCGATGGCCGGCACTATGCGCACGTCCGCTTGCAAGTCCCGTGTGGACACTCCGTGTACGGTTTCGCGGCCGCGCTCCGGCCAACGCCACAGCCGCGCGGCCGGCTTCACGCTGCTCGAAATGATGGTCGTGCTCGTGATTGCGGGCCTGCTCGTGTCGCTGACCGCGGTGACGATGACGCGTAATCCGCGCACCGATCTGAACGAGGAAGCGCAGCGTCTCGCGCTACTGTTCGAATCCGCCGGCGACGAAGCGCAGGTGCGCGCGCGGCCGATCGCGTGGCAGCCGTTCGAGGGCGGCTTCCGTTTCGATCAGCGCACCGAGGACGGCTGGCGTCCGCTGCGCGACGATCTGCTCGGACCGCGTCAATGGGAAGGCGGGGTGACCGGGGTCGCGATCAGCTACCCGGGCTCGGATTCCCAAGCCAATCGCATCGTGTTCGGCACCGAGGCGATCGATGTGCCGGTGCGGGTCACGCTGTTTTCGGCGGCCGGCCAGGCGACGATCGTCGGTACCGGCAATGGCCGCTACGAGGTGCGCTGAGATGCGGATGCGTCGTTATGGCAGGGTCGCCTCTGCCCCTTCCCCCTTCATGATGCGCCACGGCGCGGGCCGCAAGGCGCGCGGCTTCACGATGATCGAGGTGCTGGTCGCGCTCGCCATCATCGCGGTTGCGCTCGCCGCGTCGCTGCGCGCGGTCGGCAGTCTCGCGAGCGGCGAAGCCGATCTGCACCGGCGTTTGCTCGCCGGCTGGAGCGCCGACAACGCGCTCGCGCAACTACATCTGAGGCATGCATGGCCGAACATCGGCTCCACGAGCTTCGATTGCTCGCAAGGCAATCTGCAGCTCGTCTGCACCGAGCATGTGACGGCGACGCCGAATCCGGTGTTTCGCCGTGTCGAAGTGATGGTGACGATGCCCGGGCAAACCGGCAATCTCGCCCAGATGGTCACGGTGGTCGCGAATGAAACCAACCGCTCGCTGTGAGCGCCGCCGCCGATACGGCGCGCGCGGCTTCACGCTGATCGAACTGCTGGTCGCGATCGCGATCCTGGCGGTGATCGCCGTGCTGTCGTGGCGCGGGCTCGATCAGATCATCCGCGGCCGCACGACGATCACGAACGCGATGGAAGACGAGCGCGTGTTCGCGCAGCTGTTCGACCAGATGCGCATCGATGCGCGCCAGGCCGCCGGCGATGAATCCGGTGAGTCAGCGGTTTCGGTCAACGGCAACACGCTGCAGATCGTGCGGAACATGGTGCTGCCGGGCATCGCACCGCGTCTTCAGGTGGTGCGCTATCAGATCTCGAACGGCCGGGTGGTGCGCTACGCGTCGTCGCCGCTTCGCGACATCGGCGAGTTGCGACGCGCGCTACACGGCAGCGACGAAGACTGGAGCGCGGTGCCGCTGATGGGCGGCGTCGGTGCGATTTCGGCGCGCATGTACGTGCCGAAGCTCGGCTGGACCACACAGATGAATGACGTACAGACCGCGATGACCGAGGCGGTCAACAATCTGAAGGTGCCGCAGCTCGGCAACGCGCCGATGCCGCGCTCGGTGACGGGGCTCGAGGTCACCATCGGCGCGACGTCGCTCGCGCGGCCGATCACGCGCGTTTTTCTGATCGGAGAATGACATGACGTTCTCCTCGTCATCGCCGAAAAAGTCCGCATCGGGTTCGCGCGCACGCGAACGCGGCGCGGCCATCATCAGCGCGCTGCTCGTCGTCGCGCTGTCGGCGGTCCTCGTGTCCGGCATGTTATGGCGCCAGCAGGTGCAGATCCGACGCATCGAGAATCAGCGGCTGCTGTCGCAGGCGCAATGGGTCGCGCGCGGCGCACTCGACTGGACGCGGCTGATCCTGCGCTCCGAAGGCGATACGTCGGCGGGCATCACGTATCTGGGTGGGCTGTGGGGCGTGCCGATTGCAAAAACACGGCTGTCGGATTTTCTCGGCCAGATCGGCGAGGTGCGCGCGGAGCAAGGTGCGGCGACGTACCTGTCGGGCTCGATCGAGGACGCGCAATCCCGGTTCAATCTGCGCAATCTGGTCGCGAGCCCGGCGCCCGGCGTGACGCAAGTCAGCGCCGAGCAGACGGCCGTGTATCAGCGTTTGCTCGTGTCGCTCGGCCTGAGCGGACAGCTTGCCAAAGTAACCGCGCTGCAGGTGCGCGCGGGGCTGTCGCAATCGGCGACGCGCTTTCAGACCGGCCCGTCGATCAGCAGCTCGCAGCAGGTTGGCGGCGGCGGGATGACGGGCGGCAACTTCACGAACCAGCCCGGCATCGAGGACGGCGACGACAACGCGAAGGTCGCGCCGCTCCTGATGACGAGCGTCGATTCGCTGCTCGACATTCCGGGCTACACGCCGGAGATCGTCGCTCGATTGCGCCCGTTCGTCACCGCGCTGCCGACCGCCACCGCGATCAACATGAACACCGCGTCGGCTGAAGTGATCGCGGCGGCGGTGGAGGGCATGACGGTGTCGCAGGCGCAGGCACTCGTCGCGCGGCGGCAGACCGTGTTTTTCCGCAACATCGGCGACGTGCAGCTCGCGCTAACCGCCGTTGGCGTGCAAAAGGTGTCGATCGATCCGAACCAGTTCGACGTCAACTCGAACTACTTTTTAGTCCACGGCAGTGTGCAGCACGAACGCGCCGAAGTGGATCGCACGACGCTCGTCTATCGCGATCCGCTGACTCACACCACGCGTATCGTGCGGGTACAAGACCAACTATGAATAACGCAATCCACAGAGAGAGTGGCCTTTGAGCACGCTGATCGTCCTATTGCCGCCGCGTGATCCGGCGGTGCCCTCGCAGGAGTGGCAACTGCCCGAGCTGTCATTCGTGCTGCTCGACAAGACGGGGCGCACGCAGCGCGCTGGCCGCTCGGCGCTCGCGCTGCTGCCGCGCGCGAGCACGACGGTGCTGATGATCGCCGCGCGCGACCTGCTGCTGATGCCCGCGACGCTGCCGCCGCTACGCGGCCCGAAGCTGCGCCAGGCGCTGCCCAATATCGTCGAGGATCAACTGATCCAGGACCCGCAGACCTGCCATATCGCGGTCGATCCGCAGGTGCTCGGCGATGGCCGGCACCTGCTCGCGATCGTCGATCGCGGCTGGTTCCGTTTCATCTGCGAGGCGTTCACGACGGCCGGTCATCGCAGTCTGCGCGCGGTGCCGGTCACGCGTTGCCTGCCGCCGGCGCCGGTGGCTGAAGCGCCCGCGAGCGCCAATGAAACAGCCGACGTGCGCGAGCCGGTGATGGCGCCTGAAGCGCCGGCGGTCGTCCCGATGGTGGCCGCGGTGCTCGGCGCGGTCG
>ABYL01000230.1 GCA_000173575.1 Burkholderia sp. H160 | reverse complement strand
TGTTCAATACCGCCGACGCCGTGCCCGCGCGCCGCGCTTCGGTCGATGCCAGCACCGCCGTGGTCATCGCCGGCACGGCGAGCCCCATGCCCGACGGAATCAGCAGGAACGGCAGCAGCAAGCCAATGAGCGGCGTGCCGGCGTCGACGAGATGCAGCATGCCGTAGCCGAGGCCCGCGGTGATCGCGCCGAGGATCATCGGTGCGCGCACCCCGAAGCGGCCGATCACCCAGCCGCTCGCGACATTCGAGATCAGAAAGCCGCCCGTCAGCGGCAGGAACGCGAGGCCCGCCTGCAACGGCGTGTAGCCGCGCACGCGCTGCAGGTAAAGGCTCAGCACAAACACCAAGCCGTAATACGTCAGGTTCACGCAGATGCCGAACAGCACCGCTGCGCTGAACGTGCGCGTGCCGAATAGCGCCAGCGGCACCATCGGCCGCGCGACATGCGCTTCGACGAACACGAACGCAGTCGCCGCCAGTACCGCGAGCACGAAGCCGCCGGCGACCAGCGGATGCGCGAGCCCAAGCGGCCGCCATTCGATCACCGCGGCGACGAACGCGGTCAGCGCAACGATCGCGAGGCATTGACCGCCGAGATCGATGCCGCCCGGCCGCGCGTCAGTGTGACCCCGAGCGGCGGCCGGCGCACCGCGTTGTGCGGTTTGCGCACGCGGGATCCACAGCAGCGTCGCGAGCAGACCGGCCGCACAGATCGGCAGATTGACGAGGAAGATGCTGCGCCAGCCGAACGCCGCGATCAGCAGACCGCCGGCCACCGGGCCGGCAGCGATCGAAATGGCGCCGGACGCGGTCCACAGGCCGACCGCGCGTGCCCGCAGCTTCGGCTCGTGGCCGAAGGACTGATTGAGCAGGGCAAGCGAGTTCGGCAGCATCGCGGCCGCGCCGATGCCTTGCACCGCGCGCGCGGCGATCAGCATCGGGGTGTCGAGCGCGAGCCCGCAGGCCAGCGACGCGAGCGCGAACAGCACGATCCCGCACGCGTACAGGCGCCGCGCGCCGAAGCGGTCACCGAGCGCGCCGGCGGACAGCATCAGTACGGCGAACGCGAGCGTGTACGCATCGACGACCCATTGCAGGCCCGCGACGTTCGCGTGCAGGTCCGCGCCGATGCGTGGCAGTGCGATGTTGACGATGGTCACATCGAGTTGCGTGACCACGAAGCCGACGCTGACAGTCGCAAGAACGCGACCGAGGGCGGGCGAAAAGGAGGATGTGGATGAGTTCATGACTACATCGTGAACCCGATACAGCGCGCCACGTTTCGATGCGGCGTGAACTATGGATGTCGCCGTGCGAGCGACGGCGCGTCGACCCGCTACACGCGAGCCGACGCGAAATCCATCGAATCAACGCGCTTGCGGCGCATCCTTGATGAACAGCGTGGTCAGCGCGCCCAGCACGCAGATCGCCGCGACATACAGCGGCGCGGCCAGCGGGTTCGACTTCATCATCAGCGACACGACGATCGGCGTCAGACCGCCGAACACCGCATACGCGACGTTGTACGAGAACGAGATGCCGGAGAAGCGCACCACCGGCGGAAACCCGCGCACCATCACGAGCGGAATCGCGCCGATCACGCCGACGAAAAGCCCGGCCAGTGCATACAGCGGCACCAGCAGGGACGTATCGACGGCCAACTGGCGGAACATCGCGTAATAGGTGAGCGCGAGCGCCAGGCCGCCGACGAAAATCGTCCGGCCCGCGCCAATGCGTCCGGCGAGCGAACCCGCCATCACGCAGCCGATCGTCAGGCACAGCGTCGCCACACAGTTCGCAAGCAGCGCGGTGGCCGGCTCGATGTGGAATTGCTTTTGCAGCAGCGTCGGCGTCATCAGGATCACGACGACGATCGCCGCCGACAGCATCCACGTGAGCAGCATCGACACGATTACCGCGCGGCCGTGATCACGCAACACGGCCTTGAGCGGCACTTCGGCGGCGATCGCCTTGCGCTGCTTCAGCTCGGCGAACACCGGCGTTTCGTGCAGCCAGCGGCGCAGATAAACCGAGAACATGCCGAACACGCCACCGACGAGGAACGGGATACGCCACGCGTACGCGGAAATGTCGGCCGGCGTGAAATGGCGATTGACCGCCGACGCGATCAGCGAGCCGAGCAGAATGCCCGCGGTGAGGCCGGCCGTCAGCGTGCCGCACGCATAGCCGACGTGCCGCCCGGGCACATGCTCGGACACGAACACCCAGGCGCCCGGCACTTCGCCGCCGACAGCCGCGCCCTGCATCACGCGGAACAGGAGCAGCAGCACCGGCGCGAGCACGCCGATGCTCGCATAGGTGGGCATCAGGCCCATCAGCAGCGTCGGCACCGACATCAGCAACACGCTCAGCGTGAACATGCGCTTGCGGCCGAACAGGTCGCCGAAGTGCGCCATGATGATGCCGCCGAGCGGCCGTGCCAGATAGCCGGCCGCGAAGATGCCGAAGGTCTGCACCTGACGCAGCCAGTCCGGCATCGCCGCCGGGAAGAACAGCTGGCCGATCGCCGGCGCGAAGAAAACGAAGATGATGAAGTCGTAGAACTCGAGCGCTCCGCCGAGCGCGGCGAGACCGAGTGTCTTGTAATCGCTGTGCCCAAGCGGGCGTGGGGTGACAGCCTGCGCTCCACCCAGATTTGTCGCTTGCATTGCCATGTCGTTGTGATGAATTGGAAGCCACGCGGGTGACGCGTGGACATGCGGCGGTCGTCGGGCGAGAAGTGTGGCAGGCGCTGGGTAGAGCAGGGGCCACCGGCGCGCCGTCCGGATAGGGCGGGCGCGCTGACGACAGAAGCCGGCGCGGATTTTACAGGATGAAAGACGGCGCCCCGCGAAAGCGCCTGGTGGGATCGAGAAATGCGGTGGAAATTAGGAGTGCTCCGATGGGAGGGACCGGGTGCGCCTCCGAGAATGACCAGCGTGTCTTCGTCGAGAGTCCATCCCATGCGCGTTGCTGTTCTTCAGCATGACCCGGTCATGCGTCAGTCGATTGAAAAAGTTCTGGTGAGAGCCGGCCATGTCTGCGCGGCCTATGAGGACGGCTTCGAGATGTCGAGGTCGCTCGGACACTCCACGATGGATCTGCTGGTGCTCGACTGGCAGGATGCGCGGCCCGACGGCGCGGAGCTGTTGCGTTCGGTGCGCCGGGTAGCAGGCGAACATGTGCCGATCATGTTCGTGTCGAGCGACGGGTCTGAGGAAAGCATGGTGCGCGCGCTCGCCGATGGCGCCGACGATTACCTCGCGTTGCCGCTGCGGGATGCCGAGTTTCGTGCGCGCGTGATGGCGCTGCTGCGGCGCGCATATCCTGAGCGCATTAGCGCCGCGTCCTGTTTCGAGGTTGGTCCCTATCGTTTCGACACACTCCGCAAGGCCGTCACGCTGCACGGTGAGCCGGTGCCGCTGTCGCCCACGCAGTACCGGATCGCAGCGCTGTTCTTTTCCAACATCGATCGCGTGATGTCGCGCGATCATATCTTCCTGACGGTGTGGGGCCGCGAACTACGCGAATTCACGCGGACGATCGACAGTCACGTGTCGCGGCTGCGTCTGCTACTCGAGATCGAGTCGCATAATGGTTTCCGGCTGCAGCCGGTGTACAAAAGTGGCTACCGGTTGCTGCGGCTCGATATGTGCTGAAATCCGCGTTGCGGCGCGCCGTGATTGCTGGCGCAGATGCCGAATATCGGGACGTCTTCCGCGAATCACGTGTGGCGGATGACACACCGCACCGCTATGCGGAAATCGTCACAATCCGCGCGCAGGTGCACCAAGACCCACCGGCCTGTGGTTCCTACCATGGGCGACATGAAAACCCTCAACATTATCGACTCGCACACCGGCGGTGAGCCAACCCGCCTCGTGGTGTCGGGTGGCCCGGACCTGGGCGGTGGCACGCTCGCGCAACGGCTCGACGTTTTCCGCACGCGCTTCGACGACTGGCGCGCGGGCATCGTCACCGAACCTCGCGGCTCGGACGTGGTGGTCGGCGCGCTGCTCTGCGAGCCCGACGATCCGACCTGCGCGGCCGGCGTGATCTTTTTCAACAACGTCGGCTATCTCGGCATGTGCGGGCACGGCACGATCGGGCTCGTCGTGTCGCTTGCGCACATGGGGCGGATCGGACCGGGGCGTCACCGCATCGAAACGCCGGTCGGCGTGGTCGAGGCGACACTGAACGAAGACGGCAGCGTCGCGGTGCGCAACGTGCCCGCGTATCGCTACCGCCAGGCGGTGCAGGTCGATGTGCCGGGCTACGGCGTGCTGACCGGCGACATCGGCTGGGGCGGCAACTGGTTTTTCCTCGTCGCCGAGCATGGGCACGCGCTCGAAGCAGCGAACATCGCGAGCCTGACCGCGTTCAGCTCGGCGATTCGCGACGCGCTGATCGCACAGAACATCACCGGCGCGGACGGCGCGCTGATCGACCATATCGAGCTGTTCGGGCCAGGCTCGTGCGCCGGCCTCGACAGCCGCAGCTTCGTGCTGTGCCCCGGTAATGCGTACGACCGCTCGCCGTGTGGCACCGGCACGAGCGCGAAAGTCGCGTGTCTCGCGGCCGACGGCAAGCTCGCCGAGGGCGCGGTGTGGCGCCAGGAGAGCATCATCGGCAGCGTGTTCGAGGCGAGCTATCGCGCCGCGGGCGACGGCGTCCACGACGGCGTCCGCGTGATTCCGACCATCACCGGTCACGCGCACATCATGGCCGAAGGGCGTCTGTGTTTCGATGAGCACGATCCGTTCGCGTGGGGTATCCGTACCGCATGAGCCCGGACGCGCTGATCATCGGGGCGGGCATCGTCGGTGCCGCGTGCGCGGCGGAACTGGCCGCGCTCGGCATGCGTGTCGACGTGCTCGACGCGCAGCGCATCGGCGGCGGCGCGACGGCGGCCGGCATGGGTCATATCGTCGTGATGAACGACTCGCCCGCCGAATTCGCGCTGAGCCGCTTTTCGCGCGAACTATGGCTCGAACTCGCGCCGCAGCTACGCGCGCGCGACGCGTTCGCGCGCTGCGGCACGCTGTGGGTCGCAGCCGACGACGAAGAATGGCAAGCCGCGCGCGCGATGCATGCGGCGTTTGAGAGCCAGGGCGTCGCCGCACAACTGCTCGACGCGGCGGAACTGCGCGCCTGCGAGCCCGCGCTTGCCGAATCAATGACGGGCGGCCTGCGCATCGAGCACGACAGCGTCGTGTATGCGCCGACCGCCGCCGAATGGTTGCTCATGCACTCGCCGCACGCGGCGAATATCAGTGTGCGGCTCGGTGCGCCGGTCGTGTCGATCGGTGCGGGTGGCATCACGCTGGCGAGTGGCGAGCGCATCGGCGCGGCGCACGTGGTCGTCGCGAACGGCCTCGGCGCGACGCAATTGCTGCCGTCGCTGCCGATTCAGCCAAAGAAAGGCCACCTGCTGATCACTGATCGCTACCCGGGGCTGATCCGTCATCAACTGCTCGAACTGGGCTACGTAAAGAGCGCCCATCACGCGACCAGCACCTCGGTCGCGTTCAATGCGCAGCCGCGTCCGACCGGGCAACTGCTGCTCGGCTCGTCGCGCCAGTTCGAAACGACCGATCCCAAGGTCGAGATGCCGGTGCTCGCGCAGATGCTGCAACGCGCCGCGCAGTATTTGCCGGCGTTGCCGTCGCTGAGCGGCATCCGCGCATGGACGGGGTTTCGCGCGGCGCCGCCGGACGGCCTGCCGCTGATCGGACCGGCCGGCGAGTTGGCGGCCGACGTTGCGTCCGGTTGCGCGTCTCGTGTGTGGCTCGCGGTCGGTCACGAAGGGCTTGGCGTGACGACCTCGCTCGCGACCGCGAAGCTGCTCGCAGCGCAGATCGCAGGCTACGCCGCGCCGATTCCGTTTGAACCTTATCTGCCGGCCCGTTTTGCTGAACAGGTGGCCCATGACCGACACTGACACGACCCGGATCCGTTTGACGGTCGACGGCCGCAGCATCGAAGCGCAACCCGGCACGACCGTGGCCGCGGCGCTCGCGATCGCGGGCGTGAGCGGCTCGCGGCTGTCGGTCAAAGGCGAGCCTCGCGAGGCGTTGTGCGGGATGGGCGTGTGCCAGGAGTGCCGCGTCACGATCGACGGCCGCGCCCACGCGCTCGCATGCCAGACGTTGTGCCGCGACGGCCAGCGCGTGCAGACACGAACCGGGACCGTACACGCATGACGCAGCACTTCGACATCGTTGTGATCGGCGGCGGCCCGGCCGGGCTCAATGCCGCGCGGGCAGCAGTGCAGGCGGGCGCGACCGTCGCGCAGATCGACGACAATCCGCGCGCCGGCGGCCAGATCTGGCGGCAGGGCCCCGCCCATCCGCCGCAAGCGCCGCTGCATGCTTTGCTCCTCGCGTTGCAAGCGCAGCAAAACTTCAAAAACTTCACTTACTGGCCATCGACCCGCGTGATCGCGCCACTCGGCGCGCAAGGCTTGCTGCTCGAAGCCGCCGAACATGGCGGTATGTCGATCACCTACGACCGGCTGATCCTCGCGACCGGCGCGCGCGAGCGTCTTCTGCCGTTCCCTGGCTGGACCTTGCCCGGCGTGACCGGCGCGGGCGCGTTGCAGGCGCTGATCAAAGGCGGCATGCCGGTGCGCGACGAACGGATCGTGATCGCCGGCAGCGGGCCGCTGCTGATGGCCGCGCTCGCCACTGCCCGAGAGGCCGGCGCGCGCGTGATCGCCATTGTCGAGCAGGCGTCGGCGGCCGACGTTGCGCGGTTCGGTGTGTCGCTGCTGCGCGAGCCCGCAAAGCTGCGTCAGGCGATCAGCCTCACGCGCGGTTTCGCGGGACTGCGCTACTGGACCGGCAGCATCGTGCGCGAAGCGCGTGGTGCCGAGCGCGTGCGGCAGGTGACGATCCGGCGTGGCGAGCGCGACGTGACGCTCGATTGCGAGCGCCTCGCGTGCGGCTACGGATTGCTGCCGAACATCACGCTTGCACAGGCGCTCGGCTGTGCGATCAACGAGGCGGGCGAGATCGTCGTCGACGCTGAGCAGCGCACGTCGCTCAAGCGCGTCTATGCGGCGGGCGAGTGCACGGGAGTCGGTGGCGCGGAGCTCGCTTGCGCCGAGGGCGAGATCGCCGGTCTCGTGGCGAGCGGCGCGGGCGCCACGAAACGCGCCGCGCTGCAGGCACTCGTCGCGCAACGCGCGCGCTGGCGGCGCTTCGGC
>ABYL01000231.1 GCA_000173575.1 Burkholderia sp. H160 | reverse complement strand
GCGGCGCGATCCGCGAACAGGTCGACCATCTCGCCGGTCATCGTCACCGCGTGGTGCGAGGACGCCACGCGGGCCTGCGGCCAGCGCTCGAAAACGAGGTCGATCGTGCGATGCAGATGGTCGAGTCCCTGCCACAGCGGACATGGCCACTGCGCGACATCGAGCACAGCGCCGCTGGAGTCGACGAGCGACACCTTCACGTGCGCGCCGCCGACGTCCCAGCCGAATCGCGCGGTCCGCATGGAACGGGCGGGGCTCAAGGACGCACCTCGTGCGTCGTCGCAATCGCGCGCGGCGCGCCGCAGCGCTCGATGCGCACGCCATGCGCGGCCAGCAGCGCGCGCGTCAGGCCGCTGCCGCGCGCCTCCGACAGCCCCGCATAAGCGACCGTCAGACGCGGATTCACTTCGATCACAACCGGCCCGAGTTGCGGATGCCACACGACATCGATCCCGACGAAGCCGCGCAAACCCGGGATGGCCCGCGCGACGCGATGCGCGAGCGTGTCGAGCGCGCGGCCCATGTCGCTGTACTGGTCGATCTGATCGACCAGCACGCCGTCGAACTCGACGATCCTTGCGACATCACCCGATGCGTCGCCGCCGCTCAGCCCGATCTGCTGACGGTTGATGCTGAGGAGCTTGGTCGCGTCGCCGCGGCAGATCAGCGACAGGCTCAACGGTTCGCCGTCGACCCACGCCTGCAACACTGGATTGCGCCCCGCGGCAGCGCGCGCGTCGTATTCCGTGCAGGCATCGGCGAAGCGTTCGTAGACGATCGTGTCGAGGCCGCCCGCGCCGTCGTCCGGTTTGACGACCCAGCGGCCGTCGTGCTGCGCGGCTGGATCGCCGGGTTCGAGCGCTGGCGTCGTGGCGATGCCGTGCGCGGCGAGACATGCCCCGGTCGCGCTCTTGCTCGACGCGACGCGGATCGCTTCTTTTGCGCAGCCGAGCCAGCGGGCCGTGCCGACCGCGTCGTGAAAACGCAGCAGCAAGCCGTCGCACTCCGGCGCGACGACCCATGCGTAATCGTGCTCGCGCGCCACGCGCGCGACGAACGCCGTCATCGATTCGCCAGGCGCGGCCATACAATGAGCGTCGCCCGCGCCCGGTGTTTCGAAGCGCGAGGTCGCATACGTGACGTGCACGCCGTCGAGTTCGCGCAAACCGGCGACCAGCGCGTCGCGCATCACGCGTCCTTCGACGATCAGCGCGCTCAAATCGGCGAGACTGCCCGCGCCGGCGAGCTCGGGGTCGATGCCGCCGCCAGTGAGATACTCATAGACAAAGATCTTGGTCAAAGGAAAGCGCCCCTATGCAGGTGATACCCGTTCTCGATCTGCTCGACGGCCACGTCGTGCGCGCCGTGCGCGGCGAGCGGAGCGCCTATCGGCCCATCCAGTCCCGCCTCGCTCCAACGAGCGACCCGCTAGCCGTTGCGCGCGCACTGCTCGAAGCCAGCGGCGCGCCCACGCTCTATATCGCCGATCTCGGCGCCATCCTGCAGCGCGGCGCGCATGCATCGACGCTCGCCGCGTTGCGCGCCGCGCTGCCCGGCATCGAGCTGTGGCTCGACGCGGGTTTCGCGGACTACGCATCGATGCGCGCGCTATTCGAGCGCATCGACGAAGCGCTCGCTCAACGCAACGACCAGCACGACGGCCATGCTGCCGACTCCCAACTCGCGACGCTCGTGCCGGTCTTCGGCACCGAGTCGCTGCGCGACATCCACGCACTTCACGCGGCTCAGCGCGCCGGTCACATGCCGATCCTGTCGCTCGATCATCGCGCGGGCGAACTGCTCGCCACGACCGCGCTCGACGACTCATCGGCATGGTGGCCGTCGCGCGTGATCGCGATGACGCTCGATCAGGTCGGCAGCAACGCCGGACCCGATCTCGCGACCTTCGAACGCCTGCGCGCGCAAGCCGCCGCGCACACCACGCTGATCGGCGCGGGCGGCATCCGCAATCGCGACGATATGGCCGCCGCGGCCAGCACCGGCGCGACCGCATGGCTCGTCGCGTCCGCGCTGCACGATCGACAGCTCGACTGCGCGCCATCGGATTCCGCGTAGGCCTTCTATACAATTTCCATGCCACGCTTTCTGACAGCGCTATCTGTAAACGGAACACAAGCTGGACAGTTTGCGTGTGACACTCTGCTCCAGAACGGCACACAATTTGTGTGGCGCAACAGCCCCAGGAACACGCACGCCGACGCATGATCACGTGCGCTTGATCAGCGCGGCGCTCACGCGCCGACGCAACGTCGAATAAATCGGCATGGAGCTTGCTAAACGTGCCCCATGCATATCTCGTCCACCGATCCATCGTCCCCCAGCCCGAGCGCAGCGCGCGCCGCGGCGTTCACACGTGACTGGATCTGCCCGTTCTGCCCTTTGCTGTGCGACGACCTGGTCGCCACGTCCCATGACGACGGAACGCTCGCTGTTCCGGACACCGAATGTTCGCGGCTCGCTCACGCACTCACCCAGTACGGCGCGACGGACGCGCAATGCGCTTGCTTGGTCGACGGCAACGAAGTGGACCTCGATGCCGCGCTGGCGCGCGCCGCGCAGTTGCTGGCGAGCGCGCGCCGCCCCCTGTTCGGCGGCCTCGCCACCGACGTCGCCGGCACCCGTGCGCTGTATCCGCTTGCCGCCGCCTGCGGCGCCATCCTCGATCATCTGCACGGCGATGCGCTGACGCCCGCGACGCTCGCGTTGCAGGACCGCGGCTCGTTCTTCACGACGCTCTCCGAAGTGCGGGCGCGCGCCGACCTGCTGGTGTTCTTCGGCTGTCAGCCGTCGCGGCGCTATCCGCGCTTTTTCACGCGCGCGCTGGCGGGCACCGAACTCGCGCGCGAGCTTATCTTCGTCGGCTGCGAGTCGGACCCGGTGGCAGCCGGTTTTGCGCCAAAGCGCATCGACACGCTGCTGGAGGACGCCGATCCCTACGACACGCTCGCACTGTGGTCGGCACTCGCCGAAGGACGCGACGCGGGCGCGCTGCGTCACGGCGATCGCAGCGACGTTGACGCGCTCGTGTCATTGCAGGCCCGCATCGCCAGCGCGCGCTACACGGTGCTCGTCTACGAACCGGCCGCCCTGCCCGCGCCGCACGCGGCGCTGTTGATCGAAGCGCTGAACCGGATCGTGAAGGCCGTGAATCACACGACGCGCGCAGCGTGTCTCCCGCTCGGCGGCGACGACGGCGCGTTGACGGTCAATCAGACCGTCACGTGGCTGTCCGGCTTGCCGCTGCGCACACGCGTGTCGATGCCCGCGCGCGGCGCCGGCGCCGCGCCGCTCGACCACGATCCGCACCGTTATCGCACGGCGAGGCTGCTCGCCGATCGGGAAGTCGATGCGCTGTTGTGGATCGCGAGCTTCGCGCCGCATGCCTGGCCCGCGTCGCTCGATCCCGTGATTCCGCTGATCGTGCTCGGCCATCCGGCGCTCGCCCATGCCGCGAAGGATCGCGGCGCGAATACCGTGTTCGTGCCCGTCGCGACACCGGGCATCGATAGCGGCGGGCATCTGTTTCGCGTCGACGCTTCGGTCGTGATGCCGCTCACCGCCGCGCGTGGGTTTGCGCTGGAGTCGGTGGCGTCCGTCGCCGCGCGGTTGAACGAGCGGTTGAGCGAGCGATCGACTACGCGCGAGGACCAGCCATGACCCTCGTCCGGCTCAAAGGCGGCACGCTGTTCGACCCGATCCACAACGTCAACGGCGAGCGCCGCGACGTGACGTTCCGCGACGGCCGCATCGTCGATGTGCCGTCCACGACGCCCGCCGATCGCGAGTACGACGCGACCGGCATGATCGTAATGGCGGGCGGCATCGACCTGCATTCGCATATCGGCGGCGGCAAGACCAATCTGTCGCGGCTGCTGCTGCCCGAGGACCATCGCGCCGATGCGCGGGGCGCCCATGCGCCGCGCGACCCCGCTTACGAAGCGGTGCAGGACGACAACGGCCGCTATCTGCGTCTGCCATCGTGCGGCGTCTGCGCACCGGGCACGCTCGCGACCGGCTACCGCTATGCCGAAATGGGCTACACGGCCGCGTTCGAGCCGGCGATGATGCCGTCCAACGCACGCCACACGCACCTCGAAATGGGCGACACGCCGATCATCGACCACGGTGCGTACGTGATGCTCGGCAACGACGAGTTGTTCCTTCGGATGCTGGCCGCGCGCGACGACTTCGAACGTCTGCGCGATTACGTCGGCTGGACCATCAACGCGAGCAAGGCGCTCGGCGTCAAGGTGGTGAACCCTGGCGGCATCTCGGCGTTCAAGTTCAACCAGCGCTCGCTCGACGTCGACGAGCCGCACACGCACTACGGCATCACGCCACGCGACGTGCTGCGCACGCTCACGCGCGCGCTGACCGAACTGCGCGTGCCGCATCCGCTGCACGTCCACACGAGCAATCTCGGCGTGCCCGGCAACCTCGCCTCGACGATCGCGACGATGGACGCCGCCGACGGCCTGCCGATCCATCTGACGCACATCCAGTTTCACAGCTACGGCACCGAGGGCTCGCGCAAGTTTTCCTCGGGTGCGCGGCAGATTGCCGAAGCCGTGAACGCGCGACCTAACGTGTCGATCGACGTCGGCCAGATCATCTTCGGACAGACCGTCACGGCCTCGGGTGACACGATGATGCAATTCCGCAACGCGCCACTCGCGCGACCGCACAAGTGGGTCGTGGGCGACATCGAGTGCGACGCGGGCTGCGGCATCGTGCCGTTCCGCTATCGCGAACAGAGCTATGTGAACGCGCTGCAATGGATCATCGGCCTCGAAATTTTTCTGCTCGTCGATGACCCGTGGCGCGTCGCAATGACGACCGATCATCCGAACGGCGGCCCGTTCACGAGCTATCCGCATCTGATCCGCCTGCTGATGGACAAACCGTTTCGCGATGAGCAGCTTGCGAAGCTGCATCCCGAAGCGCAGGTCGCCAGCGCGCTGCTGGAACTCAAGCGCGAATTCTCGCTGTACGAGATCGCGATCATCACGCGCGCCGGTCCCGCGCGGCTGCTCGGTCTGCGCGACCGCGGCCATCTCGGCGCGGGCGCGGCGGCGGATATCGCCGTCTATCGCGACGAGCCGGACCGCGAGCGGATGTTCACGTCGCCCGCTTATGTGTTCAAGGACGGCGAGCTGGTAGCGCGCGACGGCACGCTCGTCGCCACGCCGACAGGGGGCATCCATTTCGTCGCGCCGCAATACGATCGCGGCATCGAGAAGACGCTGCGCGCGTACAGCGACGCGAACCTCGCGAGCAACTTCGCGCATGCCGCGATCAGCGATGACGAAGCCTGCCGCTGCTGCCGCGGCGGGCGGCTGTTGCCCGTCGAATGTCTGACCTGAGGCGGCCACGATGAACGCCCCCGCCCCGCTCGAAATCAACGGCACCGCGATCGACGCGACCTTCGCGGAAGCATTTCCGATGAAGGCGACCCGGCTCGTGATCACCGCGCACACGCCCACATGGGCAATGCACGCGGCGAACTCGCTGGCGGGCTTCGCGACTTCGGTGATCGGCTGCGGCTGCGAGGCGGGCGTCGAGCGCACGCTCGCACCCGACGCGACGCCCGACGGCCGGCCCGGCGTCGCGGTGCTGCTGTTCGCGGTGTCGACCAAGGAACTCGCCAAGCAGATCGGGCGGCGCGTCGGACAGTGCGTGCTCACCTGCCCGAGCACGGCCGTCTACGGCGGCATCGATCCGGCCACGAGCCGCGCACCGCTGTCGGACCCGGCGCCGCTCGGCAGCGGGCTGCGCTTTTTCGGCGACGGCTGGCAGATCGCGAAGATGATCGACGCAGGGAACGGACCCACGCGTTACTGGCGCGTGCCGGTAATGGACGGCGAGTTCGTCTGCGAGGACACGGCGGCAACGGTGAAGGCCGTCGGCGGCGGCAACCTGCTGCTGCTCGCGCGCGACCTGGACGCCGCGCTCGCCGCCGCCGAAGCCGCCGTTGCGGCGATGCGCCGGCTGCCGAACGTGATCATGCCGTTTCCCGGCGGCATCGTGCGCTCGGGTTCGAAAGTCGGCTCGAAGTACGCGGGCGCAACGGCGTCGACCAACGACGCGTTCTGTCCGAGCCTGATCGGCCTCGCGCCGCGCAGCGAGTTGAGCGCGGACGTGGGCTGCGTGCTGGAAATCGTCATCGACGGTCTGACCGACGCCGATGTCGGCGCGGCGATGACGGCCGGGATCGGCGCGGCCACCGGACTCGGCCGCGCGGCCGGTGTGCTGCGGATCTCGGCGGGCAACTACGGCGGCAAGCTCGGGCCGTACCACTTTCATCTGCACGAACTGGCGGCGGGACTCAACGGGGGGCGCGCATGAGGACGACCACGTTGCGCGTGAAGACGCCGCCCGGCTTTCGCGTCGATGCGGCCGGGCTGTTACCGGCGGCGCTCGCGAGCTTGAGCGTGGCCGAGATCGAGCGCGTTGCGCTGCCGGGCGGCAACGAGCGCTGTTTGGTCGGCGACGTATTCGAGGTTTCGCGCAATGACGCGCCGGCTGCTGGTGACGACATGGCCACGCTGGTGATCGACGGCGCCGCGCCGTGGCTCGACCGGCTCGGCGCGCAGATGAACGGCGGACGGCTCATCGCGCGCGGCCCGGTCGGCGACTACAGCGGCTTCAGGATGAGCGGCGGCCTGCTTGAAATCGACGGCGCCGCAGGACACTTCACGGGCTGCGAAATGCGCGGCGGGCGCCTCACGGTGCGCGGCAACAGT
>ABYL01000232.1 GCA_000173575.1 Burkholderia sp. H160 | reverse complement strand
GGTGCGGTCGAAAAACCCGTACAGCAACACGGCAATCGAGAATCCCAGCACGATCGCGCACACACCGCTCCATCCGGCCCACGCCCACGCCGCACCAGCCAGCACGGCGCCAATCGCCCCGCCGACGAAGAAGATTCCGACGAAGAGCGCATTCAACCGGCCACGTGCAGCGGGGTTGATGAGATTGATCGCGCGTCGTCCGAGCGTCTGATCGGTGATTACACCGGCGTCGAGCGCTGCCGCGCCCGCACCCAGTAATGTGAGCGCCGCGACGGGGTGGGCCGTCGGCGAGAATCCGCTCCAGCCCGCACCCGCGATGCCTAGCACGAGGACGGCAGCGATCATCACCAGATGCGAAACGATTTGAGTCGCGCGTCCCGCGCCGCGATCGCCGAGATAACCGGCGAGCGGCGTGACGAGCGCGCCAGTCGCGCCGGCCAGCGCGAACGCGGCGATGCCTTTCATCCCGAGCGAAAAAGGCGGTCGCACGAGCAACAACGCGATCGCGGTCCAGAACGCGCTGTACGCCCCGAACCCGAGGGCGGCCAGCGTGGCGCGCCGCTGCAGCACGGGTTCCGTGCGCGCCAACGTCCAAAGCGAGCGCAGCAAATCCGGATAACGCGCGTGAGCGGACGGCGTGTGACCCGGCAACTGAATGTAGAGCATCAGCGCGAGCATCGCGTCGGCGGCGGCTGCGACGCCGTAGAACGCCCGCCAGCCAAACGATCCCGCGATCATGCTGGCGAGCGGGCGCGACAGCAGAATCCCGAGCATCACCCCGCTCATCACGTTGCCGACTGCCCGTCCGCGTCGGCTTTCCGGCGCCATCGACGCCGCCATTGGCACGAGCATCTGGATCACGCTTGAAGTCGCGCCCGCAAGTAACACCGACGCCAGAAATAGCCAGCCGGACCGAGCGAGCGCGCAGAGCGCGAGGAACACCGCGCAGCATGTCAGCGTCGTGAAAATGAGCCGACGGTTTTCGAGCAGGTCGCTCAGCGGCACGAGCAGCAGCAAACCGATCGCGTACCCGAGCTGCGGCAGCATGGCGATCAAGCCGGCCAATTCGGGCGGCAGGTTCAGCGCGCGGCTGACGGGCCCTGTCAACGGTTGAGCTGCCGACAGATTCACGACGATCAAGCCGACGGCTGTGGCGAAAAGGAGTGTCAACGGCAGGGTCAAGGTCGCCGCGTGTGGCGCGGACGGTCGTGCTAGCGGCGAAGAGGGCGGGGTGGCGACGGCGCGCGGACAAGTGTCGGCGGGGCGGTTCATCGGTGGCCTCCGAAAGAGTTCTCTTGGGTCTATCGTACGGAGGGCAACGTTATGCGACAATTGAATTATCTCGATAATGTTTATGCGAGGTTGTTGTGAACACACGTGACTTGCAGGCGTTCGTGGCGGTAGTCGAGAGCGGATCGATGGTGCGAGCGTCGGAGAAGTTGTGTCTGACGCAGCCGGGCCTCACGCGCCGCGTGCAGAACCTCGAGATGACGCTTGGCGTCGAGTTGCTCGATCGGCAGAGCAAGCCCCTCAAGCCGACGGCGGCAGGCAACGAGGTGTACGGCCTTGCGCGAACGGTATTGCGCGCGGTCGACGACCTGATGGCCGTCGCGTCGCCCGACAGCGAGCCCACGGGCGAACTGAAAATCGGGGTGCCGCCGTTCCTGTCCGACCTGGCGCTGGAGCAGCCCATCGACCGCCTGCGCAGCGCCTTTCCGAAGCTGACGTTGCGCGTGACGGCGGGTTGGTCGCCGGGGCTTTTGCAGGGTGTTGAGCGGGCCGCGGCGGACGCGGCAGTCGTGTTGCTGCCGGAAGGTGTCCCTGTGCCCGAAGCGCTGACGGCGACGCTGCTCGGCTACAAGCCGACCGTGGTCGTTGTTCCTCGCTCGTTCGGCTTCGCCGGCCAGCCGACGACACTCGCCGAACTGTCGCGTCATCCGTGGGTACTGAACCAGGACGGTTGCGGGATGCGTTCGGCGCTGAGTCGCGCGATGTCCGCAGCGGGGCTGCCGTTCGACGTCGCCGTCGAGGCATTCGGTTCGGATTTGCAGTTGTCGCTGGTAGCGCGCGGTCTCGGTGTGGGGCTTGCGGCGCCGGAAGTGCTGGGGCGCAGTCCGCATCGCGAGTTGTTGCAGATCGTCGACGTGCCCGATTTTCGCAGCAGCCTGAACGTTTGGCTTGTGCACGGCGCGCTGCCTGGACGCCTCGTGCGGCCCGTCGCCTTGATGCGCGACGCGTTGGCCGAAAAACTGGCAGAGGATGCGCTTTGTCAGCCGCTCGCGGAACCAGTTGCCTGATGCGGAGCGCAATATGCGCGCGCGCAAGAATGCCGGCGGTGATGACGCCGGCTCAGGCTCATCGTCAATTCACACTGAATGGTGACACCGCGGTCGTCGCCGTACGCGCCGCGGTCCCGCTCGATGAAGGCGGTGTCCAGCGATACAGCACGATACTCGAGTCGTTGTAGTTGTCCTTCGTTACTTCATATTCGCCGGTCGACCGTCGATACGCCCGAAGTCCATACATCGAGTCCACGTCGTTGCCCACGTCGACCTTGTTCGGATTGCTATCGATGAACGTGGTGTCCAGCTTTCCCGTCGTGAGATTGAAGGCATCGATATTCGGCACGGTGTGTACGTAGCCAACAAACAGATAGTTGCCGGCGGCCGCGATCGATTTCGGATTCGCGCTAGTGAGGTTGATCACGGGGTTCGGCTTTGTCGTGTTGCCGGCCAGCCAGCCGTGATACACCTCCACACGAGATCCGACCGCGGTCCAGTCCGTGCTGCCAGTGATCCCTGCGAGAATCATCGTGTCGCTTTCGGGCAGGTAGATGATGCGCGTCAGTTGCGAGATCGTCGACGGAATCGGCATCGTTGTCGGGGCACCCCACAGCGGTTTGCCGTTCGCATCGAAACCGGTCAGCGGATAGTGCGAAATCACGTTGGTCTTGTCGAGACCCGCCCAGATATCGCCCTTGCTATCCAGGCAGAAACCATTGCGGACTTTCGCCGCCGTACCGAAGGACGTCCCTGGCAACGTGCTATCGGGAATCGCAATGTACCCGGTGGCCCGGTTGAAATGGAAAAAGTAGAAGGTATCGGGATTCTGGCTCGCTGCGACCAGTATCCGGTGTGCGCCCACACTGGCAACCTGAGCGAAATGTTCGCCACGTTCGTGGTCAGCGAGATTGATGCGCGGATCGTCAGGGTAGGTGATCGGATCGATCGTGTTGGCAACGAAGGTGCCGCCCTCGGTTCCCGAATAGATATGCATGCCGCCGTAGAAGATCGCTCCGTCAGTGGCTGGGTCCGGCGCCGCGTTACCTTCAAAATTCACTGACTGGAGTTGCCAGCGCAGAACCCCGGTGCCGTCGTACGCGTGGATGTCGGTGCCGCCGTTGCGGCCGAGGTCCCACGACCCGCCCCACGGGTTGTTCAGAACATAGAGGTTGCGCGCCGAATCCCTGCCGATGCCGGTGACGCGCGTAAAGCGCCTGTCGCCCACTTGTCCCTTGATGCCGGTAACCGTATTGAGGAAGCCGCCTTGAACACCAAACGTACCCGCAAGGTAAGGTGCGCCGGATACATCATAGATCTTGATGTTCATGTCCGGACCCTGGTCGCCGATCCATAACTGCCCACTGGACGAGTCAAGATACAGCGACGAGGGTTGTGCTTTGGCCGGCAACTGGATGATGTTTTTGCGTTCGCCGGTCGGGCTGAACTCAATGACATCGCCCGCACTTTCCTGTGCGACCCATATGTTGCCGCTTGCGTCCACCGCGAGCGCGCCCGGCCCTGTTACGCTGATATCGCGCAGCCAGACGCCGGACGTCGTGAACACGCGCACGCGGTTACCTGGGAAATCGCTCGCATAGAGCAGCGTATCGGACGTCGCGAGTCCGGTGACGACATCCGCAAGGCGTTCCGTGGTCGTCGCGCTTACCGTGATGAGCTGGTCTTGCGTGCGACTTGCCCGGTTGTACCGGCCAACTTTGCCGCTTCCATAGGTGGCGTTGAACTGCAGCGCAGCGAACAGCGAGTTCGAGTTGCCGGTGATCGCGCCACCCTGAAACTCACCGTGAGCCCCAATCGAACCGATGTTCTGTCCGTTCTGATAAATCGCGATGCCGCCTTCGTTTTCGTCCCACATCGACGCTGTATAGATGACCCCTTCCGGCGCCACCCACATCGAGCGAGCGACGTTGCCGACCCGGGTTGTGGCCGTGCCATGTGTATTGGCCAGCCAGCCGGTGGAGTATTGAGCCTCGCAAACGGAGGCAGCCGCTACGTTCAGCATTGCGACGACGAGCGCGGTACAGAGTTTTTTGAAAACCATGAGGGAGATGTTTGTTCGATCGGCCGCCGTGCAGCACGGGCGTCCATGGTGCGGTGTTGCCAACCTTGGCAAACTTGCGGCCCGAACCCTGACGATCCGTGCCCGTGCGTCGCGGAGCGTGCGATGTGACGCGTCGAATTGGCATCGGATGTCGTCCGGGTTAACGGCGATGCGCGGCACGAGTTGAGCCACTTTTCAACGGGATCATGATGACGAGCCCAGGCTGGCGCATTACTAATCGCTGTCAGTCAGGCGTTCGGTAAATTTTGGGTGGTGTGACGACCGGCGGATGATTGCCTATGCGCGTGCGCTGTCGAATGGTTCTTCCCGGGCCGGGCTTTGCCGCATGATTGTTGGTCAGTTCGACCCGGAACGGACGGTCGCGTTAGCGCGAATCAGCGTCCGCCTCCAAGATGCAGCCAACGCTTGTCAACGCTTGTAGGACTGTTCGGATAGCAGGTCTGGAGCCGCAGGAGTTACGTCAATTACCTTCGGCCATAGTCGAATTGCAGAAGATGGCTTACTTATCGAAACTACAATTTTTCAAAATAGAATACATTTGGGGGTGAATCTCGGTTTTCCAACAATTTTTCGCCAAATTGATAGAGAAATATTCCTCTCGCTCCGGTCATTTTGACTTTCGGGTAGGCCACCAGGTATTGACCTCGCGTTGTGTGTATCGAGATCTCAATAATATCCAGTCCATCGAATAATCCTGGTCGATCCATTATTAAAGTTGAATGCGGAATGTCCTGAATTGATAGAACCTTGTCGGAACGTAATATTTCCTGTACGCTTCTGGCGTCAACTTTCAGCCACAAAATGAGTTTTTCCGTTGAGGGCTGATAGAATACCGTGATGTAGTTCATCAATCCCGCCTGGCTCGCCGATGAAAAAGCGAGATAGAGATCTGCTGTTTGGCTACACATCGCACAGTCATTGCTTATATATTTATCGATTTTTCGGTCGCCGCTAAAGAAATATATAAAAATCGACGAATGCAGATCCCCATTCGGCCAAAGATCCCAATCTATGTCATCAATGGCGGAGAAGCTATCCGGCGCCCGGTGTGCAAATTTGTTTTGCTTTTTTGCTAATGTTCGAGCTGCGCCGCAAAATCGATCAAATCGACTTTCGTCGCATCTTATAGCTAAAGAAATAAGTACGGATTGCACATCTATTGGCTGAAGAATTCTGGATAAATCCCTTATATTTTTTTCTTCACTCTGGAGCAACCTCACCATGTAAGCCTGCGTCTGATTGTTTCGTACTCGAGCCTGGTCATCGTCCAACCATTGAGAATAAACGCCGGCAAACATTGAGAGAACGGTTAAAGCGAAGAACCATCTTCCCCACGGCGTAATTTTGTTCGTCCGTTTGTCGCGCACGTCCGCCAATGCACCACAAAGAGCAAAAACAGCCGCCAAAACGATCGAAATTTCCTTCCAATATGAAAAAAAATTCATCTGTGATCTTTCCTTCACCCTGCATCTTTGGGATTCGATGGACGATGAGAAATCAAATGTCCGAAAAATGCTTTGTCAGATTTAATTTTTTGTCTGTGCGTTACCCGACATTTGGATGCCGTATGCCAACCACCGACCGTTCATGGCCGCACTGAGTCCGACAGTGCCCGGCAGATCGAAGCTGAAGGTTGTTGCGGACCGCGGTTACTTCAGCGGGCCCGAGATAAAGGCATGCGATCTGAACGACATTAGCGCGTATGTTCCCAAGCCGCTCACGTCGGCATCCCGGAAAAAAGGTCTGTTTACGAAGGCCGACTTTATCTACATAGCGAAAAGCGACACGTATCGATGCCCTGCTGGCGAGCGCGCGATCCATCGATTCACGACCGTCGAGCATGATTTGAATCTGCGGGTCTACTGGCCCAGCGCGTGTCCACGTTGCCATCTCAAGGAACGATGTTCACCGTCTGACTATCGTCGAATTCGGCGATGGGAACACGAGAATGCGCTGGAAGCGATGCAGCGTCGGCTCGACCGGAAGCCCGACGCCATGACCATCCGCAGAAGTACCGTGGAGCATGTCTTCGGCACGCTCAAGCACTGGATGGGTCCCGCACACTTCCTGACCAGGACGCTCAGGCGGGTGAGCACGGAGATGAGCCTTCAGGTGTTGGCTTACAACCTCAAGCGGGCCATGAACATACTCGGCGTTCAGGGAACTTTGAAGGCCATGAAGATGGTCGAAAGCTAAAGCCCTGAGAGGCTTTGTTGCGCATGCGACGGTCGATTGGTGCGACCTGTCTGTGTCGAACTAGATTGACCTGATCGGCAATCGCTCGCATAGCCATGGAAAACCAGTTTCCACACAAGCTGG
>ABYL01000233.1 GCA_000173575.1 Burkholderia sp. H160 | reverse complement strand
TACTATCGCGTGAAGCCGGGCGACACGCTGTACCGCATTGCGCTCGAAAATGGCCAGAATTACCGCGACATCTCGACGTGGAACAACCTGACCAATCCGAATCAGATCGAAGTCGACCAGTTGCTGCGCGTCGTGCCGCCGGGCGCGAATACCGCAGCCATGACGCCGGGTGTGTCGACCGCGCCGATCGGCAGCGCGGGCGCGGTGCAAAGCGCACCGCTGAACAACAACGCGCCGGCCGTGGTCGGTGCCGCGATGCCGCCGCTCTACGGCGGCGCGACGAACGGCACGCCCGCGAATGGTGCGGTCGCTGCGCCTCCGGCCAATCCCTCTGCGGCGAACGCCGATACCGCCAACGCCGCGGCAGGCAACGTAGCATTCGCCTGGCCGGTGCGCGGTCCGTTGCTCAACACGTTCAACGACTCGACCAACAAGGGCGTCAATATCGGCGGCTCTGCGGGTGACCCGGTCAAAGCGTCGGCGGATGGTCGCGTCGTCTATGCCGGAAATGGGCTGCGTGGTTACGGCAATCTCATTATCATCAAGCATGATGCAACTTATCTCACCGCGTATGCACACAACCGCGCTTTGATGGTAAAAGAGGGGGACGCGGTAACGAAAGGGCAGAAGATCGCAGAGATGGGCAATAGCGATTCCGACCGCGTGATGTTGCATTTCGAAGTTCGCCGACAGGGTAAACCAGTTGACCCACTGAAGTATTTGCCGCCGCAATAAGCGATACGACCATGCCGAAATCGAAGCGCCGCCCGCCGCAAGCCGAGTCTGAGAAGATCAGCGAAGTCACGTCCGCCGCAGCAGTGGACGAAAGCGGTGCTTCGGAAGTGGAAGAAGAGGTCGTCGAGGAGCGCGATCTCGACGAACGCCAGAGCGGCCTCGACGACAGCGAGGGCGCTGACGCGCGCGAAGGCACCGGCGACGCGCTGCCCGACGCCGACGATTTCCGCGCCCTGCTGCAGGCCGAACTCACGGCTGACACAATCCAGCATTATCTGAATCGCATAAGCGTGAAGCCGCTGCTCACCGTCGAGGAAGAGCAGAAATATTCGCGCCTTGCCAAGGCTGGCGAGTTCGAAGCGCGGCAGGTGATGATCGAGCGCAATCTGCGGCTGGTCGTCAGCATTGCCAAGGGTTATCTGAACCGCGGTGTGCCGCTGCTCGATCTGATCGAGGAGGGCAACCTCGGCCTCATGCACGCGATCGAAAAATTCGATCCGACGCGCGGCTTCCGTTTTTCGACCTATGCGACGTGGTGGATCCGCCAGAGCATCGAGCGCGCGATCATGAACCAGGCGCGCACCGTGCGATTGCCAGTGCATGTGATTCGTGAGCTGAACCAGGTGTTGCGCGCGAAGCGCCATCTGGAAAAGAACTCGATGAACTCCGGCGAGGCGGCCGAGCGCCGCGACGCGAGCATCGACGACATCGCCTATCTGACCGGCAAGACCACCGACGAAGTCACCGACATCCTCGCGCTGAACGAGCACACCGCGTCGCTCGATGCACCGCTCGACCTCGATCCGGCGAGCAGCCTGCTCGATCTGCTGTCCGACGACCAGAGCCAGTCGCCAGACGCCGAGGTGCAGCATCGCGAACTCGAAACGCTGACGCGCGCGTGGCTCGCGCGTTTGTCGGACAAGCACCGCCACGTGATCGAGCGGCGCTTTGGTCTGAATCATATCGAGCCCGCCACGCTCGAGGAGTTGGCCGACGAAATGGGCCTCACGCGCGAGCGTGTGCGCCAGATCCAACAGGAAGCGCTGGTGCGGCTGAAGCGCTTCTTCGCCTCAAACGGTGTCCGCAAAGACGCCGTTCTCTGACCTGATGACACCGATTCTTGTTTTCGACATCGAGACGATTCCCGATGTCGCCGGCATCCGCCGTCTTGAAGATCTGCCCGCGTCGATGAGCGACGCCGAAGTCGCCGAGCACGCGTTCACCGCGCGCCGCGAAAAAACCGGCAGCGATTTTCTGCCGCATCACCTGCAACGGGTTGCGGCGATTTCCTGCGTGTTCCGCGACAACAATGGTTTTCGCGTGCGCTCGCTCGGCACGCCCGAGGACGGCGAGGCGACGCTCGTGCAGTCGTTCTACCGTGTGATCGAAAAGTACACGCCGCAGCTCGTGTCGTGGAACGGCGGCGGTTTCGATCTGCCGGTGCTCAACTATCGCGCGCTCGTCAACGGCATTCCGGCCTACCGGTTCTGGGATCTCGGCGAGGACGACCGCGACTTCAAGTGGAACAACTACATCAGCCGCTACCACGCGCGTCACACCGACCTGATGGACGTGCTCGCGATGTACCAGGCGCGCGCCAACGCGCCGCTCGACGCGCTCGCGAAAATGTGCGGCTTTCCGGGCAAGATGGGGATGGACGGCAGCCAGGTGTGGCAGGCGTTCCAGCAAGGGCGCATCGAGGAAATCCGCAATTACTGCGAGACCGACGTCGTCAATACATACCTGCTGTATTGCCGATTCCAGCTGATGCGCGGCGGCTTTTCGCCGTCGGAGTATGCTGATGAAATCAATCTTGTGAAGAACGCGCTGGCGCTGGAAACCGCGCCGCAGTGGGCCGAGTATCTGGCCGCGTTCGAGCAGTAGGCTCGCGCTCCGGGCGCGGTCCACGCCGCATCGCAGGCAAGCGCGGCGCTTCGTCTACAATCTCGCCTTTCCCCCACAGCTTGTCAGGAAGTCCGCAGGTGTCCCGAACTGCCCCCCAACGTCGCTCGCCGCGGCGCTCATCGAAGCATGCGAAGGCGCACGCCCCGGCGCCGGCGCCCGTCATTACCGGCAACGAACCGGTCATCGAAATCGTTTCGCTCGATATGGAAGCGCGCGGCGTGGGCCGCACCGAGACCGAAGATGGCACGCCAGGCAAGGTCGTGTTCGTCGAAGGCGCACTGCCGGGTGAGCTCGTCAGTTATTCGACGCATCGCAGCAAGCCGAAATTCGAGCAGGCCGAAGTCGTCCAGGTGTTCCGCGAAAGCGTGATCCGCACGACGCCGAAATGCACGTACTTCAACGTCTGCGGCGGCTGCTCGATGCAGCATCTCGACATGCGCGCGCAGGTGGCGGTCAAGCAGCGCGTGCTCGAGGACAACCTGCAGCATCTCGCCAAGCTGCGCCCCGAAACGGTGTTCCGGCCGATTCACGGGCCATCCTGGGGTTATCGCTATCGCGCGCGGCTCGCGGTGCGCTACCTGCCGGAGCGCGGCGGCATGCGCATCGGCTTCCACGAGAAGAAGAGCAGCTATATCGCCGACATGAAGACCTGCGAGGTGCTGCCGCCGCATGTGTCGGCGATGCTGATGCCGCTGCGCTTCATGGTCCGCAAGCTATCGATCTACGACCGCATGCCGCAGATCGAGCTCGCGGTCGGCTCGTCGGTCACGGCGCTCGTCGTTCGCAACCTCGAACCGCTGACGGCTGAGGACGAGCAGGTGCTGCGCGAGTTCGCCGACGAGCACAAGGTGCAGTTCTGGATCCAGCCGGGTGGTCCCGACACGGTCACGCCGCTTTATCCGCTCGACGTGCAGCTTGACTACACGCTGCCCGAATACGGCATCCGCATGCCGTTCAAGCCAACTGATTTCACGCAGGTCAATCACGCAATCAATCGCGTGCTGGTAAGCCGCGCGTTGCGCCTGCTCGCGCCGGCGCGCACGGATCGTGTGCTCGACCTGTTCTGTGGGATCGGCAACTTCACGCTGCCGCTCGCGCGAATCTCGCGGGAAGTGGTCGGCATCGAGGGAAGCGAGGTGCTGACCCAGCGCGCGCTCGCGAACGCGGAGCTGAACGGCGTCGCGGGGCATACGTCGTTCGCGAGCCGCAACCTGTTCGAAGTCACCGCCGACGACCTGCGCGCGCTCGGTCACTTCGACAAGTTCCTGGTCGACCCGCCGCGCGAAGGCGCGCTCGCGATCGCGAAGGCGCTCGCCGAGATCGCGCAGAGCGGCAACGGGCCGCTGCCGAAGCGCATCGTCTACGTGTCGTGCGCGCCGGCCACGCTCGCGCGCGATGCCGGCCTGCTCGTGCACGAGGCCGGCTATCGGCTGGTGGGCGCGGGTGTCGTCAACATGTTCCCGCATACGTCGCACGTGGAATCGATCGCGCTGTTCGAGCGCGACTGAGTCTCGCGGCACGCATAAAAGAAAACGCCACGACCGAGGTTGTGGCGTTTTCGTTTTCAGACGACGGTCAGTGTGCTGCCGGCGCGTGGGGCGTCAGAACTGCCACCACGATTTCGCCGTGCCCGGCCGTGCTTTGCCGGTGACATACGGGCTGTCGGGAAAGGTTCCGGCCAGCACGCGACGCGTGTCGTCGGCAAGTTGCTGGTTGTTCAGCTTCTCGTACGACAGGATCATGATGTGCAGCGCGTCTTCGATAGCCGGCGCGTTCTTGTAGTCGCGCAATGCAAGCTGCGCGCGGTTGATCGCGGCGACATAGGCGCCGCGGCGGTAGTAATAGTCCGCCGCGTGGACTTCGTGCGAGGCGAGCGCGTTCACGATGTAACGCATGCGCTGGGCGGCGTCCGGCGCGTACTTGCTGTTCGGGAAGCGGTCCACGACGACCTTGAACGCGTCATACGACTCGCGCAGCGACTTCGGATCGCGTTCGCTCATGTCCTGGCCCGAGAAGCGGCCGAACAGACCGAGGTCGTCGTTGAAGTGGATCATGCCCTTCAGGTAGTACGCGTAGGCGATGTCCGGATGATCCGGGTGCAGCTGGATGAAGCGGTCGATGGCCTGGTCGGCGGCGGCGTTTTCGTTGTCTTTCCAGTTGCAGTACGCGACGTTGATCTGCGCCTGCTGGGCGAAGTGGCCGAACGGGTCGCGGCCCTCGAGCAGCTCGAAATACTTCGCGCACTTGCCCCAGTCACCACCGGTTAGGGCGTCGTTCGCCTCCGTATATAATTTGTTGTTGTTCCACGTTGCCGTTTCGTCGGTCTTCTCCGGCAGGCCGTGGCAAGCCGCAACAGCGACGACGGCCGCGGCGCACGCAACGTATCCGGCCACTTTCCGGGCCGCCTTCTTGATGGCCGCCAAATTGATCGCCGCTTCAGTGATGGTGTTCAAGGCTCGCATTTTCCAGTCTAGCTTTACGTCCAGGTGACCCAGATTCAATGACCCGCTCAAATACTCCAGGCACCGCAGGCGCCGGGAATAGCAACAAAGATTATAGCGTAAGCGCCGATCCCACCGACGCGTTGGGCGTCGATTCCCTCGACGACGATTTCGCCGGCGACGCGCTCGCCGCAAGCAGTCCGCAAGGGGCCGCGGCCACGGCGGCAGCCGTGCCGGGCCGCACGGTCGACGAAGCGCCGCGCCGCGTGGTCGTGCCCGACGAATTGGCCGGCGAGCGCCTCGACAAGGTGGTCGCGAAGGTATTCCCCGAGTTCTCGCGCAGCCGTCTGCAAAGCTGGATCGAGGCCGAGCGGGTGCGCGTCGACGGCAAGCCGGCGAAGATCCGCCAGCCGGTGCCGCTCGGAGCCACCATCGAACTCGAGCCCGATCTGCTGCCCGAGCAGCTTGCCTTCACGCCCGAACCGGTACCGCTCGACATCGTCTACGAGGACGACACGCTCGTCGTCATCAACAAGCCGGCCGGCATGGTCGTGCATCCGGCCGCCGGCAACTGGAGCGGCACCGTGCTGAACGGTCTGCTCTACCGCTATGGCGAGGCCGCGGCGGGTCTGCCGCGAGCGGGCATCGTGCATCGGCTCGACAAGGAAACATCGGGGCTGATGGTGGTCGCACGCACGCTCGAGGCGCAGACCGACCTCGTGCGCCAGTTGCAGGCGCGCACGGTCAAGCGCCGCTATCTCGCGCTCGTCTGGGGCAACATGCCCGACGAAGGCACGATCGACGCGCCGATCGGCCGCGATCCGCGCGAGCGCACGCGCATGGCCGTGGTGACGGGCGCGGCCGGCAAGCCGGCGCGCACCCATTTCAGGCGCGTGACCTCGGCGATCTGGCAACGTCAGCCGGTGACGGCGATTCATTGCGATCTGGAGACCGGGCGCACGCATCAGATTCGCGTGCATTGCGCGCATATTGGCCATCCGCTGCTCGGGGACCCCGTGTACGGACGCGCGCGCGGCAAGCGCTCGGTCACGCCGCTGCCGGACGGCTTCGCACGCCAGGCCCTGCATGCGTGGCGGCTCGGGCTGATCCATCCGAAGACCGGCCGCTCGATGCAGTGGCGCGCCGACGTGCCGGCCGATATCGAGGCGTTGTCGGCGGCGCTCGGTCTGGGTCGCGACGATACGGGCGAGTTCGACGACGCGTATGACGAGGATGAGGACTACGATGCATCGTTCGACGCCGCCGCTTACGATGAAGACGGCGATCACGACGACCATGACGAGGACGATCACCCATGAGCACGAACCTGCCTGAGCTGGGTTTTGCCGATGTCGTGCAACCCGCCTGGAACGTGTCGCCGCGCGTGCGTGCGCTCGTGACCACGCGCGACGGCGGTGTCAGCGACGCGCCGTTCGGCCGCTGGCGCGACGGTGCTGACCAGCCCGGCGGTCTGAATCTGGGCACGAAAACCGGCGACGACCCCGCCGCCGTCGCGAGCAATCGCGCACGGCTCCTCGCGCTCG
>ABYL01000234.1 GCA_000173575.1 Burkholderia sp. H160 | reverse complement strand
CGCCTGCGTCGCGGCCAGCGCGGCGTTGGCCGCATCGGCCGCGCTGCGCGCCGACGCGAGGTTGTCCGCCTGGCCGCTCGTCGCGGCCGCGGCGCTCAGTGCATCAGCAGCCGACTTCGCCGTCGACGGATCGGCAAGCGCGGTCGCGGCGGCCGTCGCGGTCGTCAGCGTCGAATGGGTCGTCGAGGCGCCCTTGCCGTCGCCGAGCAGGCCGTTGGCGGCCGTCTTGTCGTCCGATGTGCCGGTCAGACCGCTTTTCGCACTGCCCAGACCGCTCGCCGCGCCCGTCAAACTCGCGGCTTTCGCTGCCGCACCGCTGGCGAGCGCCTGCGCAGGTACCGCGCCCTGGCCGCTCGACAGCGCGGACAGCGCACTCTGCAACGCAGCCTGCAGCGACGCCGGATCGCTCGCACCTTGCCCGCTGGCCCCGGTGGTGCCGGCGAGTGCGGTTGCGCTCGTGCCGGCCAGCGCGCTCACCGCGTCGGCGGCAGAGCTTGCGGTATCGGTCGTGCTGGTCGCGCTCGCGTCGGTGTTGTTGGCGGCGGCCTGGGCTTGCGCTTGGGCTTGCGCCTGGGCCTGAGCCTGGGCCGCAGCCACCGCGGCGGCGAGCGCGCACGCGTCCGTCTGCGCCTGCGTGTCGTGCTGCTTCGCTTGCGTGCCGGTGCTCGACTGGCTGTTCGAGGTCTGCTGCGTTTGCGTCGACGACGTCGTGGACGATGCGCTCGACGTGGACGACGCGCTGCTGTTAGCCGTGCCACTGTCGTTCTGGCTGCTGTTCGCGCTGTGCTGCGAGGCAGCGGGCGCGGACGGCGGCGGCGCATTGGACACGCTCGGCGCCGACGTTTGCGACGCCGTCGACGAACTCGCCTGCTGTTGATTCGCGCTGTTCTGCTGGTCGATGCTCTGCTGCAAGGTCTGCGCGAACGGGCTCGAGTTGAGCGCGGCGCTCGCGGCCGCGCTGCCCGACGCATTGCCGCTCGTGCCGAGCAGCGAGCCGAGTTGTGAGCCGATCTGTGAAAGGAGCGACATATCGAATCCTGTCAATCTGTCAAACGGGTGTGCCGTCAGGTTTCAGGCGACGCATCACGCGCCGTCGGTGCGCATGCGCAGAGCCCGCGCCGCGAATTCATCGGCGTCGCGTTGCTCGCGCCGCGCGGCGGTCTTTGCCTCGGCCGCCTCGCCGCGCGCCTGCAGCACTTCGTAGGAGCCGAGCTTCTGCTTGTGGCGCTGCCAGTCGGGCTTCGCGGCCTCGAGGCGCGCGGTCGCCGCCGTGAGCAGATTGCGCTGCTGTTCGATCGCGGAGTCGAGCGTGTCGATGAATGCCTGGAAGTTGCGCATGTTGCCGGCCGGCATGCCCGACTGCGCGCTCTCGGTAAAGCGCTCGTAGTATTCGTTGCGGTACTGCACGAGCGACTCGAGTTGCGCCTGTACGTCGTTGCGCTCGCGCTGCGCGCGCCCGAGCCGCTGCGCGGCCGCGTCCACATCGTCCTGCGCGAGACCGATCAGTGTCTTGATCGGAGAGTGTTTCGACATCGTCAGCCCCCTCGGCCCTAAGCAAACAGCGCGTTCAGCATATCGACGCTCGGCTTGAAGTTCGCGCACTCGCGAAAGCCTTGCTGCAGGAACGCTTCCATGCGCGGATACAGCGCGATCGCGCGATCGAGTACCGCGTCGCGCCCGCTCGAATACGCGCCGACGTTGATCAGATCGCGGTTGCGCTGATAGCGCGACAGCATCTGCTTGAACATACGCGTTTTATTCAGGTGGTTATCGTCGATCAGCGCGGTCATTGCCCGGCTAATCGACGCTTCGATATCGATCGCCGGGTAGTGGCCGGCTTCGGCGAGCGAGCGCGACAGCACGATATGGCCGTCGAGAATCGCGCGCGCCGAGTCGGCGATCGGGTCCTGCTGGTCGTCGCCTTCGGTGAGCACCGTGTAGAACGCGGTGATCGAGCCGCCGCCTGCCGGCCCGTTGCCGGTGCGCTCGACGAGCGCCGGCAGCTTCGCAAACACCGACGGCGGATAGCCCTTGGTTGCGGGCGGTTCGCCGATCGCGAGCGCGATCTCGCGCTGCGCCATCGCATAGCGGGTCAGCGAGTCCATCAGCAGCAGCACGTGCTTGCCCTGGTCGCGGAAGTATTCGGCGAGCGACGTCGAGTAGGCGGCGGCCTGCATCCGCAGGAGCGGCGACACGTCGGCCGGCGCGGCGATCACGACCGAGCGCGCCAAACCATCCTCGCCGAGAATCTGTTCGATGAATTCCTTCACTTCGCGGCCGCGTTCGCCGATCAGGCCGATCACGATCACCTCGGCGCTGGTGTAGCGCGCCATCGTGCCGAGCAGCACCGATTTACCGACGCCGGAGCCCGCGAACAGCCCCATGCGCTGTCCACGGCCGACGGTCAAAAGCGAGTTGATCGCCCGCACGCCGACGTCGAGCACCTTGTGAATCGGCTCGCGATTGAGCGGATTGATGACCGGCGCGGATAGCGGCGCGTCGATTTGCGTGCCGAGCGGACCGAGCCCGTCGAGCGGACGGCCCGATGCATCGAGCACGCGGCCGAGCAATTCCCAGCCGACCGGCAGACGCTTCGCGCCCGCGAGCGGATCGGCGATCGGCGCGCTTTCGAGCGGATAGACGCGCGCGCCGGGCAACAGGCCGATCACTTCGGTGGTCGGCATCAGGAACAGCTTGTCGCCGGAGAAACCGACCACTTCGGCTTCGGCCATCGGCAGCGAACTGCCGGGCGGCAGCTCGATCATCACTTCGGCGCCGACCGACAGACGCAGGCCGACCGCTTCGAGTACGAGACCGGCCGCGCGCGTCAGACGCCCGCAGGCGCGCAGCGGCTTCGCGATCGCGTTGCGCGCGCGCAGCGCGTCGAGCTGGGCGCGCCACGCCTGCATGTGGGGGTTGCTGTCGAGCGCGGGATCGTAGGACGGCGCGCGGGGCGGGTGAGCGGTGGAGGAAGCGAGCACAGCGTGGTCCGTCGCGGCGGACTCGCGGCTCGCCGCCGCGCCGGTCGCCGGATGTGCGCTCGTGGGAGCGTGCCATGCCAGATCCGGGGGCTCCGGAATACCGGCAAAATCGACGTCCGCCAGCACCTCCGCGCCGAACGATGCCAACGCAAGCTCACGTTCGAGCGGCGTCAGATCGCTTGCGCGGATCTCTTCGAGCGTCGGTTTCACCACGTGCTCACTTTGCCGAGCGCGGCGGCGACGCGCTGCCAGCGCGTGTCGATGCCCGCGTCGACCTCGCCGGTGCCGGCCTGCGCGCGGCAACCGCCACGCTCCACCGCCGCATCGGTGCGCACGGTCCAGCCGCGCGTTTGCAATTCTTCGAGCAGATACGCCTCGACGACCGGCAGATCGGCGGGACTCACGATCAGCGCCGGTGCGCCGGAGAGCGCGGGCTCGGCCACGAGCACTTCGCGCGCGGCCGCGATCAGCGCGGTCGGGTCGTGCTGCACGTGCTGGCGCACGACCTGCTGCGCAATGTCGAGCGCGAGCGAGATCAGTGTTTCGGAGATCGCGTGCTGCGCGCCATCGAGCGCGGTCTTGAAGGTTTCGGCGAGCGCGGCGAGCCGCGCCGCTTCTTCGCGCGCCTCGGTCTGGCCTTGCGCGAAACCCTGCGCGTGCCCCTGGTCGTAGCCCGCCTGATAGCCGAGCGCCTGGCCGGCCACATGACCGGACGCGACTCCCTGCGCATGCGCGGCTTCGCGACGGCGCTCGAGTTCGGCTTCGAACGCGCGATCGTCGAATTCGGGTTCGGCGGGCGGGGGCGCCGGCGGGGCCGGGTCGAACGACGCCATCTCCCAGCGCTGGTAGGCCGAGAGGCTTGCCTTCGCCGGGACGTTCGGATCAGACATACGCGTCTTCCGCCTTGCCGCCGATCACGATCTGTCCGCTCTCGGCCAGGTTGCGCACGATCTGCAGGATGCGGCGCTGCTGCGTCTCGACTTCCGACACGCGCACCGGGCCGCGCGCGTCGAGGTCTTCGGCGAGCAACTCGGCCGCGCGCTGCGACATGTTCGACAGGAACTTCTGACGCAGCGCGGGCGGCGCGCCCTTCAGCGAGATGATCAGCGCCTCGGATTCGACTTCCTTCAGCAGCAGCTGGATCGCACGGTCTTCGAGGTCGAGCAGGTTTTCGAACACGAACATCTGGTCGATGATCTTCTGCGCGAGTTCGGCGTCGTACTGGCGCACGTTTTCGATGACGCCTTCCTCGTGATTGCTCGACATGAAGTTGAGGATCTCGGCCGCCGTGCGGATGCCGCCCATCGGGCTGCGCTTCAGGTTGTCGCTGCCGGAGAGCAGGCCGGTCAGCACGTCGTCGAGCTCGCGCAGCGCGGCCGGTTGGATGCCGTCGAGCGTCGCGATCCGCAGGAGCACGTCGTTGCGCAGGCGGTCCGTGAAGCAGGCGACGATTTCCGAGGCCTGATCGCGGTCCAGATGCACGAGGATCGTCGCGATGATCTGCGGATGCTCGTTCTTGATCAGCTCGGCGACCGCCCCCGAGTCCATCCACTTCAGACCTTCGATACCGCTCGTGTCGCTGCCCTGCAGGATCCGGTCGATGATCACGCCGGCCTTGTCGTCGCCGAGCGCCTTGGTCAGCACCGAGCGGATGTACTCGTTCGAATCGAGCGACATGCCGGTGTGCTGCTCGGCCTCCCGCACGAACTCCTGCAGCACTTCGTCGACCTGTTCGCGCGTCACGCTCTTCAGCGCGGCCATCGCGACGCCGATCTTCTGGACCTCACGGGGGCCCAGAAACTTGAACACCTGCGCCGCCTCTTCCTCGCCGATCGACATCAGCAGCAGCGCGCTTTTCATTACGCCTTCAGCGCTCATCGGACACCCAGTTCTTGACGACGGTTGCTACGATCTTCGGATCCTGACGCGCGATGCTGCGCGCGAATTCGAGGTTCCGCTCATATTTGTGCTTCGCGTTTTCGAGCGCGAGCGTCTCGCTGTCCGTTTCGATCTCGACGATCGCGCCTTCGCGTTCCTCGGCCGGGATGCCGTCGAGCAACACCGGTTCGTCGGGCGACATGAGTGCGGGAACCGGCTCGGGCGGCGGCGGGAACGCGCGGCGCAGCGCCGGCTTCACCATCACGAAATAGAGGAACAGGGCGACCGCGCCGATGCCGAGGTACGTCGCGATCTGCTTGTAGAGCGCGAGCATGTCCGGCGTGCGCCACCACGGCAGATCGGCGTTCGGGTCGAGGTCGGTGGTGAACGCGCTGTTGACGACGTTGACCGAGTCGCCGCGCGACGCGTCGAAGCCCATCGCGTCCTTCACGAGCTGCGTGATCTGCATGAGCTTGTCGGCGCTGACCGGCTGCATCGTGACGTGACCCTTCGCATCGACGACCCGCAGATAATTGACGACCACCGCGACCGAGAGCCGGTGGATGCCGCCCATCGGCTGATCGACGTGGCGCACGGTCTTGTCGAGCTCGTAGTTGGTGGTCGAGTCCTTGTGATCGCTGATCGGCGTCGTCGCGACCGAGCTCGCGCCGTTGGCGGCCACGATCGGCGCGGACGCCGGCTGCGGCGGCTGGTTCGACAGCGCGCCCGGCACGCCCGAGGCGCCGCCCTGCGACATCTCGGTGGCGCTGCTCGACTGCTGGCTGCGGATCGCGGCCTGCTGCGGACTGCCGTTCGGACCGTAGTTCTCCGAGGTCTGCTCGCTGTGCGAGAAGTCGATGTCCGCGCTGACCTGCGAGCGCGCGTTGCCGGGACCGAACAGCGGAGCGAGGATCGCGTCGATGCGCTGCTGCGTGTTGCGCTCGATCTGCTGGCGGAACTTCAGTTGGGTGGCATCGAGCCCGCTGCCGTTGCTCGGCTGCGTGAGCAGATTGCCGTCCTGGTCGAGGATCGTTACGCCGCGCACCGGCATTTCCGGCACCGCCGACGACACCATGTGCGTGATCGCGACGACCTGGCCTTCGTCGAGCACGCGGCCCGGATACAGGTTCACGAGCACCGCCGCCGACGGCGCTTCCTTGTCGCGCACGAACACGCTCGGCTTCGGAATCGCAAGGTGCACGCGCGCGGATTTGACGCTCGAGATCGATTCGATCGTGCGTTCGAGTTCGCCTTCGAGCGAGCGCTGATAGTTGATCTGCTCGTTGAACTGGCTGATGCCGAATTTCTGGTTGTCCATCAGCTCGAAGCCGACCGAGCCGCTTTTCGGCAGCCCCTGCGACGCTAGGCGCAGGCGCATCTCGTGGACCTGCTCGGCCGGCACGAGGATGGCGCCACCGCTGTCGGACAGCTTGTACGGAATATTGGCCTGCTGCAGCGCGGCGATGATCGAGCCGCCGTCGCGGTCGGACAGATTGCTGTAGAGCACCTTGTAGTCGGGCGTGCGCGACCACAGGAACAGGCCCGCGACGACCGCCACCAGCAGCGCGATCGCGAACACGAGCGGCGCGCGCGGGTTGCCGCGCATCTGCGCGAGTCCGGACAGACGCTGGCCGAAATTGCCGCCGATACCTCCGAG
>ABYL01000235.1 GCA_000173575.1 Burkholderia sp. H160 | reverse complement strand
CAGGCTGTTGAATTTGGGTCCCGTGTAAACGGGGTTTGAGGGACGGGCGTTTTGGATATCGTGTTCAGGATCTTTGGCAGCGGATGCGATGCGCGGAATGGATGAGATGCAGGAACCCCTGTTCACGACGGTCAAGCTCGAGGACTTCGTCCCGGCAGATCACCCGTTGCGACCGATCCGGTTGCTGGTGAATGATGCGTTTAAACGGCTCAACGGGCTGTTCAGCGTCATCTACGCGGACACCGGCCGTGCCTCGATTGCGCCTGAGAAACTGATGCGGGCGCTGCTGTTGCAGGTGTTCTACTCGGTGCGCAGCGAGCGCATGCTGATGGAGCAGATGCGCTACAACCTGCTGTTCCGCTGGTTTGTCGGGCTGGCGATTGAGGACGCCGTGTGGGACCACTCGGTGTTCTCGAAGAAACGCGACCGGCTTCTGGAGCATGAAGTCGTGGAAGCGTTCTTCACCGAAGTCATGAGCCTGGCGGACAAGCGGGGCTTGCTGTCGAGAGAGCATTTCTCGGTGGACGGCACGCTGATTCAGGCGTGGGCCAGTCACAAGAGCTTCCGCCGCAAGGACGGCCCGGACGATGGTCCGCCAGCCGGCGGTGGCCGCAACGCCGACACTGACTGGAAAGGCGAGCGACGTAGCAATGCGACGCACGACTACTGATCCGGAGGCGCGATTGTTCAAGAAGAGCCACAAGAGCCCGGTCATCCTGTGCTACCACGGGCACATCCTGATGGAGAATCGCTCCGAGCTGGTGGTCGGCGCCGAGGTCAGTCACGCAGAAGGTTTTGCCGGTCGGGCCAGCGCGTTGCAATTGTTCGATTGCTGGCAGGTGCTCATGCGAAGACAGTTGGTGCCGACAAGGCGTATGACACCCGCGATTTCGTGAACGATTGCTGCACTCGCAACCTGATACCGCATGTCGCGCGCAACGATGCGCGTTGGCGCGGCAGCACAATCGACGGCCGCACTTCGCGGCACGCGGGCTACCGGATCAGCCAGATCATCCGCAAGCGAATCGAAAAAGCATTTCGGCTGGGGTAAAACAGTCGGTCGGATCCGGCAGACGGTCTATCGTGGCATCCGGCGCGTGGACCAGCACTTCAAGCTGACGATGGTTGCGAGCAATCTGACCCGCATGGCCCGAATGCCAGAGGTGCGCCGCACGGAGCGGCGCGACGAGCCGCCACGGCGCGAAGACTGCGTGCCACAAGGGCCGGATGCGTGAGCATGCCCCGCGCAGATTGCGTGGCGAAACGGTGATTGAGCTAAAAATCGCACTCGCAAGCCTCCTGAACATAGCTTCGGTCATCATGACGGTGCGCTTTTCAAAAGCCTGTTAGGCGCGCAAACGAGAGGTTGGGTGGACGGAGCGCGCGGTGCCAGGAGCGAGAGCGAGTTCGATTCAGCGTCGGGCTGGCGTTTGGTGAGCGCTCGAGGTACCGTTTCCGGTGTGCGAATAGGTGCGGCCGGTCAGGGGACTTCGACTAGCGACAATTTTGCAGTGGCGGTCAAAAGGTCGAAGCCGGCGTCCGCAGTGCCTGGGACACGTTCGCGGCGGGCGGCGCAACCGGATACCGGCATTCATTGACGAGCTCGCGAGGGCTGCACATTTTCGGCGGGGCGTGGCCGTGTACTGCCTTTGTGCTAGCGTATACTTCGGTATAGTTTAGGGAAGGAGAATATCGATGGGCTGGAGCTTCTTCGCACTGGCTGTCGCCCTCATGCTTGGCGCATTCGGCTTGGTCATGGACCGCAATGGTCGCAAAGCCGACCGCGAACGTGCAAACAGAGGGCGAAGATACGACGTGGAATGAGCATGGTTTTGGCATTGTGGCGATGATCGTTTCGCTGGGACTGTGCGGCGTTGGCATGATCATTGATCGCAGTGGTCGCAGGACTGACCGCGAACGTGCACATAGAGGGCGACCACACCACGGCGAATGAGTGTGGGCTTTGGAATGTTTGCTCGGGTTATCGCGTTGGGCATCTGCTGGTACGATAGCCATATGAAGGGCCGTGAAGCGGATCGTGAGCGCCGCTCGCGTTCGCAGTGAGCGAACGACTGCTGCGTCAGCTTCGACTGCCCATGTCAATCTATGCCACGCCCTCGCGGCGCAGCATTGCCTATTTCTCAGCCCTTTTCATGCGTTCGACGCTTGGACTGCTGTGCCCGGCACGCCGGGTGTCACATGCTCGACGTCGCCGGTAAGAAACGCACGCCGTGGTGCGTTGATGGTAAGCGTAGAAAGGTTGCCTGCGTTGGCGCTTCGCCCACAGCCGAGCGTTTTGTACCATCAGCGGGATCGAACCGCGTGAAATGCGTCGCGCCTGAACGCGACTTGGTTTCCGGTCCGACGTTGCAACTTCATTCGACAGCTGGCGGCCAGTGTCTTCTTTCCTGTTTCTGGGTTCTTGGCTGGCGTCAAGGTCATTCGAACACCTATAAATGCTATTCTCCATGCACCCTGGTGACGTTCTCCGGCGCCGGCTTGACTTTGCGATTTCGGGGAAATACTGGGTTAGCGAACGTCTCCAGTAGGCGATCGCTAACCTCGTCAATCAGGAGAGTTCAGATGACGTTCGATGAAACGCCTCGATGCCGGCGCGACGACAATCTCGTGTGTACTGACTGTGAATGCGTTTTTGAGATGCTTGCTCATCGGCCACACGAAGGGCGATGCACCGTCAAACACGCGATTGCGCAATCCACAGACGGAGAGATCAAGGGGACAGTGCGTGGCTTCCATTGCCGACGTTGCATGTTGGGATGCGTCGACAAACCCGACAACTGGCTAGCTTCCTATGTCCGTACGCAGCTAAGGGCGATGGCGGGCGATGTCTTTTCGGTATCCCGCCACACCGCTGACATTACCGCACACGCGTTGCAGGATCATTTCCTCGCGGAAACGGATGCCGTGCTAAAGCGAATCCTCGATCTTGCAGCCCTAAGATGTTTGCGTGATGGATCGAGCACCATCACGCAGGAGGATGTGAAGCTAGCGTTACGCCTTGTTACTTAATACGGACCGCGTCCATGTGAACTTGGCCTGGCCGCAGTTGCGCCCGAATCGGCACACACAAGGGATCGAGTTCAGGCGTGTGCCGAAGAGCGGAAATTTCCAACTGAATGTGGGACGGAAGTTGGGCCACCACCCATGAGTGCTTCCTCTGCGATGGCATTAACCTTACTGCTGCTCTCAAATCCGTCGTTGATCTAATGATATGGTCCGCCCAACCTCATGAGGTCGGTTACGCTAGGAGCAATCACATGGCCTACGGCCATGACGAAATCGGCGCGCGGTTTACCGCCACCTTGTGAGAAACCACGCTGGCTTGGACGAAGGCCGAAGGGGCGTATGACGTTAGAGCGGGAAATCCGCGAGCCGCGGCGCGCCACGTCTTCCAGAACGGCACTTTGTAGGCGCAGTGCCGCTTTCAGGTGCCAGGCGCGTCCGCGGACTTCTCAGCTTAAGTGGTCAATGAGGTCGCGTCATTTCATGAGTGTGACGCGCCTCCTGAACCAGCGACACGATTTCCGCATCGAGCTCCGCGCTCAGGATTCGGGCGAGCGCGCTGGCAACGCCCGCGCGCTCTCTGGCGTTGCTTGCGTCGCAATATATATTTAGAACGCATCCCTGGACGAAGTGGCGGCCCTCAAACGGATGCACCACGCCTGGACCACTGTATTCGTGAATGAATTCATGGATTCGTGCCGTAAGCAGAATGTCTATTGGTAGGTGCGGGAAGGGGCCACCGCGGCGAGTGCTTAGGATTAGCGGATCCTCAGCGATGGCATTGAGCAGGAACTCGATCGAAATTGCGTCGCAGTTCCCGTCATTAACTTCGTTAGGGGCGAGGGGCCGCATCAACTTCAAAGCCAAGCTTCCCCACGAGGTAGCTCGATGCCAAACGGAGGCACTCTTTAACTTCGCGTGTCGACGCTTGTATGTGGACGACATGCGCAGGGAGTCGGCCCTGGTCGCCCACCGATACATATGTGTTTCATAGTTAATGCGCCGCGGCACCCGCGCTAGTGTGCTGTTCAGAGCGATGGCGTCGGTGAGGAGTGGTGGCAACGGCTCGCAGCGAAGACTGAGAGCGCGAGCGACAGATTCTACAAGGGCCTTTCGTTCAATCTCTGACGTCATTTGATGGAACTTATTCATTGCAATATTCCCTATAGTTCAACGGAGCGATGTGAGAGCCAGGTTTATTCAACTGCACGGACGCCGGCAGCGCATTGCCAATATGGGGGCGATGGTATTGCTCTCATGTTTCGGACGGAGTAGGTACGCAGTCGTCGGGGACCAAAAGCAAATTGGCCCCGCGGATCAACAGGCCTTGAGTGGAAGTGGGCCGTCGATCCGTCTTGATTGAAAGCCCTTAGTCGAGCGTTGTCGTCTTTGTCCGCTTCCGGTTCGTGGCCGGGGCGAATTCGGCACGCCACTCGTCTTGCGAGATGCTTGGTATGCCGAGAGCGTCGGCTACGCGTTTGAACGTATCAACCGCATCCAGAAGATCGCGCTGCGCGATCACCTTGTGGGCTAGCGCGTGCATGATTTTCTCCGGCGCACCGTTGAGGCGCGCAGCAGTCAGTTCCGTTTCGAAGTCGACTGCCCGGTTCAGGACAGCGGCGATCGGCATCTTGAATTGCTGAGCTTTCGCAAAAGATGTTGATACAGGAAGCGTAGCCTGCGGCGACAACGCGATGCCTGTTTCGCGTGCATAGTCAGCGACCACTCGGTAGTCATCCTCGATGGCGGTGTTCGCTGGGGCGTCGGTATAGAGGATGCGGATGCAGGATGGCGCCACACCCGCTGCACAAATGGCGCCAAGCGTTTCTACGGTAGCCTGCTGTGAAGCTGCGTCCGGAGACGTCGATACAATGATCGTTTTCAGTTCGGTGAGAACGGTACGTCTCGCCTGGATGAATGCGACCGTTGCCTCGCGATCTTCTGGTGAGACGTCGATAATTCCCCCGCGCCGGGATGTCAGCAAGGTGCAGTAATGATCCTGAAGGACATCTTCACTGCCCGCCAGATGTGTCTTGCTCGCGTGCTCGCCGCGCGCTTCAAGCGGGCCGGGATTGATGAGCAATCCTCCAGTCTGTGCGTGAAGGAATTGCGCAGCCGAAGTCTGCACGGCACTATTCGAGCTTTGGAAGTGAGCCAGAATCAGATGAGTCATAGTTATTCCTTCGATAAACGTAGATGAAGCGATGAAATGCGTTAAGAAAGTTGCTTACTGGAGGGCGATGTCGGCACGATCTGTATCCTGTGTGCACGCTTCACGTTTGGCCCGGCGTCTGCGACTTCGGGCAAGCCGCGAGGATTCGAGCGACTGGTAGGTTCGCAAGCGAAATGCGTCCCACTGTCGGTTCTCTACGGGGCGACGAATGCGCGGGATCGCGGCGGAGCGCAAAACCTTGCTGCTGTAGCCCGCGTGCAGGCAGACAAGGAGGACTGCGCTGAGCGCGACCAGTGCGTCATCGACGTGGCAGTCCTGATAGTCGAGATATGTCGCGTACGCACAAAGCGATTGCTCCGGAATCTCGAGGATGGAAACCGGCAAGACGCCGTGCGATTTCAGGAAGTCTTCAAACTGCAGCCATAGTGGCAGCAGCGTTTTGACGGCCTTTTCGTTGCTGTATCGTTTAAGCGCGACGCGCGCTTCTTCGGTGAGTGGGGATTCCAGCACGTTGTCTTGCTCCTTCGCAGAGGTCGTGTTCGATAGTCTATTTGGACTACAAATTAATCTGATTTATGCCTGGGTCTTTTCCCTCCATGGTTCATTTGAAAGCGGCGTCTGCGCGCCGTTACTCGCCGCCTGATGGCAGGAGCGTTAGCCTCGAATCGATCTTCGGGGTGGCGCGTTGCGGACTCTGTGAGATTCTTCGTTGGCATGCGGGGGACGAAGTCGCTCGGCAACTGAATTTTTTCGGGGAACCGGTGGCGGATCTGCCAGCAGTAGACCTGGAGGATCATCTTCACCCGCGAGGGGCCATGTCCGAGGCGGTCCGAGAGTTGGACCAGCACATCGACGGGTGGTATCCCACGATCGAGTGCGGCGTTTGCGAAGTCGACTGCATACGTAAATCTCAGGCTGTGGCTCCCGAGTTCCCCGCGCATTGGCAGTTTGTCAAAGCTAAACTTCAAGCGGGACTTTGCGCTCTTGAGATCGTCATTGCAGCCGCTTACGAGCTCGAATTCGCGTTCGCGGCAGAACGCGAGCGCTGCGTTAATCGCGTGAAGCGTTTCATCGACATGGTCGGCGAGCACTTCGGTACGACGCGGGCGCCCGTTCTTTGCGCCGCGTTCGATAGGCAGGCGAAAATCGCCCTGCAAGATCAGATCTCGCCAGGTTTCCAGTGACTTGCCGCACATGAGCGCTTCGCGCATGCGAAGTT
>ABYL01000236.1 GCA_000173575.1 Burkholderia sp. H160 | reverse complement strand
GCGGGCGCGAGACGCGCGGCCACGGCGGCCGCGGAGCCGCCCGACGAACCGCCCGGCACGGCCTTGTGGTCCCACGGATTCTGCACGGCGCCGAAGTACGAATTCTCGTTGGACGAGCCCATCGCGAACTCGTCCATGTTGGTCTTGCCCACGCACACCATGCCGGCTTTCTGCAGACGCGCGACTACGGTCGCGTCGAACGGACTTTCGTAGTTCGCGAGCATCTTCGAGCCCGCCGTGGAGCGCCAGCCTTTCGTGACGAAAACGTCCTTGTGCGCGATCGGCAAGCCGACGAGCGGGCCGGCGTGGCCGGTATGCAGCAGCGCGTCGGCTGCTTTCGCCTGCGCGAGCGTCAGCTCGGGGTCTACCTGGATGAACGCGTTCAGGCTATTGGCCGCGTCGATCCGCTTCAGGTACATCTGCGCCAGTTCGACTGCGGAGCATTCCTTGGCCGCGAGCGCGGCGCGCAGTTCGGTCAAACTTTTTTCATGCATTGCGTTTTATCCTGGAAAGCGCGGCAGCGCGGTCACGCTGCCGTGGAGGCGTTCGGTTGCCCGTCGGCAGACCGGTCCGGCAAGGTTCGCGGCAAAGCCGCGCGGCTGCGGCGCAGAGGATCGCGCCGGGGCCGGACCCGTGGTCTGCCCGGCGGGTCTTATTCGATCACCTTCGGCACGAGGTACAGGCCGTCCTGCACGGCCGGCGCGGGCCGCTGGAACGCCTCGCGCTCGACCGCCTCGGTGACGGCGTCGTCACGCAGACGCAGCGCGACGTCTTCGATCTGTTCGATCGGGTGGGCAAGCGGCGCGATGCCGGTGGTATCGACCGCCTGCATCTGTTCGACGAGGCCGAAAAAATCATTGAGCTGGGCACGCGTGTGCTCGGCGTCGGCATCGGCCAGTTCGAGCCGCGCGAGATGCGCGATGCGTTTTACATCGATCAGGGTCAGAGCCATGCAGTCACCGGAAAGGGTGGAATGTCACACACTTTAAAAAAAATCGCGTTGTAACAGCGGGTTACGACAAGATAGGACAAGACAGAAAAAGGAACGGCAGGGGTAAAAAGTGCCTTCCGTTTCCTGCAAAACATCCAAAATTATAAGGTATCATTACGCGTTCGACCCAAACCCGGACCGACTTACCAAGGCCTTACGGACAATCCAAAGAACGTCCGGCGCTTTCCGCCCTGGCTTTGCAACGGCCTCCGGTAGACTCCCCCGCAGCTTCAAGTTCCTGTGGCGCCGCGTCGCCCGGTTGAAGCTGTTATTTATTCCGCTGCCGCCCTACGCATACGGTGCGAGGCCCGGCCCCCAGCGAGACAGGATTTTGAATGTTCGGTTTTTTGCGCAGCTACTTCTCCAACGATCTGGCGATTGACCTCGGCACCGCCAACACGCTTATCTACATGCGCGGCAAGGGCATCGTTCTCGACGAACCGTCGGTCGTGTCGATCCGCCAGGAAGGCGGCCCCAACGGCAAGAAGACCATTCAGGCAGTAGGCAAGGAAGCCAAGCAGATGCTCGGCAAGGTGCCGGGCAACATCGAGGCGATCCGCCCGATGAAAGACGGCGTGATCGCCGACTTCACCGTCACCGAACAGATGATCAAGCAGTTCATCAAAACTGCTCACGAATCGCGCATGTTCTCGCCGTCGCCGCGCATCATCATCTGCGTGCCGTGCGGCTCGACCCAGGTCGAACGGCGCGCGATCAAGGAGGCCGCGCACGGCGCGGGCGCCTCGCAGGTGTATCTGATCGAAGAACCGATGGCCGCCGCGATCGGCGCGGGCCTGCCGGTGTCGGAAGCGACGGGTTCGATGGTCGTCGACATTGGCGGCGGCACGACCGAAGTCGGCGTGATCTCGCTCGGCGGTATCGTGTACAAGGGCTCGGTACGCGTCGGCGGCGACAAGTTCGACGAAGCGATCGTCAACTACATCCGCCGCAACTACGGCATGCTGATCGGCGAACAGACCGCCGAAGCCATCAAGAAGGAAATCGGCTCCGCGTTCCCGGGCTCGGAAGTCAAGGAAATGGAAGTGAAGGGCCGCAATCTGTCGGAAGGCATTCCGCGCAGCTTCACGATCTCCAGCAACGAAATCCTCGAAGCGCTGACCGATCCGCTGAACCAGATCGTGTCGTCGGTGAAGATCGCGCTCGAACAGACGCCGCCGGAACTCGGCGCGGACATCGCCGAACGCGGCATGATGCTTACTGGCGGTGGCGCGCTGCTGCGCGACCTCGATCGCCTGCTCGCCGAGGAGACCGGCCTGCCGGTGCTCGTCGCCGAGGATCCGCTGACCTGCGTCGTGCGCGGTTCGGGCATGGCGCTCGAACGCATGGACAAGCTTGGCAGTATCTTCTCGTACGAGTAAGCGAGCTTTTCTCCCATGTCAGTAGCGCGGATCTGGCACACGGCCCCTTGCGGGCCGCTTTGTCGTTGGCTGGACCGACCAGCCGCCGCGCGCTGACCGCGCGCGCCTTGCGCGCCGCCGTCTCACCCAACCGCTCACGCCCCCGGCGCCGACCATGGAATACAGTCCGCCGCCTCTGTTCAAGCAAGGCCCCTCCGCTCTCGCCCGGCTGGTGTTCTTCGTCGTGCTGGCGCTCGCCCTGCTGATCTCCGATGCCCGCTTCCAGACGCTCGAAATCGTTCGCGGCGTGCTCGGCGCGGGTCTTTATCCGTTGCAACGCGCGGCGCTCGTGCCGCGCGACATCTTCCTCGGCGCCGCCGACCTCGCCGTGACGAGCGCCACGCTGCGCAACGAAAACGAGAGGCTGCGCACGAAAGATCTGCAACTGTCGCAGCAGGCCAACACGGCCGCGTCGCTCGCCGCCGAAAATGGCCATCTGCGCGCGCTGCTGCAACTGTCGCAGCGCCTCACCACGCAATCGCTGCCCGCCGAAATCCAGTACGACACGCGCGATCCGTTCACGCAGAAGGTCGTGATCGGGCGCGGCGCGCAGCAGGGCATCCAGAACGGCTCGCCGGTCGTCGACGAAGACGGCGTGATTGGCCAGGTCACCCGGGTGTTCCCACTGCAGGCCGAAGTCACGCTGCTGACGGACAAGGACCAGGCCGTGCCGGTCGAAATCCTGCGCACCGGCTTGCGCAGCGTGATCTACGGCACGCCGAAGGGCGACACGCTCGATCTGCGCTTCGTGCCGATCAGCGCCGACGTGCAGACCGGCGACGAGCTCGTCACGAGCGGCCTCGACGGCGTGTATCCGCCGGGGCTGCCGGTCGCGAAGGTGGTGCGAGTCGACAAGCAGGCCGACACCGCGTTTGCGCGCGTGATCAGTCTGCCGGTCGCGGCGGTGCGCGGCGCACGTCAGGTGCTCGTGCTGCACGTCCAGAACGACGCGCCACCGCGCCCGGCTGCCGAACCCGACGCGGCAACCGTCGCGAAGGACGCGAAAGCGAAGAAGGGCGGCAAGGTTGCCGACGGCAAGGGCGCGGCGGATAAATCCGCCGCCAAGCCGGCCGACAAGAACGCCACCGACAAAGCCGCGGCCGAAAAGCCAGCAGCAAAATCCACGGAAAAGGCGCCGGCCAAGGCCGCCGCCGACAAGAAGTCCGAAAAGCCCGCGGCGGACAAGAAGTCCGAGAAGCCCGCAGCCGACAGAAAAGCCGACAAGCCAGTCGCCGCGAAGAACGCGAAGCCGCAAGCCGAGCCGGGGGCTCAGCCATGAACCGCCCGCAATACATCCTGCAGCCGGTCAACCCGTACTTCATCGCGTTCAGCCTCGCCTCCGCGTTCCTGCTGAACCTGATGCCCTGGGGACGTCTCTCCGGCGTGCCCGATTTCGTCGCGCTCGTGCTGCTGTTCTGGAACGTGCATCAGCCGCGCAAAGTCGGCATGGGCATCGCGTTTCTGCTCGGCCTGCTGATGGACGTGCACAACGCGAGCCTGCTCGGCGAGCACGCGCTCGCGTACACGCTACTGTCGTACGGCGCGATCACGATTCACCGCCGCGTGCTGTGGATGTCGCTCGGCGTACAAACGTTCGCAGTGATGCCGCTGCTCGTCGTCGCGCAACTGGTGCCGTTCGTGATACGGCTGTTGACCGGCGCGGCATTTCCGGGCTGGAGTTATCTGATCGACGGTTTCGTCGAAGCCGCACTGTGGCCGGTCGCGAGCATCCTGCTGCTGATGCCGCAGCGTCGGCCCGCCGACCCGGACGACACGCGGCCCATTTGATCCCGCGCTGCGCCCGCCGGCCGCGGCCGGTTTGGGCGCACACTCTCTTGATGGCCGCATTCCGGCCTTTTGCAGAATCGCATGACCGAATTCAAGGACACTCAACAGCAGCTCACGAAATTCCGCCTGCGCGTCGCGGCGGCGGGCCTGTTCGTGTTCGTCTGCTTCGGGCTGATCGGCTTCCGCTTCCTGTTCCTGCAGGTCTGGCACTACAGCAAATACTCGCTGCAGGCCGATGAAAACCGCATCTCTGTCGCGCCGATCGTGCCGAACCGCGGCATCATCACCGACCGCAACGGCGTCGTGCTCGCCAAGAACTACTCGGCCTACACGCTCGAAATCACCCCGTCGAAGTTGAACGACACGCTCGAGAACGTGATCGACAACCTCGCCACGGTAGTCTCGATCGACGCGCGCGACCGCCGCCGCTTCAAGAAGCTGCAGGAAGACTCGAAGAACTTCGAAAGTCTGCCGATCCGCACGCGCCTGACCGATGAAGAAGTCGCGCGCTTCACAGCGCAGCGCTTCCGCTTCCCCGGCGTCGAAGTGCGCGCGCGACTGTTCCGCCAGTACCCGCTCGGGCCGACCGCTGCCCACGTGATCGGCTACATCGGACGGATTTCGCAGCGTGACCAGGACCGCATCGACGACGCGAGCGATCAGAACGACAGCGATCCGGACCACTACGATCCGCGTCTGGACGCGAACAACTACAAGGGCACCGATTACATCGGCAAGATCGGCGTCGAGCAGAGCTACGAAACCGAACTGCACGGCCAGACCGGTTTCGAGGAAGTCGAGGTGACGGCGGGCGGCCGCCCCGTGCGCACGCTGTCGCGCACCCAGGCGACGCCGGGCAACAATCTCGTGCTGTCGCTCGACATCGGTCTGCAGCAGGTCGCCGAGCAGGCGTTCGCAGGACGCCGCGGCGCGCTCGTCGCGATCGAGCCGGCCACCGGCGACGTGCTCGCATTCGTGTCGGCGCCGAGCTTCGATCCGAACTCGTTCGTCGACGGCATCGACCAGCAGACCTGGGACGAACTGAACAACTCGCCCGACCATCCGCTCCTGAACCGGCCGCTGCACGGCACCTATCCGCCGGGCTCGACCTATAAGCCGTTCATGGCGCTCGCCGCGCTGACGCTGCACAAGCGCACGCCGAGCTGGGGCTTCCAGGATCCCGGCTACTACACGTTCGGCGGTCACACGTTCCGCAACGACGTGCGCTCAGGCCAGGGCTGGATCGACATGAACCGCGCGATCGTCGTGTCGAACGACACCTACTTCTACATGCTCGCGCACGATCTCGGCGTCAATAACATCGCGAACTTCATGAAGCCGTGGGGCTTCGGGCAGATCACCGGCATCGACATCGCGGGCGAGGCGAAGGGCATCCTGCCGTCGACCGACTGGAAGCGTCACGCGTACCGCCGCCCCGAACAGCAGAAGTGGTACGAAGGCGAGACGGTCAGCCTCGGCATCGGTCAGGGCTACAACTCGTACACGATCCTGCAGCTCGCGCACGCCACTGCAACGCTCGCGAACAACGGCGTCGTGATGAAACCGCACCTTGTACGCGACATCGAAAATCCGATCACGAAGGACACCCGGCCGGTGGTGCGCGATCCGAGCGACAAGATCGATGTCAAGCAGCAGGACATCGACATCATCAAGCGAGCGATGGAAGGCGTCGTGACGAACGGCACGGCGGCCAAGGTGTTCGTGGGCGCGCCGTACCTGGCGGCCGGCAAGACCGGTACCGCGCAGGTGTACTCGCTGCAGGGCGCGAACTACAAGGGTCACGCGATCCCCGAGAATCTGCGCGATCACGCGCTGTTCATCGCGTTCGCACCGGTCGATCAACCGAAGATCGCACTCGCGCTGATCGTCGAAAACGGCGGCTGGGGCGCGGAGGCGGCCGGTCCGATCGCGCGCAAGGTGCTCGACTATTACCTGGTCGGCAAGAACAAGCCCGGCGTGCAGGAAGCAGCCGTCGCGGCGGCGGCGTCGAACACGGTCGAAGCGTCCGCGCCACAGGTCGGCGATACGCCGGCAGCGCATGAAGGCGCTCAGCCGCTCAAGATTGCGGCAGGCTTTACGGCGCTGCCGGTGCCGGGAGCGTCGGAGGCGGCGGCTGCCGCGGCGGCCTC
>ABYL01000237.1 GCA_000173575.1 Burkholderia sp. H160 | reverse complement strand
TCTGGTAATTGCAGAACACGACAATGCATCGATCAAGGCTGCGACGCTGAACACGATCGCCGCGGCACAGAAGATCGGCGGTGACATTCACGTGCTGGTGGCGGGCCACAACGCGCAGGCTGCGGCGGATGCGGCAGCGAAGATCGCGGGCGTGAGCAAGGTGCTGCTCGCCGACGCGCCGCAACTCGAAGCGGGTCTCGCGGAGAACGTCGAAGCGACGGTGTTGAACATCGCGAAGAACTACACGCACATCCTCGCGCCGGCGACCGCTTACGGCAAGAACATCGCCCCGCGTATCGCGGCGAAGCTCGACGTCGCGCAGATCAGTGACATCACGGCGGTGGATAGCGCGGACACGTTCGAGCGTCCGATCTACGCGGGCAACGCGATCGCGACCGTGCAATCGGCTGATCCGGTCAAGGTCATCACGGTGCGCTCGACCGGTTTCGACGCCGTTGCAGCAGAAGGCGGCAGCGCAGCAGTCGAGAACATCGAAGCGGCAGCCGACGCCGGCCTCTCGCAGTTCGTGAGCCGCGAAGTGACGAAGCTCGATCGCCCGGAACTGACGAGCGCAAAGATCATCGTGTCGGGTGGCCGTGGTCTGGGCAACGGCGAGAACTACACGAAGGTTCTGGAACCGCTGGCCGACAAGCTCGGCGCGGCGCTCGGCGCATCGCGCGCGGCGGTCGACGCGGGCTTCGTGCCGAACGACTATCAGGTCGGCCAGACCGGCAAGATCGTCGCGCCGCAACTGTACGTCGCGGTCGGCATTTCGGGCGCGATCCAGCACCTCGCGGGCATGAAGGACTCGAAGGTCATCGTCGCGATCAACAAGGATCCGGAAGCGCCGATTTTCAGCGTGGCCGATTACGGTCTCGTCGGTGATCTGTTCACCATCGTGCCGGAACTTATAAGCGATCTCGAGGCACTGGCGTGATAGCACACGTTGCGACGACGGTGCCTGGAAAAGTCGTCTCGCGTACTCGCGAACAATGGCTGGGCCATGGAGCCGCGAGCTAGCTGCCGGAGATGGCAGCCGCGCACGGTCACCCTGACCGTGCGCGGTCTCGCGCGTGGGATGGAAATCAGAGCTGCGGATGCGGGCGTAGAGTCTGTGCAACCGCGCAATAAAGACAGGCCCAATTGCCGCGGATCTTCACGTGAGCCTCATCGACTCGCCACGACTGACCGTTTGTCATGGCGAGGCGATTCCAGCATCTGACAAACTTCGACGTGAAGCGCCTGACCCGGCGCATGATAGTCGTGTGGGCCATCGACGGGCCTCGCCAGACCATCGATTCAGCGAAATCGCGAAACCTGAGCCTTTAACACAGCGACCAACGCGAACACAGGACGATAACCTCTCGATCAAAGTGGCGCTCGTTGAACACTGAGTTGCGTTTCAATATGCCTCGCGACTTCCGGCATACCGGAAGCCGCGACCAACCTCAAACAGCCACAGCCGCGCCGCCAACGTCCTCCATGGCCACGCCGGTGGCAGCTTCGCACGCCTCGCGAACCGCCTGGGGCTGCCCCGGATGGAACAGGAAGTGATGCAGTAGCTTGCTCCACTTGGGATGACGCTCATACTCGCCGCGAGGCAGACTGTTCGTGAAGAAATCCCGCCAGTCGCCGCAGGGCAGCGGAATGCCCTGAGGTCCGGCAGACTCCCGCAGGACGCCCTTCGGATCACGCCCCTGCGCTACGGCTTCCATGTCCCGGAAGTACTGACGGCGAATCATCACAATGCCGGCGTCGCTGGCAGCCAGGTTTTCACGGGTACGGTCTGCTATACGCCCCTGTCCGCACCACGCGATGATGTCCTGGTTGATCACATGCGAGCTGATCCATTTGCCGCTCTGGGGATCTTTGACCGGCGCATGCCAGGTTGGAATGCTCTCCTGGACATAGGGCTCGGACTCGCGAGGCACGCGTATGTACGACCACGTCACATTGAGCGTGTTTTCGTCGTCGATGGGTACCCGCCACTCGAAATGGTCCCCGAGAAAAAAGCCATTGGGCCAGAGACAGACACGACCAGCCGTCCAGAGCGGATGCGACTCGTCGGTATCCTCGGTCACACGCCGGTAGATGAAGCCGTGCTCGAACTCCTCGAATGCCATCTTGAGATGCGTCGGCGCATAGTCGCGCTCGCCGCGCTGCCGGCGTCCCCAGTTGGCGTGCATCCACTCGAAATGAAGCGGATCGATCGAATTTTCCTGGGTTTGCAGCCAATTGCAGGGCACGCTTGCGAACGCAACCTGCACGAAGCCGTTGCGCCAGTGGAACGGCTCCCAATCCGGCAACTGAGGAGCCGGTTTAGGACCGAGATAGGCCCACAGCAGGCCAGCGCACGCACGGACCTCGTAGGCCTTGAGCTTGATCCGCTCACGCATGGTGCCTTGCGGTGCCACCAGATCCTGGTAAGGCTGCGCCACGCACTGCCCGCCATAGTCGTATTGCCAGCCGTGGTAGTTGCAGCGCAGGCCATGGTCTTCGACAAAGCCGTAGGCCAGGTCTGCGCCGCGATGCGCGCAGTACCGCTCCATCAGGCCGTAGTGTCCGCTCAGGTCCTTGTAAAGCACCAGATCTTCGCCAAGCAGGCGCACCGGCTTGATCGTCTCTCGCTCAAGTTCGTCGATGCCGGCGATCGGATGCCAGTGTCGCCGCATTAGCTCGCCCATCGGCGTGCCCCGGCCAACCTGAGTCAGTTGGCGATTCTGTTCTTCGGTAAGCATGATGATCGTGTTCGTAGTTGGGAGTCGACGAGGCCAGGGTCAATGCCGTTTGTCGACGTGGCGCACGGCGAGGAAGTAGTGGAACGCAGCCCACACGAGGAGAACGCTCATCGAGAGCATCGCGTAGCGCAGACCGGCCGACGAAGCGTCCGCACAAGCATGCGCGAGCGGCGAGTTTGCCACCGCCCCAATCGCACCATGAGCGCCATGCGGGGACCGGCAGACTTTCGAGTAGTCGCCGGACGTGAACAGATGGGCGGCAATGCGGTCGCTAAGGAAACCAATGAACGTCGGACCGCCGCCTTGGCCGATGAAGTTCATCATCAGGAACACGAAGGCCGAGGTCGTGGCGCGCATGCGTGGCGCAACGAGGCCGTGAATCGCCGCGAAAGTCGGTCCGTTCCAGGAGCTCAACAGGATCGTGGCGAGAAACAGCAACGCCGCCGCGATATGCCAGTCGGACTGCATGAACGCGAGGGATACCGGCACGAAGCCAAGCAGCGTGCCCCAAGCCGGTACCCAGGCATACCAGCGCTTGTCGCTTGATCCGGCCCTGTCGGCAATCCATCCGCCGAGCGTCGTGCCGATCGCGCCACCGACACCGATCGTGAGACCAAACATCATCCCGGCCTGCGCGGCATTGAGGCCGAATTCGCGCGTTAGATACGCCGGAATGAACAGATTGATGCCGTACTGGGCGAACGCGCCGATCACTGTGCCCAGCAGGAGTTGCACGAACAACGGGCTGCGCAAGAGGATGGCCGCGATAGCGCCCAGCGAGGCATTGCGCTGCGCATCAACGGCGGTAATCCGGTCCATGGCGCCGCGTTCGGGCTCGCGCAAGCTCAGGAAAGCAATGACGGCCAGGATGAGGCCCGGTGCGCCGACGACCCAGAAAGCCGGCCGCCAGCCGAAATGTTGTGCAATCATTCCGCCTCCGATCGCGCCCCCGATCGCACCGAGCGGAGGACCGAGCGCATAGATCGCGAGGGCAGTGGCGCGGCGTCCCTCGGGGAACTCGTCCGAGATCAGCGAATGAGCGGTGGGCGTGCTGCCAGCCTCGCCGATACCGACGCCAAGCCGGTACAGAAGCAACTGCGCGAAATTGCCCGCCGTGCCGCACAGCACGGTCATCACCGACCATGCCGCAATCGACAGGGATATCAGCGTGACCCGGCTCATCCGGTCGGCGAGCCGGGCCATCGGGATGCCCAGCGTCGCGTAGAACAGCGAGAATGCGAGGCCGCCGAGCACCCCGATCTGCAGGTCGCTCAGGTTCATGTCGACCTTCATCGACTGCCCCACGACGGCAACGAAAATACGATCGATGAAGCTCGATGCGTAGATCAGGCTGAGCAGCAACAAGAGCCATGCACGATAGCGCGAGCTTCTCTTGACCTCAACCGCGGACAGTACGTTTCCGACGTTTTCCATAAAAACTCTGCCTCCTCCTGGCCTTGATGGATGGCGGCAACCGCGCGACCCTGACCTTTTCTGGATGTCTCCGCACCAATGACATGACTGGTCCGGTGCATTGCACTCGCTGATTGCAGCGAGCTGGCATGCAGCTTAGTCCGCATATAATCCGTGGAACACAACAATCACATATGTGATTCAAAATCATCGTTATGGACTCCATTCCTAAGGTCAAATCAGCCCACCGGGTTCTCGAAGTGCTCGAATATTTCGCGGAAACTCGAAGCCCCGCGACGATCAAGGAGATTTCTCAATCGCTTGGCTATCCGCAATCGAGTACCTCGGTCCTCATGAAAAGCCTGACGGAAGCGGGCTATTTCGATCACGAAGCGCGCACCGGGCTGTATGTGCCCAATCTGCGGATTGCGCTCGCAACGGCCTGGATTCAGGAGGAGACGTACAGCGCGCAAAGCCTGTTGCGCCTGATGAGGAGCGTGCTCGATCGTTGCGGTCACACGGTCATGATCGGCGCGCAGCACGGAACCCATGTGCGTTATCTGCACGTGCTGCAAGCAACCCGCGCCGGCAGCTTCACGAGTTCGAGCGGTGCGCTGCGTCCCCTGTTTCACAGCGCGGCCGGCAAGATGTTGCTGACCACGAGAACAGATAGGGAGGTCGCGAACCTGCTACGCAAGGTCAACGCGCTCGAGCGCAATCCCGACTTGCACCTTGCACTGGAGGACGTACGCAAAAGCATCGCGCAGACGCTCCGCGACGGCTTTGCTCTTTCCACGGGCGTGTCCATGCCCGGAGCCGCTGCACTGGCAATGCTTCTGCCCATGAAGCGCGGCTACGACGCGATGACACTGAGTTTGGGCGGCCCAATCGATGAAATCAAACGCGATCGCGCCATGCTGCTTGACATGATGAACGAACTCGTCGACCCGTTTCGCATGCGGTTGTAATCGCGTCGGCTCTCGGGCAAATTTCAGCAGCGCGCGAAAAGTTGGCGCTATCCAGTACTACTCCAGCGAAAGGAAAAGCTGCCTTACAAACAGCGGGCGCAGCGGTATCTTTGAAGCGCAGGTCCGTCGGATCGAACGGGCGTTTGCGGATTGTCACAGCGTACCCGCGCGTCAACCCAATCGCGATGAGTCGGTGAGTTGGGGGCCATTCGCTCGCTGCGCGCGCTCCGGCGCGGCAGCGACGTGCGCAATCGCGCCGCGCTGGCCGTCGCACGGCGATCCTTACTGCTGCTTCGAAGTAGCCGGTTCCTGCGCGCCGCGTTTCGCCGCGAGCCGTTGTTTGGCCACAAGCACGCTTTGTGGGTAATTTGCAAAGTCGATCGGATAGTAGCCTACGGCCGCGAGATCGATCACTTCTTGTCGGACTTGCTGGCGCCTCAACGCGCCCTCATTCGTAGATTGCGCGAGCGACAAGGAGGCGAACGTGGCGAACGCCGCCGCAACCAGGCTCAACCTCAGGATTATCTTCCAGATGCCATGTGCTTCCCGGCTTGCGCCGCGCCGCTTTGGCACAACGGGCGAATCCGGCGCCGAACTTGTCGCACCAGCAGCGGATCGTTTCGTACGTGACCACGACACCACGCTCGAGCAACAATTCCTCGACGTCGCGCAGGCTCAAGCCGAACCGGAAATACCAACGAACCGCGCAGCTGATGACGAGGGCGGGGAAGCGGTGGCCGTGATAAAGCGATTTCGTTTTCTTCATCACTTGATTCTACGGACGCCTCCCCATCAATCTGACAGAGCCCCATGGACCCCTCTGCATTCTGGGTGTCAGATTAAGGCCACTGCTCACGGAAACGACGTTCTCAAGATATTCCATTTGCATTCCCCGATCACCGGCTCAGTTTGAAGTTGTGTGCGCGAGTCGCTGGGTAACGTTGCGCCGTCACGTCGCCATGGGCTGCACGTCGGTTGCTTCGGCAAACGCTGTCTGCCCCTTGCCGCGCGCTTTCGCCCGGTACATTGCGCTATCAGCAGCGCGCATCATTGCTCGGGCATCGAGAGGGCCGCTGCCGGTGCCTTCGGCCAGCATGCACACTCCAATGCTCCCGGAAACGGAGGTCGGATGTCCGCCGACAGTTCGCAAGTCGCTCAGGATCCCGTGAATACTATCGGCAATTCTTAGCGCGCCTTCCTGTCCATAGACGCGGTGGGCAAGGACT
>ABYL01000238.1 GCA_000173575.1 Burkholderia sp. H160 | reverse complement strand
GAAAGCGCGCACGCGACGATGCGCGGCGGCGCGTCGCGTCATTGTGCCGATTGTGCGCGATGGTGCTCGCGCTGTCGGTTCCGTTGGCCGCATTCGCCGAAGGGCAGCGCACGTTCGCCACCCCGGAAGACGCGGTTGCCGCGCTGTCCAGCGCACTGAAAACCGACGACGAAGCGTCGCTCGTCGCCATCTTCGGCGAAGCGCACAAGAGCCTCATGGTATCGCCGGATCACGCGGAGAACGAGGCGAACTGGGCCAAGGCGAGCAAGGAGCTCGAAGCCTATCATGTGCTCGACGACAGGGGACCGGACCGGCGGATTCTGCTGGTCGGCGACGAGGCATGGCCGATGCCGATACCGATCGTGAAACAGGGCGGCACCTGGCGCTTTGCCACCGAGCAGGGCGAAGAAGAACTGATCAATCGACGGATCGGCTCCAACGAACTCGAAGCGATCAAGGTGCTGCACGCCTACATCGACGCGCAGCGTCAATACGCGTCGCGCGACCGCAACCACGACGGCCTGCTCGAATACGCGCAAAAACTGGCCAGCACGCCGGGCAAGCAGGACGGCCTGTATTGGCACACCGACGAAAACAGCGGCGAGGAGGAGAGTCCGTTCGGTCCGCTCGTCGCCGCTAGCTCCGAATATCTGAAAGGCCACGCGGTGGGCGATCCTTACCGGGGCTACCAGTTCCGCATTCTGACGCGGCAGGGCAAGAGCGCGCCGGGCGGCGCGTTCAGCTACGTGATCAACGGCCACATGATCGCCGGCTACGCGATGGTCGCTTATCCAGCGCAGTACGGCACGAGCGGCGTGATGACCTTCCTCGTCAACAACAACGGCGTGATCTACCAGAAGGACCGTGGCGCGCATGCACCGCCGATCACCGAATTCAATCCGGATCACACATGGCAGCGCGTCAAGGATCAGCTCTGAGGCGCTACGTTGAATAACCCATCCGGCGCTACCGGCCTCGCGTCGTCCGCGCCGCCCGTGCGCGGGTGGCGTGCCGTGTTTCCTCCCGCGCAGTGGCTGCGAAGCTATCAACCACGATGGCTCGTGAAGGACGCGGTCGCCGGTGTGACGCTCGCGGCCTACGGTATTCCGGTATCGCTCGCGTATGCGTCGCTCGCCGGCTTGCCGCCAGAATGCGGCATCTACGGCTATCTGGTCGGCGGCCTCTGTTATGCGCTGTTCGGCTCGTCGCGCCAGCTCGCGATCGGCCCGACCTCGGCGATCTCGATGCTCATCGCTGTGACGGTCGCGACGATGGCCGATGGCGACCCCGCGCGCTGGGCTTCGATCGCGGCGCTCACAGCCATGTTGATCGCCGGCATGTGTGTGATCGGCTGGCTGCTGCGGTTGAGCTCGCTCGTCAACTTCATCAGCGAGACGATCCTGCTCGGCTTCAAGGCGGGCGCAGCGCTCACAATCGCGATGACCCAGCTGCCGAAGCTGTTCGGCGTGAAAGGCGGCGGCGACTTCTTCTTCGAGCGGGTTGCCGTGCTGTGGGGGCAGATTCCGCTCACCAACGTCAGCGTGCTCGCGTTCGGCCTCGTTTGCATCGCGTCGCTGCTGCTCGGCGAAAGGTATCTGCCGGGGCGTCCGGTGGCGCTTGTCGTCGTGGCTGCGTCGATCGTCGTGTTGTCGGTCACGCCGCTGGCGAGCCGCGGCTTCACGCTCGTCGGCGCGCTGCCTCAGGGCTTGCCGCAATTCCGTCTGCCGGGGCTGCGGCTGCGCGATGTCGACGGCATCGTCCCGCTCGCGTTCGCGTGCCTGTTGCTGGCGTATGTCGAGAGCGTGTCGGCCGCGCGCACGCTCGCCCAGGCGCACGGCTACGAGATCGACGCCCGCCAGGAACTGCTGGGCCTCGGAGCGGCCAATCTGGCCGCGGGATTGTTCCAGTCTTTCCCGGTCGCGGGCGGGCTTTCGCAATCGTCGGTGAACGACAAGGCCGGTGCGAGAAGCGCGCTTGCGCTGGTATTCGCGTCGCTCACGATCGGCTTCTGTCTGATGTTCCTCACCGGGCTGCTCGCGAATCTGCCGAGCGTCGTGCTGGCGGCGATCGTGCTCGTGGCGGTGAAGGGCCTCGTCGATGTCGGCGAATTGCGTCACGTGTGGCGCGTGAGCCGCTTCGAATTCGCGATTTCGATAGTGGCGTTCGCGGCGGTTCTGTTGCTGGGCATCCTGAAGGGCGTCATCGTCGCGGTGCTCGTGTCGATGCTGCTGATCATTCGTCGCGCCGCACATCCGCATGTCGCGATGCTGGGTCGTATTCCCGGCACGCGCTATTTCTCGGATCTCGAACGTCATGCCGAAAACGAGACGATTGCGCATGTGCTGGCGGTGCGAGTCGAGGCACCGCTGCTGTACTTCAACGTCGAGCACGTGCGCGAGACGATCTGGCGAATGATCCACGCCGCGCCCGAGCCGGTCCGGCTCGTGATCTGCGATCTGTCCGCGTCACCGGTCGCCGATCTGGCTGGCGCGCGCATGCTCAGGGCGCTGCACGGGGCGCTTCAGGCGGCGGGCACCGAGACGAAGGTCGTCGGCGCCCACGCGGAGGTGCGCGACATGTTGCGCGCCGAAGGACTCGAAGTTCGTGTCGGCCACATCGGCCGGCGCACTTCGGTGGCGGACCTCGTCGACGCGTTCGAGCAAAACGGCGATCTCGCGGACGGTGCGGACCGCGACTGATTTAGAGGAGATACCCATGTCACGTCAACTTCTTCCCGGCGCATGCGCATTCACGCGCTGGCTCGCCGCGGCACTGCTGGCGGGCCCCGTTCTGTGTCATGCAACGAACCTGAACTTCCTGAAGGACACGCCCATTACGTACATGCGTGATGCTGATCGTAAAGCGCTCAACGATGCGGCGCAAAAGGCGCTCGAAACCAAACAGGATGGCGAATCGCTCGAGTGGAGCAATGCGGGCACCGGCAACCCCGTTTCGATCAGGGGCACGGTGACGCCGCAGGATACGAAGAAGGACGGCGATCGAACCTGCCGGACCGCGACGCTCACCGCGGTCGCGAAAGGACAGACCCAAAGCTGGACGCCGGTCGCCTGCAAAACGGGTAATGGGCCGTGGAAGGTTCTCAAGAAATAGGGATGCCGCAGCAGGTATAGAGGAGCAGAGGATGACGACATCAATCGAAAAGATCACGCCATATGATGAGTTCAACTATGCGATTCCCGAAGACGAGTTCCTGAAGTACCGCATGTCCGCGCGCTGCGATCGAGTGCCGCCCGCGAACTGTTTGCCCTGTTGATGCATAATTTGTAGAGCGTTTCGCGGCTCATGCACAAGGCAAACACATGGAACACTCTTACGCTAACGACGACACCGGCAATCTGATCCTTCTCGAACACGTCAACCTGAAGATTCCCAACCAGATTCTCGCGACCGCCTTCTACGTCACCGGCCTCGGGCTCACGCGCGATCCGTTCGTGATGACCGGTGTCGACAACATGTGGATCAACATTGGTCGATCGCAGATTCACTTGCCGCACGGGGCGGCGCAACGTTTGCGCGGCAGTGTCGGTCTCGTGGTCGGCGAACTCGAAGCGCTCGTGGCGCGTCTGCGCTCGGTCGAGCCGCTGCTCGCCGGCACCGGGTTCGGATGGACGCAGCGCGCCGGCGCCATCGAAGTGACCTGTCCGTGGGGCAACCGCTACGAGTGTCTTGATCCGTCCAGTCGATCTGCGTCGGCTCCCTGGTCGGAAATTGATCTCGGCATCGCGTTCGTGAAGATGGATGTACCGGTCGGCAGCGCGTTGCCGATCGCCCGCTTTTACCGCGATATCTTCGATGCGACCGTCGACATCGAAGAGAAGCACGGATTGCACCGCGCGGTGATCGAGGTCGGCACGCATCAGCAGTTGCTTTACGCCGAAACGACCGAGCCCATTCCTGAATACGACGGGCACCACATTGCCATTTACACCGCTGCTTTTTCGGGTCCGTACGAGCGCCTTGACGCAAAAGGCCTCGTATATGGAGAAGAGCCGCATCAATACCGGTTTGCCGACCTGCTCGATCTGGCGTCCGGAGAGCGTTGCTTCAGGCTCGAGCACGAAGTGCGAAGCTTGCATCATCCGCTCTACGCGAGACCGCTGGTGAACCGGAATCCGGAACAGACCAACCAGAACTATCTGAAGGGTGCCGATTCGCGCGGCGGCCGGTTCTGATCAGCGCAATACGCGACGGGGAGTGCAGCGCAAGCCTAAGTGCTTTCCCACTCCTCGTAGATTTAATCTAGAAAATCCCCATCGCATCGCCTACCCTTAATGGAGCCGGTTTTCCGCGGATCCGTGCATCACTTCTCCCAACCCTGCGAAGCCGACCCGTCCTGACAAAGCTGACAACGATTCGAAGTCGTACGCTTTTGCCGTCTGCGAGGGTTGCGCCATCGTGCTTATTCACGCTGTCGTCCGCGTGGATCTGTGCCGCACTCCTGCGCTGCAATTCTTAGGAACAAAAAAGCAAGGAGACGCTCATGCGATTCAACCATATACAAGGAATTGTCGGCCTGCCGCTGCTCGCCATTGCCTTCGGCTTGCCGGTGGCCCACGCCGCCGACGAAGTGCAGAACAGCTCGACCACCACCGCCGCGCCGGTGCCCTCGAGGCTTCAGCCCGTGAGCCAGGATCAGCTCGATCGTGCCGGCGCCACGACCACGGTCTGGCTGCATTCGAACGGGTCCTACGCGCAGACGCGCTTTTACCCCGGCTCGCAGATCAACAAGACGAACGTCGCGAAGCTTAGACCGGCCTTCATCTTCCAGACGGCCGTCAACGAGTCGATGGAAACGGCGCCGATCGTGAAGGACGGCGTGATGTTCCTCACCACGTCGTTCAATCATGTGTACGCGATCGATGCGACGACGGGCAAGGAGTTCTGGCACTACAAGCACAAGATGGGTCCGGTCACGACGTTCTGTTGCGGGCCCAACAATCGCGGCGTGGCGATCTCGGGTGACCGGCTCTATATGGGTACGCTCGACTCCAAGCTCGTCGCGCTCGACGCCAAGACCGGCAACGTGCTGTGGCAAAGCCAGATCGCCAATCCCGACGAGGGCTATTCGGAAACGATGGCGCCGGCGGTCGTCGACGGCAAGGTGCTGATCGGCACGAATGGCGGTGAGTACGGCATTCGCGGTTTCGTGAAGGCGTACGACGCGAATTCCGGCCAGTTGCTGTGGACCTTCTACACGATTCCGGATAGCGGGCAGGAAGGCGTGTGGGCCACGAAAGACGCGACGGGCCGCGACGAGAAGCGCGACATCGCCGCGGAGAAGAAGCAACTGGCCGACAAGGGCGGCGACTTCTACAAGACGCTCGGCGGCGGCGTCTGGATGACCCCGGCGATCGACCGGAAGACGAATACCGTGTACTTCGTGGTCGGCAATCCGTCGCCGGACCTGTATGGCGCGGTGCGGCCGGGCGACAACCTCTATACGGATTCGCTCGTCGCGATCGACCTCGACACCGGCAAGTACAAATGGCACTACCAGTACGTGCCGCATGACGTCTGGGACCTCGACGCGGCGAGCCCGCCGGTCCTGATCGACGTGCGCGACAACGACGGCAAGATGATCCCGGGCATCGTGCATGCGGGCAAGACCGGTCACGTCTACGTGCATGATCGCGCGACCGGCCGTCTGATCCGCTTCTCGCAGGCGATGATTCCGCAGGAGAACATGTGGACCTTGCCGACCGCGGCCGGCGCGCGGATGCTGCCGGGCGCGAACGGCGGCGTCGAGTGGTCGCCGATCGCGTTCGATCCGCAGACGCGCCTCGTCTACGCGGCCAACCTGCATCAGCCGATGACGTATCAGGTCGAGGAAGCCGCTTACCCGGGCGGTAGCAAGCTGTGGCTCGGCGGCGCGTTCAAGGTGATCCCGGGCGAGCAGCAATGGGGCAAGCTGTCGGCCGTGAACGTCGACACCGGCAAGGTCGCGTGGGACTACAAGACCGACCAGCCGCTGATGGGCGGGGTGCTCGCGACGGCGGGCGGACTCGTGTTCAACGGCGAGGGCAACGGCCTGTTCCGCGCGTTCGATGCCGCCAACGGCAAGAAGCTGTGGGAGTTCCAGGCCGGCGCGGGCGTCAACGCACCGGCTGTGTCGTACATGGTGAACGGCAAGCAGTACATCGCGGTCGCGGCGGGCGGCAATACGCAGCTCGACTTCAAGCGCGGCAACAGCGTCGTCGTGTTCGCGGTTCCATGAGGCGGCCGGCGCTGCGCGGAGCGCCGGGGTGGGCGCGCGCT
>ABYL01000239.1 GCA_000173575.1 Burkholderia sp. H160 | reverse complement strand
CGGGGCCGGCGCTGCGGCGGTGGCCCGGCAGATCGACCGCGAGCACGCCGAAACCGTGATGCGCGAAGTAGCGGCTTTGCAGCGCCCACACGCTGTGATCGTGCTCGGCGCCGTGGATGAATACGGCGGTCGGCAGGCTCGCGTCGAAGGGTTTGCCGCCCGTGTAGGCGTAGGCCGGTTTGCCTTGAACGGTAACGATCATGCGGACTCCGGGCGGGCGGGGGTAGTCTTGCTCGATTGCGCGGCTTTTTGCGCGGCCTTCAGCGCGCGCTTGAGATCGTCGATCAGGTCATCCGGATCTTCGAGGCCAATCGACAGGCGGATCGTGCCTTCCGCGATCCCGGCCGCGGCGAGCGCGGCGGCGTCCATGCGGAAGTGCGTCGTCGACGCCGGGTGGATCACGAGTGAGCGCGCGTCGCCGACGTTCGCAAGGTGCGAAAAGAGCGCGAGCGCTTCGATGAAGGCACGCCCGGCCGCGCGATCGCCGCGCAGGTTGAAGCTGAACACGGCGCCGGCGCCGCGCGGTAGCAGTCGCCTGGCGAGCGCGTAATCGGGATGGGTCGGCAACTCGGGATAGGCGACCGATTCGACCGCGGCATGACTGGCGAGGAATTCGACCACGCGCCGCGTATTGGCGACGTGACGCTCCATGCGCAACGGCAGCGTCTCGATGCCTTGCAGCAGCTGCCACGCGGCCTGCGGATGCAGGCACGCGCCGAAGTCGCGCAAGCCTTCCCGGCGCGCGCGCAGCAGAAACGGCGCAACCGTGCTTTCCTCGGCGAACACCATGCCGTGGAAGCCGTCGTACGGCTCGGTGAATTCGGGAAAGCGGCCAGACGCCTCGAAATCGAACGTGCCGCCGTCGACCAGCACGCCGCCGATCGTCGTGCCGTGGCCGCCGAGAAACTTGGTCGCCGAGTGGTAGACGAAGTCGGCGCCGTGCTCGAACGGGCGCAGCAGGTAGGGCGTCGTGAAGGTCGAGTCGACCAGCAGTGGTACGCGGTGCGCGTGCGCGATCTGCGCGAGCGCGGCGATGTCGAGCACATCAAGCCCGGGATTGCCGAGCGTTTCGCCGAATAGCAGGCGCGTGTTGGGGCGTAGCGCGGCCCGCCACGCGTCAAGGTTGCCGGGCTTGACGAAGGTCGTCTCGATGCCGAAGCGCCGCAGCGTGTACTGCAGCAGATTGTGCGAGCCGCCGTACAGCGCGCTCGATGCGACGATGTGCGAGCCCGCGCCCATCAGCGTCGCGATCGCCAGATGCAGCGCGGCTTGGCCGCTCGCGGTGCCGATCGCGCCGGCGCCGTTTTCGAGCGCGGCGACGCGCTCCTCGAACACGGCGACGGTCGGATTCGAGATACGCGAGTAGACGTGGCCCGCGCGCTCCATGTTGAACAATGCGGCGGCGTGATCCGGGTCGCGGAACGAAAACGACGTGGTCTGGTAGATCGGCGTCGCGCGCGCGCCGGTGGCGGGATCGGGTGCAGCGCCGGCATGCAGCGCAAGCGTATCGAAACGGTTGGCGGGCATCGTGAGCGGCGGGCCGCGAGCGGCCTCGCGAAAGATGAGGGTGGGCGGCCATCCTATCATTGGCGCGCGCCGCTTCAAGCGCGGTTTTCCCGTGGGTTGGACCGTCGGACTGTCCGGTCTGTACCGGGTACGAAGCATGCTGAACATGCTGAAGTCATATGAATTCGAGATCGCAAAAGTCCGCCGAGCCTTGGTTGGCGGCCCGCTTTCCTTTTATGGGTCTTTCCGCTAGGATCGAAAAAACACATCATGCATTGCGAGATTGGCGGTATCAGGAGATAAATCATGCGAGTAAGCGACATTCTTAAAGTCAAGGGCAACACCCTTTTTACGGTCACGCCGGATACCACGCTGCATGACGCCGTCGATACCATGGCCGAGCACGACATCGGCTCGCTCGTCGTGATGGAATACGGCGATCTGGTCGGCATGCTGACGTTTCGCGAAATTATTCTCACGTTGAGCACGAACGGCGGCAGCGTCGGCACCTCGACGATCCGCAAGGTGATGGACGACCATCCGCTCACCTGCACGCCCGAAACCGACGTCAACGAAGTGCGCCGCATGATGCTCGAGCATCACGTGCGCTATCTGCCCGTCATGGAAAGCCGCACGCTGATGGGTGTCATCTCGTTTTATGACGTCGCGAAGGCGGTGGTCGAGGAGCAGAGCTTCGAGAACCGCATGCTGAAAGCATATATCCGCGACTGGCCGGAAGAGCAGGAAGGACAGGACCAGCAGCCGGCGCATTGATGCGCGTGGCTCGAACGTCGCGCTCCGGCCGCTGCCGCGAGCGCGAATTCGCCGACAAGGCGCGCGCGTAAGCGGGCGCTTTTTTTATGTCCGGCCCGCTTTGTTGTCATTTTTCCGCGCGGTTCTCCCGACTTCATGAACGATCGTCCATTGCCTGGCACCCGCCGCGCCGCTCGCGCGCATGAAGCGCATGAGTCCCAGTTCCGCCTGCTCGGCCAGCGCCGTTTCGCGCCGTTCTTCTGGACGCAGTTCCTCGGCGCGATGAACGACAACGTGTTCAAGATCGGCTTCACGTCGCTCGTCACGTATCAGGCGGCGCGCTTTTCGGGCGTCGATCCGAAAACCGCGGCGTTCCTGATCTCAGCGATTTTCATTCTGCCGTTCGTGCTGTTCTCGGCCACTTCCGGCCAGATCGCCGACAAGTACGACAAGGCGTTGCTGACGCGTCTCGTCAAGACTTTCGAGATTGCGGTGATGCTGGTCGGCGGCGCGGGCTTCTGGATGCATAGCGCGCCATTGCTGTATCTGTGCACGTTCCTGATGGGCGTGCACTCGACCGTGTTCGGGCCGGTCAAGTACTCGTATCTGCCGCAGCATCTGTCGAAGGCGGAGCTGGTCGGCGGCAACGGCATGGTCGAGATGGGCACCTTCGTTGCGATCCTGGTCGGCACGATCGTCGGCGGCGCGGGCGCGGGGTTCGCCGAGCATGGCGCGGTGGTGCTGGCTTGCGCGTGTATCTCGATTGCGCTGATAGGGCGCGCGGTGTCGGGCCTCGTGCCGGCTACGCCCGCACCCCAGCCGGGGTTGCGCATCAACTGGAATCCAGTGAGCGAAACGTGGCGCAATCTCAAGCTCGCGCACGAAAACCGCACGGTGTTTCTGAGCCTGCTCGGCATTTCGTGGCTGTGGTTCGTCGGCGCGACGTTCCTCGCGTCGTTCTTCAATTTCGCCAAGGACGTGCTGTCCGCCGATCCCGACGTCGTGACCGTGCTGCTCGCCACGTTTTCGATCGGCATCGGCATCGGCTCGCTGCTGTGCGAACGGCTCTCGAAGCGGCGCATTGAAGTCGGCCTCGTGCCGCTTGGATCGATCGGTATGAGCGTGTTCGCGATCGATCTTTATTTCGCGAGCCACGCACTGCCGCCGGCGGGGCACCTGCTGAGCGTCGGCGAATTTCTCGCGCGGCTCGCGCATTGGCGCGTGCTCGCCGATCTGTTCCTGCTCGCGATGTTCGGCGGCTTTTACAGCGTGCCACTCTATGCGCTGATCCAGAGCCGTAGTCGACCGAGTCATCGCGCGCGCATCATCGCCGCGAACAATATCCTCAATGCGCTGTTCATGATCGTGTCGGCGCTGATGGCGATGGGCCTGACTACCGCGGGCTTCGGCATTCCGGTGATCTTCCTCGTCACCGCTCTGCTGAACGTGGTCGTGGCAGGCTACATCTATTCGCTCGTGCCCGAGTTTCTGCTGCGCTTCATTGCGTGGCTGCTCGTGCACACGTTCTACCGGATCAGGCTCGTGCATGCGGAGCGGATTCCGGAGGAGGGCGCGGCGGTGCTCGTGTGCAACCACGTCAGTTACGTCGATGCGATCGTCATCATGGCCGAGAGCCCGCGGCCGATCCGCTTCGTGATGGACGATCAGATCTTTCGCTCGCCGTTCGTCGGCTGGCTGTTCCGGCAGGCGAAGGCGATTCCGATCGCGCCCGCGCATCAGGATCCGGCGCTGCTCGCGCGCGCGTACGATCTGTGCGCGCAGGCGCTCGCCAACGGCGAACTCGTCTGCATCTTTCCCGAGGGCAAGCTGACGCGCACCGGCGAGCTGAATCCGTTTCACCATGGCGTGAGCGAGATCGTCGATCGCACGCCGGCGCCGGTCATTCCGATGGCGCTGCGCGGTCTGTGGGGCAGCGTGTTTTCGCGCGCCGTGGATGCGCGCTGGCCGCGGCCGATCAGCAAAGGCGTGATGAGCCGGCTGAGCCTCGCGGTCGGCGAGCCGATCGACCCGGCGCTGGCCACGCCGGAGAAGTTGCAGCAGATCGTGACCGAGCTGCGCGGCGCGCGCAAATAGCGCCATCGCCGTCGCCAGGCCCCGCTTCGACGCAAGCGGGCTGGCATAATAGCGTTCTCCCCGTATTTCTTTGGACGACGCCCATGTCCGGCAACACGCTCGGTACGCTTTTCACTGTCACGACCTTCGGCGAATCGCACGGCCCCGCTATCGGCTGCGTGATCGACGGCTGCCCGCCGGGCATGGCGCTCAACGAAGCCGACATCCAGTTCGAACTCGATCGCCGCAAGCCGGGCACGTCGCGCCACGTGACGCAGCGCCAGGAAGAGGACAAGGTCGAGATCCTGTCGGGCGTGTTCGAAGGTCAAACCACCGGCGCACCGATCGCGCTGCTGATTCGCAATACCGACCAGCGCAGCAAGGACTACGGCAACATCGCCGAGACGTTCCGCCCCGGTCACGCCGATTACACCTATTGGCAGAAATACGGGATTCGCGATTACCGCGGCGGCGGACGGTCGTCGGCGCGGCTGACGGCGCCGACGGTCGCGGCGGGCGCGGTTGCGAAGAAGTGGCTGCGCGAGAAGTTCGGCACCGAGATTCGTGGCTATATGGCCGCGCTCGGCGAGATCGACGTGCCGTTCGTCGACTGGGCGCAGGTGCGCGAAAACCCGTTTTTCGTGCCGAACGCGGAGATCGTGCCTCAACTCGAGGCGTATATGGACGCGCTGCGCAAGGACGGCGATTCGATCGGCGCGCGCATCAACGTGGTCGCGTCCGGCGTGCCGGTCGGCCTCGGCGAGCCGCTGTTCGACCGCCTCGACGCCGACATCGCGCACGCGATGATGGGCATCAACGCGGTGAAGGGTGTGGAGATCGGCGCGGGTTTCGCGAGCGTCGCGCAACGCGGCTCGGTGCATGGCGATGAACTGACGCCGGAAGGTTTCGTCGGCAATCACGCGGGCGGCGTGCTCGGCGGTATTTCGACGGGGCAGGACATCACGGTGTCGATCGCGATCAAGCCGACGTCGAGCATTCGCACGCCGCGCCGTTCGATCGACAAGGCAGGACAGCCGGTGGTCGTCGAAACCTTCGGGCGGCACGACCCGTGCGTCGGCATTCGCGCAACACCGATCGCCGAGTCGATGCTCGCGCTCGTGCTGATCGATCACGCGCTGCGCCATCGCGCGCAATGCGGGGACGTGGCCGTGAGCACGCCGAAGATCGCGGCGAGCGCGCCGTAACGCGTCATCTCAGGTCACGAATCTCGTGTGGCATCGCGTGCGCAATTGCGCACGCGACCGTCAGAGCCAATCACATGTTCGGATAGTTCGGACCGCCACCGCCTTCCGGCGTGACCCACACGATATTCTGCGTCGGATCCTTGATGTCGCAGGTCTTGCAGTGCACGCAGTTCTGCGCATTGATCACGAGCCGTTCGTTACCTTCCTCGTTCTTCACGAACTCGTACACGCCGGCCGGGCAATAACGCGCCTCCGGTCCCGCATAGGTCTGCCAGTTCACGTTGACCGGCACGCTCGGATCTTTCAGCGTCAGGTGCGCCGGCTGGTTCTCCTCGTGATTCGTGTTCGAGATGAACACCGAGGACAGCCGGTCGAACGTCAGCTTGCCGTCCGGCTTCGGATACGTGATCGGCTTGCACTGTGAAGCCGGCTTCAGCGTCTCATGATCGGAGTGCTGATGATGCAGCGTCCACGGCACGTTGCCGCCGAGCACCTTCTGCTCGAGACCGACCATCAGCGTGCCGAGATACAGCCCCTTGCTCATCCACTGCTTGAAGTTGCGCGCGCGATACAGCTCGGTGTACAGCCACGACGTCCTGAAGGTTTCCGGGTAGGCGCTCAGCTCGTCCGCCTGG
>ABYL01000240.1 GCA_000173575.1 Burkholderia sp. H160 | reverse complement strand
TGTGCCACGTGCTCGCGTCGAAAGCCGCCATCGTCGTGCTCGCGGCAGTGTGCGCGTGGACCGCGCCGGCGCACGCCGAAGCCTCGCGCCTCGCGTTCGCGGTGATCTCCGACACGATGCACAGCCCCGCCGACGAAGCCGCCACGCAACGGCTGCTCGAGGCAATCGGTCGCGAGCGCGACGTGCGCTTCACCGTCTATGACGGCAATCTGAAGGGGCCGAAGGAAGTTTGCCGCGACGAGGTGTTCGAGCGCCGTCACGCGCTGCTCGACAGCTCGCGCACCGCCCTCTTCTTTATCCCTGGTCAGCATGACTGGGTCGATTGCGGCACGGCCGAAGCCGGCGGCTTCGATCCGGTCGAGCGGCTCGACCAGCTGCGGCAAACGATATTCGCCGATCCGACATCGATGGGGCAGAACCCGATCGCGCTGACGCGCGAAAGCGAGGTGTCGCGCTTTCGTCCGTTTCGCGAAAACGTGCGCTGGGTCGTGAACGACAAAACGAACGACAAAGCCAGCAACATCGTCTTCATCGGCCTGAACGCGCCGGGCCCGAACAATCACTACCTGAGCGCGGGCGGCCGCAACGGCGAGTTCGAAGATCGCGTGATCGCCAACGCATTCTGGCTCGAGCACGCGGGCGAATATGCGAAGCGCCGCGACGCTCGCGCGATTGTCGTATTCATTCAGGGCGACTTCGACCCGGAGCGCTACGAGCGGCCCGAACGGTTCGCATGGCTGCACTTCGCGCACAGCTCGCGCCGGGACGGCTTTCTCGAATTCAAGCGCAGTCTCGTCAAGCTCGCGCAGATTTTCCCGGGACCCGTCGTCGTCATTCATGCCGACGACGACCGCGCAGCGGGCGGCTTTGTCATCGATCAGCCGCTACGCAACGACAAGGGAATGGTCGTGACGAATCTCACGCGCATTGAGCTCGCGCCGCGTGATCGTCTCAACCAGTGGATTCAGATAGAAGCGGATTTCGGCAGGAAGCCGCCGTTCAGAGTCAGCGTGCGCGACGTGCCGAAGCAGATGCCGCTTCCTACCACGCCGCCGGTCTTGCCGCCCGTATCGCCGCGCGACGAATCCGGCGCGACGATGCCGGGTGCGCCGGAGATGCCGAATGTGGAAGGGTTCGGGCCGACGACGGAAATGCCGCCGGTATTGCAGACACCTGGAGAATCGCCGGACCAGCAGCCGCGCATCCCGTCCGACCAGGGCGGCGGCGATTACGGGCCTGCGATTTCGATGCCGCCGGGATCGATACTGCCAGCTTCACCAGCGTTGCCGGTATCGGTGCCGTCTGCCCCCGCGACGACACCGCGCGTCCCCGCAAACTCAGTGCAGGGTCGGTTTTGAGTTGTCTTCTTCGTCCTCGTCTTCATCGTCGTCAAGGACTTCGAGGCCGTCCGCGCCGTGCGCGTGCTCGTGCTGGATTTCGTCTTCGGTAGCCGGACGCACGTCTTTCACGGTCAACGCGAAACGCAGCGCCATGCCGGCGAGCGGATGGTTGCCGTCGAGCACGACCTTGTCTTCGGCGACGTCGGTCACCACGTACACCAGCGAATCGATTTCCTCGTCACCATCTTCCGGTGTGCCTTCGAACTGCATGCCGACTTCCAGCGGTTCCGGGAAGCGATCGCGCGGCTCGATCTTCACAAGCTCGGGATCGTATTCGCCGAACGCGTCTTGCGGTTCGAGCTGGATCTGGGTCTCGAAGCCGGCCTCGTGGCCGTCGAGCTCTTCCTCGATCTTGGGGAACGTGCCATCATAGCCGCCGTGCAGATAGACCATCGGCTCTTCGCTTTCCTCGATCAGATTGCCCTGCGCATCCGACAGCTTGTAGGCGACCGACACGACGGTGTTCTTTGCGATTTTCATTCGATTCTCCAGAATACAACTCACATTATACGATGCCCAGGCGGCCCAACCACTTCCCGGCCGATGCAGCTTCGGCACGCAATTCGTCGTCTGCTGCAAAGCCGGCCACGCAGCCCATTGTTCCGCCCTCGCCCGACATTCCGACCGCTCTGCTCGGCCATCTGAGCCCGTCGCAATTCATGCGCCGCTACTGGCAGAAGAAGCCGCTGCTGATCCGTCAGGCGATTCCCGACATCGAAGCGCCGCTGTCACGCGAGGAACTGTTCGAACTGGCCGATCAGGACGACGTCGAAGCGCGCCTGATCACGCACTTTCGCAACAAATGGCAGCTGGAGCACGGCCCGTTCGCGCCCGACGAGCTGCCGTCCGTCAAGCAGCGCGCCTGGACGCTGCTCGTGCAGGGCGTGGACTTGCACGACGACCGTGCGCGCGCGTTGCTCGACCGTTTCCGTTTCGTGCCGGACGCGCGCCTCGACGACCTGATGATTTCGTATGCGAGCGACGGCGGCGGCGTCGGCCCGCACTTCGATTCCTACGATGTGTTTCTTTTGCAAGTAAAAGGCAAGCGTCGCTGGCGCATTAGCGCGCAGAGAGATCTGACGCTGCAGCCCGGCTTGCCTTTGAAAGTTTTACAGCACTTCGAGCACCAACAGGAGTGGGTACTCGAGCCCGGCGACATGCTGTATCTCCCTCCGCACATCGCGCACGATGGCATCGCCGAGGGCGAGTGCATGACCTGCTCGATCGGTTTTCGCGCGCCGTCGGAGAGTGAGCTGAGCGCACAGTTCCTCTACCATCTGGCCGAGCGCGGCGAGGCCGGGGGCAAGGCCGGCGCGCTCTATCGCGATCCGCGGCAAGCCGCCGTCGAGCGGCCGGCCGAGCTGCCCGCGGCGCTCGTCGAACGGGTGGGCGCGATCCTTGCTAAAGTGCGATGGAATGAGCAGGACATTGCGTCGTTCCTTGGCACGTACCTCAGCGAACCGAAGCCGAGTGTCGTCTTTGATGCGCCGCAGCGGCCGCTCAATGAAACCCGTTTCGTCGGCGCGGCATCGAAATCCGGCCTGCGGCTCGATCGCAAGACTAACCTGTTGTACGAACGTCGTTTTTTCTTCGTAAATGGAGAAGAAATGACGTGGGACGGCGCGAAAAAATGGCTGTTTGATCTCGCGAATCTGCGATGCATGAGTGCGAAACGCTTTGTAACACTATCGCACGATTCATCTGTTACATCACTGCTACACGAGTGGTATCGTGCGGGCTGGATACAGGTGGGCGAGCTTGCGTAACTCTGCCCACGTGCTATACCGTACAGTGAAATTTTGTATGAGAAAGACAACGTATTGACCCCGGATTTATCGACTGTCAGTACGAAAGTGCATATAATTTCCGCCCAAGCCGTAGGGAAGATTCCAGCTCTCGAAAGAGCATCTCCACCAGCGGCCCAGGTCGGTGTTGGAGCACATTACCGGTTTTATTTTGCGCTGTTGCTTACCTTTAAACCATAAAAGGACGTGATCATGAAGAAATCCCTCCTCGTAGCATCCCTGTTGGCAGCTGTGGCACTCGCTGCATGCAATAAGAGCGAGCAAGCCGCTGCTCCGGCAGATGCTGCGTCCGCGGCAGCTGCCGCATCGCCGGCTGAAGCCGCATCGCCGGCAGTCGCAGCATCGCCGGCTGAAGCCGCATCGCCCGCAGAAGCAGCATCCCCGGCTGAAGCAGCATCGCCGGCAGTCGCAGCATCGCCGGCTGCAGGCGCAAGCCAGTAAGCTGCGCTTGCTCGACGTTGCGACGGCTCCCGTCGCAACTAACGTCGATGCGGGAGGCTGCTCAAACCAGCAGCCTCTGACAAGCAGCATTAAAAAGCCACGAATGCAAATTCGTGGCTTTTTTGTTTGCGATGCCCCGCGCATGCGGCACGCATCGTTGGGTCGCTGCGTCACCTGAACGCAGCAACCGATCAAGACATTCAACCGCGTTCGACAGATTCCTCGAAGAACTCCCGCACCACCTCTATCTCGCGGGTGCGCTTGAACGGCGGCAGACTCTGCCAGATGCGGCGGCCATACGGTTTATCGACGAGACGCGTATCGCAGATCATCAGCACGCCACGATCGGTCTCCGCGCGAATCAGCCGGCCCGCGCCCTGCTTCAGCGTGATCACGGCCTGCGGCAGCTGATGCACGGCGAACGGGCTCAAGCCCTTCTTCGTCAGTGCATCGAGCCGCGCGGCCAGCACGGGATCGTCCGGTGGCGCAAACGGCAGCTTGTCGATGACCACCAGCGACAGCGCGTCGCCGCGCACATCCACGCCCTCCCAGAAGCTTTGACTGCCGACCAGAATCGCATTGCCGTATGCGCGAAAGCGGTCGAGCAATTCGGTGCGGCTCGCATCGCCCTGCACGAGCAGCGGATAGTCCCAGCCGCGCGCCTCGATCGCGTCGCGCAGCTTCGCCGAGATACGATCCACTGCGCGCAGCGTCGTGCACAGCATGAAGACGCCGCCGCCCGACGCTTCGATCGCGGGCAATGCGGCATCGAACACGGCGTCAGTGAACATCGGCGATGAGGGTTGCGGCAGATTGCGCGGCACGTAGAGGAGCCCTTGCGACGGATAGTCGAACGGGCTCGGCAAGGTCATGGAGCGCTTCGAGTTCAGGCCCATCTGCGCCGCATAGTGCGTGAAGTCGCCGCGCACCGACAACGTCGCCGATGTGAAGATCCACGCGCGCGGCACGCCGGCGCGCTGCTTCGCGAAAATCGGCGCGACCGACAACGGCGTTTCGTGCAGCTGCACCGTGTGCGCGAAAACCTCGATCCAGCGCACCTTCTCGTTCGGATCGGTGCGCTCCGCGTTGGCCTCGCCCTCGCGTGTCGCAGCCGCGTCGCGTTCGGCGCTCGTGGGTGGCATGGTCCAGCCGCTCAGCACATCCTGCAACTCGCGCGCGCGACGCAGACACGCGCCCAGCGATTCGGCGCGCTCGGCCTGCCCCGCTAACGCCGAGGCCAGCGCATCGAGCTCGGCTTCGAGCGTCTCCAACGCGGGGAACAACGGATGATCGTCGGGCAACTGGCCGATCGACAGACGCACCGTGTCTTCCTTGAACGCGAGCCGCACGTCGCGCGCGGAGCGCTCGAGCGTTGCGCCAAGCTTGACCCAGTCGACCGCGTCGCGTGCGTGGCCGAGACCCTCGGCCACCGAATCGCGCGCGAGTTCGAGAAACTGCGCCGTCGACAGCGTCTCGCCGAAAAACAGCGTCGCGGTTTCGGGCAACTGATGTGCCTCGTCGAAGATGACCGTGTTCGCGGTCGGCAGCAGCTCCGCCATGCCGGTATCACGCAGCATGATGTCGGCGAAAAACAGATGGTGGTTGACCACGACGATATCGGCCTGCTGCGCTTCGCGGCGCGCCTGCATCACGAAGCAGTCCTTGTAATGTGGGCACTCCTGGCCGAGACAGTTGTCGCGTGTCGACGTGACCATCGACCACACCTGCGCAGTCTCCGGCACGCTCGCAAGTTCGGCCTTGTCGCCGGTGCGCGTGATCTTCGCGAAGCGCACGATGTCCTGCAGATACGAGGTTTCCTGGCGCGACGGCAGTCGGCCGTTGTCGGCGGTACGTTGCAGGTAGTAATGGCACAGATAGTTCGCGCGGCCCTTCAGCATCGCGACCGACACCGGTACCGCGAGCGCGTCGCGCACGGTCGGAATGTCGCGCTGGAACAGCTGATCCTGAAGATGCTTGGTGCCCGTGGAGACGATCACCTTGCCGCCCCACAGCATGGCCGGCACGAGGTACGCATAGGTCTTGCCGGTGCCCGTACCCGCTTCGACGATCAGCGTGTTCTCACCACCCTCGACGCCATCGCCGCCATCGGAATGGGCACGGTCGCCGCTCGACTCAGAGGCCGCATCGGCACCCGTCTGCTGCAGGCGCCGCGCCGGACGCTTTTGCGTTTCGAACGTCGCGGGCTCGGGCATCGCGCGGCCCGACGCTTCCAGCGCCGCGGCAACCGCGCGCGCCATCTCGATCTGCGAAGCACGCGGGCGGTAGCCGTCGATCTGCCGCGCCAACAGACCGTTGTCAGCGAAGATTTCTTCGAGCTCGCTCGCGCGGCGCCGGCTCAGCGACACACCCGGCACCGGCGCGGCCGCGCCGGAGGCAGATTCGTTACCCGGT
>ABYL01000241.1 GCA_000173575.1 Burkholderia sp. H160 | reverse complement strand
GCGCGCGCGGGCCGCCGCGCGAATCTTGTCGGCGAGCTTTTCCGCGTAGTCGAGCATGCCGTCGCGAATGCCGACCTTCGGCTTGGTCACGAAATCGACCGCGCCGAGTTCGAGCGCGCGCAGCGTGATTTCGTTGCCGCGCTCGGTCAGCGACGACACCATCACGACCGGCATCGGCCGCAGGCGCATCAGCTTCTCGAGAAAATCGAGGCCGTCCATGCGCGGCATTTCGACGTCGAGCGTCAACACGTCCGGGTTGTGCTGCTTGATGAGCTCGCGCGCGACGAGCGGATCGGGCGCCGTCGCCACGACCGTCATGTCCGGCTGGCCATTGATGATCTCAGTCATCAGGCTGCGGATCAGCGCCGAATCGTCGACGCACAATACCTTGATCTTTTGCACAGCGCTCACGCCTCCTCTGTGGTTCTGGCGTTGTTGGAATGAGTCGGGCGCGGGCTCGCGCCGAACAGTTCGATTTTCGGCCGCGCGGCGGCCGGCGACGCGAACAGCTCGACCCGCTTGCGCGCAGCGGCGAGCCGCTCGGCGCGCGCTTCAGCGCTTTGCTGCACGAGCGCGTGCTCGCGCTCGGCCACGCCCGCTTCCTGCTGCAAGCGCAATTTCTTCACCATCACCTGACCGGTGCGCGGCATGAACGCGACCTTGCGCGGATGCGAGCCCTGCAGGTCTTCGGCGACGATGCGGATCTTTTCGGTGGCCAAATAGCGGCGCACGAACTCCGAGTTGCGATCGCCGATGTTCATCGTCGTCATGCCGGCGAGGACCGCGCCGCCGCCGAACACCTTGGCCTCGAAGCGCTCGCGTCGCCCGCCCGCCTTGATCAGTTCGTTGATCAGCACTTCCATTGCGTACGCGCCGTAGCGCATCGAGTCCGATGCGGCCTGCGCGACGTCGGCGCCGTCGTCGGGCAGCATGAAGTGATTCATGCCGCCGATGCCCGCGGTGCGGTCCTGAATGCAGGCCGCGACGCACGAGCCGAGCACGGTCACGAGCACCATGTCTTCGCTGGTCGTGTAGAACTCGTTGGGCAACAGCTTCACGCCGGGGCGCTGGAAGTGGTTGTCGTAGTACAGGTTCGAAGCGATCGGCAGCGCGCTGCTCATGCCACCACCCCGCTCGCTTGAGGCGCGTCATGCGCGTTAGCGCGCGACGGCGCGCGAGCCCCGCCCGCATCGCGCGTCAGTTCGTAGACGGTCTGGCCGCGCAGCCGGAACGCCTGTGTCACGTACGTGAAGTTTTCCGAATGGCCGGCAAACAGCAGGCCGCCCGCTTTCACGAGCGGTTCGAAGCGCGTGAGCACCTGCGCTTGGGTCGGCTTGTCGAAATAGATCATCACGTTGCGGCAGAAAATCGCGTCGAACTGCGTGCGCAACTGGTAATCGCGATCGGTCAGATTCAGTTGCTCGAAGCGCACGAGCGCGCGCACTTCGGGACGCACCTTGACCATCCCCGCATGCGCGCCGGTGCCCTTCAGGAAGAAGCGCTTGAGCCGCTCGGGCGAGAGATGCTTGACCTGGTCGAACTGGTAGACGCCGGCCTCGGCCTTCGCGAGCACCTGGGTGTCGATGTCGGTCGCGAGCACCGACGCCTGGCGCGCGCCGCTGTCGCCGAGCGCTTCGATCAGCGTCATCGCGATCGAATACGGCTCCTCGCCCGTCGACGCCGCCGAGCACCACACGGACACCGGCTGCGCGCGGCGCGACACGAACTCGGCGAGGATCGGAAAATGATGGGCTTCGCGGAAAAACGCGGTCAGGTTGGTGGTCAGCGCATTCGTGAACGCTTCCCACTCGGCCGGATCGTTTTCCGCTTCGAGCAGATCGAGATACTGGCGGAACGTATCGATGCCGCGCGCGCGCAAGCGGCGCGCGAGGCGGCTATACGCCATGTCGCGCTTGTGGTCCGACAGCGAGATGCCCGCCGCGCGATGGATCAGATCGCGGATGCGGGCGAAATCGGCCGCCGTGAATTCGAAATCGCGCCCCGTCTCGACGGACCTGGCCGGTTCTGTCCGGTCAGGTGCGGCCCGTGCGGAGCGTTGTGTTGCGCGCGTTGCCATCATGAAAATTCCTGTCTGCGATATGAGCCATCACGCTCGCCGCCCAGCCGGACTGCCTGGGGGGTAGGAATTGTCTTCGCGGGGTCGCGCCCTCCCGCGAGTGCCATCAACATACGGCCGGCTCGCGACACGCGTGATGCGCGTGCTTCGATGCTTCGCCCATCCGCGGGCGCGATGCCGGTTGACCACATGTCACTCTGCCGTTGCCTAAAACGTTTCCCAGTCGGCGCCCGAGCTTGCTGTCGCCGCGCTTGCCGCAGCGGCGCGCGTGGATGTGTCGCTCTTGACGCGAGCCGCGGCGGCGGCCGGCCTCGGTTTCAGTGCCGGTTCAACGCGTGCGGCTGGGTCATGCGGGGCCGGAGCCGGGGCCGTCGCTACCGCCGCAGTTGCCGTCGTTGCGGTCACCGCGGACGCGCCGCTCGCCGCTTTCGGTGCGGCCTTGGCAAACTGCGCGGAGGTCTGCGTACGCGCCGCCGGCGCGCTCTGACGCGCCGATGCGCCGGCCACCTTCCAGCCGCTCAGTACCGCCTGCAACTGCCGCGTCTGGTCTTCGAGCGACGCCGCCGCGGCCGCCGCCTGCTCGACCAGCGCCGCATTCTGCTGCGTGACCGAATCCATCTGCACGACCGCGCGGTTGACCTGCTCGATGCCGCCCGACTGCTCTTCCGATGCCGCGCTGATCTCGCCCATGATGTCGGTCACGCGACGCACCGCCTGCACGATTTCGTCCATCGTCGTACCCGCGCGGCCGACCAGCTCGGAGCCGCTCTTCACCTTGTCGGCCGAATCGCCGATCAGCTCCTTGATCTCCTTGGCGGCGCTCGCGCTGCGTTGCGCGAGGCTGCGCACTTCGCCCGCCACCACCGCGAAGCCGCGGCCCTGCTCGCCGGCGCGCGCGGCTTCGACCGCCGCGTTCAGCGCGAGGATGTTGGTCTGGAAGGCGATGCCTTCGATCACGCCGATGATGTCGACGACCTTGTTCGAACTGGTCGCGATCTCCTGCATCGTCGTGACGACCTGGCTCACCACGTCGCCGCCGCGCGTTGCGATGTCCGACGCGTTGACCGCGAGCTGGCTCGCCTGGCGCGCGTTCTCGGTATTCTGTCGCACGGTGCCCGTCAGCTGATCCATGCTCGATGCGGTTTCCTGCAGCGACGCGGCCTGCTGCTCGGTGCGCTGCGACAGATCGGTGTTGCCCATCGCGATTTCGCGCGCGCCGGTGTCGATCGACTCGGTCCCGCCGCGCACCGCGCGCAGCATCGTCGCGAGGCTGTCCTGCATTTGCTTGATGCCCGCGAACAGGCGGCCGATTTCATTGCCGCCGTGTACCTCGACCGTGCCGGTCAGATCGCCCGCGGCGATCCGCTCGAAGCACGCGGTCGCGTCGTTCAGCGGCTGCACGATGAGCCCGCTCAGCGCGAAGCGGATGCCCACCACCATCAGCAGCGCGAGCACCGTGATCACGCCGATCAGCGTGATCATCAGCGACGCGTTCGACTGTGCGCTCGCCTCCTGATCGGCCACGCTCTGCCGCAGCGCCTGGATCACCGCGGCGGCGGCCGTGTCGTAGGCGATGAACATCGGGCTGATCTTCGTGTCCGCGACCGCGTGATACGCGTCGAGGTTGTTCGCGTTCAACGCGGCGAATTCGACGTCGACACCGTCGTGCATCACCGTCGTGTGCTTCGCGAGGACATCGTCGAGCAAGGCCTGATCGACGCCGTGTTTCGGCGCGTCAAGATAGGTCTGCCAGCTTTGCTTGCCCTTGCCCAGCAGCTCCTGCGCGCGATCGAGTACCTTCTTCGCCTCGTCCGTGTTGCCGGCGGCCGTCAGCGTGTTGTAGCGATCGATCGCGAGGCGTGAGCGCAGCAGATACGCCGACGCATCGTCGAGCGCATGAATCGCGACCAGTTCGCCGCGCGCGATACGATCGAGCGAACCGGTCGCGCGATTCAGCGCGGTCAGCCCGAGCGCGCCGACCACCACGGTCAGCATAACCAGAAGAGTCCCCACCAGCGTCAGCGACGTGCGGATCGACCACCTGCTCAGCATCTTGATACTCCCTTTGCCGTGTTCTCTTGCGGCCTGCCGTTAACCGCCGAGCGTTTCCGTCAGCGCCATCTCGGAGCTGGTCATCAGCTTCTCGATGTCCATCAGGATCAGCATGCGGCCGTCGACCGTCCCGAGACCAGTGAGGTACTCAGTCGTCAGCGTCGCGCCGAATTCCGGCGCCGGCATGATCTGATCGGCCGTGAGCGTCAGCACGTCCGATACGCCGTCCACCACCATCCCGACCACGCGGTGCGCGACGTTCAGGATGATCACGACGGTCTGGTGGTCGTACTCGACGCGGCCCAGATGGAACTTGATGCGCATGTCGACGATCGGCACGATGATGCCGCGCAGGTTGATCACGCCCTTGATGAACTCGGGCGCGTTGGCGATGCGCGTCACGTTGTCGTAGCCGCGGATTTCCTGCACCTTCAGGATGTCGATGCCGTACTCTTCCGCGCCGAGCGTGAAGACGAGGAATTCCTGACCGCCGGCGTCCGCCTGTGCGTCGCGGCGACCATTCGTCCCGCTCGCGTTTGCAACGCTCGAATTGATGGATTGGACTTCTGCCACGTTAGCCCCCAATCGGTTGGGATGAATTGAGTTGAAGTTGTGTTGCGTTGTCTGACAGTGCTGCGTTCAGCACACGTTTCATGCGAGGCTCATCGCCTGCGCGTGCCCATGCGCATGACGCGATTCGCGGTTCAGCGCCGCAACGTCCACGATCAGCGCGACGCTGCCGTCGCCGAGAATGGTCGCCGCGGAAATGCCGTGCACCTTGCGGTAATTCGTTTCCAGATTCTTCACGACCACCTGCTGCTGGCCGACGAGTTCGTCGATCAGCATCGCGAAGCGCCGTCCTTCGGTCTGCATGATCGTGACGATGCCCTGGGTCGGCTCCCGCTTCGCGTCCGACACGTTGAACACCTCGTGCAGCGCGACGAGCGGCAGGTATTCGCCACGCACGCGCACCACGCGCTCTCCGTTGGCGACCGTGTAGATGTCTTCGGCTCGCGGCTGCAGCGACTCCATCACGAAGTTCAGCGGCAGGATGAAGATCTCGTTGCCGACCTTCACCGACATGCCGTCGAGAATCGCCAGCGTGAGCGGCAACACGATGCGCGTGGTGCTGCCCTTGCCCGCGTGCGACGTGATCTCGACGTGACCGCCCATCGACTGGATGTTGCGCTTCACCACATCCATGCCGACGCCGCGGCCCGATACGTCGGTAACCTTCTCGGCCGTCGAGAAGCCCGGCAGGAAGATCAGGTTCCAGACCTCCTCGTCGGTCATCGTTTCGCTGACCTGCATGCCTTGCTTCGCGGCCTTGGCGAGAATCTTGTCGCGGCGCAGGCCGGCGCCGTCGTCGCTGACCTCGATGACGATGTTGCCGCCGTGGTGCGCCGCCGACAGCACCAGCTGACCAGTCGAATCCTTGCCCGCCGCGCGCCGCGCTTCCACGGTTTCGATGCCGTGGTCGAGGCTGTTGCGCACGAGGTGCGTCAACGGATCGATGATCCGTTCGATGAGGCTCTTGTCGAGTTCGGTCGCCTGACCGAAGGTGACGAGTTCGACCTCCTTGCCGAGTTTCGCCGCGAGATCGCGCACCAGACGCGGGAAGCGGCTGAACACGTAATCCATCGGCATCATGCGGATCGACATCACCGCTTCCTGCAGATCGCGCGCGTTGCGCTCGAGTTGCGCCATGCCGTTGAAGAGCCGGTCGTGCAACGCCGGATCGAACGTGCTGGTGGTCTCCGCGAGCATGGCCTGCGTGATTACCAGTTCGCCGACCAGGTTGATCAGCTGGTCGACCTTCTCGACACCGACGCGAATCGAGCTGCCTTCCCCGGCGGCCGCCGCGGCGGCCGGACGGCCCGCCTTGCGGTCCTGCTCGGCGGATGCGGCGGAAGCC
>ABYL01000242.1 GCA_000173575.1 Burkholderia sp. H160 | reverse complement strand
CGTCGCCGAAGCGATCAAGGGGCGCATGGAGCAGGTCGTCAAGGACACCGTCATGAACGAGCTGTCGTCGATGCGCGACATGATGGAAGAGCACTTCGCGGGTCTGCTGTGGGGCGACCGACAGCGCCGCAATCCGGCACGCGCCGCACTGACCAAGCACCTGTTCGCCGCGGGCTTTTCCGCGCAGCTCGTGCAGATGATGATCGACAACCTGCCCGAGGACATCGAGACGATGGACGGCGGCATGGACTGGGTGCGCTCGGTGCTCGCATCGAACCTGCCGGTGATGGAGGACGAAGACGCGCTGATGGAGCGCGGCGGCGTGTTCGCGTTGATGGGCCCGACCGGCGTCGGCAAGACGACGACCACCGCGAAGCTCGCCGCGCGCTGCGTGATGCGCTTCGGCGCGAGCAAGGTGGCGCTGCTGACGACCGACAGTTATCGCATCGGCGGTCATGAACAGCTGCGCATCTTCGGCAAGATTCTCGGCGTCTCGGTGCACGCGGTGAAAGACAGCGCCGATCTGCAACTCGCTCTTTCCGAGCTACGCAACAAGCACATCGTGCTGATCGACACGATCGGCATGAGCCAGCGCGACCGCCTCGTGTCCGACCAGATCGCGATGCTGTGCCGCGCCGGCCAGCCGGTGCAGCGTCTGCTGCTGCTCAACGCCACGAGCCACGGCGACACGTTGAACGAAGTCGTGCAGGCGTATCAGCGCGCGCCGGACCAGCAGCCGCTCGCCGGCTGCATCCTGACCAAGATCGACGAAGCGACGAACCTGGGCGGCGTGCTCGATACGGTGATCCGCTACAAGCTGCCGGTGCACTACGTATCGACCGGGCAGAAGGTGCCGGAGAACCTGTACGTCGCGACGAAGAAATTCCTGATCAAGAGCACGTTCTGCATTCCGCGCGACAACTCGCCGTTCGTGCCGCACGACGACGACATCCCCGCTTTGCTGTCCTCGCTGTCCGCACGTTCGACGGCAGAACTGCACGAGGTTCGCTTTGGATAAGTTCGGTTCGGATCAGGCGGAAGGATTGCGGCGGCTGCTCGCGCGCGGCGGTGCGCGCGTGATCGCGCTGGCGGGTGCGTCGGCGGGCGTGGGCAATACGACCGTGGCGGTCAACCTGGCCGCGGCGCTCGCGCAGCAGGGCAAGGACGTGCTCGTGATCGACGAATGCGTCGGTGAAAAATCGGTGAGCGCGATGCTCGGCGGCTTGCGCGGCGCGGGCAACTTCGCGGCGGTGATGCGCGGCGAGACCCCGGTCGACTTCGCGGCCGCGCGTCACGCGCTCGGCTTTTCGGTGCTCACCGCCTCGCGCAACAACCGCGAGGGCCATACGGAGGCCGAGCTCAGTGTGCTGCTCGGCGGCTCGGCCGACATCGTGCTGATCGACGCGCAACTCGACGACGAAGGGCATCTGTCGCCGCTCGCGAAGCAGGCGCACGACGTGATGATCGTCGCGCGCGTGTCGGGCGAGGCGATCACCGACGCGTATGCGTGCATCAAGCGTTTGCATTACGCGCACGCGATCGCGCAGTTGCGCGTGCTCGCGAATCACGTGCACAGCGCCAGCGACGCGCAGACCGCGTTCACGAATCTCGCCGGCGTGGCCGGCCGGTACCTGACCGTCGCACTGGAAGACGCCGGCTGCATCGCAGCCGACGTGCGCATCGTGCGAGCGCTCGAGTTGTCGCGCTGTGTGGTCGATGCGTTTCCGTCGACGCCGGCCGCGCGCGACTTCCGCCACCTCGCCGCCGAATTGCAGTATTGGCCGATGCGGCCAGCGATGTCGTCGCAAACGCCCTGGCGGGCGCCTGCGACAGTTTCAGCGGCGCACCACGCCGACCAACCGTCCGCGCAGCACGCTTAGAAGGCGCATGAGGGACAAGGGGAGCACGATGTATAACGCTCAGGGCAAGATTTCTCAGGCCGAAGTTTTGACGAAGTACGCACCGCTCGTGCGTCGACTCGGCTTGCAGCTTGTCGCGAAAATGCCGGCAAGCGTCGATCTCGACGACCTGATCCAGGCCGGCATGATCGGCTTGCTGGATGCCGCCGGGCGCTACAAGGAAGACCAGGGCGCACAGTTCGAGACCTATGCCAGCCAGCGGATTCGCGGCGCGATGCTCGATGAGCTGCGCAGCAACGACTGGCTGCCGCGCAGCCTGCGACGCACGTCGCGCGAAGTGGAAACCGCGGTGCATCGAGTCGAGCAGAACCTCGGCCGCTCGGCGAGCGAGGCGGAGATCGCCGAGCACCTGCAGATGCCGCTCGACGAATACCAGTCGATGCTGCAGGACCTACACGGCAGCCAGCTGATCTACTACGAAGACTTCGACCGCTCCGCCGACGACGAACCTTTTCTGGACCGCTATTGCGTCGATCATTCCGATCCGCTCTCGGCGCTGCTCGACGACAGCCTGCGCTCGGCAGTCGTCGACGCGATCGACCGGTTGCCGGAGCGCGAGAAACTGCTGATGTCGCTCTACTACGAGCGCGGGATGAATCTGCGCGAAATCGGCGCGGTAATGGAAGTCAGCGAATCGCGCGTGTGCCAACTGCACAGCCAGGCCGTGGCACGCCTGCGCGCCCGGCTGCGCGAAATGGCCTGGGCGAACGCCGAAGCGGACTGAAACCACTGCGGGACAAGCTCGCCGCCTTTCAGGCGATGCCTTCCGACGCGGCAGCGCGCTGCTGCCGATGCGCTGCGCAGCGTAGCGCGCGCCCGAACCGCCTGCCGTTGCTCATGCGTCCGCCATCTCATGCTCGGCGGCGAGCGCGAGAAAAGCCGAGCGCGACATACCGCGCGCCTGCGCGTATGCGTCGATCTCCTGCACCAGCACCTCGGGCAGCGAGATGTTGATGCGGACTGCCTTCTTCAACGCTGGAATGTTGCGCGTTGTCACGAACCCCCACGTAAAACCCGCGTACTCGGGATTGCGCCGATGCTCGCCGAGCGTGAGCGGCTCGGGCAGCGGCAGCCCTTCGTCGAGCAGCGTTTCGAGATGCGATTCGATCGCCTGTTTCGCGTTCACATACGCTTGTTCGAGCGTGTCGCCCGCGGAGTAGCAGCCCGGAATGTCGGGCACCACGACGCCGAACGCGTGCGTGTTATCTCCGGGTTCGATGGCGATCGGAAAGATCAGATGCTTCATTTGAGCCCCGCCTGTTTCAGAATGCTGTTCAGGGTGCCGGCCGGCAAATCTTTTTTCGGGTGCGGGACGGTCACGAGCCCTCGTTTTTCCGCGTGCCTGAAATGATGGTGGCTGCCCGCGATGCGGACGAGCTGCCAACCATTCGCTTGAATCAATTTGACGACCTCGGCACTGTTCATACATCACACCCTCCATCATACACACGATTACACAAACCAGCCAGCAGGCAAGATTCCGCCCGTAGACGCGCGGCAACGTCGAAGTCCGGGCGCTGGCGAAAACTCGAGCGAAGCCATCATTTCAGCGTGAAGAGGTGGCCTGGCGCTAGCTGGCCGAACGGCTAACGCGGCGTGGAATGGAGGGGGAAACGGGTAAAGAAGGGGCAGCAGAAAAGCAGAAGGCCCGTCGCTAACGGGCCTTCTGGTTCATGTCGGATCGTGCTCGATTGCAGCGCGGGCAGGCGGGCGGTCAAAGCCCCGAATAAGCCGGAATTCGCCCGTCCGGCCCGTACAGGTTCGCCTTGCGCGGCACGTTGACCTGCAGTGCCTTCAGCGCGCGCTGGTTGTAGTCCATCCGCACGCGGATCAGCTCGCCGTTGTTGGTGTTGACGCGCCGCGCGCGCTCGACCGCTTTCTGCAGCAGCTTCCATTGCGTCGCGACACGTGCGTCTGTGCTTGCCGCGAGTTCCATGCCGGACCAGCCGGCCGGAAAGCCAAGCTCGGCCAGATGCGCGTCGCGCGTGGCTTCGAGCCTCGCGAGCACGCCGATCAGTTCGGTCTTCTTCTCGACGATCGGGGGCAACTGCTCCAGCGGCGAGACCGCGGTCAGCGCCTTGGTTTCGAGAGTGAGGATCGAAGCGAACGCCTCGACGGTCGAATATTCTTCGATCAGGGTGGCAACCAGGGCGTCTTTCATGTCAACAGCTCGCTACGCACACCGGCTCGCGAATCACGCGCGAGCCAAGTTGGTCGGATGCCGCCCGGCATGTCACCGCGCGGCGAGATGCCGATCAGTTGCCGGTCGACGAGGTTTTGTTCTGCAACAGGTCGCGCGCCGTCTGCAGCGCGCCATCGGCGATCCTGCCGGAGTCGATCTTCAGCGTGCCGTCCTTGATCGCCTGTTTGATCGACGCGACATGCGCGGTGTCGATGTCGGCCGAACCAGAGGCCGCGAGGCTGCGCAGATTCTGCGACAGACCCGACAGGCTCACGTTCGCGTCGCCCGACGCGCTGCTCGCGGCTGGCGCGGCCGTGCTCGCCGCGCCCTGCGTGGCGCTGGCTGCCGGCGTGGCTTCGCCGCTTTGCTGTGAACGGGACAAAGCGTCTTTCAACGACGCCAGATTCGAAGAGGTGGTGGGATCGACTTTCACGATTGGCTTCCCTAACGATTTGATCCTGATAACGGCAACCGCTGATCAAAACTTTAGCGCAATCGCACGACGCCCGACCCGCCCACGCGTGGTCATCTGCCCCTTTCAATACTGCTTGGCCAGCCCTGGCCGCCACTGGCGCGCTCACATCTGGATCTCCACCGTCCCGCCATCCTTGACGATGCCGGAGACGATCTGGCCGTTCGCGGTCTTCACGCGCACCTGCTGGCCCGGCGACGCGTTGTTCATCGCGCTGCCCTCGGACGAAATCGAGAAACCGTCGCCGGCTGCCACGACCCGTACGGTCTGGCCGAACGCCACCGCCGCCGCGCTCTTCAGCATGTCGCGGCGCAGCGGCATGCCGCCCGCGAGCCGCACGAGCGAGACCGAGCCGACCGCCTGCGACGGATCGGTGACAATCGCCTGCGGCAGGCCGGTCAGGTCGCCGTCACGCGCGACGAGGTCGGCGGCGGTGAGCACTTCGCCCGGCGCCATCGCGCGGGCAGCGAGGTAGTAGGTCGCATGCACCGAGATGCGCGCCTGCAGATAGATGGTCCACGGCCGCTCGCCCGCGCAGCGCACGCCGACCGTCAGCCGGCCCCAAAGGCGCGCGCCGGTCGGCATGAACGGTTCGAGCGACGTGCACGCGGCGAGGCCGCGCGGAAACGCCGACGCGACCGTGATCTCGACCTTGCCCGGCAGACCGACGGCCTGCTGCTGCAGGAACGCGAGCGCGGCCGCATGAATCGCTTCCGGGTCCTGCTGACCCGGCAGCAGTGCGGGTTGCGCAGGCGTTGCGCCGGTGGCGCTCGGCGGCGTTCTCTGTGCGATGGCGATGGCCGGTTGGCGCGGCGTCGGCGGCGTCACGGGCATTCTCGCGATCGCGGAACTGGCCGGACGCGTGGCAGCGCTCGCGATCGGTTTGCCGTTTGCGCCGAACTCAGGCGGCTCGCCGCGCGACGCGAGACTGTCGAAACCGTCGCCTTGCGGCGCACTGGCCGCGACCGTGCGCGGGTTCACGAGACCGGCGGCCGGCCCCGCTTCAACATTGACGCGCGCGACGCCCGACGCCCCCGTGCTGGCCGGCGGTGGAATCGTAACGACGCCGTTAGCGTCGGGTTTGAGGTTGGTGCGGATCATGGCCGGCGCGGCTGCAGCGGGCTCGTTTGCGCCAG
>ABYL01000243.1 GCA_000173575.1 Burkholderia sp. H160 | reverse complement strand
CGGCTCGGGATTTTCGCGGCGTTACTTCAGCGCCGCCGCGACCCGCCCGATTTCATCGATGCCGCTGTCGAACAGCCGCACGAAGAACGGGATCATGTTCGGCAGCATCAGCTGCACGAGCAGCAGGCCGACCAGCATCGTCAGCGGAAAGCCGATCTGGAACACGCCGATTTGCGGCGCCGCGCGATTGAGAATGCCGAGCGCGAGGTTCGCGATCAGCAGCGCGACGACGACCGGCAGCGCGAGCAGCAGCCCCGCCGAAAAGATCGAGCCGCCCCAGTTCGCGAGCGTCTGCCAGCCGTGCGGCGCGAGCAGATTCGCCGACACGGGCACCGACTGGAACGTCGTCACGAGCGCGGCGATCATCTGCAGATGACCGTCGACGGCGAGAAACACCAGCGTCGCGATCGTCGTCATGTAGCGCGAGATCACGACGCCCGAGCCGGTCGCCTGTTGGTCGAAGAAAGTCGCGAAGCCGAGGCCCATGCCGAGGCCGATGAAGTAGCCGGTTGCGTCGATCGCCTGGAACACGATCTGCATCGTCACGCCGAGCGCGATGCCGATCAGGAACTGGTTGACGAGAATCCACACGCCGGCCGCGGAAAACACGGTGACCTGCGGCAGCGCGCCGATCGTCGGCGCGACGATGATCGTCGCGAATGCGGCAAGGCCGATCTTCACGCGCGAGGGCAACGACATGTTGCCGAATATCGGCGCGGTCGCGATCAGCGCGGCGATGCGCGCGAACGGCCACAGAAACGCGGTCAGCCAGACGTTCAGTTGCGCGTAGGTGACCGAGAACATGGAGCGGGGAGGGGTGAGCGCAAGCGCGTCGACGTGCCAGCGGCGCTCAGTTGACGAGCGTCGGAATGCTGGCGATCGTGTGGCGCAGATAGTCGAGCATCGTGGTCAGCATCCACGGCCCGGCGATCACCAGCGTCACCGCGATCGCGAGCAGCTTCGGGATGAACGACAGCGTGGTCTCGTTGATCTGCGTGGCGGCCTGGAACAGGCTCACGAGCAGACCGACGACGAGCGCGACGAGCAGCAGCGGGGCGGCCAGCACGAGGCCGACGTACATGGCCTGGTGGGCCAGCGTCATGACTGATTCGGGTGTCATCGTGAGTGCCTGAATATTGGAGAAGTCACCGGATAAACGCGGCTCAGACGAAGCTCTGCGCCAGCGAGCCAAGCAGCAACTGCCAGCCGTCGACGAGCACGAACAGCATCAGCTTGAACGGCAGTGAAATCGTCGCCGGCGAGACCATCATCATCCCCATCGACATCAGCACGCTCGCGACCACCATATCGATGATCAGGAACGGAATGAAGATCGTGAAGCCGATCGTGAAGCCGGTCTTCAGCTCGCTCGTCACGAACGACGGCACCAGCAGCGACAACGGCACGTCCTCGGGCCCCTGCATCGGCGCCGCGTGCGAGATGCGCGCGAACAGCGCGAGGTCGCTTTCGCGGGTCTGCCGCAGCATGAAGGTCTTGAACGGCGCGACGCCGCGCGATACCGCCTGGTCCATCGGCATCGTGCCTTCGGAGAACGGCTTATAGCCTTCGTTATAGGCCTTGTCGAGCACCGGCGACATCACGAACAGCGTGAGAAACAGCGCGAGACCCACGAGCACCTGGTTCGGCGGCGTCGTGGTCGTGCCGAGCGCCTGACGCAACAGCGACAACACGATCACGATGCGCGTGAAGCTCGTCATCATCAGCACCATCGCGGGCAGGAACGACAGCATCGTGAGCAGCAGCATCGTCTGCACGCTCAGCGAGTAGGTCGTGCCGCCGTTCGGGCCCGGGCTCGTCGTGAAGGCCGGCAGGCCGGCGGTCTGCGCGAACGATAGTGTCGGCAGCGCGAACAGCAGCGCCGGCAGCGCGAGTTGCAGCACGACCGGAAGCACTGCGGGAAGCACACGCGCCACGCGGCGCGGCAGAGTGAAGAACGAACCTGACTGCCTGAAACTGACCTGCATTACCGATCCCCACCGCCGTTCGCGTTCAAACGTTTGCCCACTTCGCCCTTCAAAGCGTCGCGAAAGCGTTGACCAAAGGTGCCCGAAAGCGGTGCGGGCGAAGCCGCCGCCGTAACGGCCGAGGCGGAGCCCGCCGGCATCGTATGCAGCAGCCGCACGTTGCCGGGCGCAGCTCCAAGCACGAGCCACGTATCGCCGATCTCTATGACCGCGACGCGCTCCTTGCCGCCGAGCGAAGCGCCGCCGACCGTCTTCACGAGCCCGCCGCGCTGGCCCGGTTGCAGGCCGAAGCGGCGCGCGAGCCATGCGCAGCCGAACACGAGCGCGATGACGACCGCGAGCCCGACGAAGGTTTGCAGCACCGCGCCGACACCGAGCGCGGGCACCGCGCTGCCCGCGCCCACGCCCGATGCGATCTTCGCGGCGTTGTTGACCGCGTTGATGTCGGCGGCGTGCGCGACGGTGGATGCGCCGAACGCCGTCGCGCTCACCGCGAGCAACGCGCCGCGAGCAGCGAAACGGTTCATCGATTGAGTTTCCGGATGCGTTCGGACGGCGTGATGATGTCGGTCAGCCGGATACCGAACTTGTCGTTGACGACGACCACTTCGCCCTGGGCGATCAGACAGCCGTTGACGAGCACGTCCATCGGCTCGCCGGCCATGCCGTCGAGTTCGACGACCGAGCCCTGCGCGAGTTGCAGCAGATTGCGGATCGCGATCTTGGTGCGGCCGAGCTCGACCGTCATCTGGACGGGAATGTCCAGGATCATGTCGATGTCGTTGTGCGTCGAGGTCGGCTCGACCTTCGACAGCGGCTGGAACACGCCGCCCGCGGCCGGGTTGATTTCGTCGTTGCCGTTCTGCTCGGCGAGCGCGCTCGCCCAGTCGTCCAACGCTGCTTCGTCCTCAGCGGACTGTGCGCCGGCGGCGAGTTGCTCGGCTGCCGCGAGATCGGTCTCGGGCTTTGCGTTCAGGTCACTCATATCCACCTTCCTTCATCGTGTCGGCTGCGCTGATCATCTTCTGGACCCGCAACGCGTACTGACCATTGAAAATTCCGTAACCGCATTCCATTACCGGCACGCCGTCGACTTTCGCGGTGATGCGCTCGGGGATGTTGATCGGCAGAACATCGCCTTTGCGCATGTTCAGGATCTGTTCGAACGTGACGGGCACCTGCGCGAGGTCGGCGGTGAGTTGCACTTCGGCCGCCTGCACCTGCTGCGACAGCACGCGCACCCAGCGGCGATCGACGTCCATCGCCTCGCCCTGGATCGGCGACGAGAGAATGTCGCGGATCGGCTCGATCATCGAGTACGGCATGCAGATGTGCAGCGTGCCGCCCGTCGAGCCGAACTCGATCGAGAACTGCGTGACGATGACGATTTCGTTCGGCGTCGCGACGTTGGCGAACTGTGTGTGCATTTCCGAGCGCACGTATTCGAACTGCAGCGGGCGGACGCTCTTCCACGACGCCGTGTAGTGCTCGAACGTCAGATTGAGCAGCTTCATGATGATGCGCTGCTCGGTCTGCGTGAAATCGCGTCCTTCGACGCGCGTATGGAAACGGCCATCGCCGCCGAACAGGTTGTCGACCACGAAGAACACGAGGTTCGGGTCGAACACGAACAGCGACGTGCCGCGCAGCGGCTTCACGTGAACCAGGTTCAGGTTGGTCGGGATCGGCAGATTGCGCGTGAATTCGCTGTACTTCTGCACCTTCACGGGACCGACGGAGATTTCCGCGGAGCGCCGCATGAAGTTGAAAATGCCGACGCGCAACAGGCGCGCGAAGCGGTCGTTGATGATTTCGAGGCCCGGCATCCGGCCACGGACGATGCGTTCCTGCGTCGCGATGTTGTACGGGCGCACGCCCGATCGGTCGCTTTGCTCGGATTCCGCGTCGGATTCGCCGGTGACGCCCTTCAGAAGGGCATCAACCTCCTCCTGGGACATGAACTCTTCGTGGCTCATTGCTTATTCCTCGTGCGTCCCTGGGCGATTGATGATGGCAGCGCTAGACAAGGTCACGTCACTGCACGACGAACTCGGTGAACAACACGTCCTGCACGCGGATCGGCGCAGCGCCCTTGTCGGTCGGCTCGCTGATCAGCGTCTTCAGCTCTTCGGCGAGCGCGCGCTTGCCTTCGAGCGGCGCGAGTTCGTCCGGATGCTTGTTCGACAGCGCGAGCAGGATGCGGCTGCGCACTTCCGGCATGTGATCACTGAGCACCTGCTGGGTGCCGGCGTCGCCGAGCTTCAGCGTGAGGCCGATGCGCAGGAAGTGCTGTTGACCGTCGTCCGATTGCAGGTTGACGGTCATCGATTCGAGCGGGAAGAAGAGCGGCACGGCGGGCGGCGCCGGCGGCGCGGCTTCGGCGGATGCGGCGACGGGTGCGCGCTTCGACATGAAGAACCACACGCCCGCACCGGCAGCGCCCGCGGCGATCAGCGCAATGAGGACGATCAGGATGATGCGCTTCATGGGGCCCGGCGAGGCGGGCGCGGCTTGTTGCGGGGCGGTCGTGGTTGCCATGAGGTCGGGTTTGCTAGCCTTTCGCTAGCCTTGTAAGGGTTAGGGTGATTGTTGTTGATTTGCCTGCGGCGCGATGGGTCGAAAAGAAGGGCTATTTGTGGCTATCTCGGTTTTTTGCGTGTTTTTTTAATTGGTGGTTTGCTCGCTTTCTTGGCCTTTCCTTGATTTCGTGTCGGTCTATTGGCGTTGCCCCTGTGCGGGGCGGCACCTACTTTCTTTGCTGCTGCAAAGAAAGTAGGCAAAGAAGACAGCTCAAACCGCAAGCTCATAAGCGGGTCCCCTGGCTTGGAGGGGGTAGTGGTGCATCTGGAGTCAGTGCCCTCGCACATTCGGCGTTAGTGACAAGGCAGTCATTCTTCCGGCGGCGCTACGCGCGCCGAAACCCCGTTCCAAAACCACCGGTTCTCCTGGCAGACCCGTCCGCGACGCACGCAGTGCGGAGTGGGAGCGGATGACGGCTTTGTCACCAGGGTGAAGTGTGCGGGGACACAGATTCCAGATGCACCACTACCTCATGCAGACCGGGGGACCCGCTTAAGAATTAGCGGTTTGAGCTGTCTTCTTTGCCTACTTTCTTTGCAGCAGCAAAGAAAGTAGGTGCCGCCCCGCACAGGGGCAACGCTAATAGACCGATAACAAAGCAAGGAAAGGCCAACAAACCCAGAACAACGAAAAAAAACCTTATATCAAGCAAACGTATCAACTAACCCCACCTGCTGCCGCACGGCAACACTAGAGACGGTATTGCCGGAATCCACGGAGCTATCACCTGCGAGGGCGCTACCACTCCCACCGCCCTTACCAGTCCCACCCCCACCCGCGCCAGCGCTCTGTTGTTGCCCACTCTGCCGGGCAAACCCATCACTCACACTCGCACTCCCAAGCCCAATCCCATTGGACTCCATCGCCTCACGAAGCTTCGGCAACGCTGCCTCAACCGCCTCCCGCACCGACTGGTGCTGCGAAACGAACAGCGCATGCGCATGGTTATCAGCAACCTGCAACACGACCTGCAACGGCCCCAGATCCTTCGGATTGAGCGTCAGCTCGGCGCTCTGCGAATGCGCATTCGACAGGAACACGACCTTCTGGCTCAGCGCGTCTTC
>ABYL01000244.1 GCA_000173575.1 Burkholderia sp. H160 | reverse complement strand
TCGACCGGCCCGCGCTGAGCGACCGCCGCAGCCACCGCTTGCTGCACCGCGGCGGCGTCGCCGAGATCGACCGCGACCGGCACAACCTTGTCCGCGCCCAGTCGCGCGCACAGCGATTGCAGTGCGGCCGCGTCGATGTCGAGCGCGAGCACCGTATCGCCCGCCTCGACGAAGCGCTCGCATAACACGCTGCCGATACCGCCGCATGCGCCCGTTACCAACACGACACGATCCATGTGATCCTCGCTCGTTCGCCCGGCCGTTTCAGCCGTCTTGCCGTCGCGTTCCGCCACCCGGCTCGCTCCGCGCACCACGCTGTAAATTTCTTACAAATACAACCAGCGACGGCTGCCGGGTTATCCCGAAGAGTGGGTTTTCATACCGTCGTGCAGTGGAGAATACCCCATGTTTTCCAGCATCTTATGCACAAAACGGCCCGAGAAAAAATATCGTAGACCCTACGTGACAAGCTATTTTGCGTCATGTAGGATTTTTTCCAACAATTTATCAAAGGCGGCCGGCGACGGCAGCAAACCACCCACAGGAGAGTGAAAAATGTCGTTGCATGCCCGTGCTTCCCTCGCGCTCGGCAAAGTCGCCGTGGCGCTCGCGTTTGCAGGTATCGCCGTCTCGGCCCACGCCGAAACGGTCCGCGTGACGGTCGCTCACTACAGCGACGCGACCGCGCCTTACTTCGAGAAAATGGCTCGCAACTTCGAGAAGGCCAACCCCGGCACGACGATCAAGATCGAAGACGTGAACTGGGACACGCTGCAACAGAAGCTGCAAACGGACATCTCCGGCGGCGCCAACGCGGACCTCGCGATCGTCGGTACGCGCTGGCTGCTCGACTTCGTGAAGGACGACGTCGCCGAGCCGCTCGACGGCTATATGGACGCGAACTTCAAAGCCCGCTTCATCGGCCCGTTCCTGGCTCCCGGCCAGATCGGCGGCAAGACCTACGGCTTGCCGATCGCCGCTTCCGCGCGCGCGCTGTACTACAACAAGGACCTGCTGGCGAAGGTCGGCTACCCCGACGGCCCGAAGACCTGGAACGACGTGATCGATGCATCGAAGAAGCTGAAGGCGCAAGGTATCGCCGGCTTCGGTCTGCAAGGCAAGGAGATCGAAACCGACGTCTACTATTACTACGCGCTGTGGACGATGGGCGGCGACGTGGTCGGCAAGGACGGCAAGGCCGCGTTCAATTCGCCCGCGGGCGTGAAGGCCGCGACGATGTACAAGCAGATGATCGACCAGGGCCTCACGCAACCGGGCGTCACCGGCTATAGCCGCGAAGACGTGCAGAACCTGTTCAAGCAGGGCCGCGTCGCGATGATGATCTCCGCGCCTTTCCTCGCCAAGCAGATCAAGAAGGAAGCGCCGAACCTGAAGTACGGCATCGATCCGGTGCCGATGGGCACGACGCACGCCACCTACGCGGTCACCGACTCGATCGTGATGTTCAAGAACTCGAAGGTGAAGAAGACCGCGTGGAAGTTCCTCGACTATCTGTTCACGAAGGAACCGCGCGTCGAGTTCACGACGACCGAAGGCTTCCTGCCGACCACCAAGGCCGAAGCGGCTGACCCGGCGTTCAACGACCCGGACGTCAAGGCATTCATCGCGCTGCTGCCCACGGCTCACTTCGCGCCGACCGTGACCGGCTGGGAAGACACTGCGAAGGCCGTGACCGATTCGATGCAAGCGGTCTACCTGAGCAAAGCGCAACCGGCTGAAGCGTTGAATACGGCGGCCGCGCAGGCGAACAAGTCGCTAGGTCATTGATACGCAGCCTCCGGCAGTAACGAGACGAACAGGGGACGCGCGGCGCCGTAGCTAAAGCGCCGCGCGTTGCGCCACGCCACCCCCACGATCGAGCCTATGCAACACGATGCACCTTCCGGCCCATTCCGTCGTTCCCGCCGTCAGAAAGCAGGCGCGTCTTACGATCGAGCAAGCATGAGCCGTTCCGTTTCTCCGCGCGTGCACGCGCCCTGGTTGCTGATCGCGCCGAGCCTCGTGCTTGCGCTGTTCATCATCAGCTATCCGATTTTCAACATCGTGTGGCAATCGCTGCACGAGGTGTCGCGCTTCGGCGCGATCCGCGACTTCACTGGCGCACAGAACTTCATCAACGTGTTCCAGGACCCCGTGTTTCTCGCTTCTGTGCGCCGCACGATCATCTGGACCGTGTGCGTGGTGGGCGGCACGGTGCTGATCTCGGTACCTGTCGCGCTGATTCTGAATCAGGACTTTCACGGTCGCGGCATCGCGCGCACGATCGTGATGCTGCCGTGGTCCGTCTCGCTGACGATGACCGCCGTCGTCTGGCGCTGGGCCTTCAACGACGACTACGGCATGGTCAACGTCACGCTGCAGCGGCTCGGCCTGATCGACGGGCCGATTCATTGGCTCGCGACGCCCGAGTTCGCGTTCCCCGTCGAAATCGCGGTCGGCATTCTGGTGTCGATTCCGTTCACAGTGACGATCTTTCTCGGCGGCCTCTCTTCGGTGCCGGGCGACATCTACGAAGCGGCGCGTATCGACGGCGCGAGCGCCTGGCAGCAGTTCCGCCAACTGACGATGCCGCTGTTGCGCCCGTTCATCAACATGGCGATCCTGCTGAACGTGATCTACGTGTTCAACTCGTTTCCGATCATCTGGGTAATGACGCAAGGCGGCCCCGACAACAGCACGCACATTCTCGTCACGTATCTGTATGAACTCGGCTTCCGGCTCGGACGCCCCGGCGAAGCAGCCGCCGTTTCGCTGATCATGCTCGTAATGCTGTTCGCGTTCTCGATCGCTTATCTGCGTCTGCAACGCGTGAAAGAAGGAGTGCCGTCATGAGTCTGGGCGCGAAGACCAAACGCTCGCTGTGGTGCTGGCTCGCGCTGACGCCGCTCGTGATCGTCATACTGTTTCCGTTCGCGGTGATGTTCTTCACCGCGGTCAAGCCAGCGTCGGAGATCTTCGTCTTCCCGGCGCGCTGGCTGCCGGCGCAGTGGCAGTGGCGCAATTTCGTCGACATGTGGGACGCGGCCAACTTCGGTGTCGCGCTGCGTAACAGCACGATCATCAGCTTTCTGTCCACCGTGCTCGCACTCGCGGTGAGCCTGCCCGCCGCTTACGCGCTGGCGCGCTTTCCGTTTCGCGGACGCGGCCTGTATCGGCAGTTCCTGCTTGTCACGCAGATGTTGTCGCCGATCCTGCTGGTAGTCGGCCTGTTCCGGCTCGCGGCAATGATTCCGTGGGGCGACGGCAACCTGGTCGATTCGAGGATCGGCGTGATCGTGTCGTACGCGGCGTTCAATATCGCGTTTGCGGTGTGGATGCTGTCGTCGTACTTTCAGACTGTGCCGCAGGATCTCGAGGAATCCGCGTGGCTCGAAGGCTGCAGCCGTACGCGCGCGGTGTTCAAGGTGTTTCTGCCGCTCGCGGTGCCGGCCATCGTCGTGACCGCAATCTTCACGTTCATCAACGCGTGGAACGAGTTCGCGGTCGTCTATACGTTGATCCGCTCGCCGGAGAACAAGACGCTGACCGTGCAGGTGACCGACATGGTCGCGGGCAAGTACGTGGTCGAATGGCATCTGGTAATGGCCGCGACGTTGTGCGCGACGTTGCCGGTATCGATCGTGTTTGCCTGGTTGCAGCGCTATATGGTGAAGGGGCTCGCGCTCGGCGCGGTGAAGTGAGTTGCCATCGATGCTGCGCGGCCGCGCCGCGCAGTCTTCGTATGCGGGTCGCGCGTTAGTCGGCGCCGCGCACGATGCGCAGATCGCGCTCGACGCCATCGCCCAATGCGGCCAGCGCCTTCTTGTACTGCTCGCTTTCGTAAGCGGCGACGGCCGCCTCGTACGTCGGGAACTCGATCACGACCGTGCGCTCCTTGAGGCCCTGCTCACGTGCCTCGTCCGCCACACCCCGAACGAGGAATTTGCCGCCCGCCGCCGCCACCGCGGCCGGGGCCAGTTGCGCGTAGGCAGCCAGTTTCTGCGGGTCGTTCGTCTTGCGATACGACGACACCCAATAACCTTTGCTCATTCGAATCTCCTTGTGTGATGGACCAACGCGGACCAAAGCGGATCAAAGCAGTCGCGGTCTTACATAGTAGCAAAGAGGCGCAGGTTCTTCGCGTGGTTCGCTATTGAACGTTTCGTGCACTAGGATTGCCTTTGCGCATTTCAGGTGACGGACTATTCGAGGAGACAGCGAATGAGCGAGCGATACGAGTCGTTTTGTGCATGCTGCGGCAGTCCCGACCACCGGGCGATGAGCCGCCGGACCTTTATGAGCCTGATTGCGGGCAGCGCCGCCGGACTTGCAATGCCGACAGCGTTCGCGGCCGATACGCCCGCCGTGCCCGCAATTGCTTACGACTCGATTCCCAATCCCGTACGTTTGCCGAACGATATGTACTTCGGCGAATGCACCGGTGTCGCGCTCAATTCGCATGGCCACATCTTCGTTCTGTCACGCGGCAACACCACGGGACCCGCCTACGGCGCCGCCGCCGCGCAACTACTCGAGTTCGCGCCCGACGGACGCTTCGTGCGCGAGATCGGCCACAACCTGTACGCGTGGTCGTTCGCGCACTCGGTGAAGGTGGACCGGCACGACAACATCTGGGTCACCGACAAGGGCTCGGACATGGTGATCAAGTTCACGCCGCAAGGACGCGTAGCGATGGTGTTCGGCCGCAAGCAGGACGCGTCGGACGAAGGCACCGCGCCGCTCAAGCATCCGAATCCGCCGCTGCCGTCGGAGCCCGGGCGCTTTCGTCAGGTGACCGATGTCGCGTGGGACAAGGCGGGCAACACCTATATCAGTGACGGCTATATCAACTCGCGCATCGCGAAGGTCGATCGCGACGGCAACTGGCTGAAGTCATGGGGCGATCGCGGCACGGGCCCGGGGGAGTTTCATACGCCGCATAGTATCGCGGTCGATGCGAATGACCACGTGTATGTGGCGGATCGCAGCAACCGGCGCATCCAGGTGTTCGATACCGAGGGCAGGTTCCTGCGCCAGTTCACGATCGACGTGCCGGTGCCGCCCGATGCGCGTCCCGCGATCGGCAACATGCCGAGCGAAGCGGACCTCGCCGCCGGCACGCTCGCGCCGGGCTCACCGTGGGCGATCTGCATTTCGCCGGGGCCGCGCCAGGTGCTCTATAGCGCCGACGCATTTCCGGGCCGCATCTACAAGATGACGCTCGACGGCAAAGTGCTCGGCGTACTCGGAAAATCGGGCAAGCAGCCGAAACAGTTCGGCTGGATTCACCAGATGGCGTGTCCTACGGAGAACGTATTATTTGTGGCCGAGTTGCTGAACTGGCGTATTCAGAAACTGGTTCTGCATGCGTGATGGGCAAGGGCCGCCGCATTCGCCTGTGATGCGGATGCGGACCGGCCCCGTAGATCCCAGGTCCGATCAGTCGTAGTGACGATGCTTGTGATGGTGCCTGTCCGAATGGTAGCCGTGCGAGTAGTCGTCGGCGTACGAGTTCGAGCGCGAGATGTTG
>ABYL01000245.1 GCA_000173575.1 Burkholderia sp. H160 | reverse complement strand
AAGCGCGCGTGCCGCCCGGCGCCCGAAGCGACGTCGAGCACCGCGCCGCCCGGCGCGACGAGGTGCGCCCAGTGACGCACCCAGCGCGACGGTTCGCTAAGGCCATGCAAGCCACTGGCAACGGGCGTGCTCATCGCTGCGGTCCGGCGCCTCGAGTGCGCATCAGCTGTACGACAGCCCCATCGCCTCGCGGACGTCGCGCATCGTTTCGGTCGCGAAGCGGCGCGCCTTGTCGCAGCCGTCAGCGACGATCGCGCGCAACAGCGACGGGTCGTCCATGTACTTCTGCGCGCGCTCGAGCATCGGCTGCTGCTCGCGCAGAATTCCCTCGATGACCGGCTGCTTGCACTCGAGGCACCCGATGCCCGCCGAGCGGCAGCCTTTCTGCACCCACTCGTGCGTCGCATCGTCGGTATAGACCTGGTGCAGCTGCCACACCGGGCACTTGTCAGGATCGCCCGGATCGGTGCGGCGCACGCGCGCGGGGTCGGTCGGCATGGTGCGGACTTTCTTCGTGATCGTCTCCGCGTCTTCGCGCAGGCCGATCGTGTTGCCGTACGACTTCGACATCTTCTGGCCGTCGAGACCCGGCATGCGCGACGCCTCGGTCAGCATCGCCTGCGGCTCAACGAGGATGATCTTGCGAGAGCCTTCGAGATAGCCGAACAGGCGCTCGCGATCGCTCATCGACAGGCTCTGCGATTCCTGCAGCAGTGCCCGCGCGCGCTCGAGCGCCTCATCGTCGCCTTCCTGCTGATACGCGTTGCGCAACTCGTGATAAAGCTTCGAGCGCTTGCCGCCGAGCTTCTTCGCGGCTTCGTTCGCCTTCTCTTCGAAGCCCGGCTCGCGACCATACAGGTAGTTGAAACGGCGCGCGATTTCGCGCGTCATTTCGACGTGCGGCACCTGGTCTTCACCGACCGGCACGAGCGAGCCGCGATACAGCAGAATGTCCGCCGCCATCAGCACCGGATAGCCGAGGAAGCCGTAGGTGGACAGGTCCTTGTCCTTCAGCTTTTCCATCTGCTCCTTGTAGGTCGGCACGCGTTCGAGCCAGCCGAGCGGCGTGCTCATGCCGAGCAGCAGCGCGAGCTCGGCATGCTCGGGCACCTTGCTCTGGATGAACAGCGTCGCCTGCGCCGGATCGATGCCGGAAGCGAGCCAGTCGATCAGCACGTCCCACACGTTCTGTTCGATCACTTCGGGCGTTTCGTAGTGCGTCGTCAGCGCGTGCCAGTCGACCACGCAGAAGAAGCACGGGTACTCGGACTGCAGCCGCACCCAGTTTTTCAGCACGCCGTGATAGTGGCCGAGGTGCAGCGACCCGGTGGGCCGCATGCCGGAGAAGATACGGTCTGGGAACATGGTTATTTAGAAAAGCGAAACAAGTGGAGTCAGAATTGCGGTAATCGCGCTATAGCCGAGCGTAACGAGCGGCCTCAACCAGAAACGCGTGAGCGTACCCGTCATCACGAGCGCCATCACGATGAAAAAGCCGTACGGCTCGAGCCGCGACAACGCGATCGATTGCTTCGGCGGCAACAGCGCCATCAGAACGCGGCCGCCGTCGAGCGGCGGCAGCGGAAAGAGGTTCAGCACGCCGAGCACGAGGTTCACGCCGACACCGGCGCCGGCCATGCGCGTGAAAAACGGTTCGTTGACATTGAGCACCGCGAGCGCAACACCGACCACGCCCCAGATGAGCGCCTGGACGAAGTTGCATGCGGGTCCGGCCGCCGCGACCCACAGGCTGCCCCAGCGCGGATTGCGCAGGTTGCCGAAGGCGACCGGCACCGGCTTCGCATAGCCGAACATGAACGCGCCGCTCGTCGCGAAGTACAGCAGCAGCGGAATCGCGATCGTGCCGAGCGGATCGATGTGCCGCATCGGGTTCAGCGACACGCGGCCGAGTACGTAGGCGGTGTTGTCGCCGAGCCAGCGTGCGACGTAACCGTGCGCGGCCTCGTGCAGCGTGATCGCGAAGATCACGGGCAGGGCGTACACCGCAATGGTCTGTATGAGGGAAGAATCCATAACTCGCTATTGTAACAACGCGCTCGCGCACGTCTCTGCGCTTTCGCACATGCCGCTCACGCTGTTTCCGTGAGGCCGAACGGCGCGAGCGGGCCGCGCCCTGCCCGCACCAGCACCGGCTCCGAGCCGGTCAGATCGATCACCGTGGACGGCTCGCACACGCACGCGCCGCCGTCGATCACCAGATCGAGCTGCTTTTCGAGCAGCGCACGGATTTCCTCGGGGTCGTTCAGCGGCTCGGTTTCGCCGGGCATGATCAGCGTCGTGCTGAGCAGCGGCTGGCCGAGCTCCTCGAGAATCGCGAGCGTGATCGCGTGATCCGGTACGCGCAGCCCGATCGTCTTGCGCGACGGATGGGACACGCGCCGCGGCACTTCCTTGGTGGCCTGGAGCACGAACACGTACGGGCCCGGGGTCACCGATTTGAGCAGCCGATACTGCCAGTTGTCCACCATCGCGAAGTTGGCGAGCTCCGACAGATCGCGCACGAGCAGTGATAGCAGCTGCTTGTCGTCGAGCCCGCGAACGCGCCGCAGACGCTCGACCGCGTCCTTGTCGTCGAGACGGCAGGCCAGCGCGTAGGTCGAATCGGTCGGCAACGCGACCACGCCGCCGTCGTTGATGATCTGCGCGGCCTGTTTGACGAGGCGCGGCTGCGGATTGTCGGGATGAAGCCGAAAGTATTGGGACATGGAGACTCACGGTGGCGGCAGACGAACTGCGGCGGATGAGCTGCGGCGAGCAGAGCGCGGGCCGCGTCCAGCCGGCTCGCGCGCAAGACGTGCCTTACCGGCACAGCGCGCGGTCACAGCCAGCGTTCCCAGACGGGCTTCAGATCGGCGGGTAGTGGCGGCAGCGCGCCGAGTTCGATGCGGCCTTCGCCGGGCGCATGGAAGTCGGAGCCACGCGAGGCTTCGAAGCCAAAGCGCCGCGCAACGTCCGCGTATTCGCGGTACTGGTCGGGCGTATGGCTGCCGGTCACGACCTCGATCGCCTTGCCGCCGAGGTCGATGAATTCGCCGAAGAACGCATCGAATTCGAGCGGCGAATAGGCGTAGCGGCCCGGATGCGCGACGATCGCGACGCCGCCAGCGGCCTGGATCCAGCCGACGGCGTCGGCGAGTTTGGCCCAGCGGTGGGCGATGTAGGCCGGCTTGCCGTCGCCGAGATAACGGTCGAACACTTCCTGGGTGGTCGCGCAGTGGCCGTGCTCGACCAGGAAGCGCGCGAAATGCGTGCGCGACATCATGTCGGGATTCGACACGTAGTGCAGCGCGCCTTCGTACGCGCCTGGAATGCCGAGCGTGCCCAGTTGCTCGCCGATGGCTTCGGCGCGCGCAGCGCGCCCGTCGCGAGTGCGGGCGAGACCGTCGATCAGGATCTGGCTGGTCGGATCGATGCCGAGTCCGACGATGTGCACGGTGCGCCCCGCCCACGTGACCGAAATCTCGACACCGCCCAGGTAGTCCATGCCGAGCGCCTCGGCCGTTGCGCGCGCCTCGTGCTGGCCAGCCACTTCGTCGTGATCGGTGAGCGCCCACAGCGTCACGCCGTTCGCGTGCGCGCGACGCGCGACGTCGCCCGGCGCGAACTGGCCGTCGGAAACGGTGGAGTGGCAGTGAAGATCGGCGTTCATCGTGGTCCTGGGGAGGTTCTGCAGAGATTTTACTGCAACGCAGTAAGGGGCCGCAGGGGTATCTCGCGACGCAGATTCCAGTTGTTAGCGTGCCGCGAGGTCAGGACCGGATCAGCACCGGGGTCGCAGCGTCCGGGCGACGCGCGAGCACCGTTTCGAGCGCGGCGTCAGGCGCAGAATCCTTCGATCAACGCGGCAATCTGCTCCGGCTGGTCGTGATGCACCATGTGCCCCGCCTCGTCGATGATCTTCTCGCGCCAGTCGGCAAACGCCTGAAAACGCGCCTTGAATTCGTCGAGCGGGATGTCGCCGGCGATCTGCGCGAGCGTCGGCGAGCCGGCGGCCTCGACATGCAGCACCTTCGCGCTGACCTTGCGCCACACCGCCATCACCTCGTCGAGGCGATACAGCGTCGGGCCGCGGACCTTGTGCGCCGGATCGGCGAGCAGCATGAAGCGCCCTTCGCCGTCCGGCTTCGACCAGTGCTGCGCGAGAAACTGCGCGCGGCGCGGATTGAGGCGCGGATTGGTTTTGACGAGGCGCGCGGCGACGTCGTCGAGTGACGCGTAGCGCTTCAGTTGCGGCGGATCGCGCAATTCGTCGAGCCAGTTGGCGAGACGCTTCGGCGCCTGCGCCGAATGCGATGGTGCGAGCCCGAAGCCTTCCAGATCGACCACCCGCCGCACCCGTTGCGGCCGCACGCCCGCATACAGGCACACGAGGTTCGCACCGAGGCTGTGACCCACGAGGTTCACCTCGCCGTGCGGCGCGTAGTGGTCGACCAGCGCGTCGAGATCGCCGAGATAATCCTGGAACCAGTAGCTGCCGCCGCCGCGCTCGGCGACCGGCCAGTCGGACAGGCCAAAGCCGCGCAGGTCGGGCGCGATGACCTGCCAGTCGCCGCCGAGCGCATCGACGACAAACTGGAACGACGCGGCGACGTCCATCCAGCCGTGCAGCATGAACAGCATCGGCGCGTCGGGATGGCCCCAGCGCCGCACGTGCAGCCGGACGCCGCGCACGGCAACGAACTCAGAGCGGGAAGTATTCATGAACGGCGCACCGACGAAAAAGAATGGTCGTTCGATTATAGGGACTGCAGCGCAAGAAGGGGTAACGGATTACTGAGGCGATGCTCAGTCGTCCGTTGCCTGCGTGGTCTGCTGCGCATCCTGGCGCGCGAGCGCGGCGAGTTCGGCGTCGTCGAAACCGGCGTCGCGGCGCGCTTCGAAATTGAACGGGCCGCGCAGTTTCGGCGCGTGGTACTGGTCGGCGAGGCGCAGATAGGTGTCGTGCGGATCGAGGCCGGCCGCGTCGCACAGGTGACGAAACCAGCGGTTGCCGATCAGCACGTGGCCGATTTCATCGCGCAGGATCACGTCGAGAATCGCCGCCGACGCGTGATCGCCAGCCTGCTGCAGACGCGCGCGAATCGGCGGCGACGCGTCGAGGCCGCGCGCTTCGAGCGTGCGCGGCACGAGGGCCATGCGCGCGAGCACGTCGCCGCGGGTGCGCTCGCACATGTCCCACAGGCCGCCGTGCGCCGGGAAATCGCCGTACGCGTGACCGTATTCGGCGAGACGGGCGGCCAGCAGCGAGTAGTGATACGCCTCTTCGGCGGCCACCTTGAGCCAGTCGGTGTAGAACGTGGCGGGCATGCGGGCGAAGCGCCAGACGGCGTCGAGCGCCAGATTGATCGCGTTGAACTCGATATGCGCGAGCGCGTGGAGCAGCACCGCGCGGCCTTGCGGCGACTGCATGCTGCGTCGGCCGAGCTGGCGCGGTTCGACCAGTTCGGGCCGCTCGGGACGCCCTGGCAAGCCAGCGGGCTCGGCCAGGTCGAGGTCGGCGTCGCA
>ABYL01000246.1 GCA_000173575.1 Burkholderia sp. H160 | reverse complement strand
CCGACGGCGGCCGCCGGCGAACCGCACGCGGGCATCGGCGTCGCGGACCTCGCCACCGACGATCAGATCGCCACCGAGGAAGCCGCCCAACCTACCAGGCGTGCGCCCGGCTCGCCGCCGCCAGGCTTCGGCGCGGCACCCGATTTCGGCGCCGCGAACCCGCCGCCGCCCAACGCGCTGCCGCCGTCGCCGCCGCGCTATTTGCGTCAGAGCGATTCGGCGTGGAGCGTGTTCGGTCGCATCATCGCGGCGCGCGCGCGGCAGCTGTTCGATCGCGCGGGGCAGCGGATCACGCAGCGCACGCTGCGCATCGGCGTGTCGGCGCGCATCTTCCACCCGGAACCGGGCGCGAGGGGCTTGCGCGGCAAGACGCTGCAGTATCTGGAGGAGTCGGTTGCGCACTGGGTGATGTCGCGCGACGTGCTGGTGTTCATGATCCCGACAGTCGGTCATCAGGGCATGCTGCACCCAAGCAACATCCGTCTGCGCGACTACGCGAAGCATCTCGACGGGCTACTGCTGCAAGGCGGCGCCGACCTGTCGCCGCAGTCGTACGCGGAAGTCGCGTCGAGTCCCGAGTGGCCCGGCGATCGCGTGCGCGACATGTACGAGCTCGAACTGCTGCACGAGTTCATCGAGTCGGGCAAGCCGGTGCTTGGCGTGTGCCGCGGCTGCCAGCTGATCAACGTCGCGTTCGGCGGCACGCTGTACCAGGACATCGCGACCGATGTGCCGACGGCGACCGCGCACGTCAACGAGACCTACGATCAGCATCGGCACGGCGTGCACTTTCCGGATGGCTCGACGCTGCTGAACATGTTCCCCGGGCGGCGCGACGCGATCGTCAATTCGATCCACCACCAGGCGGTGAAGACGCTCGGCCGTGATCTGAATATCGAGGCGGTGTCGGCGTCGGACGGCATCATCGAGGCCGTGCGCTACCGGCGCGCGCCGTTCGTGATGGGTGTGCAGTGGCATCCGGAGTTTCATCGCGCAGGCGGGCCGGAACTGCTCGATTGCACGCCGCTGCTCGATACATTCCTGCGGGTCGCGCGGGAGACGCGGTTCTAGGGGCTATTCCATCCAATTCATGCACTGCCGCGTCATGCGGCAGTTCATGATTGACTCGGTCACCCGGCGCTCATCGCGCGAATTGCTCCGGGATTTCGGTGACGCGACGCTGCGAAATGTGGTTCAGCCACTCGGTGCTGGTTGCCGGCGGATTGTTCGACACGACAAGGCGCGGCAGCGGGGCGGCGTCTCGCAACGGCATCATGGCCGAGGTCGTCAGGTCAGCGTATTCGTTTGCGCCGAACCGTGCCTGATGCGACGAGTCATTCGCGGCACGGCGATCGGCGCGCTGTGGATGCGTTTGCGCGCGAAGCGCTCGACGCGAACGAGATGAGCGAATCTCCTCACTCGGCGCGGGCCCGCGTCGCGTGGCGGTTTGCTGAGGCAACGCGGCCACGTCGGCAGGTAATGGCGGGAGCACCGGAGCCGGTGTGAAGACCTCGGCCATCACCGGCGCTTCAGGCCTCGCAACCTGATGCTGCGAACGACGCTTTTCCACCGCCACGTCACGACGCGCCATCGAAGCCTGCACGGATTCCAGCACGTCGGAGGCCATGCGCCGAGGTGCGAGCGGCTGATCGACCATCCACCACGCCAGCACCGCGACGCAGCCGATCGCGCCCGCATTCGCCGCGACCCGACGCCGATTCCATACCGTGCGCCGCTGCGCGATTCGCGGCGTCCGCGTTTTGAGCGCGATTCGCATTGGACCCTGAGGTACCCGCCGTTGCACAACGGGGCGCGCCGCCGCGGCCGCATTTTCAGGTTCCCCGGCAGACTGCGCAGCAGTCTCAACGGGTTGCGCCGCCTGACGCTGCACGCCGATCAGCACGCCGTCGATTGACACCCACTGTCCATACGACAGCAGACGCTGGTCGTTCATACAGACGGTGCGCAGCAGCGCGGCATACAGCGAATCGAGCGCGGCCCGGCAGCGTTGACCGACGGGCAGCAACGCCCACTCGCGGCCGAACGGTTCGGGCAGGCGGTCGAGCGGACGGAGACGGGGAAGCGCGAATGCGCCTTCGATCAAGGTGAGCGGCGTGCTGGTCATCAGTTTCTTCCGGTGTCTCGTGACAGAACCACCGGTGAGGCAGTCACGGAATCTGTTGAGGTCCGATGAACCCATCGGTAACAGAAAATGTTGCCTCGAAACTACTAGCTCCAACCTTCAGATGACTCCGAAAAACGGGGACACCACATACGCGAGCCGTCGCCGCGGCGCTCAGGTCTTCAACCGGTACACGTAGCGCAAGGCGGTGACATCCACGCCGCCGATATGATCGGGCTCCGCACCGACGAACTGCCAGCCGTGCCGCTCGTAAAAACCGATGGCCGGCGTATTGCCCTCGAGCACGTACAGATAGAGCTGCGCCTCGCCCTGCGCGCGCGCCCAGTCAACGGCCGCGCGCATCAGCGTTTTGCCGACGCCGATGCCCTGATAACCGGGCAGCGCATGCAGGTTGTCGAGCAGCACGCCCCACGCGGACTCGGGCTGACGCTCGACACACACGAAGCCGGTCGGCTCGCCGGCCAGCTCGGCGATCAGCACGATGCGGCGCTCGCCACCCGGCGCGTCCAGACGCGCTGCCCAATAGGCGGCGCGTTCGCGCGTGACTTCGCCATCGAGGAAGTCGTCGGGCAGCAGACCGCGGTAGGTGGCTTGCCAGCTGGCGCTATGAATCGACGCAATCAGCTCGGCGTCCTCGAGCGTAGCGGGGCGCACGGAGAGAGCAGGGGAGGTTCGCATCGGAGTAATCAGCTGAATGGCCTCGCGCGGACAGTCTATTGCGCCGCCCGCCGGTGTCGCGTGTAAGCAAACTGTATGCGTTTTGCGGCGACGTCATCAGCAGTAACATTACGTGGCATCGGCTCCGCATCAAGCACAGCGTTTACCCTGGTGTCGCGCGAACGAGGGGCGCATCAAAATGCGGCGCCCCCGGCGCGCTTCGCTTGTCCCCGCGCGTCCGGCAGCGGCATCCGCTTGCCAAGCACAGTGGATCGTGTCAACTGCCCGCTCGTCACCGTCCGCGTCGATCCGTCCGACAGGGCGACGGGCTCATCTGAGAGTGTCATGTCTACTGCGACCCACGCTACTTCCGCCACGGAAGAATCCAAAGTCAAGACAGTGTTCCGCGTCGTCAGCGGCAACTTTCTTGAAATGTACGACTTCATGGTCTACGGCTACTACGCCTCGGCGATCGCCAAGACCTACTTCCCGAGCGGCAGCGATTTCGCGTCGCTGATGCTGTCGCTGTCGGTGTTCGGTGCGGGCTTCCTGATGCGCCCGCTTGGCGCCATCGTGCTCGGCGCCTACATCGACCATCACGGCCGCCGCAAAGGCCTGATCCTCACGCTGAGCCTGATGGCGCTCGGCACGCTGACGGTCGCGACGATACCGGGCTACGCGACCATCGGGCTCGTGGCGCCCGTGCTCGTGCTGCTCGGCCGGCTGCTGCAAGGTTTCTCGGCCGGCGCCGAGCTCGGCGGCGTGTCGGTGTATCTGTCGGAGATCGCGACGAAGGGCAACAAGGGCTTCTATTGCTCGTGGCAGTCGGGCAGCCAACAGGTCGCGGTGGTATTCGCCGCGCTGATCGGTGTGATGCTCAACAAGATTCTGCCCGCCGACCAGATGTTCGCGTGGGGCTGGCGCGTGCCGTTCCTGATCGGCTGTCTGATCGTGCCGTTCCTGTTCATCATCCGCCGCTCGCTGCAGGAAACCGAGGAGTTCACGGCGCGCAAGCATCGTCCGAGCATGGGCGAAATCCTCAAGTCGATGCTCGCGAACTACCCGGTCGTGCTGGGAGGCATGGGCATGGTCATCATGACGACCGTGTCGTTCTACATGATCACCGCGTACACGCCGACCTTCGGCAAGGAAGTGCTGAAGCTGTCGGCGATCGACGCGCTCGTCGTCACCGTCTGCGTCGGTATCTCGAACCTGATCTGGCTGCCGCTGTCGGGTGCGCTGTCGGATCGCATCGGCCGCCGTCCGGTGCTGCTCGCGTTCACGATCCTGACGCTTCTCACTGCGTATCCGGCGCTGCAGTGGCTCGTCGCCGAACCGTCGTTCGCGCGTCTGCTCGCCGTGCAGCTGTGGCTGTCGTTCCTGTACGGCTCCTATAACGGCGCGATGGTCGTCGCGCTGACCGAAGTGATGCCGGTCGAGGTGCGCACGGCAGGCTTCTCGCTCGCGTACAGCCTCGCGACGACGATCGGCGGCTTCACCCCGGCCATCGCCACGCTGCTGATCCACGTGACGAGCAACAAGGCGGCGCCGGGTCTGGTCCTCGGCGTGGCGGCGATCTGCGGTCTGCTCGCGACGCTGTTCCTGTATCGCACGCCGGAGTCGCGCAATCAGTATCGGGCGGCCTGACGCGTTTGTCTGCTCTTCTGAAAGCAAAAAACCCCGCGGATGCGGGGTTTTTTTGTAGATGGCGCGCGGTGGCCTTTCGCTAACCGTGCCGCAATTCGTTCGCGACCACCTCGACGACTTCATCCCACGCGTGCGGCCGGGGCTGGCGCACGAGCGTCGCACCGGGATACCACGGGCTGCGCGTGTCGCCGTCGAACCAGCGCCAGTCGGCGGCGAACGGCAGCATCAGCCACAGCGGTTTGCGCAGCGCGCCCGCGAGGTGGGCGATCGACGTGTCGATCGACACGACCGCGTCGAGCCGCTCGATGATCGCCGCGGTATCGGCGAAGTCGCCGATGCGTGTGTCGAAGCGATGGATCGACGCGGCGCGCGGATGCGCGTCGAGCGCCGCGCGTTCCTCACCGGACAGATCAGGCTGCAGCACGATCCAGTCGATGCCGTCGAGCGCGAACAGCGGCTCGAGTGCGGCGAGCGGCATCGTCCGTGTTTCGTTGCGCTGGATGCGCCCCGACCACGCGAGCCCGATCTTGCGCTTCGCCTGACCCCCGAGCGAGCCGCGCCATTTCCGGCCGTAGGCCGGCGGCACTTTCAGATACGGCGTGCGGGCGGGAATCGTGTCGTAGCGTGTGCCGAGCGCGAGCGGCAGGCTCAGCAGCGGAATCTGCAGATCGGCGGCGGGGCGCGGCTGGCCTTGCGCGATCAACGACACGCGCCATGACTGCGCGACGGGCGCGAGCAGCGCTAACAACTGCGGCTGCACTTCAAGCACGACGCTTGCGGCGCGTTGCGCGGCGAGCGGGACGAAGCGCACGAACTGCAGCGTGTCGCCGAAACCCTGTTCGGCATGGATCAGCAGCGTGTGCTGGTCGATCGGTTCGCCGTGCCAGCGCGGCAGCGTCTGGATTGCCGGTTGCGCGACGCTCTGCAAGCGCCATTCGTATTCGGGCAGACCGCGCGCGAAGTCGCGCATCGCGAGCCACGCGAGCGCGCGGTTCATATGCGCGGACGCGAGATCGGGACGCAGCCGCAACGCC
>ABYL01000247.1 GCA_000173575.1 Burkholderia sp. H160 | reverse complement strand
CCGGCCGCCAGCGCGAAGGCCAGCACGCCGGCGCCGCGCCGCCAACGCCCGATACCGTACAAGCCCGCCAGGAACTTCACCCGCTGCATCGTCAAATGCGCACGCAATCGACGAAGTACTCGATGCGTCCGTTGACCATTTCACCGACGAGCCCGTGGATATCCGTATGGAAGCCCGGGAAGCGCTCGTTGAACTCGCGCGCGAAACGCAGATAGTTGACGATGGTCTTGTTGAAACGCTCGCCCGGAATCAGCAGCGGAATACCCGGCGGATACGGCGTCAACAGGATCGACGTGACGCGGCCTTCGAGCTCGTCGATCGGCACCCGGTCGATCTCGCGGTGCGCGAGCTTCGCAAACGCGTCGGAAGGCTTCATCGCCGGCTCCATGCTCGACAGGTACATCTCAGTCGTCAGACGCGCGATGTCGTTCGCGCGATACACGCTGTGGATCTGCTGGCACAGATCGCGCAGGCCCACACGCTCGTACATCGGATGATGCGACACGAACTCGGGCAACACGCGCCACAGCGGCTGGTTGTTGTCGTAGTCGTCCTTGAACTGCTGCAGCTCGGTCACCATCGAGTTCCAGCGGCCCTTCGTGATGCCGATCGTGAACATGATGAAGAACGAGTACAGCCCCGTCTTCTCGACGATGATGCCGTGCTCGGCCAGGTACTTTGTGACGATCGCGGCCGGGATGCCGGTATCGCCAAAGCCGCCGTCCATGTCGAGACCCGGCGTGACGATCGTCGCCTTGATCGGGTCGAGCATGTTGAAGCCTTCGGCAAGCCGACCGAAGCCGTGCCACGCATCGTTAGGACGCAGCATCCAGTCGTCGCGCGAGCCGATGCCCTCCTCGGCGAACTGGTCCGGGCCCCACACCTTGAAGAACCAGTCGTCGCCGTATTCGGTGTCGACCTTGGTCATCGCGCGGCGGAAGTCGAGCGCTTCGGCGATCGACTCTTCGACGAGCGCGGTGCCGCCCGGCGCTTCCATCATCGCCGCGGCCACATCGCACGACGCGATGATCGCGTACTGCGGGCTCGTCGACGTATGCATCAGATACGCCTCGTTGAAGCGATGCTTGTCGAAGCGGCTGTTCTTCGAATCCTGCACGACGATCTGCGATGCCTGCGAGATGCCGGCGAGCAGCTTGTGCGTCGAGTGCGTCGCGTACACCATCGCGCCGATGCGCGGACGGCCCGCGCCGATCGCGTGCATGTCCTGATAGAACTCGTGGAATTCGGCATGCGGCAGCCACGCTTCGTCGAAGTGCAGTGTGTCGAGCCACTCGCCCAACATCTCCTTGATCATCTCGACGTTGTAGATCACGCCGTCGTACGTGCTTTGCGTGATCGTCAGGATGCGCGGCTTCAGGTTCGGGTTCTTCGCGAGCGCTTCACGCGCGAACGGGTTCGCCTCGATCTTCTTGCGGATGTTTTCCGGCTCGAACTCGCTGCGCGGGATCGGGCCGATGATGCCGAAGTTGTTGCGCGTCGGCGTCAGGAACACCGGAATCGCGCCGGTCATCGTGATCGCGTGCAGGATCGACTTGTGGCAGTTGCGGTCGACCAGCACGATGTCACCGGGCGCGACCGTGCCGTGCCAGACGATCTTGTTCGAGGTGGAGGTGCCATTGGTCACGAAGAACACGTGGTCGGCGCTGAAGATGCGCGCGGCGTTGCGCTCCGAGGCCGCAACCGGACCCGTGTGATCGAGCAGCTGGCCGAGTTCGTCGACCGCGTTGCAGACGTCGGCGCGCAGCATGTTCTCGCCGAAGAACTGGTGGAACATCTGGCCGAGCGGGCTCTTCAGGAACGCGACGCCGCCCGAATGGCCCGGGCAGTGCCACGAGTACGAACCCTCTTCCGCGTACTGCACGAGCTCCTTGAAGAACGGCGGCGCGAGCGAGTCGAGATACACCTTCGCCTCGCGGATGATATGGCGCGCGACGAACTCCGGCGTGTCCTCGAACATGTGGATGAAGCCGTGCAGCTCGCGCAGGATGTCGTTGGGCAGGTGGCGCGAGGTGCGCGTTTCGCCGTACAGGAAGATCGGAATATCGGCGTTGCGGCGGCGCACTTCGGTCACGAACGCGCGCAGCGCGACGATCGCGGCGGCAAGCTCGGGCGTCTCGCCTTCGACGACCACGTTCTCGACGTACGGCAGCAGCTCGTCGTCGTCGATCGACAGGATGAAGCACGACGCGCGGCTCGACTGCTGCGCGAACGAAGTCAGATCGCCGTAGCTCGTCAACCCGAGCACTTCCGCGCCTTCTTTCTCGATAGCTTCGGCCAAAGCCCGGATGCCGGAACCCGAGATGTTCTCGGAGCGGAAATCTTCGTCGATGATGACGACGGGAAAACGGAACTTCATGGGCGATTCTCCAAAAAGAAAACGACCGCTGCGTTACGTAAAAAGCGCAGCGGTCACCCGAATAACTCATGGGTCAAGACGCTGCCGACGTCACGTTTTCGGCAACGTGACGCCGTGCTGACCTTGATACTTGCCGCCGCGATCCGCGTACGACGTTTCACAAATCTCGTCGCTTTCGAAAAACAGCACCTGGGCGACGCCTTCGTTTGCGTAGATTTTCGCAGGCAAAGGTGTCGTATTCGAGAATTCGAGCGTGACGTGCCCTTCCCATTCCGGTTCGAACGGCGTCACGTTGACGATGATCCCGCAGCGCGCGTACGTCGATTTACCGAGACACACCGTCAGCACGCTGCGCGGAATGCGGAAGTACTCGACCGTGCGCGCGAGCGCAAATGAGTTCGGCGGGATGATGCAGACGTCGCCCTTGAAATCGACAAACGACTTCTCGTCGAAGTTCTTCGGATCGACGATCGTCGAGTTGATGTTGGTGAAGATCTTGAATTCGTCGGCGCAGCGGATGTCGTAGCCATAGCTCGACGTGCCGTAGCTGACAATCTTCCGGCCGTCTTCGGAGACGCGAACCTGATCGGGCGCAAACGGCTCGATCATCTTGTGCGACTCGGCCATGCGCCGGATCCACTTGTCAGATTTGATGGTCATAGGTGAACGCTGCTCGACGTGAAGGTCAGGTGTGACGAAAGATGAATGAAAACGGCCGGTCGGCGCTGCGGCGCCCAGCCGGCGAAGGCCGCTTATTTTACGCGATCACGGAAAAGCTGCCGCCAATGGCGTCAGGCGCGCCCGGCGAGGGGTGTCCACACAGCGGCGGCACAGCGGGCGAAGCGCGCTCGCCGCTCACTGCTGGCGAATCACGCCGCACGCGATCGCCGCGCCCGCGCCATGCTGCGGGTACGCGTACGGGTCGGTCGCGTCGTGGTGCAGCAGCACCGCGCGCTGAAGCACCGAGCGGATGCCGTCGAGCGACACGTCCGGCGCGACGATGAAGCCGGTGGCCACGCCGTTCGCGTCCGCATGGATGTTGCCGAGATCGCCCTCGACGCGCGCGCCTGCCTTGAGCCGCTCGGCCGCCGGCGAAAACACCGGACCGGCGCTGGAGCCGTCGGCGGCGTTGCAGTCGCCGCGCTCGTGCACCTGCAGCGCGTGATCGCTATTAGGCGGCAAGCCCGTGAGATTGTAGGTGACCTGGACGCCGTCCGAGCGTTCGATAAAGGTCACGAGGCCGTGCGCCTGATTGCCCACGGTGGGCAGCATTTGCGCATCGGCGCGCTTTTCCTGTGGTCTCAGGAATACGCCACAGCCGCTCAACAGCACGCAGCCGGCAGTCAGGACGATGAACGCATGCACCGCGTGCCCGTCGATTCGTTTTCCCATGCGATCCTCTTGCCGGCCTGGCGGCCGCCCCTGCGGCCGCCGAGCCGAACTTGTGAAGTCGACATGATACCGCGAGACCACGTGAAAATAGGGATCGAGATCACCCCTAATCCCTTGCCCGACCGGCCGCTCAGGTGTTCTGCACGACGATGTTCGGAAACTTCGAGCTCATGTCGCGCGCCCGCTCGGCGATATGCACCGCAACCTTGCGCGCGATCGTGCGATAGATCTCCGCGATGCGCCCGTTCGGGTCCGCAACGACCGTCGGATGGCCCGAGTCGGCCTGCTCGCGGATCGTGATGTCGAGCGGCAGGCTGCCCAGCACGTCGACGCCATATTCCTTGCCCATGCGCTCGCCGCCGCCGGCGCCGAAGATGTGCTCCTCGTGGCCGCAGTTCGAGCAGATGTGCAGGCCCATGTTTTCGACGATGCCGAGGATCGGAATGCCGACCTTCTCGAACATCTTGAGGCCCTTCTTCGCGTCGAGCAGCGCGATGTCCTGCGGCGTCGTGACGATCACCGCCCCCGTGACCGGCACGCGCTGGGCGAGCGTCAGCTGGATGTCGCCGGTGCCGGGCGGCATGTCGACGATCAGGTAGTCGAGCTCGTGCCAATTGGTCTGGCGCAGCAGCTGCTCGAGCGCCGAGGTCGCCATCGGGCCGCGCCACACCATCGGGTTGTCCGCCTCGATCAGGAAGCCGATCGAGTTCGCCTGCACGCCGTGGCCAATCATCGGGTTCATCGATTTGTCATCGGGCGATTCGGGGCGGCCCTCGATGCCGAGCATGGTCGGCAACGACGGGCCGTAGATGTCGGCGTCGAGAATGCCGACCGACGCGCCCTCACTTGCCAGTGCCAGCGCAAGATTCACCGCGGTCGTGCTCTTGCCGACGCCGCCCTTGCCCGAGGCAACCGCGACGATGTTCTTCACGCCGGGCAGCAGCTTCACGCCGCGCTGCACGGTGTGGGCGGCGATCTGCTGCGAAATCTCGACACGCACGTTCGCGACACCGGGCACCGCGCGCAGCGCGTCGGCGAACTGCTGGCGGATCGCGTCGAACTGGCGTTTCGCCGGGTAGCCGAGCGTCACCTGAAGGCTGACCGCGTCGCCCTCGACGACCACGTTGCGGATGCTCTTCGCCGCCGCGTACGGCGCGCCGGTGTTGGGGTCAGCGACGACCGCGATGGCGGCGTCGACCAATGCCCGATCGATACTCATTGATACTCCGTGGGGAAGAGGTGCGGCGCGGCGAGATGGACGGATCGGCCACGCGGCGGAATTTGCAAGAAATTGTTATGCAGGATTGCGCAAACCGGACATGCCGGGCACCCTTCGGGGCACGCGAGAAGCCGTAGGGTCGCATCGCTGCGTGCTTCAGGCACTATTGTAGTGTCTGACGGCAGACGGTGCCCGAAGACCCTTCTTCGCTGTCGGACCGCGCGCAGCAAGGCGCGGGAGCGGTCATCCGGGCTTTCCGGGTGGCCGCTACATTGCCGTAACGTTCGCTGCATAGGCTGATCGCTACGCGCCGTTGGATTAATTCGCACTCGAAAGGAAACGAAGATGAACGCAAAAATCATGACTCGCATCGCCGTATTCGCCATTGCCGGCTCGCTGGTGGCAGGCTGCGCGACCCAACAGGGCACGAATACCGCGGTCGGCACCGGCGTCGGCGCCGGTGCCGGCGCGG
>ABYL01000248.1 GCA_000173575.1 Burkholderia sp. H160 | reverse complement strand
CACGCGCGTCGCGTTCCACTATCGCGACGGCGTCGTGTCCGACGTCAGCGTCGTGGTGTCGAGCGGCATCGGACTGCTGGACCGCGCGGCGCTCGCGGCCGTGCGCGACGCCGCCTATCCGAAACCCGAGCCCGCGTTCGTCGGCAAGACGCTATCGGAGCAGTTGTGGGTCGACTTCAAACTCGACGACCACGAATGATGATGCGCTAACTCACCACCGTACCAGGGACGTCATCCGCTCACCGGAATGACGTCCACCTTCCCAATCGATACGCACAACTAACCTGAGTCCACTCAACGTGAAACTGAAAACTATCCTGTCCGCACTGATCGCCGGCGGCGTCGCTTCCCTGCTCGTCCTGTCGAACGTCCACGCGGCAACGGCCCCTAACGCCGATCAATTCGAAATCGCGAAACGCTATGGTCTCGACGGCGGCGAGCGCTGGGATTACGTGGCGTACGACGCCGCTCGCCAGCACCTGTTCATCAGCCGCGACACGCACGTGCAGGTGATCGATACGCGCACCGGCAAACAGGTCGGCGAAATCACCAACACTGACGGCGTGCACGGCTTCGCGTTCGTCGAAGACCGCAAGCTCGGCTTCGTCACCAATGGCCGCGCCGATACGGTTAGCGTCATCGATCTCGACTCGCTCAAGGTCGTCGACATCATCAAGGCCGGGGGCCCCAACCCGGACGGCATCCTCTACGTGCCGGCCTTGCAGCGGATCTTCGTGAGCAATGCCCACGACGGCAGCGTCAGCGCAATCGACGTCGCGACGCGCAAGGTGGTCGCCACGATGAGCGTGGGCGGCAAGCCTGAGGCGCTCGCGGCGGACAGTCACGGGCACGTGTTCGTCAATGTGGAAGATCGGGCCGAGATCGTCGAGATGGACGGCCAGTCCGCGACGGTGCTGGCGCATTGGCCGCTCGCACGGTGCGAGTCGCCGACCGGACTCGCCATCGATCCGGCGAGCGAGCGCCTGTTTTCGGTTTGCGGCAATCACCGCATGATGGTCGTCGATGCGACGTCGGGCCGTCGCGTGGCCGAGGTGCTGATCGGTGGTCACCCTGACGCGGCGGCTTTCGATCCGGCCTTGAAGCTTGCGTTCAGTTCGAACGGCGCGGACGGCACGCTGACGATCGTGCACGAAGACGACGCGGACCACTACACGGTCGCGCAGAACATGCCGACGCTGGCAGGCGCGAAAACGATGGCGCTCGATGCACAGCAGCACCGGGTCTATCTCGTGTCGTCGAAGTTTGGCGCGACCGAAGCCGCCACGGCCGCCAATCCTCATCCGCGCCCGACGGTCATCCCCGGCACGTTCGAAGTGCTCGAAGCGCAGCTCAAAGCACACTGACGGGCAGCATCGACGCAAGGCCAGCCGTTAATCGCCGCGGCGGGTGAAACACCGGCTCGCCTACATGAGGCCGTGCGCGATGCCGCTCGGCCTCGGCCAACGCTCCCTGTCGTTCGACACGCCGAAATCGGCGGCTTGCAGTGAAACCGTGGCCGAGCTGGCCGTCGAACGCTTGGCGCTGGCGCGCGCGAGGATGTGCTGCTCGTGCGCGTAGAAAAATTCGAGTTGGCGCGCGTCGGACGCTTTTCGTTCGAGTTCGAACACGTGCTCGAGCACGCGCCGCGACACGTGAAAACGCTGACGTCCCCGGCCAAGCTGAATCTGAAAGACAACACCGTCGCTGTTATGCGGCACTGCTGCCCAGATAAGCAGAATGCTGCTCATGGAGCCCCCGTAAGTCTGGATCTTCGTATCGGGACTACCGACGATTTCATCCTCGCACGTATAAAAGCACGGCGCGACTTGTCAAAATTCAAGCAACCTTGATTTGGTATTTTCGCCACAGTGGCGGGTGAGCGTTCGTACAAGTACGCCTTGACGCCTGCCGCGCACCCGAATACAGCGCGCCGGAAACCCGACGCGCCGTTTCATCCGGAGATTTTTTCGACCGAAGATGGGCCTGCAGATCATCAACACTGGATTGCAGCGATGGCGCGACGAAGTGTCGCCTTATCGCTGGTATCCGACGTTGCAGATCGGTGTTTCATATCGCTTCTTAGGTGCAGCGCATGAATTACATCGCAGTCCTATAAAGAAAGGCAATGATCGCCGCCGAATCCGCCGAGCATGTCTGAAGCACCGCGACGAGCGACTCCGTCAAAGCGGTTGTCATCCAGACGTCACCGTATTCCGAATCGCGGCCGCGCATGTAGGCCGACGTTCCGCCATCTTTCAACTCCCTATCGCCGCGCGCGAGCACAGCAGGAACGGTCCTTGCGCATGCGGGCGCCGTCGCCTATAACTCCCGAAGACCACGCGCTGTGGGTCATTGCACTACCGTCGTTCAATCCGTTGATGGCAACTAATAACGAGGAATCATCTTGGATCTCGAAAACGTACGCGCATTCATCATGACCCGGGGCATCGACATCGGCACCAAGGTGGTCGGTGCGATCGCGCTGTGGATCGTCGGCCGCTGGGTCATCGGGCTCATCTCCAACCTGTTGCGCAAGCTGCTCGCACGCAACGGCAAGGTCGATCCGACGCTCGCCAACTACCTCGCGTCGATTCTCGGCGCGTTGCTGAACCTGCTGCTCGTTCTCGCAATCCTGCAAGTCTTCGGGGTGGAGACGACGTCGTTCGCCGCGTTGCTCGCCGGTCTTGGCCTTGCGATCGGTACTGCGTGGGGCGGCCTGCTCGCGCACTTCGCGGCCGGCGTGTTCATGCAGGTGCTGCGGCCGTTCAAGGTCGGCGATTTCGTCACGGCAGCGGGCGTCACCGGCACCGTCACGGAGTTGGGCCTGTTCGGCACGACGATCGTCACGCCGGACAACGTGACGACCATCGTCGGCAACAACAAGATCTTTTCCGACACGATCTCGAACTACAGCGTGCTGCCGTTCCGGCGCGTCGAGCTGACCGCGAAGATCGCCAACGGTGTCGATCCGACCGATGCAATCGCGCGCCTGAAAGCCGCCGTCACGAAGATTCCGAACGTGGCCGCAAACCCGGCGCCCGACGTCGAGCTCCTGAGCTTCACGCCGGAAGGACCGTTGCTGTGCGTGCGGCCGTACACATCCAACCAGAACTACTGGCAGGTCTACTTCGACACCAATCGCGCGATCGTGCAGACCTTCAAGGAAGCCGGCTATCCGACGCCGGAAACGCCGCTCGCGCCGCGCGCGATCACGCGCGATTGACGGGATCGAACGTCCGCGCGAACGCGACCGGCGTTCAGGCAGCCCTATGAAAAAAGGCGTCGCGAGATTCGCGACGCCTTTGTGTCTTCAAACCCTGAAATACGGCAAACAATCCGTCGTCAATGCGGACTCGGGTTCGCACCATTCTTGCGCAGCATCTTCCACAGCGCGCCGAGCAGGATCGGCACGATCGCCGCGCCGATACCGACCAGCACGATCACATTCAGGTACTGACGGATGAACGGAATGTTGCCGAAGAAATAGCCGAGCAGCGTCAGCAGGAGCACCCACAACAGCGCGCCGACGACGTTGAACATTTGGAAGCGGCTCCAGGTCATCGACGACGCGCCCGCGACGAACGGCGCAAACGTCCGCACGACCGGGATGAAACGCGCGAGCACGATCGTCTTGCCGCCATGCTTCTCATAGAAGTTGTGCGTCTTCTGCAACGCGGCGCGATCGAGGAAACGCTCGAGCACCGGAATGTGCGTATTGAACACGCGCGGTCCAATCGCACGGCCGATCAGATAGTTGGTCGTATTGCCGGCCACCGCGGCGGCCAGCAGCAACAGAATCAGCAGCCCGAGATGCATCTGCCCGGTCGCGCAGAACGCGCCGCCGATGAACAACAGCGAATCGCCCGGCAGAAACGGCAGAATCACGAGCCCGGTTTCGGCGAACACGATCGCGAACAGCACCGCGTAGACCCAGGCGCCGTACACCTGAATGAAGTCCCCGAGAAACTTGTCGATGTGCAGGACGAGGTTGGCGAAATGTAGCAACGTATCCAAGGGACGTCCTTTTAAACCAATATGTGCGTGGAGAGAAAACGGCCGCCGGGCGCCCCTGGAACAGGAGCAGCAAGCGGCGAGCCGAGCGCTGCCAATTGACCGCGACATGATACCGAAAGTGCCTCATGGCGATTAAAAAACTGCTGATCAGGGGCAGGCGCAGGCGGCGTGCGCCGAATCGCTATAATTTCGCCATGTCCGAATTCTCCGAAACGCCTGCCGGCACCACCGCCGCGGCCACACGTTCCGACGCCTCCGGCGCGGCGCCCGCGCCGCGTCCATTGCGCGCGATCCAGCCCCTCCCCGATCAACTGATCAGCCAGATCGCCGCCGGCGAAGTGGTCGAGCGGCCGGCGTCAGTGGTCAAGGAACTGCTCGAGAATGCGCTCGATGCGGGCGCGCGGACGCTGCGCATCCTGCTCGATGAAGGCGGCGTCAAGCGCATTTCGATCACCGACGACGGTTGCGGCATCCCCGAGAACGAACTCGTGCTCGCACTGACGCGCCATGCGACCAGCAAGATCCGCTCGCTTGCCGAACTCGAAGCGGTCGCGACGCTCGGGTTCCGCGGTGAAGCGCTGGCGTCGATTGCGTCGGTCGCGCAGATGAGCATCACGAGCCGCACCGCCGACGTGCCGCACGCGGTGCGCATCGATGCGGAAACCGGCGTGCTGAGTCCCGCCGCCGGCACCCAGGGCACGACGATCGAAGTCCGCGAGCTGTACTTCAACACGCCCGCGCGCCGCAAATTCCTGAAGAGCGAACAGACCGAACTCGGCCACTGTCTCGAACAGATCCGCCGCGCCGCGCTCGCGCGGCCCGATGTCGCGATTTCGGTGCTGCACAACGGCAAGGCCGTCGAGCACTGGAACGCCAGCGAACCGCCCGCGCGCGTCGCGAAGATTCTTGGCGATACGTTCGCGACCGCCCATCTGCCGCTCGACGAATCCGCAGGTCCGCTCGCGATCTACGGCTGCGCTGGTCTGCCGACCGCGAGCCGCGGCCGGGCGGACCAGCAGTATTTCTTCGTCAACGGCCGCTTCGTGCGCGACAAGCTGCTCACGCATGCGGTGCGCGCCGCGTATGAAGACGTGCTGCACGGAGAACGCTTTCCATCGTATGTGCTGTTTCTCGATCTGCCGCCGGAAGGCGTCGACGTGAACGTGCACCCGTCGAAAATTGAGGTCCGTTTCCGCGATTCGCGCTCGATCCACCAGTTCGTGTTCCATGCGGTGCAGCGCGCGCTCGCGCGGCATGCGGGCGCGTCACCGGAAACGACGGCGGGCGGGCATGCGGCGCATCTGGAGCCGTCGGCTGG
>ABYL01000249.1 GCA_000173575.1 Burkholderia sp. H160 | reverse complement strand
TGCCCGCCGACATGCCCGTGCGCTGGCAGACCGAGGGTGCGCAGCGGCTGTGGATTCGCATGCATGCGCCGGCTGCCGGCTCCGATGCCGCGGCGGTATCCACACCGGGCGCGCCATACTGGATCGCGCTGCCGATTCCCGAGGACGCGCAGGGCAGCGGCCTCGAAGCGGCGATCTTTCTGTCATTGGGTCTCGGCGTGCTCGCCGCGCTCGCCGGCTACGCGATCCAGCTGCATCTGAACGAACCCCTGCACGAGCTCACGCAGGCGGCGCGCCGCGTGAGCGCCGGCGACATCCCCGAGCCGCTGCCGACCGACGGCCCCACCGAAATCGCCGCGGTAGGGAGTGCTTTCAATCAGATGACGCGCGCGTTACACGAAGCTGAGTCGACGCGTGCGCTGATGCTCGCGGGCATCTCGCACGACATCCGCACGCCGCTGACGAAGCTGCGCCTGTCGATGGCGATGGCCATGCCGCAGGGAGCCGACAGCAGCTTCGTGATCGCCGCCGAATCGTATCTGGATCAGATCGAGACGATCCTGCAGCAGTTCATGGATTACGCGGGCAGTGCCGAGCGCGAGGAGGCGCAGCCCGGTGATCTGAACGCGCTGATCGAACGGCTCGCGGGCGACTTCGCGGGGCTCGGGCACGAGTTCGCACTGTCGCTGGGCAGCTTGCCGGCCGTCCGGTATCGGCCGATCAGCATGATGCGGCTCCTGATGAACCTGATGCAGAACGCCATCGTCTACGGCGGCACCGGGCTTGCGGTGCGCACGTGGGCGACGCAAGACGCAGTGACGGTCGCGGTGTGCGATCGTGGAAAAGGGTTGACGGCGGTGGAGCTGGAAAAGCTGAAGGCGCCGTTCCAGCGCGGCCCCAATGCACGCGCGCACAGCGGCGGCACGGGGTTAGGGTTGTCGATCGTCGAGCGGATCGCGCGGCTGCACGGCGGCGGCCTGCAGTTTCATGCGCGCGAGGGCGGCGGCCTCGAGGCGTGGGTCGTATTGCCGGTCAAGGCGCCATAAGCGCGTAACGGCGTGGTGTTCTGACCGCTCACTCGCGATCGAGCCAAGCGTCGAGCCCGACGCGAAACGCGACGCCCGCGATCACCGGCACCGTCAGCATCAGGATGATGCCGAAGTTCGGGATCTCATCGCCGTACATGTACGCGTTGTACAGCACGACGCCCGACACGATCGCGAACGTCACCACGCCAACGGCGACCATCAGGAGATTGCGCACGGAGAGCGACAGCGTCTTGCGCTTCGGCTTGTCCGTCGTGTTGTGAGCGCCGGGGGCTTCGTCGTGTTGGGCAGGCATGATGGTTCCCGTGGTCCTTACCGACAATATAAGCCATTCCAGGCCACAGTTTCAGGCTTCGGCTTGCGACTGCGCCAGTTGCACCGAATTCGCGCCAGACGCCGGAGCAGACGCGCCAACGCTCAGCTCGAGTTCGTCGAGAATCGCGTTCATCAAGCCTGTGCGCCGCCATTGCAGCCATTTGAGGTAGCACGTCTGCGACGGCGGAAACGTGCCGGGCAGGCGGTGCCATTTCTCGTTACGCGTGACGACCCACAGGATCGCGCCGAGGATCTCGCGCGGAGGTCGCGCGGGCCTGCCCAGGCGTTTCTCCGGGGCCTGCTCGAACAGATGGCTGATGCGCGCCCAGGCGTCATCGGAAAGAGGGAGATCTAGCATGCCGCCAACACCTTTCTGACCGGTTCATGGCGATCTTACGTTTTGGACGGTTCGTTCCAGTTCCGGATTTAGGCGTGGTTTAGCCTGTTGAGCGGCGGATTGCCTTGCGGCGGATCGTGCTAGCGCGGCCCTCAGTTGGACAACGACAGATACTGCGACGTCAGCGGCACCGGCGGGAACGGCTGCAAGCCGGTCTGCTTGTTGAAGCTGTAGCGCACGTACACGGCCGCAACCCACTCGCGGTATTCATAGGCATTGCCGAGCGATGCCGTCGCCCCGACCGCGAGTTGCGGCGCGAGCTGATATTCGCCGACGCCGCTGATCGAATACGACACGCCGGTCTTGCTCTGGCCTGGGTAGACCGTGGTCAGACCGTTGCCGAGGGATTTCGCGTTGGCGGCCGCGTCGGCCTGCCGCGTCGAGTTGTCGTTCAACGGGAAGTAGTTCGACGCATCCTCGCGGTAGTGCTGCACGCCGATCGAGCCCTTCACGTCATAAGTAAAGAGGCCTGCGCGGCCCGACCATTCGACCGGCAGATTCAGGATCACGTACAGCTGCGGGCTGAAGTAGCCGCCCTGGCCATACGTGAAGTACGACAGGTTGCGGTTGTAGCCCATGATCGTCGTGTTCACGCCGACCGTCAGCGTCTGGTCGGCGTCTTTCAGCAGACGCGTATAGACGCCGCCGCCGCCCTTGACCGCGTTGTTGCTCGACACGTTGGTGCCCATGTAGTGCTGATACGACGCGTTCGTGTACAGGCCGCTCGTGCCGTCGTCCCACGTGAGGCTGGCGAGCGCGCCGTTCGACGTGACACCGCCCCATTCGAGGCCGGCGGCCGCATCGTGCGCGCCCGCGTACGACAGCAGGCTGTCCGTCACCGCGCGCCGCGCGACCGCGATCGAGTACGAGACCTTGTCGGTGATGCCGCCGTTGTACTGCGCGCCGCCGACGATGTTCGTCTCGCGGAAGCCGATCGGCGTCACGCCGATATCGCCGCTGATGCTGCGGCTGTCGTAGCCGACGGACAAGCCCACGCCGCTCGCGGTCTGGCTGCCGTAGTTGTTATTGCCGTTTTTCGCGGCGTTTTTTGACGAGTCGGTCGACAGCCCCGCGCCGAAGCGGGCGAGCGTCGATGTGCTGTTCGACGCGGTGCCGGCGTCGAGCGTGACCGGCGTCGCGGTCACGACCACATGGCCGTTGCCCGCCTTGATGCGCCCCTGGATCGGCGCCTCGATGTCGGTGAGCGACGACAGGCCGTCCTCGCCCGCGCGATTGCGGAAGATCAGCCCGCCCGACACGGTGCTCGACTGCTCGCGATTGACCTGCGCAAGCTCTTCGGCGACGCCGAGCGTCTGCGCGTTCGTGACGTTCGGCTGCGGGTTGTTCGGCGCGTTGGTGCCGGGCGGGTAGTACGGCTGCGCGTACCCGGCAGGCGGCTGCGGGATGTACGGCTGCTGCGCGTAGTAGCCCTGATTCGGGTACGGCTGATAAGGCTGCTGCTGCGGCGGGTAGGGCTGATACGGCTGCTGATACGGCTGCTGATACGGCTGCTGATACGGCTGCGGGTAGACCGGCTGCTGCGGATAGGGTTGCTGCTGTGCGTAGACCGGCGCGGTGCCCGCTTTCGCCGTGCTCTTTTTCGTGCTCGCGCGCTTCGTGGGGGTGCGTGTCGATCCGTATGGCAGCGGCGTCGTCGCTGCGGCATTAGCCTGCGCCTCGCGCGCGGCCGGCGACATCGGCCACGGCGTCGCCGCATAGCCATCCTGCGCGCCGTACGGCTGCTGTCCGTACGCCGGCTGCTGCGGATACGCTTGCGGCTGCGCATAGGGCTGCGGCTGCGCCGGCGCCTGGCCTTGTCCCGGATAAGGCTGCAACGGCGCACCCGACTGGCTCGATCCGTAGGATTCCTGCCCATAGCCGCCGAGGGTGGCGTCGGAGCGGGGCGCGCCGTACGGCGCGGCGTTCGGATAGACCTGCGTGGGCGCCGTATAGGGCGCGGGCTGCGCGGCGGGCGCGTTGTAAGGCGCGACGTACGGCGCGGGCTGAGAGGGCGGCGGATAGTTCGGCACGGTCTGCGTCGGCGAGGAAGACTGCGTATTCAGGAACGGAAGCGAGGAACGCGCGGCGGTGTCGGCGTCGCCCGGAGTCGCGATTGCCTTTTTGCCTTCGAATGGATTGGTGCCCGGCAGCGGTGCCGCACCGATCTGGCTCATAGCCGCTTCCCAGCCGCGCGGCACGTTGGTGCCCGCGTTACGGGGCGTGTTCGTCATCAGCGGCGTATTGGCCGCGACGAGCGAGCGTTGCAGATAGGACGACGCGAGCGACAGCTTGCCCTCGGCGCGGTACATGCGGCCCACGGTCGCGAGCACGCCCGGATCGTTGGGCGCGAGGGCGAGCGCCTGTTGCGCGAGCGTTTCGGCGTAGCTGAACTGCTTCGAGCCGGCCGCGGCCGAGATCGCCGCCTGCAACAGGTTCAGGTCGTCGGGGCGGCGTTGCAGCGCGACGCGGAAGCTCGTCAGCGCGTTGCGGTCGTCGCCCGCGCTCGCATACAGGCGGCCGAGCGCGGCCTGCAGGTCAGGGTTGTCGGGCATCGCGGCGAGCCACGGCGCGATCACGTCGTAGGCGCTCGCGAGATCGCCGCGCTGGCGCACCGCATCGGCCTGTCTGATGACGATGCCGATGTTCAGGTCGTTGAAGTCGGTGCGCTGCTGCGGCGTCAACTGCATGCCCTGCAACTGGCGCATCACGGTGCCAAGCTCGGCCTGCTGGCCGGCCGCGGACAGGATGCCCGCGTATTGCAGCAGCAGATCGGTGTTGCCGGGCGCCGCGCTCATCGCGCCGCGCACGAGGCTCAGCGCGCGAGCCGGGTCGCCGGCCTGCTGGTACGCGCCGGCGATCACGCCGATCAGCTCGGGGTTGTTTCCGGCCACCGGCTCGGCGGCGCGCAAGGTCGCGATGGCCTGCTGCGTCTGGCCGTTCTTCGCCAGGCGCGTCGCCATGTCGGCCTGCTGATGCACCCATAGCCGATGCTGCAACGTCGTCATCGCGTCGGTGCGCTGCGCGGGCGCAATGCGGTCGAGCTGCGCGAGGCCGGTCGACCAGTCCTGCGTTTCCGCCGACAGCAGCGCGCTCGCGTACAGTGCATCGGTCATGTCCGGATGCGTGGCGAGCAGGCCGTCCATCATGCTGCGCGCGTTCGCGACGGCGCCCTGGCGCACGTAGATGCGCGCGAGGTCGAGCCGCAGCCAGGGGTCGTCGGGCTTGTTGAGCAGCGCGTCCTCGAACAGGCTGCGCGCGGTGCCGAGATCGCCGCGCGCTTCGGCCGCGCGCGCCTGCGCAGCCTGCGCGTCGCCGCGCAAACGGTCGATACCGCCGACCTTGGCCTGTTGCTCCGCGTTCAACTGATTTGAAGAGGAATGCTTTTGTAGCCAAG
>ABYL01000250.1 GCA_000173575.1 Burkholderia sp. H160 | reverse complement strand
TTCAGGAAATTCAGATGCACCGAAAGCGAGAACCGATCGCGATTGACACGGAAAGTCATATCAGTCCATTCGGCCAAAGCCGGCATTGGTGCAGGTTGGGTTTTAGGTCAGCAATGTGGCAGATTGCCGACGGTGGAGGCATCGAGCGGCCAAGCGGCAGCTTTTCGCAGCAGCGAACTCACACTCACGACCCGTTCCCGCCGTTCGTCCCTGCGCGGGCTCGGCGTCAGTTTCCAAACGTACAACGGTCATTCACTCGACCTTGGTCGATGGTACATGGCCGGCGCGTTGCCGCTGGAATCGTCGGGTGCATGGGACCGAGAGTTGCAGAAAAACCGCATGAAAGACGTGGCGAAACCTGGATAAGGGTCGAGCGGGCTTTGCACGATATTTCGCGCACAACTGAGCCATCTGCTATAACACCACCAGACCGAAAGTGTGTCCACGTGCCGGTTGGCAGGCAGGTACGCTGCGCGTACCTGCTGGAAGATCCGGGAGTCTGATTGGAGAATCCTGTGCCGGATTCCGAATCATCTCGTGAAACGATACGACCGCTAAAAGGCCGGACAGGGCCGCGCGGCCTGTGGCGGAGACTGGTCGTGTCGGGCTGCGCGGTGGTGCTGGCCGCCGCGTGCGGTGGAGGTGGCCTCAGCAGCAGTGGCAGCAACGGCGGTGGTGGTGATGGTGGCGGTGGCGAACCCGGTCATCTTGGTGATCCACTCGTCATGTACCAGTGGTACCTGCTGAATGTTGGACAGGACGTGTTCACCGGTGTACCCGGTACACCCGGTATCGATCTCGACGTGATGGCGCCTCTGAGCCAGGGGATCAACGGGAGCGGCGTCAATGTGATGGTCGTGGACACTGGCGTCGAGATTGCACATCCGGATCTGAAGGACCGCATCAATGCGTCGATGCTACGCAATTTCGATCCGATAGCTGCTGACGCCAACGATCCGACGCCACCGTTCGGAAGTGTGGGCGACGCGCACGGCACTGCGGCGGCGGGGATTATCGCCGCCACGGCAGACAATGGCATAGGCGGGCACGGCGTGGCGCCGCAGGCAACGCTCGGCGCGGCGCGCTATCTCTGTGGCCCCGCGAACTGCCAGACGCCCGTCAACACCCTCAGCATCTTCGGCGGAGCCCCGTTTTCGCAGAAGGTCGCGGTCTTCAACGCTTCATACGGCGCTGCGGGGGCGGCACCGATAGAATTTGACCTCGGGAGCAACTTCCTAAGCATTGTGCTTCAGCACCTGGAGACCATGCGCGGTGGTCTCGGTGCTCTGATCATCCAGTCGGCAGGCAACGAGTTTCAGACGTCGACAGGCGTTGATTGCGACAGCGCGAATAGAGAGGGTGTCACCTGCGTAAACGCGAATTTCGATCCTCAACGGGTGATGCCACAGGTCGCAACGGTTGCAGCCGTCAACGCGCTGGGCAAACGTTCCAGCTATTCGTCTGGCGGCTCCAACATTCTCGTTTCCGGGCTCGGCGGGGAGTACGGCTTGCGTCCATCAAACGCCTTTGGGCTGCCTGCCGGACCGGCGATGATGACCACTGACCTGACGGGCTGCAATCAGGGATATTCGAGTACCCAGGGGGTATTCTCGTTTTCCAATCCGTTCGACGTGCCAGGCTCAAATATAAACGCTGCACTGAATCCCAATTGCGATTACACGGCGAGCATGAACGGCACGTCGTCGGCAGCACCGACGGTTTCTGGTGTGGTGGCACTGGTGCTGCAGGCCAATCCCGCGTTGACCTGGCGTGACATACGCTGGATCCTGATGAATACAGCGCGCCGTATCGACACAGCGCGCGTGCCGCCGACCGTGGAGTTGCCGTCGGGCGAGGAGTATGTTCCGGAACCTGCGTGGACACGCAACGCCGCCGGCATCTGGTTCGATAACTGGTACGGTTTCGGCCTCGTCGATGCGGCGGCGGCGGTCAACATGGCCCGTCACTACAACATCCGTCTCGCAGGGCCCATGCTGACCAGCACGGCTTCCGAGGAAGCGGATCTGCAAAATGATCCAGCGGGGGTCGAGGTGCTTCAAGGCCGCGCGAGGGGACTGGAAATCCCGCTGAACGTGTCCGGTCCAGCGCAGGTTGTCGAATCCGTGCAGGTGTCGATCGATATGGTATCGGCAAACCTCGGCGATCTCGCCGTCGAGGTGATCTCGCCCGCTGGCACCCGCAGCGTGCTGCAGAACGCCTATAACGGATTCGAGAACACCGGCGCAGCTGTTTCCGACTGGGTTCTCGCGTCGAATGCCTTCAATGGCGAGGGTGCGTCGGGGACATGGACGGTCCGGTTCATCGACGTTGATACTCGCGGCGGCCCACCGATGGGAGTGGCAGGTGTCGCCATCAATGTGCTAGGTCACTGAGGGACGGGAGGTTCGCAGAGTATGAGCCGGTTTCGATTCGTCATCGTGGTGGGTGCGGTGCTTCTGTGCGCAGCGCTCGCCCATGCGCAAGGCACGGCACTCAGACAGGGTGTCCGGGCATCGGCGGCACAGGTGCAGCCATTGAGCCGGAGTGCTCCGCTGACGGTCGGGAGCACGAGCGTGTGGCCTATGCCGAATGCTGCACCGCTCGACGAGGACGGCAACGTACAGCCGAATTCCACACTGGTGATCCGCTCAAGCGACTGGTTCGCTGGCCTCAGCACCAACGATCTCGTAGTCATTTATCCGGACACGGGCGCAGTCAGTGCAGCGGCTGGTGGCCTGGCGCAACAGATACAGGCCTTCCCGCAAATGGGCATGACAGTCCTGCACGTGAGCACCTTCTCCAGCCTGCTTCCCCTCTATCAGACGCTTTCCACGAAGTTTCCGTCGGCCAGATTCGACTTGCCGGTCAGCTACTTCAAGCAACGGACGCAGTGAGACGGTCGTAGTCGGGTGTGCGGATGACGCGGGAAGTGCCCCAGCTTTCCCTTGATTGTTGAGGTGCACTGAGTCTTGACGCGCCATTGGACCAAACCCTTCGGGCTGAACATGAGCCGAGGCGAGAAGTGATCGCCGGATGTCGCTTGACTCATGCGGCACGTCCGTCCGTTGCGGGCCACTAGGCTATGGAACGTTCTTCTCCTCTTCTGCCGGGAAGCGTCGCCGCTTTGTTATGCGCCTCGTATCCGACCTCGATCGCAGCACGATGGTCCGTTTTACGATGCCGAGCCGCCGTTTGAATGGCGCACTGGGCACGAAGGCAAACGGATGCATATGGCCGCGAACCGTCGGAGAGGCCGTATATCGTCTATGCCGACACCCATGCCACCACGATCGGGAAAACGACCGGTAGCACGACGGCCGACAGGATGCCATTCACCGCCATGCCGAGCCCCGCGAACGCCCCTGCCTCCTCGCTGATCTGGAGCGCACGCGCGGTGCCGATGCCGTGAGCGGCAATGCCTAATGCAAATCCACACACATCGTCGCGGCGAACGCCGAGCGAGCCCAACACAAAGCTTCCGAGCACCGCGCCTGAAATGCCGGTGGCAATGACCATGGTTGCGGTCAATGACGGAACGCCGCCTATCGTGGCTGAAATCAGCATGGCAATGGCTGCCGTAACTGACTTGGGTGCCATGGAAGCAACTGTCCTCCCCGGCAGACCCAGCATCATCGCAATAGTCACCGCCGAAACAACGGCCGTGACCGACCCTGCCACGAGGCCGGCGAGAAGCGGCACGAGGGCGCCCCGAAGCTTCGGCATCTGACGGTGGAGCGGTACGGCGAGCGCAACAATGGCCGGACCCAACAGGAAGTGAAGGAATTTCGCTCCGTCGAAATAGGTGCTGTACGGCGTACCTGTCAATTTGAGCAGGCTGACGAGAAGCGCAACGGAGATCGCGACGGGATTGGCCAATGGATTTCGCCGGGCCAGCGCGTGCAGCCTGCACGCGACCAGATAGACACCAAGTGTCGTGGTGAGCGCCGGTACTGGCGAACTACCGATGAACGCGGTTGCGATACCGGGCATGTCCTGGATATTCATGACGGTTTCCCGCCTCCTCAGTCTGGGTGGACATCAGCGTGATTGCTGGCCTGCACCCCGTCCTTGGGAACCTTGTTTCGTTCGGCTCGCACCATCAACACGCTGGTAACGAGTGCCGCGACGGCGATCGCCAGGACGGTGCTGACAGTCAGCGCAACTCCGATCGCCAGTAGTTGAACCTTCAACTCGCCACCAAATACCATGACGCCGACTCCAGCAGGAACGAAGAGAAGCGAGAGATGATTCAGCAAGCTGCGCGACACGTTTTCGACATGTTGTGAAAGAGATGGTGCCGCGCACAGCACGCACAGGAAAAGGACCATCCCGAGAACAGGGCCGGGAACGGGCGCCGCGGTTGCGTACGATATCGTCTCGCCCAGGCACTGGAACGCGAGCAGCACACAGAACGTCTTGACGACTGCAGCGTCTGAAGACGCCCGCGGAGTCGAACCGACGGTTATCAGGCGTAGGAAATTCATGTGATTCTCCGTTCCGGGGTGCGTTTGAGCGATCGAAGCGCGCGAATGACATAGCGAGGGGACTGGGGGCACGCGGGGCTCGCGGTATTGCACTCGTCCCGCGGCCTAATGAGCATTTTTTATTCCAATGACCGTCGCACCACGTGCGCCGCGCTCGATGAAGTCTCAACCGTGTACACCGGACCGAATGGCTTGATCGAGCGGACAGCGGCAGCTTGCCAAATGAAACAGCTGAGTGCTCGACGCTTTGAAAGGCGCCGAGCGGCCGCCACTGCTGTTCGTTCAATGCAAACAGTTGCAGCGTGATATGTTTGCCATCGCCCGACGGAGCTCTATCCGACGCCACAACGAAGGTCGGTATCCCCACGGTCCAGAATTTCGATGGAGTGTCTGATTGATGCGCGTGTTCTCTGCTGCGTTTCACAGATGAGCGTCCCCGATCGTGTGCCGGCCGACTCAGGGCGTGAAGCGGACCACCGCGCTGTTGGAACATCAATGGCCGCTCCTCCGGTGATCAGCGGTCATTTGAGCGGCCAGCTGGTTTCGACGGGGCGCACGTACTGCGGCGGATTCTCTGGTTATCCAAAATAGCTGATCCCCGAGACAATCAACAGCAGGTTCACGACCCGTGCGAAATGATGG
>ABYL01000251.1 GCA_000173575.1 Burkholderia sp. H160 | reverse complement strand
GCCGGCTCCGAGCCCGCCGCGCCCGCCTCCGGCAACGACAGATAGAACGTCGTGCCCACCCCTTCTTTCGATTCCGCCCACACGCGGCCACCGTGCCGCTCGACCATCCGCCGCACGAGCGCGAGGCCGATGCCCTCGCCGGCCGCCGCATGCCCGTGCAGGCGCTGGAACGCTGTGAACAGGCGCGGCAGCGCGATCGCCGGAATGCCGAGGCCGTTGTCACGCACGTAGAAGATCCGCAGCGAATGCACGCCCGGCGGCGCGGGCGTCGTGCCGATTTCGATGCGGCCTTCGCGCTCCGGATCCAGATAGTTGACCGCATTGCCGACCAGGTTCGCGAAGATCTGTTCGAGCGCGGTCGGGTCGCCCCATACAGCGGGCAGTTCGCCGACCGTCACGCGCGCACGCCGCGCGCGAATCGAGCCCTGCATCGCATCGACGACGCGCTGCACGATGTCGTGCACGTCGACCTTCTGACGCCGGTACTCGACGCGCCCGACGCGCGACAGCCGCAGCAGCGCATCGATGATGTGCGACGCGCGCAGCACCGCGGTCTGCAGATAATGCAGCGCCTCGCCGATATCCTCGTCGACGATCCGCTCGATACGCTCGCGCGTGCTCATCGCAAGCGACGAGTCGCGCACCGCCTCGCGCAACTCGTCGCACGCGCGAATCAGCTCCTTCGAAAAGCCCTGCAGGTTCACGAGCGGCGCGCGCAGGTCGTGCGACACGCTATAGATGAACATTTCGTTTTCCTGGGTTTGCTGACGCAGCGTCTCGTTGATCCGCACGAGCTCGGCGGCGCGGCGCTCGAGGTCCGCGTGAAAGCGCGCCTCGATGCGCTCGGCTTCGAGCAGACGGCGGCTCGTCTCGTGCAAGGTCAGATCGAGCCGCGCGATTTCATCGTGGCCCGCGCCGATCGGCGCGAGCGGCTCGTTGCCGGCAAGCCGTCCCGCGTTGTCGGACAGCAGCGCGAGCCTGCCGCGCACACCGCGCGTGAACATCCAGACGGCGAGCGCGACGAACAGCAGCGAGCCCAACGCGGCCGCGACGATCAGCGTCTGCTGCCGCTCGCGCGCGGCGGCGACCGTATTCGAGCGCGCCATGTCGAGGCGGCGCTCCTCGGTCTGGAAGGCGGTGACCTCCAAACGGAAACGGTCGAGCACGTCGGTCTGGGTGAGATCGTGGAAGCGCTCGATGATCTCGCCGCGCCGCCCGGCGTGCAGCATGTCCTGGATCCGGTCCGACCACTGGCGGTACGCCTGCACCGACTGGCGCACCTCGACCACGCGCTCGACCTGCGCGGGATTGTCGGCGACGAGTTCGGCAAGTTGATCGATGCGCCGGTCGACATCCACCCACACCGCGACCGGCGTCGTAAAGCGGGTGTCGTTGGCAAGCACGGCGCCGCGTAGCGCAACCGATTCGGACAGCACCGGGTCGAGAATCCCGGTGGTCTGGCGCAGCACCTCCTCGCTGTCCATCGCCCAGCGTTCCGCCAACGTCGCGTCGGCCTGTGCCTTCATGAGGCCGGAGAGCAGCGCGAGTTCGAAGACGGCGGGGATCGCGATCAGCAACAGGCCTTTAGTGGTCAGTCTCATGCGTGCGCATTTGGAGGAGTTGGCCGGCGGATCATGCACGGAGTCGGCACATTATGTCGGCGTTTGCGCGCGAAGACAAAGAGGGGCACGAACCCGTCGATGGCAGCTTTCCGCGTCCGCCGACGTCGCGCCAGAAATGGGCATCGATGCGTCAGGATTACGAATGAACCTGTAATTTAAATCGAATACTGCGCCCTTGTCTGGTTCACGCGAACCAGCAACGTCGATTGATGCACTTCTCTAGTGCTTTTTATCTCTGCTGCGGTGCACGATGCGATAGTGCCTCGAATTGCTCCAGCGGTCCAGATTCCCATCCCGGTGCCAGATTGCACCGTATAGACGCCATCGGCACAACTTTGGCCCGTTTCTTGCTTCCATAGCGCACTTTTTTGGCGAAAGCGGGACATAACAATGGAAAGTCTGAAATACGGCGCCGATACCGAGTTTCTCCTGATCGGGGCCGCCATGGTGCTGGCGATGCACGCGGGGTTCGCATTCCTTGAGCTCGGCACCGTGCGCAAGAAGAATCAGGTCAATGCGCTGGTCAAGATTCTGGTGGACTTCGCGGTCTCGACGATCGCGTATTTCTTCATCGGCTACACGATCGCGTACGGTGTGCAGTTTTTCGGCAACGCCGCGTCGCTCGCCGAGCACAACGGCTATGCCCTCGTGCGCTTTTTCTTCCTGCTGACGTTCGCCGCCGCGATCCCCGCGATCGTGTCGGGCGGCATCGCCGAGCGCTCGAAATTCAATCCGCAGCTGTTCGCGACGTTCGTGCTGGTCGGCTTCGTCTATCCGTTCTTCGAAGGCATCGCGTGGAATGACCGCTTCGGCATCCAGGACTGGCTCACGCAGGCGTTCGGCGCGCCGTTCCATGATTTCGCGGGCTCGGTGGTCGTACACGCGTTCGGCGGCTGGGTCGCGCTGCCGGCCGTGCTGCTGCTCGGCGCGCGCCACGGCCGCTATCATCGCGACGGCGGCATCGCCGCGCATCCGCCTTCGAATATTCCGTTTCTCGCACTCGGCGCATGGGTGCTGACGGTCGGCTGGTTCGGCTTCAACGTGATGAGCTCGCAGACGCTCGACAAGATCAGCGGCCTAGTCGCGGTCAACTCGCTGATGGCGATGGTCGGTGGCACGCTGACCGCGTGGTTGGCGGGCCGCAACGACCCGGGCTTCACGTATAACGGCCCGCTCGCGGGACTCGTGGCCGTGTGCGCGGGCTCGGATCTGATGCATCCGCTCGGCGCGCTGGTCACGGGCGGTATCGCCGGCGTGCTGTTCGTCCATATGTTCACCTGCGTGCAGAACCGCTGGCGCATCGACGACGTGCTCGGCGTGTGGCCGCTGCACGGCCTGTGCGGCGCATGGGGCGGCATCGCGGCCGGTATCTTCGGCCTGCACGCGCTCGGCGGGCTCGGCGGCGTGTCGTTCGGCTCGCAGGTCATTGGCACGCTCGGCGGCATCGTCGTGGCGGGGCTCGGCGGCACGATCGTGTACGGCGCGATCCGCATGACGGTCGGTCTGCGACTCGACCAGGAAGAGGAGTACAACGGCGCCGATCTGTCGATTCACAAGATTTCGGCGACCGCGGAGTAAGAGGCGGCGACGCGAGAGGGAAACGCGACAGGTGCGGGCCACGCACCTGTCCCCGAATCCGCTCGCCGATGTTAGACTTCGCGGCTGGAGATCGCATTCTCCATTAACCGCCCCTGGGGCTGATGATGCCTGCTACGCCCGGCTATGCGGACGCGGCATCCACTCGCCCGCATCAACCGGTTTGTCGACATTCCGGTTTCGATCCTCTTCCATGTATTGGTCTTTTCTCGCGGTCGCGATTGGCGGCGCACTCGGCTCGCTGTTCCGCTGGTTCCTCGGCTTTCGCCTGAACTCGATCTTCAGTGACCTGCCTCTCGGCACGCTCGCCGCTAACGTGATCGCAGGCTACATCATCGGCGTGGCGGTCGCGGGCTTCGCGCGCGTGCCTCAGCTCGCGCCGGAATGGCGGCTGTTCGTCATCACCGGTTTGATGGGCGGTCTGTCGACTTTCTCGACGTTCTCCGCGGAGGTCGTGCAGCGCCTGCAGGACGGCCGGCTCGGCTGGGCGGCGGGCGAAGTGGCGATTCACGTGAGCGCGTCGCTAATCATGACGATTCTCGGCATCGCGACGGTGTCCGTGCTGGCGCGCTGAAAAAAACGTCTTCGAAATCATTTTAAGAAGGCGATTGGAAAATCACCCTGCCAGGCCGTCAACTCGTTGACGGCCTCGCGCGCCTTCTGATGCGTCAATAATTTCCTCAGTGAGCGTCGCCGCAAATCCGCAAACAGAGTCGCTGAGTTTTTATTGCGGTGATAATAAAAAAAAGGCGTCACGTTGCCGTGACGCCTTAAAAGTTCTAGCCATTCCGAGGGCCGTGCTAGAACCTGAGAGACCGTATTCAAAAGCCACCGCGCCCATTCAATGAGCAATCGATCCTGGATTCCGGGAATTTCCGCTCACACGCACCAAAATGCAGCCTGCAGAAGCGACTTTCGAAATGAGATTGCATTTTTTATGTTTATGCGAATCAAGTCAAGCAAAACATGGAGTGGCGGCCGTCAATCGGCAATTTATTCCGATACGATGAGTTTTCTTAAGCGTATATGAATTCATGCCCCGGTTTGGAGATGTCCGCGCCTTCGGCATGCGGTTATCGACAGGCCGTCGAACGAACAATTTGAAATACCGTTCCAAAAAAACCGCATGAACCGCTCCACACCTAAGCAGACTGAAGCCGCCAAGGTCCGGACCAGCAAGGACAAAGACAGCCCGGGCGATGAAGTCACCGCGCTCGCGCGCGGCCTGACCGTGCTGCGCGCCGTCGCCGCCGCGCCCGCGCTGCTCGAATGCGTCGACAAGATCGTGCTGGAGATCGGCGTCGCACCGGGGCGCCGGATCGACGAATAAGATCCCGGCTGCAACGGGCGCCAAACGGCGCCCCGCGCCGCCGCCCTGCCCTCGCCCGACCATTCGCCAACATCCTGTAACCTTCGTAATCAAACGAAAAATACGCGGGTGGACTGTTACAGACGCGCCAACGTACGATCACGCATGCCGTCGCGGGACCGCGCGCGGCGAGTCGTGAGCACCGTCGAAAACGGCCCCGCCCATCGGTGATGATTCCGCATTGCGTTAACATCTCTGTCCCGCGCCTCGGTTAGCATCGCGCTGAAACTTTGCGCCGCGCTCGCTACCACAACCGCCTGACATGCCGCCCATGTGCCGCTTCGTCGCCACTCGAATGGCGCCGACCGCATGAGCGGCTCACATCACAAAGCCTGCCACCTGATCGAACCGATGGACGAACAACAACAGCACCCGGAATCCCAACGCCCCGCGGCTTCTCAACCGTCCGCGAGCGGCGCGCAATCGAGCGCGCCCGGCACGGTGAAACGCCACCGTGGCCGCACCATCGCGCTGATCGTCGCGGCGCTGGTCGTGCTCGGCGTCGTGCTGTGGCGTTGGTATCCGTG
>ABYL01000252.1 GCA_000173575.1 Burkholderia sp. H160 | reverse complement strand
CGCCCCAGCCGTGCCGCCGCCCTACTACGTCAGCCCGCAACTACGTTACGGCGGCTACATGGTGTTCCGCAACCTGATCCCGTCGCCGATGCTCGAAGCGCAGGCCGCCGAGGAGTTCAGCCAGATCGTCTACGGCGCCAACCACGCGAACCGGCTGTACGGCGACACCGAAGCGCGCGTGACGCGCGTGCGCTCGATCATCGACCGGATGATTCCGTACTCGTTGAAATGGAACGAGCGAGCCAAGGGCTGGAAGTGGGAAGTCGCGGTGGTGCGCTCCAACGACATCCGCATGTACTGCCTGCCGGGCGGCAAGATCGTCATCTATAGCGGAATCCTCGATCGCGTGCGCCTGAATGACAACGAACTCGGCATGCTGATCGGCCACGAGATCGCGCACGCGTTGCGCGAGCACGCGCGCATGCGGCTCGGTCAGCTGCAGGAGAGCCAGCTCGACTCGTCCGGCACGATCCCGCAACTGTTCGGCCTCGCCGATCTGGGCATGGCGCCGCTCGGTATCGGTTCGCGTCTGCTGGAAATGAAGTACGAGGACACCGACGAAACCGAAGCCGACGTGATCGGCAGCGATATCGCGTCGCGCGCCGGCTTTGATCCGCGCGCGGCGGTCACGATGTGGGACAAGCTCGCGCAGGCGACGCGCGGCAGTGGCGAGCGCGGCTTCATCTATGTACACCCGTACACGCCGGAGCGCCGCGAAGACATCATCAAGCGACTGCCGGACATGCTGTCGCTGTACGCGAAGGCGATCGGCAAAAGCGTCGACGCGCTGCCCGATTACGCGGGCATCGGCCGGCCGACCCGTAAGCCGGTGCGCGACTGATACCCGCTTCTACCGACTGCTAGCAGGCCACGGCGCTTCACGCACCATGGCAGGCGGGCTTACTTCTTCTTTACTTTGTGGTCGTAGTCGACGGTCAGCGGCGCGTGGTCGCTGAACTTGATATCGCGGAATACGTCGGTGCGCTTCGCCTTGCTCGCGATACCCGGCGTCGCGATCTGATAGTCGATCCGCCACCCGACGTTCTTCGCATACGCCTGACCGCGATTGCTCCACCACGTGTACTGCTCGGGCCGCGGGTCGAGCGTGCGGAACACGTCCACATAACCGACTTCGTCGAACAGTTTGTCGAGCCACGCGCGCTCTTCCGGCAGGCACCCCGAATTCTTCTGGTTGCCCTTCCAGTTCTTGATGTCGATTTCCTTGTGGACGATGTTCACGTCGCCGCACACAATCACCTCGCGCTCGGTCGCCAGTTCGGCGAGATGCGGCATGAACTCGTCCATGAAGCGGAACTTGGCCTGCTGGCGGTCGTCGCCGCTCGATCCCGACGGCACATACACCGAGATCACCGACAGTTTGCCGAAGCGCAGCTCGACATAGCGTCCTTCCGGGTCGAACTCCTCGCTGCCGAAGCCGATCACCACTTCGTCCGGCTCATGACGCGTATAGACGCCCGCGCCGCTATAGCCCTTTTTCACCGCGTGCTGGAAATAGCCGGTGAAATCGTGCGGCGCCATAAACTCCGGCGTCATGTCGTCCTGCGAGCATTTGATTTCCTGCACGCACAGCACGTCGGCGCCCTGCTCGCCGAACCAGTCGAAAAAGCCCTTCTTCGCCGCCGAGCGGATGCCGTTGAGGTTGGCGGTAATCACACGCAACATGTTGTTCCTTTTTAGTTCGATTCGTTTTTGAAGCCGAGGGTAAAGCCGCGTTCACTCGACCTTGACTCCCTTCAGCGATTCCTTGGCAAGCGGATATTCGAGCTTCATCGCGTCAAGCGTGCGCAGCAGCAGTTCGGCGACCATCACGTTGCGATGCGTCTTCGAGTCGGCCGGAATCACGTACCACGGCGCGTATTCGGTCGACGTCGCGGCCAGCGCGTCGCGATACGCGGACTGATACGCGTCCCACTGCTTACGCGCTTCGAGATCCGACACGTCGAATTTCCAGTGCTTGAGCGGATCGTCAATGCGCGCCTGCAAACGCACGCGCTGCTCGTCCTCGAAATAGTGCAGCATGCACTTGAGTATCGTCGCGCCGCTGGACACCAGCATCTCCTCGAACTGGCGGATGTGGCGGCAGCGCTGCTCGAACCCGGCGGCGTCGAGCTCGCCCTGCACGGTCGGCACGAGCAGGTCTTCGTAGTGACTGCGGTTGAAGATCGTCAGCTCGCCGGCCGCGGGTGTGTGCAAATGCACGCGCCACAGGAAGTCGTGCGCGAGTTCGATGGGCGTCGGCGCCTTGAACGGCACGATGCGCAAGCCAAGCGGATCAACTTGCTGAAACACCGCGCGGATCGTGCCGTCCTTGCCGCTCGTGTCCATGCCTTGCAGCACCAGCAGCATCCGGCGCTTGCGCTGTGCGTGAAGCCGTTCCTGCAGGTTGTCGAGCAGCAGGCCGATCTCCGACATTCGCGCGCGGTCCGATTCTTTCGAGCCGCCCGAAAACGGCTTCGCCCTGGGATCGAAATGGTCCAGCGAGAAGTGATTTTTCTTCTTGCCGTCGTCGAAGTACGGCACGAGGAAATCGTCGAGATCGGGTTGCTTCGCCATGTACACACTCCGTGGTCTACGCTTACCTACGCCTAACCGCTTGAAGCGGATCCGCAAAACAAAACGGGCTGTTGCCCCGCTTTCGATCCGGCAACAGCCCGTGGTGACCGAGGCGTGACCACGCCCGGCCGCGGCACTTCAACTCACGACAACTTCTTCTTGAGCAATTCGTTGACCTGGGCGGGATTGGCCTTACCCTTGGTCGCTTTCATCGCCTGGCCGATCAGCGCGTTGAATGCCTTTTCCTTGCCGGCGCGATATTCGTCGACCGATTTCTGATTCGCGGTGAGCACTTCGTCAATGATCGCTTCGAGCGCGCCGGTGTCCGAAATCTGCTTCAAGCCCTTCGCCTCGATGATGCGATCGGCGGCGGCTTCGTCGGTGGCCTTCTCTTCCCAGATCGCGAGGAAGATTTCCTTCGCGATCTTGTTCGAGATCGTACCGTCGGCAATGCGTTGCAGAACCAGCGCGAGTTGCGCGGCCGAGACCGGGCACGCGGCCATGTCGAGGCCTTCGCGATTGAGCTGCGACGACACTTCGCCCATCACCCAGTTCGCCGCGACCTTCGCGTTGCCCGCACCGACCTTTGCGACCACTGCTTCGTAGTAAGCGGCTGTCGCCTTGCTCGAGGTCAGCACGTTCGCGTCGTACGGCGTGAGGCCGTACTGCGACACGAAGCGCCGCTGAATCGCTTCCGGCAGCTCAGGCATCTCGCTCTTCACGCGCTCGACCCACGCGGCGTCGATCACGAGCGGCATCAGGTCGGGGTCGGGGAAATAACGGTAGTCGTGCGCGTCTTCCTTGCTGCGCATCGAACGTGTTTCGCGCTTGTCCGGATCGTACAGACGCGTTTCCTGCACCACCGTGCCACCGTCTTCGATCAGCTCGATCTGGCGACGCACTTCGTACTGGATCGCCTCTTCGAGGAAACGGAACGAGTTCAGGTTCTTGATCTCGGCGCGCGTGCCGAATTCCTTTTGACCGAGCGGGCGCACCGACACGTTCGCGTCGCAGCGAAACGAGCCTTCCTGCATGTTGCCGTCGCAGATGCCGAGCCACACGACGAGCGTATGCAGCGACTTCGCGTAAGCAACCGCTTCAGCCGCGCTGCGCATTTCCGGCTCGGTGACGATTTCGAGCAGCGGCGTACCGGCACGATTCAGGTCGATGCCGGTCATGCCCGCGAAGTCTTCGTGCAGCGACTTGCCCGCGTCTTCCTCGAGGTGGGCGCGCGTCAGGTTGATGGTTTTCTCGTACGCTTCCTTGCCCGCCTTTTCATTGGCCGGCACCTGGATCGTCACCTGACCGCCCTGCACGACGGGGATTTCGTACTGGCTGATCTGATAGCCCTTCGGCAGATCGGGGTAGAAATAATTCTTGCGCGCGAAGATGCTGCGCGGCGCGACCGTTGCGCCGATTGCGAGGCCGAATTGAATGGCGCGCTCGACGGCGCCGCGGTTCATCACCGGCAGCGTGCCCGGCAAGGCCAGATCGACGGGGCTTGCCTGCGTGTTCGGCGCGGCGCCGAATTGCGTCGCGGTGCCCGAGAAGATTTTCGAATGCGTCGACAACTGCGTGTGGGTCTCCAGACCGATCACGACTTCCCATTGTTTGGTCATGGTGCTCACACTCCTGCCGGTGCCTGACGGTGCCAGTCGGTCGCGCGCTGGAACGCGTCGGCCACCTGCAACATCCGGGCTTCGTTGAAATAGTTGCCGATGATCTGCAGACCGACCGGACGCTGCGCATTCGCGCCCGCGCCGAAGCCGCACGGCACGCTCATGCCCGGCAGGCCGGCGAGGCTCACCGACAGCGTATAGATATCGGCCAGATACATCTGCACCGGATCGTCGCCCTTCGCGCCGATGTCCCATGCCACCGACGGTGCGACCGGTCCCATGATCACGTCGCACTGCTTGAACGCTTCCTGGAAGTCCTGCGCGATGATGCGGCGGATCTTCTGCGCCTGCAGGTAGTACGCGTCGTAGTAGCCATGCGAGAGCACGTACGTGCCGACCAGAATGCGGCGCTTCACTTCCGGACCGAATCCTTCGGCGCGCGACTTCTTGTACATGTCGAGCAGATCGCGGTACTCGGCTGCACGATGGCCGAAGCGCACGCCGTCGAAACGCGACAGGTTCGACGATGCTTCCGCCGGCGCGATCACGTAGTAGACCGGGATCGACAGTTCGGTTTTTGGCAGCGACACCTCGACGAGCGTCGCGCCGAGCGCTTCGTACTGCTTCAACGCGGCGTCGATGGACGCGCGCACGTCGTCGGCAAGACCAGCGCCGAAGTACTCCTTCGGCAGGCCAATGCGCAGGCCGGCGAGCGGCTTGTCCGCGCCACCGTCACGCCACGACTTGCCGAGGTAGCGCGTGTAGTCCTCGCGCTCGTGCGAGAGGCTCGTCGAGTCGCGCTCGTCGAAGCCGGCCATGGCGTTGAGCAGCGTCGCGCAGTCCGCGGCGCTTTGCGCCATCGGGCCACCCTGGTCGAGCGACGACGCGAACGCGAT
>ABYL01000253.1 GCA_000173575.1 Burkholderia sp. H160 | reverse complement strand
CGGTTCTTGCTGCCTATCGCCTACGGCGTCGGGAAATAGACGCCGGCGCGCTGCGCGGCGTTCGCGATGTGCGTCTCGATCGCCTTGCCCGCGGCGAGCGAATCGCGGGCCTTCAACGCGTCGAGAATCGCGCGATGCTCGGTGTAGGTGGACAGCACCCGCTCGCGCCGGTAGAACGGCATCCGCTGGCTTTCCTTCATGATCTCGGCGCTGCTGCGCAGGATCGATTCGATCGCCGCGTTGCCCGCGACGCCGACGATGCGCATATGGAACGCGTAATCGAGCCGCGCCGCTTCGTCGAGATCCTCGCAGGCGAGCGCGCTGTGCATCGCGGTGATGTTCTCCTCGAGCCACGCGAGGTCGTCGTTGCTGACCGCGAGGACCGCCATGCGGGCGACGAAGCCTTCGAGCGCGTAGCGCATCTGATACGTGTCGGGCAGCGACGACTGTTCGGCGAAGCGCCACGTCTGCACGTTTTTCGCCTGCGCGCTTTCCACGTACACGCCCTTGCCGGGGCGGATCACGACGAGACCGAGCGCTTCGAGCGTGGAGAGCGCCTCGCGCAGCGACGCACGGCTGATCGACAGTTCATCGGACAGCTGGCGCTGCGCCGGCAGCAGGCTGCCCACCGGATAGACGCCCGCTTCGATGCGCTCGCGGATGGTCGCGATGGCTGCGTCGGTGACGGTATGCGGGACGTTTTTCATGACGGCTTGCTCGGTAGCGTGGTCTGACCGCAATTCTAATACTGCTCAAGGGAAGGTGCGCCGCGTGACGCCTGAAATCCCTAATCCGACCCGAAATCGCCGAAAAAATAACGGGTAAACACTGTTCGACGAATCCTTGACGCGAGTATATCGGCTTCCTACTATTCGCCATAACAGCACTGGTCGGACCAGTCTGAACAGGGATCATCGAGACAACCATCCGCAGGAGGAAGCCGTGTTGAAGTTTTTCAATTCGCTGTTTGGCCGGGTCGTGATAGCGCTCGTGGTGGGCGTCGTGCTCGGTGCCGCGTTTCCGCATTTCGCGCAGTCGCTGCGGCCGCTCGGCGACGGCTTTCTGAAGCTGATCAAGATGGTGATCGGGCCGATCGTGTTCTGCGTGGTGGTGAGCGGCATGGCGCACGCGGGCGATCTGCGCAAGGTCGGCCGCGTCGGCCTGAAGTCGGTGATTTACTTCGAGGCGATGACGACGATCGCGCTCGTGATCGGCGCGCTGCTCGCTTACGCGACGCGCCCCGGCGCCGGCATGAACGTGAACCTGAATTCGCTCGATGCGGCGTCGCTCGCGAGCTACTCCGAGCACGCGAAGAGCCTGAAGGACACTGCGGGCTTCCTGCTGAAGATCATCCCCGACACCGCGATCAATGCGTTCGCGACCGGCGACATCCTGCAGATCCTCGTGTTCTCGGTGCTGTTCGGCTCAGCGCTGTCGCTGCTTGGCAAACGCGCGCAGCGCGTGAGCGGGTTGATCGACGAACTGTCACAGGTGTTTTTCCGCGTGATGGGTTTCATCATCAAGCTCGCACCGCTCGGCGTGCTCGGCGCGATTGCCTTCACGACCGGCACCTACGGCGTCGAGTCGCTCAAGCAGCTCGGCATGCTCGTGCTGGTGTTCTACGCGAGCTGCGTGGCGTTCGTCGTGCTCGTGCTCGGCGCGGTGATGCGGCTCGCCGGCTTCAGCATCTTCAAGCTGATCCGCTATCTGCGCGAGGAACTGTCGATCGTGCTCGGCACCGCGTCGTCCGACGCCGTGCTGCCGCAGATCATGCGCAAGCTCGAATGGATGGGCGTCAAGGATTCGACGGTCGGCCTCGTGATTCCGACCGGCTACTCATTCAACCTCGATGGCTTCTCGATCTATCTGACGCTCGCGGTCATCTTCATCGCGCAGGCGACCAACACGCCGCTGTCGATCCATGACCTGATCGTCGTCGTGCTGGTGTCGCTGGTGACGTCGAAGGGCGCGCACGGCATTCCGGGCTCGGCGATCGTGATTCTCGCGGCGACGCTCTCCGCGATTCCCGCGATTCCGGTGCTCGGCCTCGTGCTGATCCTGCCGGTCGACTGGTTCGTCGGCATCGCCCGCGCATTGACCAACCTGATCGGCAACTGCGTCGCGACGGTGGTGGTGGCCGTGTGGGAAAACGATATCGACAAGGCGCGCGCGCATCGCGTGCTCAATCGCGACGCGGCGCTGCGCTACGTGCCCGCCGTCGACGACACGCTCGTCGAGCCCGGTGCGTCTGAACACGCTCCGGCAGTCTGATGGCGTTGCGCCGGTTCTGGTCTGACTGGACCAACCGGCGTCGTTCGAGACGGCGTTTTGCCGTTTTTTCGCCAGCCGGCGGATGCCTTGGCTCCGCCGCCCGTTCCTGACCTCTTCTCTGCGACACTGACCGACATCATGGCCAACCCGATCCTCGACCCGAACGCTCCTGCCTTCACGCGCCGCTACATGAACCTCGCCGATCCGCGGCTCGGCGCGAAGGCGCTGTTCGCGAGCGACGAATTCTTCGCGCCGAAAGAGCGCATGCTCGACCCGCAGCCGGCGGTGTTCATCCCCGGCAAATACGACGACCACGGCAAATGGATGGACGGCTGGGAAACGCGCCGCAAGCGCACGACCGGCCACGACTACTGCGTGATTCGCCTCGCGAGGCCGGGCGTCGTGCATGGCGTCGATCTCGATACGAGCCACTTCACCGGTAATTTCCCGCCGGCGGCGTCGCTCGATGCCTGCTATAGCGACGCTGACGTGCCGCCCGATCACGCCGACTGGCGGCCGCTCGTGGCGGCCACGACGTTGCAGGGCAACCAGCATCACTACGTCGAGGTGAACGACGCACGCCCGGTCACCCATCTGCGCGTGAATCTGTACCCGGACGGCGGGCTCGCGCGACTGCGCGTGTACGGCCAGCCGCAGCTCGACTGGAGCGGCGTCGAGCGCGGCACGCTGCTCGACCTTGCCGCGATTGAAAACGGCGCGTACCTCGTCGCCACGAACAACCAGCATTTCGGGCCGGCCTCGCAGATGCTGATGCCGGGCCGCGGCGTGAACATGGGCGACGGCTGGGAAACGCGGCGGCGTCGCGAGCCGGGCAACGACTGGGCGATCGTCGCGCTCGCGCGGCCCGGCGTGATCCGCAAGATCGAAGTGGACACCGCGCACTTCAAGGGCAACTTTCCGGACCGCTGCTCGTTGCAGGCGGCGTCGGTGACGGGCGGCACCGACGATTCTCTCGTTACGCAGGCGATGTTCTGGCCGGTGCTGCTCGGCGAACAGAAGCTGCAGATGGACCACGTGCACACCTTCACGGACGACCTCGCCGCGCTTGGGCCGGTCACGCACGTGCGTTTCAACATCTTCCCGGACGGCGGCGTGTCGCGTCTGCGTCTGTGGGGCGAGATCGCTTAACGTCACGTCATGGAGCGGCAAGCATGAACATCCTGCAGATGGAGCGCCTGACGCGCGCGGCGTTCGCACCGTTCGGCGACGTGATCGAACTCGACGGCGCGCGTCATTTTCCGATCAACGGCGGTACGACCGAGCGGTATCACGACCTCGCGCGCGTCGATGTGGCGGAGCAGGGCGGCCGGCCGCTCGTCAACCTGTTTCGCGCGCAGCCGCGCGCGCTGCCCGTCGAGATCACGATGATGGAACGGCATCCGCTCGGCAGCCAGGCTTTCATTCCCTTACGCGCGGGCCGCTATCTGGTGGTGGTCGCGCCGGCTGGCGAGTTCGACGCCGCGCGGATGCGCGCGTTCTGGACCGACGCGTGGCAGGGCGTCAATTATGCGAAAGGGGTCTGGCACCATCCGCTGCTCGCGTTGGATCAGCTCAGCGATTTCATCGTCGTCGACCGCGGCGGCGACGCGCCGAATTGCGACGAATTGCAGTTGGCCGAGCCGTGCCAGCTCGCATTTCGGCCGAGCGTGGAACTGATCGGATAGCGGCGTTTGCAGCCGCATGGACAAAAAAAGACCCGGCCGATCCCATCGGCCGGGTCTTTTTCGACTTGCCGGGCCGCATGCTTTCAAGCGGCCCGCGACGCATCAGTGCTTGCGATGCGGGCAATTCTCCTTCGTGCACGCGCCATACATGGCCAGCGCGTGTTCCTGCAGCTTGAAGCCCCGTTCCTTGGCGATGGACTGCTGACGGCTTTCGATTTCGGAGTCGAAAAATTCTTCGACCCGTCCACAATCGAGGCACACGAGGTGGTCGTGGTGCGACCCCTCGTTCAGTTCGAACACCGCCTTGCCCGATTCGAAATTGCTGCGCGAGAGCAGGCCGGCCTGCTCGAACTGCGTCAGCACGCGATACACGGTGGCGAGACCGATATCGAGTTCTTCGTGCAGGAGGTTGCGGTACACGTCTTCGGCGGTCAGGTGACGCACCGGGCTATGCTGGAATATCTCAAGGATTTTGAGGCGCGGAAGGGTCGCCTTGAGCCCGATATTCTTGAGATCGGTTGGATTGGTCATGACAAGGGATCCCTAGAGTACAATGCTGGGCTCTCATAGTAATGTGTTTTGCCGTTCTGGTCATTTTCGATGGAATGAGCGCGGCCCGCAAGCGGGCCCGCACGGTGAGTGAAATGATTTCTAAATCTCAATTGATCTACCGGGGGAGCCGCATGCGGGGTACCTTGATCGCTGTCGCGACTGTCGCGGTTCTTGCCGGATGTTCCACATACGACAGCCTGACCCAGCGGGTTGCCCAACGCATTACGCCGTATCGGATTACGGTCGTGCAAGGTAACTTCGTGTCGCAGGAAATGGCCGATCAGATGAAGGTCGGCATGACGCGCGCTCAGGTGCGTCAGCTACTCGGCACGCCGCTGTTGACTGACATGTTCCACGCGGATCGCTGGGATTACGTGTTCTATTTCAAGCGCGGCAACACCTCGATCGTGCAGCAGCGTGATTTCGTCGTGTTCTTCTCGGGCGACACCGTGACCCACTGGACGGGTGGCGAGGATCTGCCGACCAACCTCGAATTGCTGGCCGAAATCGACGGCGACCGCAGTGGCCGTCGCTCGAACGCGACGCCGCCGCGCGCGGCGAGC
>ABYL01000254.1 GCA_000173575.1 Burkholderia sp. H160 | reverse complement strand
CAGCGCAGGTACTGCCGCGAATGGCGCCGCGCAGGCTGTCGCGCGCACGGGCGCCGCGCCCGCGTGGCTGATCGAAGTCGCGCCGGTCAACGTGCCGCCGCAGGTGTCGAGAAATCAGCTGGTCGTGCAGACCGGGCCGACTCAGGTGCATCTGCTCGAAGAGGAGCGCTGGGCGTCGCTGCCAGGCGACGAAATCCGCCGCGCGCTATCGACGAATCTGACGCAGCAGCTCGGCACCATCGATGCGTTCGGCACCGCGCGGCCCGACGACGTGGCCGTGTACCGGATCGCGATGAACGTGCAGCGCTTCGAGTCGTGGCCCGGCTCGCATGCGTTGATCGATGCGGTATGGAGCGTGCGGGCCGTACGCAGCAACGCGGTGATGACGTGTCGCAGCGTGGTCAGCGAGACGGTTGGAGGCGGGTACGATGCGCTCGTCGACGGACACCGGCGCGCGCTCGCGGAAGTGTCGACACAGATCGCGGCGGGGGTGCGGGCGATGGCGGCAATGCCCATCGCCGCCACGGCCACGACGGGCAAGAATTCGTCCTCGGCCAGATCGGCGGCGCCGGGCGTGCCGCCTTGTCCTTCCGCGGGAACGGCTGCGGGAGCCGGCGCCTGACAGGTCACCGCGTACAATAGCGCCTTATCCAACGCCTTGCGGCAACCTCAATGTCCTTCGATTTCTTCCTTCCTTGCCCGCGCGGGCTCGAAGCTCCGCTCGCGGCCGAACTCGCCGAAATTGCCGCCAAACATCTGAACGGCGCCGCCTTCACGGCCGGCGCCCAGGTGCCCGGCGGCGTGCATTTCCGCGGCGGCTGGGCCGCCGGCATGGCCGCCAACCTGCACTCGCGTCTCGCGAGCCGCGTGCTGCTGAAAATCGCGCAGCGGCCCTATCGCAGCGAGCAGGACATCTACGCGCTCGCGCTCGAGCAGCGCTGGGAGCAGTGGTTCTCCGCACACGAGACGCTGCGCGTCGATGTCACCGCGATCAAGTCGCCGTTGCGCAGCCTCGAGTTCACGACGCTGCGCGTGAAGGACGCGATCTGCGATCGTCTGCGCGAAAAAAGCGGCGCGCGGCCGAGCATCGACACCGCGATGCCCGACGTGCGCGTGTTCGCGTTCCTGACCGCGACCGATTGCACGCTCTACCTCGATACGTCGGGCGATCCGCTGTTCAAGCGCGGCTGGCGTCTGGACAAGGGCGCGGCGCCGCTGCGCGAGAACCTCGCCGCAGGCATTCTGCGTCTGACCGGCTGGCAGGCCGGTACGCCGCTCTATGACCCGATGTGCGGCAGCGGCACGTTTCTCGCGGAAGCGGCGCAGGTCGCGATGAACATCGCACCGGGCATCGAACGCCGCTTCGGCTTCGAGAAGCTCAAACAGTTCGACGCGCGAGCCTGGCAAGCGCTGAAGGGCGCCGCGCTCGAAGCAAAAAACGCGGCGCGCGGCGCGCGCGCCGACCTGCAGATTTTCGGCAGCGACATCTCCGGCGACATGCTCGAGAAAGCACGCGCGAACTTCGAGCGCGCCGGCTTGCCGTCTGTTCCGCTCAAGCAGCTCGACGCGCGCGACATGACGCCGCCGACCTCGACGGCGGGCATCCTCGTCGCGAATCCGCCGTATGGCGAGCGGATCGAAGTGCGCGGCCGCAATGCCCGCGGCGAGCTTCGCGAAGGCCGCGGCAATCGCGACGACGACGGCTTCCGCCGCGTTCAGGAAGAAGCGCCGGACAGCGAATTTTTCCAGTTGCTCGGCAATGCGTTGAAGCAGCGCTTTGCCGGATGGCATGCGTTTATCCTGACGTCGGATCGCAAACTGCCGGGCCAACTGCGCTTGCGCGAATCGACGAAGACGCCGCTCTTTAACGGTGCGCTCGAATGCCGGCTGTTCCGCTTCGATCTGATCGCGGGCAGCGTGCGGCAGCGTCCGCAAGGCGATACGCCGGCTGGCTGAGGCCGCGCCGGTCAGGCAGCGCGCTGTCGTTGCCGTTGAGATGAAAACCGCGGACTTCGTGCCGCGGTTTTTTTTTATTGCATTTGATCCGGCCCTTCAAATTGCCAAACGTTTGCCGTAAACGCGAATGACCCCGCGTGCTATCCCGGTGCACCGCTTTTCCGTTCCGTTGTTTCGAGGCATCCATGTTTTCGAACCTCACGATTCGTACGCGTCTGGCTCTGGCGATGGGCTTCCTCGGCGTGCTGATGGCGATCGGCGCCGCGCTCGGCGTCACCGGCATCGCGTTGAGCAACGCCGACCAGAAGGATCTGTACACCAACGAGCTGGCGTCGGTGACCGCGCTCGGCAAGTTCGACTTCTACTACGCGCGCGGCCGGCTCATGCTCGACCGTATCGCCGCCCAGCCTGGTCGTGCGGACATTGCGAGCCTCGAACAACATGCGCGCGAGCAGTTCGCGATCGGCGACAAGGCCTGGCAGGCTTACCGTGCGCTGCCCGCCGATGCGCAGGAGCGGCAACTCGCCGATGCGCTCGCGGCCAAACTGGCTGAGGCGCTAAACGGCCCGGTCGCGCAGGTGTTCACCGCAATCGAACAGCGCGACACCACGCAGCTCGCCGATCTGATGTCGAACAAGATGACGGACCCGTTCAATGAGATCACGGACCGTTCCGCGAAGCTCGAAAAGATCCAGCAAGACAACGCGCGCCGCCGCTACGAAGCGGCGCAGGACCGCTTCCACGCGATTCTCGCGATCGCCGGGGTCGGTCTTCTGCTCGGATTGTCGATGGCCGCGTTCGCATGGCATACGCTGCGCAAGTCGATCGCCGGTCCGCTCGAAGAAGCCACCGGGCACTTTCGCGCGATTGCCAATGGCGATCTGAGCCGGCGTATCGACGTCCGTTCGCGCGACGAGATGGGACGCATGATGGAAGACCTGCGCGTGATGCAGTCGCGCCTCAGGCAAGCGCTGCTGTCGGTACGCGACGGCACGCAGTCCATTTCCACGGCGACCGCGCAGATTTCAGCGGGCAATACCGATCTGTCTCAACGCACCGAACAGCAGGCCGCGTCGCTCCAGGAGACCGCGTCGAGCATGGCCGAGTTGACCTCGACCGTGCGCCAGAACGCCGACAACGCGCGCCAGGCGAGCGAACTCGCTCGGGCCGCGGTCGGCGTCACCAGCGAGGGTAGCGACGTCGTCTCGAAGGTGGTGCTGACGATGGGCCAGATCGACGCAAGCTCGAAGCAGATCGCCGAAATCATCGGCGTGATCGAGAGCATCGCCTTCCAGACCAATATCCTCGCGTTGAACGCCGCCGTCGAATCGGCTCGCGCCGGCGAACAGGGCCGCGGCTTCGCGGTGGTCGCGGGAGAAGTGCGCACGCTGGCGCAACGCAGCGCGTCAGCGGCGAAGGAAATCAAGACGCTGATCAGCGAGTCGGTCGAGCGCGTCGGCAACGGCACCGAACTGGTCGGCCGGGCCGGCAAGACCATGACGGAGATCAACGCCGCGGTGCGCCGCGTGACCGACATCATGGCCGAGATCGCGGCCGCATCGGAAGAACAGAGCGACGGCATCGAGCAGGTCAACCGCACCGTCTCGCAGATGGACGAAGTCACACAGCGCAACGCAGCGCTCGTCGAGCAGGCCGCGGCCGCGGCGGCGTCGCTCGAAGAGCAGGCCACGCGCATGGGCGAGGTGGTGGGCGTGTTTCAGTTGCCGGCAGAGTAAGGCGAACGCCTTTGCGCACCCTACTGCCACCACGCTGTCAGTAGCACCCCCGCACACTCCTTCTCACGCCATCCGGCGCTTGAACGGCCTACTGCCAACTGAAGGAGAATGTCATGTCCGCATTGCCCAAACTCGTTGCCTGGTTCGAGATTCCGTCCATCGATTTCGATCGTGCGGTGCGCTTTTACGAAGCCGCGCTCGACACCACGCTGAACCGCCAGGAGATCGGCGGCCAGCCGATCGCCGTGTTCGGCTACGAGGAGCCCGCGACCGGCGGCGCGATCGTCCATAGTCCGTCGATGACACCCACCGACGACGGCGTCATCGTCTACCTGAACGCGCAGCCCACCGTCGATGCCGCGCTGGCGCGCATCGAACGGGCGGGCGGCAAGACCGACGGCCAGGTGATCAAGCTGCCGCAGGACATCGGCTATATCGCGTTCTTCACCGATACCGAAGGCAACCGCCTCGGTCTGCATTCGCGCACCAACGGCTAAGCGCGCCTGAAGCCGCCGCGACCCAACCGAAGGCCGCCATGCGGCGCTATCATCGCGGGACCGTCTCCCTCCTCTTCTACCCGACGCCCACGATGACACGCCGCGCCGACCGCCTGTTCCAGATCGCCGAGCTGCTGCGCGGGAGGCGCCTGACCACCGCGCAGCAACTGGCCGACTGGCTGAACATCTCACTGCGCACGGTCTATCGCGACGTGCGCGATCTGCAATTGTCAGGGGTGCCAATCGAAGGCGAGGCGGGCATCGGCTATCGGCTGTCGCGCTCGGCAAGTCTGCCGCCGCTCACTTTCACCGCCGACGAACTCGCCGCGCTCGCGGCCGGCGCGCGCATGCTCGAATCGTGGGGCGGCGCGGGCTTCGCGAGCGGCGCGCGTGGCGCACTGGCGAAGATCGCATCGGCGATGCCCGCCGACAAGCGCGCGGCGCTCGAACGGCTCGCGATCTTCGCGCCGTCGTTTCACATCAAGGGGGACTTTTCGACGCAGCTCGACACGCTGCATCGCGCGATCGATACGCGCCAGGTGGTGCACTTTGCCTACACCGACGCCAACGGCGCCGACACCGAACGCCGCGTCTGGCCGCTCGCGCTCGCGTACTGGGGCGCACGCTGGACACTCGGTGCATGGTGCGAACTGCGCGGGGACTTCCGCAATTTCGGACTGGAGAAGATGCGCGACCTCAAAGTGCTCGAGACGTATCCGGATCAGGAAGGCAGGCGGCTCGCGGATCTGCTGCGGCATCTGAACGCGAAGCCGAGAAGATGAACGGGATCGCGGCGGCGCACCGCGATCCTGAGGCCTATTCACAGCCGACCATTTATTCCACCGACTTCACCATATCCTCGATCACCTTCTTCGCA
>ABYL01000255.1 GCA_000173575.1 Burkholderia sp. H160 | reverse complement strand
CGGCGGTGCCGAAGCTGGCCGGGCCGGTACCGATCGAGCCGAAGCGCGGCTCGTTGTCGGACATGCCGTGCAGACCCGCTAGTTCGTGCAGCGCGGGTTCGTCGGGCGTGGACGGCGCGGGGCGTTCGACCTTGCGCCAGACGCGCGGCGCTTCGTCTTCGGGCGGCAATGGGGCCGCAGGCGCGGCGGGATGCGCCGCGGGCGGGACGACAGCCGGTTCATCAACCGTATCATCCGCGGGATAGGCAAACGGTTCGAGTGGCGCGTCGGCCAAGGTCGGCTCATCGTCTGCCGGCAGCGGTGCGGTGAATCCGCCGGCGGGCAATTCAGGTTCGATCGGCTGACGCGGGGTGATGGGCGCCGCGGGTGTGTGCAGGTCGGCGCCCAGCGGCAGCGGCGCGAGCGGCACGCTGGTGGCGTTCTCGCGCAAACGGTTGTCGAGCGTGCTGCTGGAAATGCTGGGGGAGATGTGGCCCGAAGCCGGCGCCCGCGAGTCCAATGCGTCGCCGCTGAAGTCTGGGCCGGGTTGCCGCACGCCGGACAGCGCCTCGATCGCCGCCGCGGCGGCAATCGGTTTGGCCGTGGAAAAATCGCCGCCTTCGGCGACGTCGAACAGACTGCTCGACGCGTCGAAGACTTCCTGGCAATGCCCGCAGCGCACGAGCCCGCGGCGCTGCGCAAGCTGCGCCGGTTGCAGACGGAAGACTGTTTCGCAGAAGGGGCAACGCGTCGCCAGGTGCATATCGAGCCGTTGAGCCAGAGGCCGTTAGGTTGACAATACGCCCTATTCTAATGGCTTTCGCGGCGCGTTCCGGCGAGGCACACCCAACCCTCATGCTCGCGCCACACGCTGATGTCGATCCAGCGTGCGTAGACCTGCGCGACTTCGTCGGCCTGGCGCGCAAGAATGCCCGACAGCGCGATGCGTCCGCCCGGCTTCACCTTCGACGACAGCATCGACGCCATCAGCTTCAGCGGATTGGACAGGATGTTCGCGACCACGACGTCGAACTCGCCGGCCGGACAGGCGTCGGGCAGGCCATAGGTGACTTCGGCGTGATTGCGCTCGCTATTGTGACGCGCCGATTCGACCGCCTGCGGATCGATGTCGATGCCGATCACGGGATCGGCGCCGCACTTCTTCGCGAGAATCGCGAGAATGCCCGAGCCGCAGCCGTAGTCGAGCACGGACTGGCCGGCCTTGACCGACTGCTCGATCCACTCCATGCACAGGCGCGTGGTGGGGTGGCTGCCAGTGCCGAACGCGAGGCCCGGATCGAGTTCGAGCACGAGCGCGGCGGGGTCCGGCGCGTCGTGCCACGACGGCACGACCCAGATGCGCTCGCCGATCTGGATCGGATCGAACTGCGACTGCGTGAGCCGCACCCAGTCCTGCTCCTCGACCTCGCGCACGGTATATGCCGGCGCGGCATCGAGTCCGATTTCGTTGGCTGCGGCGGTCAGCAGCACGGCCGGATCGTGCTCGGGCGCGAGCAGTGCGATCACGCGCGAATGCTGCCACGCCGTGCGATCCGGCGTGAGACCGGGCTCGCCGAACAGCGGCTGCTCGTCGGGCGTGTCGGCGTCGGCGTCTTCGACCGACACGGACAGTGCGCCCAGCTCGAGCAGCGCGTCGGAGAACTCCTCCGCGTGCTCGCGCGCCAGTTCGGCGACCAGTTCCCGATAGCTCATGACTTACGCTTCTTCCGCGACCTGCTGACGTGCGGCCAGCCGGTTTTCGAGGTAGTGAATGCTGGTGCCGCCTTCGACGAACTTCGCGTCGAGCATCAGCTCACGGTGCAGCGGAATGTTGGTCTGAATGCCTTCGACCACCATTTCCGACAGCGCGATGCGCATCCGGCTGATCGCCTGTTCGCGCGTCGCGCCGTAAGCGATCAGCTTGCCGATCATCGAATCGTAGTTCGGCGGCACGAAATAACCATTGTAGGCGTGCGAATCGACGCGGATGCCAGGACCGCCCGGCATGTGCCACGAGGTCAGGCGTCCCGGCGACGGCGTGAACTTGAACGGATCTTCGGCGTTGATCCGGCACTCGATCGCATGGCCGCGGAACTGGATGTCGCGCTGACGGAACATGAGCTTCTCGCCGGCCGCGATGCGGATCTGTTCCTGCACGATGTCGACACCGGTGATCAGTTCGGTCACCGGATGCTCGACCTGCACGCGCGTGTTCATCTCGATGAAGTAGAACTCGCCGTTTTCGTACAGGAACTCGAAGGTGCCCGCGCCGAGATAGCCCATCTTCTTGCACGCATCCGCGCAACGATCGCCGATGCGGTCGATCAGACGGCGCGCGATGCCCGGCGCCGGCGCTTCCTCGATCACCTTCTGGTGACGGCGCTGCATCGAGCAGTCGCGCTCGCCGAGCCACACGGCGTTCTTGAACGAGTCGGCCAGCACCTGGATTTCGATGTGCCGCGGGTTCTCGAGGAATTTCTCCATGTAGACCTGCGGGTTGCCGAACGCGCGGCCGGCTTCCTCGCGGGTCATGTTGACCGCGTTCACGAGCGCCGCTTCCGTGTGCACGACGCGCATGCCGCGGCCACCGCCGCCGCCTGCCGCCTTGATGATGACCGGATAGCCGATCTGGCGGGCGATCTTCACGATTTCTTTCGGATCGTCCGGCAGGGCGCCTTCCGAACCCGGCACGCAAGGCACGCCGGTCTTGATCATGGTCTGCTTGGCCGTGACCTTGTCGCCCATCATGCGGATCGTTTCCGGACGCGGGCCGATGAAGGTGAAGCCGGATTGCTCGACGCGCTCGGCGAAGTCGGCGTTCTCGGACAGGAAGCCGTAGCCGGGGTGGATCGCTTCGGCGTCGGTGACTTCGGCCGCGCTGATCAGCGCGGGCATGTTCAGATAGCTCAGATTCGACGGTGCCGGGCCAATGCAGACCGCCTCGTCGGCGAGCTTCACGTACTTGGCTTCCTTGTCGGCTTCCGAATAGACGACGACCGTCTTGACGCCGAGCTCGCGGCAGGCGCGCTGGATACGAAGCGCGATCTCGCCGCGATTGGCAATGAGGATTTTTTCAAACATAGCGGTTTTTCGACTCATCAATGGGCGCCGGGTCGGTCACGACGCCGGCTACCGCAGAGGATCGGTCGCGCGCCTCGGGAAAAGCGGCGCGCGGGCGGCGAATAGTGCGTGCCGCGTTAGCCGATCACGAACAGCGGTTGGCCGTACTCGACTGCCTGGCCGTTTTCGACGAGGATTTCCTTGACCACGCCGGACATGTCCGACTCGATCTCGTTGAGCAGCTTCATCGCTTCGATAATGCAGATGGTCTGGCCTTCCTTGACCGTGTCGCCAACCTGCACGAACGGATCAGCGCCCGGCGACGGCGCGCGGTAGAACGTGCCGACCATCGGCGAGGTCACGACATGACCCTGCGGCGCGGCGGCGGCCGGCGTGGCGGGAGCGCCCGCAGCGGCGGCCGGTGCTTCGATCGCGCCGGTCGGTGCCATCGGTGCGAATTGCGGTGCGGCGTACGAGGCGGACGGTTGGACGTAAACCGGCGGCGCATTCTTGACGATGCGGACTTTGCCTTCGCCCTCGGTCACTTCGAGTTCGGAAATACCGGACTCCGAGACGAGGTCGATCAGAGTTTTGAGTTTACGTAGATCCATCAGGGTGCCCCTTTCAATGCGTAGAGTGCCGGCTTGCGCAAGTGTGCAGTAGCCGGCTCAAATTGGACGTGTTTGGATTTCAGCCGCGCGACGAGCCGGCCGCGAGCCGGTCGAGCGCGAATTCGAGCGCGTACAGATACCCCTTCCAGCCGAGGCCGCAGATCACGCCCTCAGCCTGGTCGGAGAAATACGAGTGATGCCGGAACGGTTCGCGACGATGCACGTTCGACAGATGAATCTCGACGAACGGGATGCCGACCCCCGCCAGTGCGTCCCGAATAGCCACGCTCGTGTGCGTGTACGCGGCGGGATTGATCAGAATGAAATCGGTTTTCTCGGTGCGGGCCGCCTGAATACGGTCCACCAGTGCGCCTTCGTGATTGCTCTGGAACGACGCGAACTCGACGCCTGCGTCGGCTGCGCGGTCCGCCAGCGCCTGATCGATCTGCGGCAGGGTCACGCGACCGTAGACCTCGGGTTCCCGGGTGCCGAGAAGATTGAGGTTGGGTCCGTGCAGTACCAGCAGTCGCGTCATGGTCGCTTCTTTTTCCGTGGAATTGCGCGCACTTTAGCGCTGATTAGAGAAACTTGTCTAGTTTCGTGCGCGTACGCGGCAGCGGCCGGCGCGGGCCGCTGCGCAGTCATGCGCCCAACTTCACTCAAATTCGGGAATTATCCGCGTATTTTTGCTCGTTCTGCACGGAATCGCGTGCCAAAAAGCGCAGCGTCAGAAATCGGGAAATTTACAGCGCGTTGAGCGTCTCGCGCAGCGCCGCGGGGTCGATCTGGCCCAATTTTGTCGAGCGGATGTTGCCTTTTGCGTCGATCACGACGGTAAACGGCAGGCCGCCCGCATTGTTGCCGAGTGCGCGCGCGAGGTCGGCGCCGCCAAAGCCGGTCACGTAGATGGGATACGCGACCTTGACCTTTTGCAGGAAGGTCTGGATGTTCTTTTCGGAGTCAACGCCGAGGCCGACGAACTGGATGCCTTTCTTCGCGTACTCGCGCTGGATTTGCGATAGCGCCGGCATTTCCTCGACGCATGGACCGCACCACGACGCCCAGAAGTTGACGACGATCGGGTGGCCCTTGAGCAGGCTCAGCGACTGCGGTTTGCCGTCGACGTTCGTGACCGGCGCGCTCCACAACTGCTGGACCGGACTTGCGTGAGGATCGGTCGGTGCCCCGGACTGCGCCGCATACGCGACGTCGGTTTTGCGATTGAGCCAGTGATTGGTCAGCACCCCGCCGCCCGCGGCGATCAGCGCCACGACCGCGCCCGCCAGCATACGTCTCGAGTTCATCGTGCTCCGTTGTGTCTGTTCAAATGGTGAAGGACGGCACTTCGTCGCCGTCGAGCAGCGCCTGCACCGCCTGCAGATTCGCCCGTGCAGTGCGGCCGCGCGCGTCGG
>ABYL01000256.1 GCA_000173575.1 Burkholderia sp. H160 | reverse complement strand
CTTCGCAAAACCGGCAAAAAGCGGCTACGGCGAGCGCCCCGAGCGTCGCGAGCGCCCCGCGCGCGGCTTCGACGACACGTTGCCAGCCGCAGGCCGCCGCTTCGGTGACGAGCGCGCGCCCCGCGCCGCCAAGCCGCGCGCCGCAGCGTCGTCGACAGGCCAACCCCACGACACGACGGTCGACACCCCTCACGTGCCCCGCCGCGATCGCGAAGACGCGCCGGGCATGCTGCGTCTGTCGAAGCTGATGTCCAAGCTCGGCCTGTGCTCGCGCCGCGAGGCCGATGAATGGATCGAGAAAGGCTGGGTGATGGTCGACGGCGAGCGCGTCGATACACTCGGCACGAAGGTGTTCCCGGATCAACGCATCGACATCGACCCGGCCGCCGAAGCCTTTCAGTCGAGCCAGGTGACCGTAATCGTTCACAAGCCGGTCGGCCTCGTGTCGGGCCAGGCGGAGGACGGTTATCAACCGGCCATCACGCTCGTCACGCCGGAGAATCGCTGGGAAGGCGATCGCTCGGGCGTCCGCTTCTCGGTGTCGCATCTGCGCCAGCTCGCGCCGGCCGGGCGTCTCGACATCGATTCGACGGGCCTGCTCGTGCTGACGCAGGACGGCCGCATCGCGAAGCAGCTGATCGGCGGTCACTCGGACGTGGACAAGGAGTATCTGGTGCGCGTCGCGTACGGCGAGTACACGGTCGACGTCGAAAGCCACTTCCCGGCGGAAAAGCTCGCGCTGCTGCGCCACGGCCTGTCGCTCGACGACGTCGCGCTGAAACCCGCGCAGGTCAGCTGGCAGAACGGCGAGCAGCTGCGTTTCGTGCTACGCGAAGGCAAGAAGCGTCAGATTCGCCGCATGTGCGAACTGGTCGGTCTCGAAGTGGTGGGCCTGAAGCGTGTGCGCATGGGCCAGGTCATGCTCGGCGCGCTGCCGCCGGGACAGTGGCGCTATCTGTCGGAAGACGAGTCGTTCTGAGGTCCGTCCAGCGCGCCTGCTTGCTGAAAGCAGGCGCCAGGGAACAACAAAAAAAACCCACGCACAAAGGCGTGGGTTTTTTGTTGACGGCCGCCGCGTCAATCGTCGCTATTCGGATCGAGATCCGGAAACAGGACCTCGGTAAAGCCGAACTTCGAGAAATCGGTGATCCGCATCGGATACAGCTTGCCGATCAGATGATCGCACTCGTGCTGCACGACACGCGCATGAAAGCCCTCGGCGACCCGGTCGATCGGATTGCCGAACTGATCGAAGCCGTGATACCGGATCATCGAAAACCGGCTCACCACGCCGCGCAGCCCCGGCACCGACAGGCAGCCCTCCCAGCTCTCCTCCATGTCCTGCGACACCGGCGTGATGGTCGGGTTGATCAGCACCGTTTCCGGCACCGGCGGCGCGTCCGGATAGCGCTCGTTCGAACCGAAGCCGAAGATCACCACCTGCAGATCGACGCCGATCTGCGGCGCGGCGAGACCCGCGCCGTTCGCGGCGTGCATGGTCTCGAACATGTCCGCCACGAGCCGGTGAAGCTCGGGCGTGTCGAAGTGATCGACAGGCTCGGCGATTCGCAGCAGGCGCGGATCGCCCATCTTCAGAATGTCATGAATCATGAGTGCCCCTCCAGGAGCTTGCGCATACCATCTTCGTCGAGTACCGGAATGCCGAGTTCCTCGGCCTTCGCGAGCTTGCTGCCCGCGTCGGCGCCCGCCACCACGTAACTGGTTTTCTTCGATACCGACCCCGCCACCTTCGCGCCGGCCGCTTCGAGCATTTCCTTGGCGTCCTCGCGCGACAAGTTCGGCAGCGTGCCGGTCAGCACGACCGTCTGGCCGACCAGCACGCCCTGCGGCGCCTTCGGCGCGGGCGGCCCTTCGGGCCACGCGACCTTGCCCGGCGCGCGCAGCTGCTCGATCACCGTGCGGTTGTGGTCCTCGGCGAAAAACTGGTGGATCGATTCGGCGACCACCGGCCCCACGTCGTTGACTTCGAGCAGCTCTTCCAGTGACGCATCCATGATCGGATCGAGCGAGCCGAAATGTTTCGCGAGATCCTTCGCGGTCGATTCGCCGACATGGCGAATCCCCAGCGCATAGATAAAGCGTGCGAGCGTCGTGTGCTTGGCTTTTTCCAGCGAATCGAGCAGGTTCTGTGCCGACTTTTCGGCGAAGCGGTCGAGTTCCGCGAGGGTAGCGAAGCCAAGATTGAACAGATCGGCCGGCGTGCGCACGAGGTTCTGCTCGACCAGTTGATCGATGATCTTTTCGCCGAGGCCATCGATATCGAGCGCGCGCCGTTGGGCGAAGTGCCACAGCGCTTGCTTGCGCTGCGCCGGACAGAAGAGTCCGCCCGTGCAGCGCGCGATCGCCTCGTCGGGCAGCCGCTCGATCGACGAGCCGCACACCGGGCACTGCGTCGGCATCACGAACTCGCGCGCATCGGCCGGACGACGGTCGAGCAGCGCGCCGACCACCTCCGGAATCACGTCACCGGCGCGCCGCACGATCACCGTGTCGCCGATGCGGATGTCCTTGCGGCGCACTTCGTCTTCATTGTGCAAGGTCGCGTTCGTGACCGTCGCGCCGCCGACGAACACCGGCTCCAGCCGCGCGACCGGCGTGATCGCGCCGGTGCGGCCGACCTGCACGTCGATCGCGACGAGCCTCGTCAGCGCTTCCTGCGCGGGGAACTTGTGCGCGAGCGCGAAGCGCGGCGCGCGCGACACGAAGCCGAGCGTTTCCTGCTCGTCGCGCCGGTTGACCTTGTAGACCACGCCGTCGATGTCGTACGGCAGCCTGTCGCGCTTCTCGCCGACCGCGTGGAAAAAGCCGAGCAGGCCTTCGGCCCCCTGCACGACCGCGCGCTCGCTGTTGACCGGCAGGCCCATCTCCTTGTACCAGTCCAGCAGTTCGCTATGCGTGGCCGGCATCTCGATGCCTTCGAGCACGCCAATGCCATACGCGAAAAACGACAGCGGCCGTTGCGCGGTGATCTTCGAATCGAGCTGCCGCAAGCTGCCCGCGGCCGCGTTGCGCGGGTTGGCGAATTCGCGTTGCTCGGCGGCGCGCTGGCGTTCGTTCAGGCGCTCGAAATCGCGCTTGAACATCAGCACTTCGCCGCGCACGTCGAGCACGCGCGGCACGCGCTTGCCCTTCAGCTTCAGCGGAATCGAACGGATCGTGCGGACGTTTTCGGTGACGTTCTCGCCGGTCGTGCCGTCGCCGCGCGTGGACGCCTGCACGAACACGCCGTCGACGTAGCGCAGCGAGATCGCGAGGCCGTCGAATTTGAGCTCGGCCGCGTAATCGACGGGCACCGCCGGTTCGCTCGCGTTGTTGCCGAGCGCGTCGCCGATACGCTTGTCGAACGCGACGATGTCTTCGTCGGCGAAACCATTGTTCAGCGACAGCATCGGCTGATCGTGCACGACCGGCTCGAAACCGCTCGCCGCCTCGCCGCCGACGCGCTGCGTCGGCGAGTCCGGCACGATCAGGTCCGGATGCTCCGCCTCGATGCGCTCCAGTTCCTTGAACAGCTTGTCGTACTCGGCGTCCGGCAGGTCCGGCTGATCGAGCACGTAATACGCGTAGTTCGCGCGTTCGAGTTCCGCGCGCAGCCACGCGGCCCGGTCGGCCGGAGCGCCGGTTGCAGAAGGAGGGACGGGGGTTCGGGCCATGCTGTCGGAAGCTTCTCGGGGTGAAAGTCGGACATCGGATTATCGCAGGAAGCGTGCCCCTTTACATCGCTGAATGGGGCGCGCGCCGTGCTGCAACGCAAGCCGGAAACGACGACGGCCGCACATCGTGCGGCCGTCGTCAAAAACGCGGAAAACGTTGAAAAAATTACTGGCTGAACAGGCGCCGCGTTGCCGGCGAACCTGCAGGAATCCCTGCCTGTTCGAGCTTCGCGTACAGCGTCATCAACTGCTTTTCGATCGCGAGCAGCGCGCTTTCCGGCAGCGGCCGGCGACCGTCGTCGACCACGCGTCCGCCGATACGCTCGGCCAGCGACTTCGCGTAATCGCACATCAGGCGGAACGGCAGGATATCTTCGTCGGCGACCGGCACATCGAGCACCAGCGTCATCATCTCGCCGCCCTTGTACGTGAGGTCGTCGCGCAGGAAGTTGGTGTCGCCGAACTGCAGCATGAACACCGGGCTTTGCCGCGAGTCGAGCTTGACGAAGCGCGTGCCGTCGCGCGACAGCAGCAGACCGTCCTGCGATGCGACCGCCTGCACGTAGTTGGCCGACCACGGCGCGCCGTCCGACAGCACGTTGATCGACAGCTGCGCGTCGCACTGGGCGGCAAAGCCGTCGAGCTCGCGCGCCATCGCGACGGTTTCGAGCATGTCGGGGAATTCAGGCGCCGCGTCGAGCGCGTCGGCAAAATGCTGCACGCCGGTCACGAACTCGGAAAATTCGAGCTCGTTCAGCGCGCCGCTGCGGTTCGCGAGCTGCGCGGCGGCGCGCAACTCTTCGTAGCGCGCACCATTCTGCAACAGCTCCCACGCTCCGCCTCCTTCTGGTTTGCCTTCGATATGCACTGGCTTGCTGCCCGCGCGACGCAGGCGTTGCGCGAGCGGAATCACCTTGTCGCCAGCCACGGGTCCGTTCAGCCGGATCGGCACGATACAGTCGATGCGCCGATCGACGATCGCGGGCGGCGCCGACGAAATCGTCGTGGCGGCCGGCAGGATCGGTTCGACGCGCTCCTGCCCGGCCTGCGCTGGCTGCGCGGCAGCCGCTTCGGCCCTAGGCCGCTCGAGCTCAGCGCCCGGCGCAGCCGCGTGTTCGCCCTCGCTCGCCGCGGCGTCGTCCGCCGGCGGATAGCCGTTCGGCGACGTCATCTCGGCCTGGATATCGGCCGGTGTATCGAGCGGCGCGGCGCCCGCGCCGAACGTCGGCTCG
>ABYL01000257.1 GCA_000173575.1 Burkholderia sp. H160 | reverse complement strand
CTCGCGGTCAGCGCCGGGCCAGGGCACCTGACGCTCGGCGCGACGCACCTGACGATCGAAGGCGCGGTGCTGACGCTGAAGTCGTTCGCGTTCGATCGCGGCCGCATCCGGTCGGCCGGCAACCTCACCGACGTGTCGCTCGCGCGCTTGCAGGAGCTGCGGCAACAGATCACGGGCGAGCCGCCTGCCGTGCGCACCGATCTCGTCTTCGACGGCGACTGGGACTTTTCGCTCGGCGCGACGGCGAGCGGCCATATCGAGTTGCGGCGGCGCAGCGGTGACGTGACGGTCGAGATCGGCCGCGGGCTTGCGTCGATGGGGATCGGCGACGTCCGCGCGCGCGCCGAATTCACTGGCGGCAACCGGCTCAACGCGACCGTGCACGCGCAGGCGAGCCGCGTCGGCGTGATCGATGCTGATGCGCACACGCCGCTCGTGATGCGCGACGGCATGCTCACCGTCGATCCTGAGAGCGCGCTGTCGGGCAACGTGAACGCGAACGTGCCGTCGCTGCGCACGACGGGCGGCCTGCTCGGCCCGAGCTATCTGCTCGACGGGCATCTGGGGCTGCAGCTCGCGCTCGGCGGCACGGTCGCAAAGCCGAACGTGACCGGCTCGCTCACCGGCGACGGTCTGTCCGCGACGATGGTGAGCCAGGGCGTACAGCTGAAGGACGGCGTCGTACACATCGCACTGTCGCAGAACATGGTGGATTTCCAGCAGGTCGAGTTCCACGGCGCGAGCGGCACGCTGCGCGCGACCGGGCGCGTGCGCCTCGACAGTTCCGAGCCCGATATGACCGCGAGCATCGTCGCGGACAAGCTCGATGTGTTCGCGTCGCCGGACCGCCATCTGTCGCTGTCGGGCAGCGCGAACATCTCAAACGGCGGCGTGGAGCGCGGACCCGTGATCAACGGTAAGTTCTTGGTCGACAGCGCGCTGTTCGATATGCCCGAGCAGGCGGCGCCGAGCCTCGGCGACGACGTCGTGATCATCCGCCCGGACGGCACCCGCTCGGGCGGCCGGCCGCGGCCGACCGAAGGCGAGGAGCGGCCGGCAAGCCCGTTCGCGCCGCGCGCCAACATCGAGATCGACCTCGGCAAGAACTTCCGCTTCCGCGGGCAGGGCGCCGATCTCGGCCTCGCTGGCACGATCACCGCGACGAGCGCGCCGAACACACCGCTGCGCGCGGTCGGCAACGTGCGCGTCACGCCGGGTTCGACCTACACCGCGTTCGGCCGCAAGCTCGCGATCGAGAACGGCTTCTTCACGTTCAACGGTCCGGTTACGAATCCGGGCATCAACATTCTCGCAATGCGCCGCAACCAGCAGGTCGAGGCCGGCGTGCAGGTGACGGGCACGCTGCAGGCGCCGGTCGCGCGGCTCGTGTCGGAACCGAGTGCGCCGGACAACGAAAAACTGTCCTGGCTGCTGTTCGGTCATGGCACCGATCAGGGCAATAACCTCGGCCAGCAGAGCACGATGACGACGGCCCTCGCACTGCTCGGCAGCGCGACGGGCAAGCGGATCGCGGAGACCGTCGGGCTCGACGAGTTTTCGATCGGCCGCAGCGACGTCGGCTTGACCGACCCGCAAGTCGTGATGGTGTCGAAGGCGATCAACGAGTGGCTCGTGATCGGCTACGAGCAGGGGCTGCAGTCGGCGAGCAACGCGATCAAGGCGACGATCAATCTGACGCGGTACTGGTCGCTGGTCGTGTATGGCGGCACGTTCTATGGCGCCGACGTGCTCTACACGCGGCGTTTCGATCGAATCGCGTGGTGACGCAGGCGCCACCAAAGGCAAACGGCACGCTTCGAAGCGTGCCGTTTTTTTCATACCTGCTGTGGCGCCCGAAGGCGCCGCGCGTCACTTCACGCGCATGCCGGGCTTCGCGCCGCTATGCGGTTCGAGCACGTAGAGGCCCGGTTCGGCCTTCTCGTCCGCCGCCGATGCGGCCAGCACCATGCCCTCGGACATGCCGAACTTCATCTTGCGCGGCGCGAGGTTCGCCACCATCACGGTGAGCTTGCCGATCAGCTGCTCCGGCTGATACGCGGACTTGATGCCCGAGAACACGTTGCGGGTATTCTCTTCGCCGACGTCGAGCGTCAGTTGCAGCAGTTTGTCCGAGCCTTCCACCGCCTTGCAGTCGACGATCTTCGCGATGCGCAGATCGACCTTCGCGAAGTCGTCGATCGAGATGATCGCGGACTCTTCTTCCTTCGCAGCGGCGGCGGCCTTTGCGTGGGCCTTCGCCTTTGCCTTCGCGTCGGCCGACGCCGCTTCCGGCGTGGCCTGCAGCGAGTCGCGATTGGCCGCGAGCAGCGCCTCGATCTGCTTCGGATCGACGCGCGTCATCAGATGCTTGTACGCGTTGATCGGGCGCGCCGAGCTGAGCGGCACGGTGGCGTCGGCCCACACCAGCGGCTCGATCGCGAGGAACGCCTCGACCGCTTCGGCGAGCTTCGGCAGCACCGGCTTCAGGGCGAGCGACAGCAGGCGGAACGCCTCGACGCTGACGCTGCAGGTCTCGTGCAGCGCGACCGAGTTAGCCGGGTCTTTCGCCTGATCCCACGGCTTCGCGGTATCGACGTAGGCGTTGACCGCGTCGGCGAGCTCCATGGTCTGACGCAGCGCGCGGCTGTACTCGCGCGCCTCGTAGTGCGCGGCGATTTGCGGCAGCGCCGAGCGCAGCGTGCCGAGCAGCGGATGATGCATCGCGCTGTCCTGTACGCGGCCGTCGAAGCGCTTGATCAGGAAGCCGGCTGCGCGGCTCGCGATGTTCACGTACTTGCCGATCAGGTCGCTGTTCACGCGCGCCTGGAAGTCGTCGAGGTTCAGGTCGAGGTCTTCCATCGTGCTGTTCAGCTTGGCCGCGAAGTAGTAGCGCAGCCATTCCGGGTTCAGGCCGGTGTCGATCACGCTTTGCGCGGTAATGAAGGTGCCGCGCGACTTCGACATTTTCGCGCCGTCGACGGTCAGGAAGCCGTGCGCGAACACGTTGGTCGGCGTGCGATGGCCCGAGAACTCGAGCATCGCGGGCCAGAACAGCGTGTGGAAATACAGGATGTCCTTGCCGATGAAGTGGTACTGCTCGGCGGTCGAGCCCTTGCGGACCCACGCGTCGAAGTCGAGGCCGCGCTTCTCGGCGAGGTTTTTGAAGCTCGCGTAGTAGCCGACCGGCGCATCGAGCCACACGTAGAAATATTTGCCGGGCGCGCCCGGGATCTCGAAGCCGAAGTACGGCGCGTCGCGCGAGATGTCCCAGTCGGCGAGCTTGGCTTCGCCGGCGTCGCCGAGCCACTCGCGCATCTTGTTGGTCGCTTCCGGCTGCGCGAGGCCGCCGACCCACGCGCGCAGGAAGTTCTCGCAGCGCGGATCGGACAGGCGGAAGAAGTAGTGCGTCGAAGTCTTGCGAATCGGGGTCGCGCCCGAGACGACCGAGTACGGATTGACGAGCTCGGTGGGCAGGTAGGTCGAGCCGCAGACTTCGCAGCTGTCGCCGTATTGATCTTTCGCGCCGCATTTCGGGCACTCGCCCTTGATGAAGCGGTCCGGCAGGAACATTTCCTTGACCGGGTCATACGCCTGTTCGATCTCGCGCGCGTCGATGAGCCCCGCTTCCTTCAGCGCGAGGTAGACGTTTTCGCTGAGCACGCGGTTTTCGTCGGAATCGGTCGAGTAGTAATTGTCGAACGAAATGCCGAAGTTGTCGAAGTCGCGCTTGTGCTCCAGCCACACGCGATCGATCAGCTGTTTCGGCGTCAGACCTTCTTGTTCCGCGCGCAGCATGACCGGCGTGCCGTGCGTGTCGTCCGCGCCCACGTAGTAGACCTCATGGCCGTGCATTCGCAGCGCCCGGACCCAGATGTCCGTCTGGATATATTCGACCAGATGGCCGATATGAATCTGCCCGTTCGCATACGGAAGGGCCGACGTGACGAGAATCTGGCGGCGGCTGGACGGCGCGCCTGCTGGGAGATCGGTGGCGGGTGCTGACATAAGGATCGTGGGGACCTGCGGTGGGACGAAACGGTGATTTTAGCAGGGCGCACGCCTCAAGCGGGCTGGGCGCGGCGGGCTGGACGCGAGGCGGGAGGGCGGGCCGCGGGGCTACGGTGTCGAACAGCGAGTAGCGCCGCTGTGCGACGCGGCGTGCAATACCGTGCGGGCAAAAAAAACCGGGGTCGATAAACCCCGGAGCAACAACGACAAGAGGAGAATGGTGACGTGATGGCTTCGCCAAACACGTACCGTAAAGAGAGACCGCGGATTTTCCGCGGAGTTCGAAATTTTTTTCGTGCCGTCGGCAAACCGCTCCGACGGCCCGTCTGGCCCGCCATCCGGGCTTGTGGGGCTGAATTGCCCGGCCAGCCCGGCGGCGCCTTCTCCTTGGGACTTGCCCTTATTGCGTCGCGTGCTGGGCGGTCGCGCGCAGATAGATCTCGACGCGACGGTTCGCCGCACGGCCGGCTTCGGTGTTGTTGTCGGCGATCGGCTGGTTCGGGCCCATGCCGGTGGCCGACAGGCGCTGCGGCGCGATGCCGCGTTGCGTCAGATAGCCGGTCACGCTCTCCGCGCGGTTGACCGACAGCGTCTGGTTGTATTGCAGCGAGCCGGTGCTGTCGGTATGGCCGACGACCGACGCGACGACTTCCGGATTCTGCTGCAGCGTCTGCGCGAGCTGGTCGAGCACCGGTGCGAACGACGGCTTGATCGTGTAGCTGCTGGTGTCGAACGTGACCGAACTCGGGATGTTCAGCTTGAGCGAGCCGTCCGGCTGCTCGGTAATCTGCGTGCCGGTGCCCTTGGTCGCGCCCGACATGCGGTTGCGGATGTTATCCCAGTTGTAGCCGGT
>ABYL01000258.1 GCA_000173575.1 Burkholderia sp. H160 | reverse complement strand
CTGTTGCTCCGCGTTCAACTGATTGGCGAACTGCAGCGCCTCGTCGGCGCGCCCCTGCGCGGCGAGCGCGCCGACGAGGCCGCGAATCGCGTCGGGGTTGTCGGCCTGGCGGCGCAGCGCCATCCGGTACGCCTGCTCGGCGCCGGCCGGGTCGCCGTTCGCGAGCAGCATTTCACCGAGCAGCACCTGCGCGGTCACGTCCGATGGGTTCAGCGCGATCGCGCGCTCGAACAGCGACTTCGCCTTCGCGAACTCGCCGTTGCTGCGTGCGCCGATCGCCTCGCTCGTGTAGGTCCAGTAGGTCGCGCTCTCGAGCGCGGTTTTCCAGCGCGCGGGATTGGGGCCGCGCGAAGCGCGCTCAAGGTAGTTGCGCGCCTCGGCGAAATGCTCCTGCTTCAGCGCGGCGATGCCCATGCCGCCGAGCGCGTCGGTATCTTCAGGACTGCTCGCGAGCACCGACGAAAACCTGGCGCGCGCGGTCACGATGTCGCCCCGGTCAAGTGCGGCGAAGCCATCGGCGATCACGCGGCCGCGCGCGTCGGCGCTGGCGTTTCCCTGCGCGCGGGCGCGCGCCGCGCTGTCCTGCTGCACCATCGATTCGAAGCGCGCCTTCACCGCGGCGTCGTCACCGGCGGTTTGCAGGTACGACTCGTACAGTGCGGCGTCGGACGGTCGCGCGTCGAGCCATAGCAGCGCCTGGCGCCAGCTCTTTTTCGCCGCCGCGCCGACCGACGTGTCGCCCGCGAGCTTCTGCAGCCGCGCAATGCCGTCGCGCCGCGTCACGTCGCGATAGGTCAGATGCTGCGCGTAGGCGAGCGCGTAACGCGGGTCGTTCGGGTTGTCGCGCGCGAGCTGTTCAAGGCCGCGGCGCGCTTCGTCCCAGCCCTGCGGCGTCGCCGACAGCGCCTGGTAGTACTCCAGCTGCAACTCGGGCGTGGCGGGCTTGCCGGCGAGCGCGCGCTGATACTGCTGGACCGCGCTCGCGCTCTGGCCGGCTTGCGCGAGCCGGCGCGCGTCGGTGATGGTCTGATCGCGCGGGCTCGATTCGCCGAGCCGGCGGCCGAGCTCATCGAGGTTCGGATAGTTCGGCGCGGCTGCCTTCAGGCGCGCGAGGTACTGCTGCGCGCCAGCGCCGTCCTTGCGGTCGGCGAGCACCATGCCCATGCCGAAGAGCGCGTCGGGCTGCTTCGGGTCGATGCTCAGCACTTTCTGCCACGCCTGCTCGGCGAGGTCGCCGCGCTGATGCGACTGCCAGTACTTGCCCTGATCGATCAGCACGGTCAGCGGATCTTTCGTCGCCTGCGCGAGCGCGTCGGGCGCGGCCGTGGCCACGCAGAAGACCGCGCCGACGGACAGCGCGATGCGCAGCGACAGGGCGAGAACGTTCAATCGCATGCGGTCCTCCAGGCGGGCACGAGATGGCCGGCATCATCGAAGTGATAGCGGCCATCGATAAACCCCGTGCCGAACAGACCCAGCACACGATCGTAGTACACCGGTTCGCGGCCGGGCACGCTCGCGTCGAGCGCGGCGAGCCGCGTGCGCGCGAGGCCGAGGCCGTGCTCGTCGCCCAGCGCCTTGAAGTACGGCGCGAGCGCGCCCCAATAGCTGAGCGGGCCTTCGCCGCTCGATGCGCCGGTGGTGGACGACACCTTCTCGGGCGGGAAGCCGTTTTGCGCGACCTTCGCGCGCATGCCGCCGAGCGCGGCGAGCCAGGGTTTCGCGAGCGGATCGGCGGGCGACGCGAGGCCGGCCCACAGATAGACGCGGATCGCGTCGTAGCTGCCGACGTCGCCGTTCTTCGGGTCGACGACGAACTGGCCGTTCTGCCACGCTGCCCAGTCGGGCGCGAAGCCCAGCGGCGAGACGGTCTTGACGAACTGAAAGGCGTTGTCGGCGAGCTTGGCCCACGGGCCGTCCGGCACGTCGTGCGCGAGCGCGCGCACCACCGGCAGCGGCAGATAGCTCGGATTCAGACGGGTGACGTTGCCGTTCCTGAACCCCTGCGGGCCGGGCAGCAACATCGGCCCGAGGCCGGGAAGGTTGACGATTTCGTCGCGCGCGATGCGCTCGGCGAGCGCAACGCCAAGCTGCGTGTAAGCGGTGTTGTGCCACAGGCGGCCGGCCTGCAGCAGATCGTAGGCGATCCACAGATCGGAATCCGACGCCGAATTCGGATCGAGCACGCCGTACGAGCCGTCCGGTTTCCTGCCCCATTGCCACGCCGGCAGCCGCACGTTCTGCGGGTCGAACTGGTTGCCCGCGAGATTCGCGCGGGTCCAGCCGAGCAGTTTGTCGAAAGTCGCGCGATCGTTGGCGACCAGCGCGAAGAAGAGCGCGTAGGACTGGCCTTCCGAGGTGGTTTGCTGGGCCGGCGTCGAGTAATCGATGACGCGGCCGTCAGCCTGCACGAAGCGTTCGACAAAAGCGCGCCAGGCGCTCCAGTCGCCGCACGCGGCCCCGTTCTGCGCGGCCTGGGCGGTGCCGCTCAAACCCGCAAGACTTGCCGACGCCGCCATGCCGATGCCGAGCGCGAGCGCAAAAGAGGTCCTTCTGTTGATCCGAAACCGCATACGAGTCATAACCGTTCCATCAGTCCTTCAGTCGACGCGCGGCGATCGCGCGCAGCGTCCGGTAGCACAGGCCCGCGAGGATCAGCGCGGCGAGCACGCCGCCGAACAACAGCAGCAGTGGATGCGACGACAGCGCCCAGCGTAGATATTCCTGCGGCGAGAGACGGCCGACATAGTATGCGGTGCCGTTCGACGTGATGGTGACGTCGCGGCCGTGGATCACGGCCATCGCGCCTTGAATCTGCGGCAGCACGTCGGCGTCGAGCAGGGCGGCGGACAGATCGGCGTCCGACTGGCCGGCCGCGCTGACCAGCGCGACGACGCTGCGGCCGTTCTGCAGCGGCGACTCGAAGCCGGTCAGCAGCGCCGCGCCGTTCGAGCTGACCATCGTCAGGTCGGCGCGCGCGGGCGTGCGCTCGACGCCGCGCTCGCCGTGCCACCAGTCCTGCAGCTTGAACACGAGGTCGGTGAGCTGGAAGGTGTGCGCAGCGCCGTCGCTGGAGAACGGCATCGACTTCGACCAGCGCTGCAGCAGCGGCTGCTTGCCGGGCGCGCCGAACACCAGCAGGTCCTTGTCCGCGAAGCGATCGACGTCGGCCGCATGGGTGACGCTGACGCCGGCGACCGGGAAGCCGGTCGATTCGCCCATGCGGCCCATCGTCAGCAGATACAGGCTGTAGTCGCTCGAATCGGCGTCGTCGGGCAGCACGACGGCGGTCTCGGAGAGGTCCGCCATCCGTGTGAACGGGAAGCCGCTATTGGCGAACGCGGCCAGATCGGGCAGGGCCATGTAGTGCGGGAACGACGATAGGTCGATGCTCGAGTTCGGATCGATCGCGCCGACCACGTTCTGCGACAGCCGGCCCGTGCATTCGCCGGTGTTCGGGATGTCGTAGTAGAAGTGCAGGCGCAGCTGCGTGCGCGGCGTCATCAGCAGCGGCGGGATGCGGATATTGCGGCGCGCGTCGGAAGTGCCGTCGGGCATCACGAGGTTGAGGTAGCGGCTCAGCTCGAACACCGACGCAACCCGCGACGGAATTGGCAGCGCCTGCACGAAGCCGCTGTTCACGCTGATGTTCAACGACGAGCGGTCGCGCACAGGCCGCACCGTGTAGCGGTAGCGCAGGTCGATCGGCGCGCCGCGCGTGTGCCACATGAAGAGATCCGGCGGCACGCGCATATTGATGCGCACCGCGTCGGCGTCGTAGCCGAACACGGTCAGGTCTTTCGGATCGGCGAGCTCGCCGAAGCGCACCGCGCGGTCGGTCGGCAGCCAGTTCGGGGCGTCGTAAGGCACGCGCGGCGTGAGGTGGTTCAGCGACGTGATCGTCACGCTCGCGCCGGACAGCGTGCTATGGCCGATGCCGAGCGACTGCGCGGCAGTCTTCAGCTCGGCTTCGTTGCGGCCGAGCACGAGCAGCAGCTTGCCGCGCGCGGTCGCGTCGCGCTCCACCACCGCGATGGTCGGGCCGGTGATCTCGGGAATCGCCACGCCGGCCGGATGCTGGTCGCTCGTCGCGAACACGACCGCGTTGCCCGTCAGCGGCGCGGTGTCGAGCTGGACGGGAAACAGCGCGCCGCGATAGCCGGCCAGCGAGCCGAACCACGACGCGACGATGCCGGCTGCTTCGAGCGTGCCGTTGCCCGGCTTCTGCGCGAATATGAACGGCAGTTCGAGGCGGCGCACGTCGCGGCGGTCGAAGAACGGTTGCGGTAGGGCGGCCAGCTCCGCCTTCGCCGGGAGCGACGAGTAGGTCAGGTCGAGCGAGCTCGCGTTGCTGATCGTCGCCCACAGCGACGAGTTCGCGGGGTCTTCGCAGGCGGTCGTGTAATGGCCGATCAGTTGCAGGTTCAGGTGGTTGAAGTCGGTGATGAAGCGCGGATCGATCGTGATGTCGCGCGCGACCAGCATGCCGGCCTGCTCGTGCGGCAGCGGCAGTGTCGCGGCGACTTCGCCGTTGATCAGCACCTTCAGTTGCGACAGGTTCGCCAGCAGCGCGGGCGAGTAGCTGTAGATCAGATGCAGGGTCGCACCGGTGACGACTTCGTCGGCGCGCACCGAGAACGCGATGCCGTTCTGGCCGTCGACGCCGCGCAGTTGCAGCGGATCGAGCGCGCCGAAGTCGGCGAACGTCAGCGTCTGACGGCGGCCGCCCGGGACCAGCGTGCCCGGCTCGGCGGTGGTCGGTGTGCGCACGCCGAGCGCCTTCACCGACGACGCCGCGA
>ABYL01000259.1 GCA_000173575.1 Burkholderia sp. H160 | reverse complement strand
CGAACGCGGTGCCGACGGCTAGCGCCAGCTGCGTGCCGGAACCGAGGCCGGTATGCGCGCGCGGCGCCTCCAGGACGTCGATCGCGAGCGTCGCGGGCCCATACGTCGCCCGCAGCAGCGCAAGACACAGCGCGATCCGCTCGCGCTCTGCCTCGCTGACCGCCCCGCCGATCTGCTCGCGCTCGGCGAGCCGCGCCTCGATCCGCGTGCCGTGCGTATCGATGACGAGCCCGAGGCTGCCGAACGCGCGTCCGAGCGACGCGTTCGGATCGAGAAAGCCCAGATGCAGCCGCGCGGGCGCATCGATCGTGATGGGGCCTCGTGGCGGGAGACGGCGAAGCTGAAGCGTCATCTCGAGTGTCCTCAGGTGTCCGTGCGGGTGCGCCCGGCGACCTCAAGCGAAAGCCGTACCAGGCGCACAGAACGGCTTGCGCCGCGGGTTCGGCCCGCTGGAACCTTCAGGAGCACCCGCTGCGCGCCGCGCTGTTTCACCGCTGCATGGACGCTGTGTGACGCCGAAGGCGCACTGTGTCACCCGCTGTTTCATGCGGTGACGGGAGCACGCATCAACCGCCTTGCGCCGGTTTCGGCGCGTCGTACTTGATATAGCGGAAACGCTGATCGTCGGAGGGCGTGCCTTCGAGCGGGCCTTCTTCGAGGCCGGGCTGCCAGTGGACCACCGATTCGATCTTCGTCGCGAGCGCGAAGTCCTTGTCCGTGATGCCCTTGGCGCTATGCGTTTTCAGCTTCACGGTCACGAATGCGTACGAGACCGTCAGATCGGGGTGGTGCCACGCGGCTTCCGCGAGATGGCCCACTGTGTTGATGACCATCAGCGTTCCCTTCCAGCCCTCGGTGCGGTATTTGCGCCGTAGCCAGCCATCCTCCAGATACCAGTGCTGCAGCGGACCGACGAGGCGCTGCTGGATCTCTTCGTCCGTATAGACGTGCTCGGTGTTTGCCATGGCGGTTGCTCCTCGAATGCGCGAATCGTTCGCCGAACGAAGCATCGGTGCCGGTGACAGGCCCGTGCTGCGGCGCACGATTCGCAAAGGACACGATTCGTCTCACGCATGTGACACAGTATGTGCCGCATTGCGTGACGCAACCAGTGCAACCCGCCGCCGCGCGAGCAGCGACCCATCACGCGCGAACGCCGCGACAGGTCGCGCGCGGCGGGTCGCCGGGGCCGCTGAGCCCAAAGCGGCAAATGTTCTCGCTCTTCCGGCATGGAATATGCGTCGGCCATTCATGCGTCGCGAAGCCCGACATCGAATCGGGACAGCGCGTTAATCGTTACCTGCACTCGAGAAGGCGCGCACGATGCGATGAGGTAGCGTGGGTCATTCGTGAGTTGAACCGCAGGACAATTCTGGAGGAGACATGAACTTACGCACTGTAGTTCTTGGGCTCGCGATCCTCGCATCCGCAGCCTTTGGCTCTCTGGCTGCGCAGGCCGATTCGCAGCTCGACGGACTGATGAAAAACCCTTCCAACTGGGCGGCCCAGGCGGGTGATTATGCGAATCACCGCTACAGCCCGCTCAAACAGATCAACGAGAACAACGTCGGCAAGCTGCAGGTCGCATGGACCATGTCGACCGGTGTGCTGCGCGGCCATGAAGGCGCGCCGCTCGTGCTCGGCGACACGATGTATATCCACTCCCCGTTTCCAAACAAGGTCATTGCGATCAATCTGAAGGATCAGACGTTCCTCTGGCAGTATCAGCCGAAGCAGGACGACCAGGTCGTCTCCGTGATGTGCTGCGACACCGTCAATCGCGGTCTCGCCTACGGCGACGGCAAGATCTTCCTGCAGCAGGCCGACACCAAGCTCGTCGCGCTGAACGCGAAGACGGGCGAGGTGGTGTGGACCGCGCAGAACGGCAACCCGAAAGCCGGTGAAACCAACACCAACGCGCCGCACGTATTCGGCGACAAGGTGCTGACCGGTATCTCGGGCGGCGAGTTCGGCGTGCGCGGGCGTCTGATCGCGTACGACATCAAGACCGGCAAACCGGTCTGGACCGCGTACAGCACGGGCCCCGACAACGAAATGCTGCTCGACCCGCAAAAGACGATGACGTACTCCAACGGCCAGATGGTGCCGGTGGGCTCGGATTCGTCGGTGAAGTCGTGGAAGGGCGATCAGTGGAAGCTCGGCGGCGGCACGACGTGGGGCTGGTATGCGTGGGATCCGAAACTCAACCTTGTTTACTACGGTACCGGCAATCCGGGCACATGGAACCCGACGCAACGTCCGGGCGACAACAAATGGTCGATGTCGATTTTCGCGCGCGACCTGAATACCGGCACGGCCAAGTGGGTCTACCAGATGACGCCCCACGACGAATGGGACTATGACGGCGTCAATGAAATGATCCTGTCCGATCTGACGATCAACGGCAAGAAGGTGCCCGCGATCGTGCACTTCGACCGTAACGGCTTCGGCTATACGCTCAATCGCGAAACCGGACAACTGCTGGTCGCGCAGAAGTACGATCCGGCGGTGAACTGGGCCGATCGTGTCGATCTGCAAAGCGGTCTGCCGATTCGCAACGCGGCGTACTCGACGCAGGCGGCCGGCGCGGATCACAACGTGAAGGGCATTTGCCCGGCGGCGCTCGGTTCGAAGGACCAGCAACCGGCGGCGTTCGATCCGAAGTCAAGCCTGTTCCTCGTGCCGACCAACCACGTTTGTATGGACTACGAGCCGTTCGAAGTCGACTACGTGTCGGGGCAACCCTATGTCGGCGCCACGCTGTCGATGTATCCGGGACCGAACGAAGGCAACTCGATGGGCAACTTCATCGCGTGGGATGCAAGCAAGGGCAAGATCGTCTACTCGAAGCCGGAGAGGTTCTCGGTATGGTCGGGTGTGCTGGCGACCGGCGGCGGCATCGCGTTCTACGGCACGCTGGAAGGCTACCTGAAGGCGGTTCGCATCTCGGACGGCAAGGAACTGTGGCGCTTCAAGACGCCGTCGGGAATCATCGGCAACGTCTTCACGTATGAGTATCAGGGCAAGCAGTACGTCGGCGTGTACTCGGGCATCGGCGGCTGGGCCGGCATCGGCATGGCGGCGGGTCTCGAAAAGCCGACCGAAGGTCTGGGCGCGGTCGGCGGCTATAAGGACCTCGCGAAGTACACCGCGCTGGGCGGCACGCTGTTCGTGTTCGCCATCCCTAACGAAAAGAGCTGAACCAACGGCTGAAGCGAATGGCTGAACGAGCGGGGCGGCCTGAACAGGCACGGCCGCCCCGTCAGCCTCGCAAGACCAGTGAATCACCCCCAACCGCGCCCGTATGGTGGATGCGCTGATGAAGCGCATCGGGGCGCGGCTTATTTCCAGATGGAGACATGTGCATGAAAGGCCGATCTATCCTGTTGCTCACCGTGCTGTCCGCGGCGCTTGTCGTTCTGCCCGTCGGATACGCGCAGAACAATCCGTCGATTGCGCAGGTCGCGTACAAGGTGGTCGACGGCACCAAGGTCGACAGCAATACGCTGCAGGGCTGGAAGACGTGGCGCGCGCTCGCTTGCGAACGCTGCCACGGCGCGCAGCAGCAGGGTCTGGTCGGACCGTCGCTGATCGACGCGTTCAAGACGCTCGACAAGGACGAGTTTCATCGCACGGTGTTTGGCGGACGCGTGGCCAAGGGCATGCCCGATTTCAGCACGAGCGGGATGATGCAGAAGAACTGGGAAAACCTCTACGCGTACCTGAAAGGACGCTCCGATGGACAGATCAAGCCGGGCGATCTGCAAGCCCTCGACGCTAAATAACGCCGCACCGTCACTGTTCCGGAGGCTCACGATGCGTGATACGAGAAGCATGTCCGTGCATGTCAGCATCATTGCCGCCGCGCTATGCTGCGCGGCGCTCGCGAGTGCCGCGGTCCGGGCGGACGGCCCCGATCTGCCGAACAACGACGGCGCGGACGGCGTACTCAGGGTGTGCGCGGACCCGAACAACATGCCCTTGTCCAACAACAAGGGCGAGGGCTACGAGAACCGCATCGCGGCCCAGATGGCGAGCGACTTCGGCTACAAGCTCGAATACACGTATTTTCCGCAGCGCATGGGCTTCGTGCGCCACACGTTGCGCGAGAAGGAAGATGGCAGCGGCCGCTATCGCTGCGACCTGATCATCGGCGTGCCGAAGGGCTATGACATGACGTCGACGACGCAGCCCTATCTGCGCTCCACTTACGCGATGGTGCTGCCGAACCGTCCCGAGTTCGCCAGCATCAAGACGCCCGACGATCTGCTCAAGCTGCCGCCCGATGTACTGCATAAGCTGCGCTTCGGCATTTTTTCGCAAACCCCCGCGGTCGACTGGCTGCTTGGCCACAACCTGATCGACCAGGCGGTGTCGTATCAGGTGCAAAGCGGCGATCCGGCCGTGTACCCCGGACAGATGATCGAACATGACCTGAGCGCGGGCAACGTCGACGTGGTGTTCCTGTGGGGGCCGATTGCCGGCTACTTCGCGAAGCGCGCCGGTGACTCGGTCAGGCTCGTGCCGTTCCCGCCGCAACCCGGCATCCGCTTCGACTACACGATTTCGATGGGCGTGCGCTACGGCGAGAAGGAATGGAAGGACAAGGTGGATCAATGGATCGGCGCGAATCACGACAAGATCGACAGCATCCTCGCCACCTACCAGGTGCCGATGCTCAAACCGGTCGACGTGCCCGCGGCGAAGCCTGGCGACGCGTCGCCATGACGCGCGCGCGCAGCGTAGGGCTTCGCGCGGCGCGCGCCGCGCTG
>ABYL01000260.1 GCA_000173575.1 Burkholderia sp. H160 | reverse complement strand
GCCTGCCGCGCCGACGCTGGCCGCGACGCCCGCGCGGTCCGCGCCGCAATTCCACGACGCCGGACAGGCATTGCAGGTCGCACAGACCGCATTTCGAGCAAACGATCTGTCCAAAGCGCAAGCCGCTCTCGCTGCCGCGCAAACGTTTCAACCGGGCAATAGCAACGCGCAGAGCCTCGCCGATCAGATGCGCCCGCTCGTCCAGCGTCGCGATACTGCGCTACAGGCCGCGCAGGCTTGCGTCGCTCAGCAGTCGTGGCCGTGCGCACGTGAGCACGCGAACGAGGCGCTCGCGATCGACAGCGGCAACGACGCCGCGAAAGTGATCCTCGAGCGCGTGATTCGCGAGACCGGCTGGGCGCCGCTGCCTGCGCCGCATGCGGCGACGACGGGCGATGGCACGCAGGCGCACGGCGAGCTTGTCGCGATCGCGTGAGGTAAACGTTCGAATAAAGCGCGGAGCGGCGAACGAGTGCACCGTCGCGCAGAGAAAATTGATCTGCATACCAGATCAAACGGCCGCTGTCTGTGCGGATGCGCACATTATCGTGCGACCTCTGAGCGGAAACAGACGGACCGACCCTCGCAGCAGCTTGAGCATGACATGGCAGCCGGTTCACTGGTGCTTTCACGCGCCACGCGTGAAGCTGGATCAACCTGACCGATAGGTAGAAAGACCATGCTGAAGAGACTTCTCGCGGGATGGCTGGGGCTGGCGGTGCTGGTCGTATGTTCGCTGGCCGGCGCGGAACCGACGCACTACAAGATCGTCACCGGACCGGAGCGCGGCACATATATCCAGATCGGTAACGACCTGTCGAAATGGGTGGCCCAGCCGGTCGGCATCGACCTCGAGGTGGTGGCATCGAAAGGCTCAGCCGAAAACGTGCAGCGCATGCGCTACGAGCCTGGCGTGAAGCTCGCGCTCGTGCAGTCCGACGTGTATCAGGCGTTCATCGACATGGCCAACTCGGGCAACTCTGATGCAGGCGCGACGATCCGGCCGCTGCGACTCATCATGCCGCTCTACGACGAGGAAATTAACGTCGTCGTGAATGCGGATTCGCCGCTGAAAACGCTCGCCGACATCAAGGACAAGACGATCAGCGTCGGCCTGCTAGGCAGCGGCACGGCGCAGTCGGCGACGACGCTCTATCGGCTGATGTTCGGCCAGCCCATTCCCGAGCAGAACGTCGTGCATCTGAGCAACGAGGACGCGCTCGCCTCGTTGATCGTGAAGAAGATCGACGTGGCGATCATCGTTGTCGGGCAGCCGGCGAATCTGTTCACCAGCATGAAACCGGAGTTGCTCTCACAACTGCGTCTATTGCCCGCCGATCCCAACGCACCCGAGACGGTCCGCGCGAAGCAGACCTACTTTCCTACGACGATCCGCCAGAGCAGCTACCCAGGGTGGCTGAAGGAAGACGTGCCGGGCCTGACCGTCAAAGCGTTTCTGGTCACCTACGATTACGGCTTGCGCGACACCGTCAGCAACCTCAATCATTTCGCCGACTCGCTGTGCGCGAACTTCGACAATCTGCAGGAGCATGGCCATCCGAAGTGGAAACAGGTGAAGCTCGAATTGCCGACGCTCGTGCACGGGTGGAAGTACTACAGTCCGGTCGAGAAGCATCTGCGCGCGTGCCTCGCGAACCGCAGCGCGGCAGTGAGCGCGGCGGCCGCGCAACCCGCGCCGGCGAAACCGCACATGCCTTGCTCGGAAGAGGAACGGATGCTTCTGCTGTGCAAATAGCGTTGCAAGGAAGGCCGATAGTCGCTCAAACGCGGCTGTCGGCCGACACGGCGCAGGTATCCATCGCCCGTTGCAACGCCTCGTACACCTTCGGGCGATTGCATTGCGACACGTTGAAACGCAGAAAACCCGCCGCCGCTTGTGACGCGCTGAACACGTTGCCCGGCGCGAATACGACACCCGCCGTTAATGCGTGACGCGCGATGTCGGCGGCATCGAGCTCGTCGGGCAAGCGCGCCCAGACGAACAGGCCCGCGCGCGGCCGGGTCCAGATATCGAGGCCCGCATAGCCGAGACGCCTGACGGTCTCGCCCATCGCATCGGCGAGCTTCGCGCGCATCGCTTCGAGATGACGCCGATACGTGCCGTCGACGAGCATCCGATGCACGACACTCGCCGCCAGTTGACCATTGCCGAACGACGTCGCGAGCTTCAGATCGATCAGCGGTTCGATCCATTCGGCGCGCGCGGCAATATAGCCGCAGCGCACCGCCGCCGACAGCGTCTTCGAAAAGCTGCCGATCGACACCACGCGCGCGAGGCCGTCGAACGCGGCGAGGCGCGGTGCGGCTTCGTCCTCGAAGTCGGCGAAGATGTCGTCCTCGACGATCAGCAGATCATGCTCGCCGGCAAGCTTCAGAAGCCGGTGCGCGACGGCCGGCGCGAGCGTCGCGCCGGTCGGATTGTGGATCGCCGAGTTCGTCACGTAGAGCCGCGGACGCTGCTCGGCCAGCACGCGCTCGAACGCGGCGAGATCGGGTCCTTGCGGCGTGTACGGCACGCTCGCGATGCGCACGCGATGCGCGCGCAGCAACGCCTGAAAGTTGAAATAGCACGGATCGTCGATCAGCACCGTGTCGCCGGGTTCGAGCAGGAAGCGGCACACGAGATCGAGTGCATGCGTGCCGCCGTCGGTCAGCACGATCTGCTCGGGCGGCGCATCGACGCCGTGCGCCGAGAGCCGCCACGCAAGCTGCTGACGCAGCGCGGGCAAGCCGGCCGGGCTCGCGTAATCGACCAGCAGCGACTGCGGATCGCGCGCCACCGCGCGCAACGCGCGCCGCACGCCGTCTTCCGGCAGCCATGACGCCGGCATCCAGCCGCAGCCCGGTTTCAGCACTTTCGAGCCGGCCTCCAGCGACTGCCGCGTGAGCCATAGCGGATCGACCTCGCGATCGAGCCGCGGCCCGAGATCGGCGAGCGCGAGCGGCGGCGCATGGCCCGACACGAAGAAACCGGAGCCGCGCCGCGCGACGATCACCCCTTCCGCGACCAACCGGTCGTAGGCTTCCACCACGGTCGACTTCGACACGCCGAGCGTGTCGGTCATCGCCCGGATCGACGGCACGCGCGCGCCCGGCATCAGCGAGCGGCTCGCGATGCGCTCGCGCAGATTGTCCATTACGAGGCCGACGCGCGTGCCCGACACCGTCTCGTTGTTCCCGCTTTCCGCCATCTGTACTGCTCCATGTTCGGTACAGTTTGTGCGAACTGTACTGATCTGTAGCTTACCGTTTTTGGCCGCGGCGCGCATCATGAGGCTCTTTCAGCGCAGGGATGTTTGCAATGGACAAAACAGGCAACGGCTGGCTCAGCGGTCTCGCGGGCGTGCTGATTTTCAGCGGCTCGCTGCCGGCTACGCGGCTTGCCGTGCAGGGACTCGATCCGGTGTTTCTGACCGTGGCGCGCGCGACCATCGCGGGCATCCTCGGTCTGCTGCTGTTGCTGGTGTTCCGCGAGACGCGGCCCGGGCGGCGCGATCTGCTGCCGCTCGTGGTCGTTGCGCTCGGCGTCGTGGTCGGCTTTCCGTTGCTGACCGCGATCGCACTGCGTCATGTCAGCGCCGCGCACGCGGTCGTGTTCATCGGCCTCTTGCCGCTCGCCACTGCGATCTTCGGCGTGCTGCGCGGCGGCGAGCGCCCACAGCCGGCGTTCTGGCTTTTTTCCGCGCTCGGCAGCGCGGCCGTGGCCGCGTTCGCGCTGCGTCACGGCATCGATGCTTCGCCGCTCGGCGACGCGCTGATGCTCGCCGCGATCGTCGTATGCGGGCTTGGCTATGCGGAAGGCGCGCGGCTGTCGCGTCATCTCGGCGGCTGGCAGGTGATTTCGTGGGCGCTCGTGCTGTCGCTGCCGCTGATGCTGCCGCTCGCCTGGTGGACGCAGCCCGCGTCGTTCGACGGCGTCAGCGCCGCCGCGCTGTGGGGACTCGCGTACGTCTCGCTGTTCAGCATGCTGATCGGCTTCGTGTTCTGGTATCGCGGGCTTGCGCTCGGCGGTATCGCGGCGGTCGGCCAGCTGCAGCTGCTGCAGCCGTTCTTCGGGCTGCTACTCGCCGGCGTGCTGCTGCACGAGCAGGTACCGCCGTCGATGATTATCGTCACCGTGATCGTGGTCGCCTGCGTGGCCGGCGCACGGCACTTTTCGCGCGCGGCGCCGGCGCGGCGGGCGGTCTGACACGCGTTGGCCGCCGGATGGCGAGCAGTCTTTTTCGGGATCGAATTGCGCGAGCAGCGGATCGATATGTCATCATTTCGCTGATTGGCTCAACCATGGCCCCGCGCCGCGACTGACGATGACGACCGCTTTTGCTCAAACCGTCGAAGCCCGTTTTGCAGAACTTACGCCGACCTCGAAACGTGTCGCCAGCTACATGCTCGCGAATCTCGACCGGCTCGGCCTCGAAACCGCCGACCAGATCGCTCAGCAAGCCGGCACGAGCGGCATTTCGGTCGGCCGCTTTCTGCGCAGCATTGGCTATCGCAATCTCGACGATCTGAAGCGCGAACTGCGCGGCACGCAGCAGCGTCCCTGGCTGATCACCGACCGGCTCGACGCGTTCCGCCGCGGCGCGAGCGACAGCGC
>ABYL01000261.1 GCA_000173575.1 Burkholderia sp. H160 | reverse complement strand
CGGCTTTGTCCGGCGCGCGCGTGACGCTCGTCGACGATCAACCCGAACTCGGCGGCTCGCTGCTGTCGTGTGGTGCGGAGATCGACGGCATGCCCGCGCTGCGGTGGGTGCAGAAAATCGAGGACGAATTGCGGCAGTTGCCCGACGTGAAGATCCTGAGCCGCAGCACCGCGTTCGGCTACCAGGACCACAATCTCGTCACGGTCACGCAGCGCCTGACCGATCATCTGCCCGTGTCGCAACGCAAGGGCACCCGTGAACTGCTGTGGAAGATTCGCGCGAAACGCGTGATTCTGGCGACCGGCGCGCATGAACGGCCGATCGTGTTCGGCAATAACGATCTGCCCGGCGTCATGCTCGCCTCGGCGGTGTCGACCTATCTGCATCGCTATGCGGTGCTGCCGGGTCGCAACGCGGTCGTGTTCACCAACAACGACGACGGCTATCAATGCGCGCTCGACCTGAAAGCGGCCGGCGCGCAGGTGAGCGTGATCGACCCGCGTGCGGGTGAATCGAAGGGCACGCTGCCCGCGCTCGCGCGCCGCCATGGCATCAAGGTGCTGAACGGCACGGTCGTCACCGCGGCGCACGGCAAGCTGCGCGTTGCTTCAGTGGCGATCGCCTCGTACGCTAAAGGGAAAATTGCCGCCCAACAGGGCGAGCTGCCGTGCGATCTGCTCGCGATGTCGGGCGGCTGGAGTCCCGTGTTGCATCTGTTCGCGCAGTCGGGCGGCAAGGCGCACTGGCATGACGACAAGGCCTGCTTCGTGCCGGGCAAGGCGGTCCAGCCGGAGACCAGCGTGGGCGCCTGCGCGGGCGACTTCAAGCTCGGCCAGGGCATCCGCTTCGCGGTCGATGCCGGTGTCGATGCGGCGCGCGCGGCCGGGCATATCGTCGCGCGGCCGAAACCCGTGCAGGTCGCCGAGTTGAGCGAAACGAAGCTGGAACCGCTGTGGCTCGTTGGCGGACGCGAGCTGGCTACGCGCGGGCCCAAGCAGTTCGTCGATTTCCAGAACGACGTCTCGGCCGCCGATATTTTCCTCGCCGCGCGGGAAGGCTTCGAATCCGTCGAGCACGTGAAGCGCTACACCGCGATGGGCTTCGGCACCGACCAGGGCAAGCTCGGCAACATCAACGGCATGGCGATTCTCGCCCAGGCGCTCGGCAAGACAATTCCCGAGACCGGCACGACGACGTTCCGGCCGAACTACACGCCGGTTACGTTCGGCACCTTCGCCGGCCGCGAACTCGGCGAATTGCTCGACCCGGTACGCAAGACCGCGGTGCATGAATGGCATGTGGAACACGGCGCGGCGTTCGAGGACGTCGGCAACTGGAAGCGTCCGTGGTACTACCCGAAGGCGGGCGAGGACATGCATGAGGCGGTCGCGCGGGAGTCGCTCGCGGTGCGCACGAGCGTCGGCATTCTCGATGCGTCGACGCTCGGAAAGATCGACATTCAGGGCCCGGACTCTGCAAAACTGCTGAACTGGGTCTACACGAACCCGTGGACCAAGCTCGAAGTCGGCAAGTGCCGCTACGGCCTGATGCTCGACGAAAACGGCATGATCTTCGACGACGGCGTGACCGTGCGTCTCGCCGAGCAGCACTACATGATGACGACCACCACCGGCGGCGCGGCGCGTGTGCTCACGTGGCTCGAACGCTGGCTGCAAACCGAATGGCCGGACCTGCGCGTGCGGCTCGCGTCGGTCACCGATCACTGGGCCACGTTCGCGGTGGTCGGACCGATGAGCCGCAAGGTGCTGCAAAAGGTCTGCGACGACATCGACTTCGCGAACGCGGCGTTCCCGTTCATGACGTATCGCGAAGGTACCGTCGCGGGCGCGGCGGCGCGCGTGATGCGCATCAGCTTCTCCGGCGAACTCGCTTATGAAGTGAACGTACCGGCCAACGTCGGACGCGCGGTGTGGGAAGCATTGATGGCCGCGGGCGCTGAGTTCAACATCACGCCGTACGGCACGGAGACGATGCACGTGCTGCGCGCGGAGAAGGGCTACATCATCGTCGGCCAGGATACGGACGGCTCGATGACGCCGCACGACCTCGGTATGGGCGGGCTCGTCGCGAAATCGAAGGACTTTCTCGGCAAGCGCTCGCTGAGCCGCTCCGACACCGCGAAGTCGGGGCGCAAGCAACTGGTCGGGCTGCTCGCGGATGATGCGTCGTTCGTGATACCCGAGGGCTCGCAGATCGTCGCCGGACCGTTCCAGGGCGACACCGCGCCGATGCTGGGGCACGTTACGTCGAGCTATTACAGCCCGATCCTCAAGCGCTCGATCGCGATGGCGGTCGTCAAGGGCGGTCTCGACAAGATCGGCACGACCGTCACGATTCCGCTCGCGAGCGGCAAACAGATCGCGGCGAAGATCGCGAGTCCGGTGTTCTACGACAGCGAAGGAGCACGTCAACATGTGGAATGAAACAGGCGGAACGGTATCGATCGTGGATCGCACGCCCGGGCGGCAAAACGGCGCGTGGCAGGAGTCGCCGCTGGTCGGTGTGGAGGCGTTGCTCAAGCAGCATCAGGCCAACGCAACGGCCGCGTTCCGGCTCGACGAGCGGCCGTTTCTCGAACTCGTGAACGTGCGCGGCGATACGCGCGATGCGGCGTTCATGCGCGCAGTGCAAGAGGTGATCGGCTGCAAGCCGCCGGAAAAGGCCAACACGGTCGCGCGCGGCAATGGCTACGAGATGGTGTGGCTCGGCCCGGACGAATGGCTCGTTCGCTCGGAGGCCGCGCACGACGCGACGCGCACGGCCCCATTGCAGGCGAAGCTCGGCGCGGCGTTCGCGGGCCTGTTCGCCTCGGCGGTCGATGTGGGCAGCGGCTTCACGGTGCTCGAAATCGCCGGCACACGCACGCGCGACGTACTCGCGCGCGGCTGTCCGCTCGATCTGCATCCCAAACTATTCGGTGTGGGGCAGTGCGCGCAAAGTCACTATTTCAAGGCGTCGATTACGTTGCTGCCGACTGGCTCGGACAGCTTCGACATCGTCGTGCGCCGCAGCTTCGCGGATTACTTCGTCAGGATCATGCTCGATGCCGCCGAGCCGTTGATGTCCTGAGCGAAACGCGGTTCGCGCCGCTGATATCCCGCTTTCGCCATGACATCGACACGTACCGCCACCGCGCGCCTCACGGCGCGCGCGTGCGATGAGCGCGATGCCAGCGCCGCGCTCGCGCTGCTTGATCAAAGCATCGCGCTGGGCCACCGCCGCATCGCGCTGATCCGTTATCTGCTCGCGCGGCAGCTCGGGGCGCCGCTCGAAGCGCGGCATCACGCCTACGTCGAAAAAGTCGCGGCCCGTCTGAGCGCGGATGCACTGGCGCGGATCGCCGGCGCAGCGCGGGCGCGGCTGCGCGCGTGACCCACCTTCCTGTAACGACTCCGCACGAACGCAGCAGCCTCAGAGTTTAGGACCAGGCCTAGAAACGCTATCCCAAAAATGGGACCCATCCTATAGGGATCAATTGTTCAAATTTATAAGATTTCCCCATCGATTCATTAACTTGATGGGAGTCAAAAGTGAACAAGGCATACAAGGCAATCTGGAACAACGCCACGGGCACCTGCACGGTCGTTCAGGAAAACGCGAAGGGGCGTGGCAAGACGGCGTCCAGCAAGGCAATCAAGAAGACTGTCGGACTGATCGTTAGCGCTGGCCTCGGCCTCGGTTTTGCCAGCTTTGCGCCTTCGGCGATGGCTGGCTCGATCATCAACTGTTCCGGCTCCGGCTATTTCGGAGCGGGCTCGGTTTCGGGCGGAGGCGCGGGATCTGGCTGGAACCAAAACTCTAACGGGTACGGTACCTGTTCGACGGGTGCTTATGGTGTGAGCCTGTCCGAAGATGACAACTACCTCGCTCCGGGTGGCAATCTCGCAACCATCATGGTTGGCAAGACCAACTCCAATGAAGCGGGCGTCGTGACGCTCTATGGTCCGAGCGGGATCAACCTCCAAGGCGATACCGTCAATACCGGCACCCTGACTATGTCGAACCAGCGCATTCTCAGCCTCGGCGCCGGCACCGTGAGCGCATCCAGCACGGACGCGGTCAACGGCTCGCAACTGTTTGGCGTGGCCAGCTCAGCCGCGACAGCGCTGGGCGGCGGCGCGGCGTTCGATCCGGTCTCGGGCACCGTCACGGCACCGACATACGTGCTGCAGAATGGGGGCACCACTCACACGGTCGCCGAAGCACTGAGCGGACTGGATTCCGCGCTGACCGATGCGAATGCGAACATCGGAAAGAACTCGGCGGATATCAGCAGCCTCGGCAGCGATGTGTCGGGCCTCGGTACCCAGATGACGCAACTGGGCCCGCAGGTCACGAGCATCGACAGCCGCGTGTCGACGAACGAAGCGAACATCGTAAAGAACGCGAATGAGATCGGGACGATCAACAGTCAGTTGAGCAGCCTCGAGAGTGGTACGAGCGGTTTCGTGCAACAGGCGGGTGCGGGCGCAGACCTC
>ABYL01000262.1 GCA_000173575.1 Burkholderia sp. H160 | reverse complement strand
CGCGCGCTGTATGGAGGGCGCTGCTGTGCGGCGGGTTGATCGCCGCATGGCTGCCCTCGGGCGCGCGCGCCGACGCTGAGGCGGGCAAGGCGAAAGCGCAGGTGTGCGCGGCCTGTCATGGGCCGATGGGCAATTCGAGCAATCCCGACTATCCGATTCTGGCCGGGCAAACCGCGCGCTATCTGTATCTGGAACTGAAGGACTTCAAGCAGGGACGGCGCAGCGATCCGCGCATGTCGCCGATGGCGGCGAACCTGTCGAGCGAGGACATGCAGGACCTCGCCGACTACTTCGCCGCGCAGAAGCTCGTGCCGGTGCCGTTCAACGCGGATGGCGCGAGCATCGAAGCGGGCAGCAAAAAGGCCGCCGAGGTGCTGTGCACGATGTGCCACCTGGGCGGCTTTTCCGGACAGAACGAAATTCCGCGCGTTGCCGGGCAGCAGTATCAGTACATCGTCAAGCAGTTGCAGGACTTTCGCTCGCACACGCGTACCAACGATGCGGGCAACATGACCAGCGTGGCGCGCAATCTGACCGACGATGATATCCATCATCTGGCCGCCTATATCAACAATCTGCAGTAGCACGGGGACGACACTATGAGAGACATGTTGATTCGGCCGCTCGCGACCGCCGTTCTATTTGCCGCCGCCTTCGGCGCTTGCGCGCCCGCGCTCGCGCAGGACCAGGGGGAAATCAACCGTCAACTGCTCGCGGCCGCGAAAGACGGCGATCAGCAGTCGGTCGTCGCGGCGCTGCAACGCGGCGCGTCCGTCGATGCGATGAACCGGATCGGCGACACCGCGCTCGTCACCGCGTGCAAGAAAGGCGATACGGCGCTCGCGCGCACGCTGATCGAGCGCGGCGCGGACGTGCAGCATGCCAACGCACCGGGCGACACGCCGTTGATGGCCGCCGCCTACGGCGGCTTCGACGAGATCGTCGCGCTGCTGCTCGCGCATGGCGCCAATCCGCTCGCGACGGATCGCGTCGGCAAGACCGCGATGGAATACGCGGCGGGCCAAGGGCAAACGAAGGTCGTCGGTCAGTTGCTCGATGCAGGCGTCGACGTGAACCGGACCTACAAGAACGATCTGACCGCGCTGATGTGGGCGGCGGGATACGATCGCGCGGAGACGGTCCAGCTGTTGCTCGCGCGCGGCGCGAACCGGTCGTTGAAGGACAACCGGGGAATGACGGCGAAAGATATCGCGGTGCAGACGAAGTCGGGGCGGGTGGCGGGCTTGCTGTCCGCGAGTTAGGCGCTTGAATTACGCTCGCAATGCCTGGCGCGGCCGTGCCAGAATCGCCGGCAATGCCTCGAACGAATCGATCAGCGCGTCACAGCGGGGCATGTCCGCGCCGCTCGCGCTGCCATAGCCGTAGCTCACGATAAAGACCGGCAGACCGGCGGCACGCGCCGCGGCGATATCGACGGATGAATCGCCGACCAGTGTGCAATGTTCGGGCTCGGCATCAAGCAGCCGGCACGCGTGCCAAAGCGGCTCGGGCGACGGCTTCATGCTCGCCAGGGTGTCGCCTGCGACCAGCACGTCGAGGTAAGCGGCCAGCCCCATTTTCTCCAGCAGTGCTGCCGCCAGCGTGTGCGGCTTGTTGGTCACGCACGCGCAGCGGTATCCGTGTTGGCGCAATGCGCGCAGCCCGGCCATCACGCCAGGAAATACCCGACCCAGCGTCGCGTTGGTGATCGCGTAGTGCGCCTCGAACACGGTTTGCGCGTGCTCGACGTCGACGCGCTCGCCGAAGCCCGCCGCGTCGAGCGAGCGTCGCACGAGCTTGAACACGCCATTGCCGATAAAGCCGGTCACCCTGTCGTAGGGCAGCGGCGCCGCGCCGAAGTCCTTCAGCATCAGGCCGACCGCCGCGACGATGTCCGGCGCGGTATCGACCATCGTGCCGTCGAGATCGATCAGGACTGCGTGGCAATCGCGATTCATTGGCGTGGCGCGCTCGCGCTCGATTGATCCGCGCTCGACGCGCTGCGCGCAGCCGCATCGGGACGGCGCACGGCATCTTCATGCCAGCGGCGCAGCGTCGCCAGATCCACCCAGCGATGCCATTCGCCGCGCACCATCTGAAGAATCGGCGTGTGCGGATCGCCGAGATGAGGCAGCACGGCCAGCGCGCCATCGAAGTCCTCTTGCGCCGTAAACGCGGACGGCGTGACGACGACCGGCACGCGCGCGGCGCGCGCCGCCAGCAGGCCGTTGCGGGAATCCTCGAAGGCGAGGCAAGCCGCGGGCGGCAAACCGAGCTGTTCGAGCACGTGACGATAGACGTCGGAGGCAGGTTTCTTCGCAGACGTGGTGCCGGCGTCGCCGATCGCCGCGAAGCGATGTCGCCAGCTCGCGCCGAAATGCGCGTGTAACAGCGCGTCGAGATTGGCGGGCGTCGTGGTCGTCGCGATCGCCACGCGCAGACCGGTCTCGTTGGCTTCGTCAATCAGACGCGCGATGCCGGGTCGCAGCGGCACGCCGCGCTCGCGCAGCCGCTCGGTGTAGTGGTGCGTCTTCAGCGCGTGCAGCGCATCGACGGCCTCTCGCGCCCGTGGGCCCTCGGCTTCTTCGCGCTCGATCGTGCGCCAGTAGTGCAGCAGACGCTCCTTGCCGCCCGCCACTTTCAATAGACGCGCATAGAGCGCTTCGTCCCAGAACCAGTCGAGGCGCGCTTGCGCAAACGCGGCGTTGAATGCGTGCAGATGAGCGGTCTCGGTGTCGGCGAGCGTGCCGTCGACGTCGAAGATAAGGGCTTGCATCGTGCGGTCCTCGCGTGGATGGTGTGCCGTTCAGACACGCACCACGATAGCCGAGCCGCCCGCCGATTCAAATTCAGAGATTCTTTCGTCACCGATAAGCCGTGCTTTATGTGCCGACATGTGTGCGGCGCCGCGTCATTTGCCCAACTGCGGATCGGTCACGAAGCCCATCCGGGTCAGCCCGCCGCGCTGCGCGGCCGACATCACGATCGCCACCCGCTCATAGGGCACCTTGCGATCGGCGCGCAAATGCAGCTCGGGCTGCGGCGTCGCGAGGGCGGCCTGGGCGATGCGTGCGCGCAAGCCGTCGTCGCTCACGGGCTGCCCGTCCCACAGGACCGAGCCGTCCGCCTGCACCGCGACGTCCACGTGTGCGGGCTTGACGGCTTCCGGCTGGCTGCTCGCGTGCGGCAGATCGATCCTGACCGCATGCTGGAGTGCCGGGATGGTGACGAGAAAGATGATCAGCAGGACCAGCATCACGTCGACGAGCGGCGTCATGTTGATCTCGTTCATCAGACCTTGATCGTCGTCGTCGGAGAGAGGGCTCATTGCCATTCGAGGTCTCCGTCACGGGCTGCGTTCGTTGCGTTCGTGCCGCGAGGCACGACGCGCATCTGCGGCCCGGCGCTCGACGGCAATTGCGAGCCGGTCACGAAGTACGCATGCAAGCCGTGCGCGAAACGCTTCAGACGCGCGACGATCGAGCGGTTCGCGCGCGTCAGTCCGTTGTAGCCGAGCACGGCGGGAATCGCGACGAAGAGCCCGAACGCCGTCATGATTAGCGACTCGCCAACCGGGCCGGCGACATGATCGATCGAGGTCTGGCCGGTCTCGCCGATCACGATCAGTGCATGGTAGATGCCCCACACGGTGCCGAACAGCCCGACGAAAGGCGCGGTGCTGCCGATCGACGCGAGGATCGCGAGGCCGCTTTGCAGACGCGCGATCGTCTCGTCCATCGTGTCCTGCAGACGCCGGGTGATCCAGTCCGACACGTCGATGCGGTCGTGCAGATGCTGTTGTGTCTGCCGATGGTGCGTCGCCGCTTCATGGCCCGCCAGCGCGAGCGCGAGCAGCGGGTTGTCGTGCGCGTTCGATTCCGGGTGGCCGAGGGCATGCAGCCCGTCGTCGAAGCGGTCCGCGCTCCAGAAGCGCGCATCGCTGTGGCGGGTCACGCGCCTGAGGCGGATCAGCTGCCACAGTTTCACGATGATCACGGTCCATGACAGCACCGACATGATCACGAGCACGCACAGAATGCCGCGCGTGACGATATCACCCGAATCCCAGACGTTGGCGAGTCCGTAATGTTGCATGGCGAGTTCCTTCGTTTGGTGTCCCTGGTCTTTTGCGTGGTTCGGTCACTCGGTCAGTCCGAACACGAACGACTGCGAATACGCGGCGCGCACCGGTGCGCCGTTTTCGGTGTACGGCTGACAGCCGCCCGCATGCACGGCGGCGAGCGCCGCGTCGTCGAGCCGCGGATAACCGCTGCTCGTTTGCAGCTGCGCCGTTTCGATGCGTCCGGTCAGCCCGACGACGAAATGCACGATGGCCGTGCCATGCTCGCCGCGCCGCTTCGAGATGTCGGGATAGTCGGGCTTCGGAATCGAGCAGTCGATATGCGACACGTTGCGCGGCTCGGTCGACGCGGGCA
>ABYL01000263.1 GCA_000173575.1 Burkholderia sp. H160 | reverse complement strand
ACCGTGACCGCTGGCACCGTGACCGCCGTCGCCGTGGCCGCCATCGCCGTCACCATCGCCGCCGTGGCCATGACCATGACCATGACCGCCATCGCCGTCACCGTCGCCGCCGTGGCCATGACCATGACCGCCATCCCCGTCACCACCGTGGCCATGACCATGACCGCCATCGCCATCGCCATCACCACCGTGGCCATGACCATGACCGCCATCGCCATCCCCGTCACCACCGTGTCCGTGGCCGTGACCATGGCCGTGGCCATGTCCACCGTCCCCGCCGTTATCACCGCCGCCATCGCCGCCGGTACCACCGGTGCCACCATTTCCCGATCCATCACCGCCACTACCACTACCACTACCGCTACCGCTACCAGCACCGCCGTTACCGTTGCTACCAGAACTGCCACTGCCGTTACTGCCGCCGGTACTGCCTGAGCCCGTCCCGCCCGAGCCGGAATTCGCCGAGCTATTTCCGCTACCGCTGCTCGAGCCCGCGCCGTTCGATGACGTCCCGCTGCCCGCCGTCGAGCCGGTGGACGACGTCGAGCCGGTGGACGACGTCGAGCCGATGCCTGCCGTCGAACCGGTCGACGACGTCGAGCCGGTGGACGCCGCCGCGACGGAGAAGCCGCCCGACCCGGTCTGGCCGCCTCCTTGCGGTGTGCAGCCCGGCCCGCCGCCCGACGGACATCCGCCGCGCGCGCCCACCTCGGCGGCCACCGTCATTCCTGAGTTCGTTGCTGACGCGGCGGAGATCCCCGAATTCGTCTGCGCACCCGCCATCGCCGCGTAAAGACTGACCGCCACTGCCAAGGCCGCCCGTCTCGTTCCCAATTTCCACGCGTCCCCGTTTTGCTTTTTCATTTCACTCCCCTAGTTATTTAAACCAGAATGACCAGCCCAATTAACGAGTAACTCTCCGGTCATCAGGAAAAGGAAAAATCAAAGCCTCGGCCGCGCTCCGCCTTACGCGAATTAAAATGCGCACGCAGTAAAACCTTCACTCGCAGAAAATCCCCGGCCCTATTTGACTTGCTTCGCGAGAAATGGCTGGCTATGCGCGCATCATCGTGAAAGCCGCACAGCGAGGTTTGATGGACGTTGAAGTTATTCGCAGCGCAATTGCGCGACCGTGCGCCAGGCCACGTAATGAGATATTGCCGATTCGGCCTGCCAGGTGGCGTTAATCGACTAAACGGCCGCAAAAGCCGTTAATCCATATTCTTCAGACAGGTAGCGGGAAAACTATTTCCACCGATGAAATCCGATCGGCAAGGTAAAACCAGCCAAGGGTTTTCTCGGAATAATTCTGGTCATTTATAGGTCGGCCTTTTTATTCATGTGTTCATCCGCACATAAAAATGAAAAATGCGAAAAGCCGAATGAGCGCAATGCCATAGACGACGCAATGAAAATCACCGAAACGCGCGCGCGGAACATCTCGCGTCGTTACGCCGCGCGTGCGTCGCGAAAATCGCTGTCGCGACGTGCGCTACTTCACACAGTCGTCAAACGTGTGCCTCAGCCGCGCGCAATCGCGACGTCACGCCGCACGCAAAGTGTCGCGGCACAACCACCAGCACGAGCGAAAACCAACACATCAGTGCGCGAGCTTTTTCCGAAGTATTTCCATCATCTTCGACGGTGCGACCGCGCATCGTCGTCGGCTGCGCCCGGAAAGCCTGTCCCGCGAGCCACCTTACGGGTTCACCCGCAGGCGCGGGTAAACCTTTGTTGGACTTCGACGCGCCACCCCGTTTACTGCACGCAGCCGAATCTCTCAATCCGCTTTCACACCCCGCCCGCATTTAGTTCGGTTTGCTCAATAGTGTTCTGCGAGCGCCTTCCCCTCTCCGACGAGGTACATCATGGTTTCCATCTCCAGCAGCGCGGTAGAAGAATTCAAATCCGGCCTACGCGGCCAGCTTCTGCTGCCCGACTCGCCGGGCTTCGACGAGGCGCGCAGCATCTGGAACGCGATGATCGACCGTTATCCCGCGATGATCCTGCGTTGCGCGGGTGTCGCCGACGTGCGCCGCGGCGTCGCGTTCGCGCGCGACAACGGCCTGCCCCTCGCCATTCGAGGCGGCGGCCACAACATCGGCGGCAGCGCGCTGTGCGACGACGGCCTCGTGCTCGATCTGTCCGCGATGAAATCGGTGCGCATCGACCCGGAAGCGCAGCGCGCGTATGTCGAGCCTGGCGCGACGCTGCACGATGTCGATCACGAGGCGCAGGCATTCGGACTCGCGACCCCGTTCGGCATCAACTCGACGACCGGCGTCGCGGGTCTGACGCTCGGCGGCGGCTTCGGCTGGCTGAGCCGCCGCTACGGCATGACGATCGACAACCTCGTCGCGGCCGACATCGTCACCGCGGACGGCGCGTTGCGCCGCGTGAGCGACGTCGAAAACGACGATCTGTTCTGGGCGATTCGCGGCGGCGGCGGCAATTTCGGCGTCGTAACGCTATTCGAGTTCGCGCTCCATGCGGTCGGCCCGACCGTGTACGGCGGCCTCGTCGTGTTGCCGCTCGCCGACGCGAAAGAAGCGCTGATCCAATACCGCAATGCCGCGCCCGCGATGCCTGACGAGCTGGCCGTATGGGCCGTCGCCCGGCTCGCGCCACCGCTGCCGTTCCTGTCGCCCGACGTGCACGGCAAGCCCGTGCTCGTGTTCGCGATGTGCTACAACGGCCCGGTCGAAAACGGCCCATCCGCGGTGGAAGCCGTGCGCGGCTGGGGCACGCCGCTCGGCGAACATCTTGGTCCGATGCCCTATGAAAACTGGCAACAGGCCTTCGATCCACTGCTCACGCCGGGCGCGCGCAACTACTGGAAGTCGCACAATCTCGCCACGATCGAAGATGGGCTGATTGACGCGCTGATCCACGCGATCGACACGCTGCCGTCCGCGCAATGCGAAATCTTCTTCGGACTGATCGGCGCGCAAACGCAGCGCGTAGCGGTCGACGCGACCGCCTACCCGGCCCGCGAAACGCAATACGCGATGAACGTGCACGGCCGCTGGGACGATGCGCGCGACGACGAGCGCTGCGTCGCATGGGCACGTGAGTTTTTCGACGCGTCACGGCCCTTTGCGCTCGGCAGCGTGTACGTCAATTTCATGACGCAGGAAGAAGGCGGCCGCATCGCGGACGCCTATGGGCCGAACTATGATCGTCTCGTCGATGTGAAGAACCGCTACGACCCGCGCAATCTGTTCCGCCACAATCAGAACATTCGCCCAACGGTGTAGGGACGAAGCGTGACGCAAGGCGGCGCGCCCCTTGGGCACGCTCCCTGCTGCTCCTGAAACGGACGCCCGCCATGCGGGCGTCGCGGCACGCCTGTTGCGCTACGATAACCGCGCGCACGGAACCTCCCGCACGCAAATGAGAACAAAGCAAAGCAGGCGACTCGCCGCACTCTCCCATAACGAACGACACGCGTCAGAAACGCGAAGGAAAACAGACATGCGCAGACGACAGTTCATCATGACCGGCAGCGCTGCATTGGCCGTTGCAGGCCTGAGCCTCACCGGTTGCACGACGACTTCGCCGTCCTCGGACGCATCGCCGGCGGCCAACGCCGGCAAGCGCGACACCATCAACGCGGGCGTCGACTCGACACTCGCGCGTCTCTACGAAAACGTCGACGGTTCGCGCGAGCTCGTTTCCAAAGCTCGCGGCGTGCTGGTGTTTCCGTCGGTGATCTCGGCCGGCTTCTGGGTCGGCGGACAGTATGGTGAAGGGGCGCTGCGCGTCGGCGACCGCACGGTCGGCTACTACACCACGGCCGCGGGCTCGTTCGGATTGCAGATCGGCGCTCAGTCGAAGGCGCTCGTGTTTCTGTTCATGACGCAGGAAGCGCTCGACGAATTCCTGCATAGCCAGGGCTGGGCTGTCGGCGCGAATGCGACGGTCGCCGTGCTGAAGGTCGGCGCGAACGGCGCGGTCGATTCGTCGACCGCGACGAGCCCGGTGCAGGCTTTCGTGCTGACCAACGGCGGCCTGATGGCCGGTGTCTCGCTCGAAGGCACGAAGGTGTCGCGGCTGATTATCTGAGCGGAGCTTTCTGTCCCGGCAACGTAAATACCGCAATCGCCGCCGATAACTGCCCGGTCTGCGTCTTCAGCACATCGGCCGCCGCGCTCGCTTCCTCGACGAGCGCCGCGTTCTGCTGGGTCGTCTGATCCATGCTCGCGACCGCGATGTTGACCTGCTCGATACCCGAGCTCTGCTCGGCCGATGCCGCGCTGATCTCGCCCATGATGTCGTTCACGCGACGCACCGCCTGCACGACCTCCTGCATCGTATCGCCCGCGCGCCCGACATACTGCGAACCGCCCGCGATCTGCGCGGCCGATTCCTCGATCAGCGCCTTGATCTCCTTCGCGGCCG
>ABYL01000264.1 GCA_000173575.1 Burkholderia sp. H160 | reverse complement strand
TTCGTTTAGTCATGCGAAGTTAGTCACATTAAGGGCAGAGTTTTTCGTCAGGCAGTCTGGTTCAATTCGTAGGGGAAAATCATGGTCAGATCGTGCAGCATCGTTTTATTGGGCGCCCTCGTCGCGGGCTGCGCCACCACCGAACAGACAGCAGCGCTCGAATGCGGCGCGGGCGGCGCGGGCGGCGCGTTTCTGATCTGCAAGCTCGCGGGCGGCAGCGACGCTACCTGTGCGGCTGTGGGCGGCGGCGTCGGCGCGGTGGGCGCCGCGGGCTGCTATGCATGGTCTTCGCATCTGAAGAAGGAGCGCGAGGCACTCGCCGGACACGAGAACGATCTCGACGCGCGACTCGCGTACGCGAGGAGCGTGAACGACACCATGTCGAAGTACAACGATTCGTTGCGCCAGAAAGTCGCCGAACTCTCGCAGCATTCCGCCGTCACCGCACGTCAGATCAGCGTGCAGACCAATGACGAGACCCAGCTGACCAGTCAGCGCAGAAAAATCGACGAAACGCTGAAGGAGGCGTACGCCTCCATCGCCGAGCAAAAGCAGGCGCTCGCCGACATGCGCAATTTCCAGACACAGCACGCGAGCCAGTCGGAGAGCCTTGCCGCGGAAATTCGCCGTGAGGAAGCAAACCTGCAAGACACGCAGCGTCAAGCCACCGCGCTCGCGAACCTGAAGCAGAACGTCTGAGCCGGGAGCATTCCCGGCTTCTCGGGACCAAGATCATGAAGAGTCCAATCATTACGCGCGGTGCCCACGCTGCGCTTTTCTTTGCGTTCCTGTGCGCGGCGGGCGGCTGCACCATCGCCGACCAGTACGCAGATATCAAGGCGACCGATAGCCGGATCGCGTACAAGACGGATCGGCTCCAGCAGGAAGGGATCGCGCATACGCAGCTCCAGACGCAGATGAAGCAACTGAGCGACGATCTCACCGATCAGCAGATGACGAGCGATCAGCTCGACGCTCGCCTCGAACAATTGCAGAGGCAGAACCGGCATCTTGCGAGCGACAACGCGAAAAAGCGCGCGCAGCGCGACGCGCTCGCGGCGGAGCTAGCGCAGTATCGCGCGCAGGTGGCGGCGATCAAGACCAGTAGCGCGACCGACGAGGCGGCCACGGAAGCGCAGAAACGGCAACTGGATCAGTTGAAGCAACAAATCCATAACCGTCTGCTCGCGCTCGCGCAGGCTGGCTGAAGAAGCGATGAACAAGACGACGCGCTTCGCCCTGCCGCTCGCGCTGCCGATCGCCCTGGTGCTGGTCGGCGCGTGCGAGCCTGCACGAAACTCGCCGGACGCGAGCCCGGCATCGGCGGCGCCCGCGCCCGACCGCCTGACGAAGGCCTCGCAACTCTATGCCGACGCGCTCGACGTGATCACCACGCGCTTTCTGTTCGCGACGAACGATCCGGAACGCGTAACGCGGGACGCGCTCGACGCGTATCTCGCTGCGCACGACGCCTATTCCGGTCGCCTCACTCGCGGCGAATACGCACGCTACCGCGACATGAACGAAAGCGGCTTCGGCGGCATCGGCATGGGGCTGGAGCGGCTGCGCGACGGCGATACGATCTGCTACCCCGATCCGCGCGGTCCCGCCGAACGCGCTGGGATCCGTGACGGTGAGCGGCTCGTCTCGATCGATGGCGCCAGAGTGCGCGGCAAGCCGCTCGCGCTCGTCGCTGCGCTCGCGACCGGGCGCGAGGGCACGCCCGTGGAACTCGTCGTCCGCGGCGCAGACGGCGCGCAGCGGCAGGTGCGCGTGGTGCGCGCGCATCTGGACGGGCCAAGCGTCACGGAATACGACGAAGGCGTGCTCCACGTGCTCAAGATTCCGAGCTTCACGGGCAGCACGAAGAGTCACGTCGCGGCGGCGCTCGCTGGCTGGGACAAGGACAAGCCGATCGTCATCGATCTGCGCGGCAGCGGCGGCGGCAGCTTTTTCGGCGCGCTGGATACCGCGATGCTGTTTCTCAGGCAGGGAGCACCGATCGTCACCGTTACCGATCGTACGGGCGCCCACACCTACACGAGCACGCGCCCCGCCGACTTCACGCCGCGCCCGTTGTTTCTCTGGCAGGACGGGCACACTGCGAGCGCCGCCGAGGTGCTGATCGCCGCGCTCGTCGACAACGGGCTCGCGCTATCGATCGGCGAGCCGAGCGCAGGAAAGGGCACCCGGCAGGACGTCGTCGCGCTGTCCGACGGTTCGGCGCTGATTCTCACCACCGGCTATCTGTCGACGCCGCGCGGCCTCGCGTTCGACCACCGCGGTCTCGCGCCGATGCGCGCACTCCCGCCCTCGTCCGACACGGCCGCGTACGCGCGCGCCACGCTCGCGAGTCAATGACATGCTAGACACACGGAAAAACCGCGATACGACCGACGCGAGCCTCATCGGCAAGACGATTCGCGACCGATATGTCATCGTCAGGCGGCTCGGCGAAGGCGGCATGGGGCGTGTCTATCTCGCAGAGCTTCTGGGCATGCGCGCCCGACGGTTCGCCGTGAAGCTGCTGCGCCCTGAGCTCACGAACAACGTCCACTTTCAGCGACGCTTTCATGACGAGGCGAAACATCAAGCGCAGCTCGATCACGAGAACATCGTCGAGATGGTCGATTACTTCGAACTCGACGGCGACTATTTTCTGGTGCTCGATTTCGTCGACGGCCAGCCGCTTTCCGATCTGCTCGACAGCCAGCCGGGCAAGAAGCTGCCCGAGAAGCAAGCGCTCTCGATCATCACGGGCGTGCTGGGCGGGCTCGACTGCGCGCACCAGAAGGGCATCGTGCATCGCGACGTGAAGCCGTCAAATGTGCTCGTCGACGCACGCGGCCGCGTGCGCATCACCGATTTCGGGATCGCGTCCGATGCGGCCGGAGTCGCGCGCACCGGCGAGGGCCAGGTGATCGGCACGCCGGAATACATGAGTCCCGAGCAATTGAGCGGCAGCGCGACCATCGATCATCGCTCGGATGTGTACTCGGCAGGCGTCGTGCTCTATCAGATGCTGACCGGCCAGTTGCCGTTTCAGGGCGACTCGTTCCAGTCGATCCAGGCGCAGCAGTTCGCGAACGCCGTGCCGAACGCGCGCACGGCCAACCCGAAGATCCCGAAGCGGCTCGCGGAGATCGTGCGCCGCGCGATGCAGAAAAGCCCTGCCGACCGCTATCAGGGCGGCCTGCACTTCATCGCGGCGATCGACGCATATCGCCGGCGCAGCGCCTGGAAGTACGTGATGCTGTCGGCGTGCTTGCTAGTCGCGGCGGGCATCTACGTCGCGCAGTCAAGGATCGTGAACATGCAGGTGGTGCGCGAGGCCGTGCGCACGGCGGCGCACGACTACAACAACCTGTGCCGCGAGCAGGGATTCAAGAAGAAGAATGAGGACAGTCTCGTCACCTCGCAGAAGGAAGGCGACTCCGATCTGATCGAGATGTTCAGGAACAACCTCGTGAAGAACGACGAGAACATGCAGTTGAGCGCCCGCGAATACGGCGACGTGTTCCAGCGCATGACGAAGCTCGAGCAGCGGACCGTGCGCCGCGCGCTTAACGAGGAAGGCGCGGATACCAGCATGGCGGCCGTGCGTCGCGTGGTAGCGGCGGACTATGACGCGTACACCGCACACGGCTCGCTTCCCACGGTTCAGTCGATGGTGCCGCGCTGCACCGCCCTCGGCTACAAGTACGAGCGGGCGAATGTCCCGCAGTGACGCATTCGTTGTCGCGATTGCCTCAGGAGCTCGATCATGCCGCAGCAAGTGACGATGGGCGCGATGCTTCAATGCTCGTTTGGGCTCACGCCCGCATCGCTGACCGTACTGCCCGTGAACCGCGTGATGGCCGAAGGGCCGCCCGCCGCGACCATTCAGGATCACGTGCCGCTCGTGAACATCGGCACGTTCGGCATGTGCTCGTCGCCGGCGAACCCCGTCGTCATTTCGGCGACGGCGGCCAAGCTGGGCGTGTTCACGCCGATGCCCTGCATTCCCGCGACCACGACGCCCTGGGTCGCGGGCGCGCCGACGGTGCTGATCGGCGGCATTCCAGCGCTCGACAATGTTTCGCAGTGCATGTGCATGTGGGGTGGCGTCGTGACGGTGATCGATCCGGCGACGGTGAAAACCAACGTGCCGTGAGGCGCGCGTGGTATCGGATGATGGCTTGGGCGTTGGTTCGAAAATCTGCAAGGAGGTACATCATGGCTCAGACTACCTTCGATCGGCTTAGGAACCTCCTTGCCGCGTCGTCAGGTTGGCGGTGCGCCAGACGCGCGTCCGTTGCCGCGTCACTGCTGACGCTCGCGATGCTTTGCGCCGCGGCGCTGGAGGACGCGCATGCCGCGTGTTCGCCGAATCCGATGAATTGC
>ABYL01000265.1 GCA_000173575.1 Burkholderia sp. H160 | reverse complement strand
AGCGGCACGCAGGCGGTCATCAGCCTGCGCCGCCTGAATCGCGTGCGCGACATCGATCCGCACAACAACACGATCACCGTCGAAGCCGGCGTGATCCTCGCCGACGTGCAGAAGCACGCCGAAGCGGCCGGCCGTCTGTTTCCGCTGAGCCTCGCCGCCGAAGGCAGCTGCACGATCGGCGGCAATCTGTCGACCAACGCGGGCGGCACCGGCGTACTGCGCTATGGCAACACGCGCGAGCTCTGCCTCGGCCTCGAAGTGGTGACGCCGCAAGGCGAGCTGTGGGACGGCCTGCGCGGGCTGCGCAAGGACAACACCGGCTACGATCTGCGTGACCTGTTCATCGGCGCGGAAGGCACGCTCGGCCTCATCACCGCGGCGGTGCTGAAGCTGCATCCGCAGCCGGCCGCGCGCGTCACCGCGCTCGCCGCGCTCGCGTCGCCGCATGCGGCGCTCGATTTTCTGGCGCTCACGCAACGTGTCGCCGGCCCGCTCCTGACGGGCTTCGAGCTGATGTCGGATTTTTGCCTGCGCCTCGTCGGCCGGCACTTCGAGCAGATGCGGTATCCCTTCGCCGAGCCGCACGCGCAGGTCGTGCTGCTCGAACTGTCGGACAGCGAAAGCGAGGAGCACGCGCGCACGCTGTTCGAGGGGTTAATGGAAACCGCGCTCGAACAGGGTCTCGTGGAAGACGCCGTGGTCGCGGAAAACCTCACGCAGTCGCGCGCGTTCTGGAATCTGCGCGAGCACATCCCGCTCGCGCAGGCCGAGGAAGGGCTGAACATCAAGCACGACATCGCGGTGCCGATCTCACGCATCGGCCAGTTCATCGAGACGACCGACGCCGCGGTCGCGCAAGCCGCGCCCGGCGCGCGCATGGTCACGTTCGGCCATCTCGGCGACGGCAATCTGCACTACAACGTGCAGGCGCCCGAGGGTGTCGATGCGAAGGCGTTTCTGCGGCAGTACCAGAGCCCGATCAACAAGATCGTCTACGACAGCGTGGATGCGCATCGCGGCAGCATCAGCGCGGAACACGGGCTCGGCCAACTGAAGATCGACGAAGCCGCGCACTACAAGCAGGACGTCGAAGTGCAGATGATGCGCGCGATCAAGCAGGCGCTCGATCCGCTGAACCTGATGAATCCGGGCAAGGTGCTACGCTAATATCTGAAGCCTCCGCAGTCCGGCGCGGAGGCGTTTCGCTGGAGTCGCGTCCGTGAAGATTCGCGTGCTGTCCGATCTGCATCTGGAAAACGATGAGCCTGAGCTGATCCCGCACGCGCAGGCGGATCTGGTCGTGCTGGCCGGCGACATTCACAACCATGCGGCCGGCCCGCGCTGGGCCGCGCAGGCGTTCGACGACGCGGTGCCGGTCGTCTACGTGCCGGGCAATCATGAGTACTACGACGGAGAGTTCGGCGCGCTGGAAAGCGCGACGCTCGACGCGGCCGCGCAGGTCGACAACGTGCACGTACTGAACAACGCCACGCTCGTCGACCGCCAGGGCCGTTGGCGCGTGCTCGGCACGACGTTGTGGACCGACTTCGCGCTGTACGGCGCGACACCTGAAGCAATCGAAGAATCGATCGCCGCCGCGCGCCGGGTGATGCTCGACTACCGCGGGCTGATCCAGATTAACTGGCCGCACGACCCGCACGACGCCGCGCGCGACTTCACGCCCGCCGATTCGCTCGCGCTGCATCGGCATGCGCGCGCGTGGCTCGAAAGCGAGCTTGCCACGCCGTTCGACGGCCAGACGATCGTGGTCACACATCACGCGCCGCATCGGCTGAGTCTGGCCGGGCGTTATGCCGAGGACCGCGTGTCGGCGGGCTTCGTCAGTCATCTGCCGGAGCTCGTGCGTGCGCCTGTCGCGTTGTGGATTCATGGCCACACGCATACGTCGTTCGACTATGTGGTGAACGGCACGCGCGTCGTGTGCAATCCGCGCGGCTATTTCGACCGGCGCACAGGCCAGTGGGAAAATCCGCAGTTTGCGTGGGACAAGGTCGTCGAGATCTAGCGGGCCGGCTGGGTCACACCAGGCCGCTGCCGCTTCTCACCGCTCGCGCCGCGGCACATCCTTCGACTCGACCTTGACCGGCACGAGTTGCGGCTGCTGTTCGCGCAGGCGGCGCAGCAGTTCGCGCGACGCGGCGACGCCGATCAGTCCAAACATGACGGCCATGCCGATCATCAGGTGCGTATCCATGGATGTGTCGTCCTTCAGGGGTTGCGAGGTGCCGAACGGCGGCGAATCCAGCGCGCCTTGCCGGAACGGTGGCGCATGGACGACACGTTAGCAAATCGACTGCGCGCGAGAAGTAAAGAAATGTTGCGGCGCGGCGCGTGTGTAACAGGCTGTCACTTCCGCGCGAACTGCCGCAATTCCTCCTGATCCGCCGCCAGCGTGGAAGGCAACTCGTCGCGCAGGAATTCGACCCAGGTGCGGATCTTTGCATCCAGATACTGCCGCGACGGATACAGCGCATACAGATTCATCTGCTGCGACGTGTACTCGGGCAGCAGCCACACCAGTTCACCGCTGCGCAAACCGCTGATCGCCGAGTAGATCGGAATCAGCGCCACGCCCATGCCCTCGGAGACGGCCACGGCCATCGCCTCGGCGACGTTCACCTGGAACGTCGTTGCGCCGAGCGGGACGATTTCCTCGCCGTTCGGGCCGTCGAAGGTCCATTTGTCCGGCGGGGATATCGGCGACACCATCTGCAGGCAGGTGTGCTGCGCCAGGTCCGCGGGCTTTTGCGGCACGCCGCGCCGCTCGAGGTACGCCGGCGACGCGCACGCGATGCTGAACGCGCTGCCGAGGCGCTGCGACACGAGCCCCGAATCCGGCAGGCCGGTCGCGAGCGTCAACGACACGTCGAAGCCTTCGTCGAGCAGATCGGGCATGCGCTGCGCGAGCGTCAGTTCGATATGCACGTCCGGGTAGCGCTCCTGATACCGGCTCACGGCCGGCACCACATAGTGCTGGCCGAAGCTCGTCATCGCGTGGACCTTGAGCTTGCCGGACGGACGCGCGTGCGCGTCGCTCGCTTCGGCCTCCGCCTGATCCACGTAGGCAAGTATCTGCTCGCAGCGCTGCAGATAGCGCTCGCCAGCCTCGGTCAGCGCGATGCGGCGCGTGGTCCGGTTCAGCAGCCGGGTGCGCAGATGCGCTTCCAGATCGGAAACCGCGCGCGACGCGTAAGCCGTTGTCGTATTCAGATGCTGCGCAGCGCCCGTGAAGCTGCCTGATTCGACGACGCGGACGAAAACGCGCATGTTTTGAAGCGTGTCCATACCTATCCCTTGTCGACCGGGGTGAGTGCAAAGCACTTACTCCGGTCCCATGCAACACAGTTGCGAAAAATCGGCAGCGATTGTTACACGATCAGCAATGGCAATTATCTCATGTCTCGTAAAAATGCCTTGCATCTTTACCAGTTATTCCGCAATCGATCGAAAAATATAATTGCGCACAAGCTTCTATAGTCAAATTTGGAGGAAATCGTGCAGTCTCCGGTACCCAAAGGGATCGCCGCAGCCGCGGTTCTTACGATCCTATTAACAATGGCCGGATGCGCAAGTACCGGAGGCGTTGCACCGCAAACGCAGACGATCAATCCTTCGTCGCTCGACGCGGGCAACGCGATCCGCGCCGCCAACGCCGATGCGCAATGGCCTGCCGCCGACTGGTGGCGCGTCTATGACGATCCGCAGCTGAACCAGTGGATCGCGGACGCGCAGGCCGGCAATCCGAGTCTCGCAGCCGCGCAGGCGCGCGTGCGCGAGGCGGCGTCGATGGCCGGCGTCGCACGCGCGGCGCTCGCGCCGCAAGTCAACGGTAGCCTGTCGATCCAGCGCCAGCAGTGGGCCGACAACCTTTTCTACGGTCCGGGGCCGCTCGCAGGCGAGCAGTCATGGAACAACACGGGCACGCTCGCCCTCGCCTATCACCTCGATTTCTGGGGCAAGGACAAGAACGCCGCCGAGCGCGCGCTCGACCTCGCACACGCCAGCGCCGCCGACGCGCGCGCCGCGCAGCTCGAACTGCAGGCGAACGTCGTGCGCACCTATATCGAGATGTCGATGAACTACGCGTTGCTCGACATCGCGAAGGCCACGCTGCAGCAACAGCAGCAGATCGTCGACCTCGCGAACCGGCGCCTGAAAGGTGGCATCGGCACGCAGCTCGAAGTGAGCCAGGCCGAAACGCCGATGCCCGAGTACGAGCGCCAGATCGACGCCCTCGAGGAAAAGATCGCGCTCGGCCGCAACCAGTTGGCCGCGCTCGCGGGCAAGGGTCCGGGCGCCGGCGATGCGATCCGGCGCCCGTCGCTGTCGCTTG
>ABYL01000266.1 GCA_000173575.1 Burkholderia sp. H160 | reverse complement strand
GATCGCCCAGGCGCTCGTGAACGGTCCGTCCGGCGAGCCACAGGCGCACGCCCGGGTCCACTATCCGTTGCGCGGCATGGGCCGCTGCGCCCGCTTGCAGCGTCGCGACCGGACGACTTGAGCGGTGCGGCCCGCCGTCGCCGACACGCCTGTCACATCGGCGCGAAGACGACCGGAAACTCCAGATGATCCCGCACGGCTTTCACGCCTGGCACGCGCGCGACTGCGGTGAGGATCGGCTTGCGCTCTTCGTCGGAGCGCACCACACCCCAGCAATGCGCGACACCCTCGGTGAGCGGGCGCACTCCCGAACCCGATGCGGCGGTGAATTAGCGCCCCGCACTCCCGGGAGCTTCAGGGGGAAACGCAGCGCTGAACGCCGCCACGAATTCGTCGAAACGCGCGGGATCGAGCTCGCCGATACCGGCGGCAGCCACCCTGCCGCTTCCGCCGAATTTTCGGCAAAGAACATCGGCGCCTCGCGGGCACTCCAGCGGAGCCCGCACGCTCGCCACGTATCGGCCGTCCGCGCGGCCCGTCAGCACCGCGTGCGCCCGCGCCGGGTCGCGTCGCGCGACGAGATTGGCGAATTCGCCGCGCACGCGCCGCGCCCACGCCGCGTCGGGAAGAATGTGCACGGTTCCATTCGCGAATCGCCGGGTCGTCGAGAGTCCCAACGCCAGCTCGAGGTCTTCCGTTCGTCGCGCCTGGAGCCCGGGCAGTACGCTGCTCGAAGCGATGAACTCCAGCGGGTTCGGGAAGGGTTGAATGGCGCGGTACATCTCGACAGGATCGACGGCCAGGTCGGCGACGCTGTCTCCGTAGGCGTTGTAGTTGGTCGCTTCGCCCAGTTCGCGCAGTTTCTGCTCGTCGGACGGGTCCATCGCGCACGAAGTGGCGGCCCGATGCGCGGCCCGATGCAGGTTGTCGCCATAGGCCGCGACCACGGCCCAGCGCCTGTAGCGGCCTTGCAGATGGCGGTCCACGATCAGCGCCGTGCACGTATCCGGCGACGTATCGATATGGGTCGTCAACAGCGCGTGGTCGGGGACGGGGCCAGGGAAATGATGATCGAAATAGTCGACCTTCACACCGCAATCGAGCAATGCGACCAGCGCGTCGCGGTTCGCATCGAGCGAAATATCCAGCACGGTCACGCGGTCGCCGGGTTGCGCGGTCGCTCGAAGCAGCAACGTCACGTCGCGCTTGGCGCCCGTGATCGGGATCGCGTCGACCGGCTCGGCGAGCCGCAGCTGATGCAGCGCGCAGATGCCGTCGGCATCGCCATTGAAAACGTCGAATCGGTTCATCGGCTGCTCCATTTCATATCAAAGCGTACCGCCGATACGTTGATACAGATCAATCCGGTGGTCATACCGGATGCCTTAAATAAGCAGATGATTCCGGCACGCACAAGGGACACCGGCATGAGCTCGCCGCCGCACCGCAAGCATTCCGCACGCCGCGCCGATGCCACCGTTCGCGGCATCCAGCATCTCGCCAACCGATTGCGCACCGCACGCCGCAGTGTGCGCGGACTCGACGCGACGCTGCGCAGGCCGGGCACGTACCGGCATCCGGCGGGCAGGATCGTCAGGATCGAAACGCATATTTCCGTCGTGTATCTCGCCGGGCGCTTCGCCTACAAGATCATCAAACCCGTCGTGCCGGGTTTCGCGGACTTTACCGCCACCGCGACACGCAAGCGCTGCTGCGAAGCCCAGCTCGTTCTGAACCGGCCACTCGCGCCTGGTCTTTACACTTGCATGCTGCCGATTGCGCGCCACGCCGGCGTGCTGACACTCGGGGGCGGCGGCGCGGCCGTCGAGCACGCGGTCAAAATGCGCCGTTTCGACGAGGCGATGCTTTTTTCGAGTCTCGCGGCAAAGGGGGCGCTGACGCCACGCGACATCGACGGCGCGGCGCAGCGGCTCGCCGACTATCACCTGAGGGCACCCCGCAACGCGCCCTCGTCGCGCTACGGCAGCGCCACGCTGGTGCGAATGCAGATCGATACGATCAACGCCGCACTGCTGGCGAATTGCAGCCATCCCGCACTGCCCGGCATTGCCGCGTGGTGCGCGCGGCAACTCGACGAACTCGCGCCGGTGATCGAGCAGCGCCGCGCCGAGGGTTTCGTGCGCGGCTGCCATGGCGATCTGCATCTGGACAACGTGGTTCGCTGGCGCGGCGCCATCGCGATGTTCGACTGTATCGACTTCGACGACGCGCTACGCTGGATCGACATCGCCGCCGACGTCGCATTCCTCGTGATGGATCTGTGCGCGCGAGCGGAACCCCGTCTGGCCAATCGCTTCCTGAACCGTTGGCTGGAAACGTCGGGTGACTACGCGGCGCTTTCGCTGATGCCCTTGTACGTCGCCTATCGCGCCCTGGTGCGGGCGTGGGTCGCATGTCTGAAAGCGGGACACGTGGCGGGCCGGCACGCCGCGATGCCGCAACAGGCTGTGCGCTACCTCGAGGTCGCACGAGCGCAGACGCAGCAACCGGAACCCGTTCTGCTGCTCTGTCATGGCTATTCCGGTTCGGGGAAATCGGTCGCGAGCCGGGCTCTCGCGGACCTGTGCGGCGCGGTGCGCGTGTCGAGCGATGCCGAGCGCAAGGGCCTGCGGCCGGCGCCTGACGCGCAATCGGCGCTTGGCGCCGAACACTACACGCAAGGGGCACGTCACGCGATCTACGAACACCTTCTTCGAGTCGCGCGCACCGTGCTGCAAAGCGGCCACAGCGTGATCGTCGACGCGACCTTCCTCGAATTGCGTCACCGCAGCACGTTTTTCGCGCTTGCCGAAGGGCTTGGCGTGCCGGCCCGTATTCTCGACTTTCGCGCTGAGCGAGCGGTGCTCGAGCAACGCATCGAGGCGCGCCGCCAGGGTCCGCGCGATCTGTCCGACGCCGACACCGCCACGCTCACGCGTCAACTCGCGAGCGCCGACGCGTTGACTCCGGCGGAGCAGGCGCTCACCTTGCCATTCGACACCGCGGTACCGATCGCGGCGTTCGAGTCCCCGGCGTACTGGCGCCCGGTGCTTGAACTGATGCAGCGGCGCACGTGAAGGCGGCCGGCTCTGGCCACAACTATCGATCAACAAGGGGCCGAAAAAGCTTTTCTCCAGTTCGTCGGTTGTGGCATTGGATCGTCCCGATCGCGGTGTCATATCGCGCGCGTTGCCGCGTCGAGATGCAATCCCGCTGGCAATAATTCGTCACGAGGAAAACGTGCGAGTATGAAAGCGCGCATGCGGGGCGGATCGCCCGGAATGCGCGCAAGGCGTAACTCGATTTCGCGGCTGGCCTGGGTATCGTCGTTGCGGATTACGTTCATCAAATCCAGGCGCACGCGGCGCTTCTCGACATAGATATGGTCAGCAGGATTGGAAAATACCTCGCACACCCGGTCCAGTTGAAGGTCAATGATTTTGGTCGGGACGCGAAGCGCAGCCAGCTTGCGGCTGTTCTCAGCAATCTGAATCTCCAGCCGCGCCAGTTCATCTGAATCAGCATCTGGACTGTCCCCTACCACCGAGCGCATGCCCACGCCCCGGCGTTCCAGTAACGCCACGCGCGCCTCCAGAAGTCCTCGCCCTTTCGCTACGAGCTCGCGGCGGTCAGCAGCCAGTCTGGCGAGCCCCTCCAGCGCCAGTTGATCCACCAGCCGGCGCGCCATCTCCTCGCGGAGGTCGGCGTCTGATTTGCCGCAGACGCGGACGCGATGGTCACTGAAGCACAGCGTGGTCTGGGCTACGTCATGCCGCACCTCGCCGCCCTCGACCGCAACGCCTAGCACATGGCGTTCGAACATCGCCATCCCAAGCGTTGCATAGGCTTCTGTCAAGAAAGCATTCTGGGCGAAATAGGCGCGCAGCTCTTCCGAGCGGCTGAACGCCTTCACCAGATCATCGGGCGTCGCGAAAAAAACGCGAATCAATGGATCGGTTGACCAGGCGGTCGCCTTGGCCTCGTTGGGCGCGGGAAGTGAGCCGATCAAATCGTCGATGTAGGCGAGCGAGACGGAAACGGCTTTCCCGAGACGTTCCCGGTAATGTCGTGCCAGCCGCAGGCGGGGGTTCGTTGCAATGGCGCGATCGATCATCTCGCCTACGCGCGCGCTTTCGACGTGTGCAGTTCGTGCGCGCATAGGATGAAACAGGCTGGCAAGCAATCCCATAACTCACCTCTTACGAGAGTCTCGCATTGCGTGCGAAGTCACGTGAACCATGGCGAATCCACAATCGCAATAGTAGTTAGCATGTCTGCTCCATG
>ABYL01000267.1 GCA_000173575.1 Burkholderia sp. H160 | reverse complement strand
GGCTGTCGTCGGACTCGGTGGCCGGGGCGCCCGCCACCTGGTACGGCGAGCGAGCCATCTAAAAGTTCATTCAAGGCGGTCGTTTGCAGAAAGAGTTGTCGCCGTTACCTGGTTCGGCGAATACTGCATAGTCATTGTCTGAATGACAGCGCCATCTGTACTCACCTTCTCACCGGACGCAATTTCGACGAAACCGCATTTCCTGTAACAGGCTATGGCGCGCGTATTGGTGGAGCGCACGTTTAACCGGATCGAGATGTCGCCCGCGGCCGCGTGTACGTTGGCGATCATATCGCCGATGACGGTGCTTCCGATTCCTTCCCCATGCAATTCAGATTGGCCGATGAAAATCCCGAGAAACACGACGCTCGGCATTCCTTCTTTGCGTTCAGCCCACGCTGTCCCTGCCTCGGTACCATCGACGATGATAATGTTCCATAAAAGTATATCGGACCGATCTGGAAGATGGCGCGACATGTATTGACCGGCGTCGATCGCTCGGGCCCACATGTCAATCTGCGGTATGTCGTCTTCCGTTGCCGATCGCAGTTGAATATTTCGTAGCATTCGCCGACCTCGAGCACTGAGAGATTTGCCAGATTGTCGGCGATTCGCGGCATCGCGTCGAATGCCCGTTGTTGGCGGAACGCCGCCTCATGCAATCAGCATGCTCGGCGTGTCGCAGGCTAAACCGTTCTATTATCCGGAGGTGCCCGTAACAGGCGCTGCGTGATTGCTTCAACGGCTTGTTCGACCGAAACCTTTGCGGTGTCGACGACGAAGTGTACTGATTCCCATGGTTCGTATTGACGTTCGAACACGCTCTTCCACGTCGGCAACTGGAAGCCCGGGATATCAGCCTTTCGCCCCTCGATCCTCTGACGATGCATCGCTGCGTCCGAACAAAACAACTCGATTTCGAAAATTTGCACACCTGCGTCGAACGCCACATTTGTCCAGGCGCTACGCGTAATGTGCGACGAATTGACCGAGTCCGCGACGACGGTCAACCCAAGCCGTAAGTTATCGCCCGCAACTGCATATGCGGCCAGGTAGCCGGCAGCTCCGATATCCGCCTGCCCGTCCCCGGACGCGATGAATGCCTGTTCCAACGTGTCGATACGCAGATACACTGCGGCGAGCCTACGTGCGAGTGTTTGCGCTACCGTTGTCTTTCCGGTTCCCGGTAGTCCCCCGAAGGCGATCAACATCCCCATGCTCCCTGTATAGCGGTTTCTGTCTAATTGTCGCGGATTCCGGACGAGAGCTTGAGTGACCGGTCATGGCCGAATCCCATCCGCCGACCCGTCGATCGCCGATCGTAAGGGATACGCCAAACGCAAGCTATCGCAGCAACACGCCTTCGTGGATCTCGACGGGTCGCCCAACTACCCACGACAGATTGCGCTCGCCATGTCCAACGGGGAATCCTCCATAGATTGGAACGCCGAGCGGCGCCAACACGTCCAGCAGCACGTCCGCGAGCGAATAGTCCGCCCCGGCTGGCAACGGACAGCGGACGAACTCTCCGAGCACAATCGCACGCGCGCCGTCGAGGATGCCGGCGTGACGCAGCGTCATGGCGCTGCGGTCAATGCGGTATGCGAGTTCAGTAACGTCCTCCAGCACCACAATGGAGTCGCGAAAGTGCGGCTGCCAACGGCTGCCGGCCGTGCTCGCGAGGACCGTGAGGTTGCCGCCGACGAGTGGCCCTCTGATCGAATCAGCCGGCCCATGCAACCGTTCGAGCGGCAGCGGCGCCGGCGTGACTCCTGTGAGTGTGTCGAGAACACTGCGGCGCGACATATCGTCAACTTTCGTCGCGAGGCCGTTGAGCGTCGGCCCATGAATCACGCCGATGCCGGGAATCTGCCGCAGCGCGTAGACAAGCGCGGTCGCGTCGGAAAAGCCGATCACGGTTTTCTCGCATGGAACGGTTTTGGGTAGCGCCGACAGCACGTGCGCACAGCCATAGCCGGCGCGTGCGATCCAGATGATATCGACCGCCGGGTCCATCAACGCCGCAAGCAGATCGCTTGTGCGATGCTGATGGGATCCCGCGAGATACCGGAACCGGTCAGCCACGTGCGCGCCTACGGAGACAGAAAATCCCCAACTCTCGAGCAGACAGATCGCCTGTGCGAGGTTGTCCATGTCAGGAACGCCTGCCGGGGCGACGACCGCCACCCGTTTGCCTTCCACTGTCACGTCGGCTGCTCCACTTTGTTGACCGGTCGACGGATGCCGACGTGTTTGTAGGCAACGCTGAGGTGTGCTCCACGCAAGAACCCGATTTCGTCCTGGAAAACAAACATCGTTGCGCTGAGCCAACTCCTTGTCACCAGTCGGAGCTCCGTTCAAAATCGATTGTCAGCGATTCGGGCGACGAAGTCGATCATCACTTCTCGGTCGCGCGCCTCCTGCGGATCTGGCGAAGCGATAGCCTCGAACCGCCGGCCGTATGCGGGAGACATAAGCGACCCACAAGGGACAGTGGGTTTTCTCAACAGCGGACATTCACCCACGATAGTCAATCATCGCCTTCAAGCTGAAACGATAAACGATCCCTCCATGACGCTGACGCATTTCCCACCAACACGAATCCTTGTATGCCCGTCATGCGAGTCAATTCTGGCCCTGAGAATGCTGGGTCGGCCCATGTCAACGCCTTGAGCAACGCGTAATCCCAACTCTGGCACACCCCGAAGGTGTGCAATTAGCGCTGCAGTCGCCGCAGTTGCGCTGCCCGTAGCGGGGTCTTCTGTCATGCGTGGCGTGAACATGCGTGCCTCCAGATCACAGCCGTGCCCGGCTCTTGCCCGGTCGACGTCGTGCGTATAAGCGTAAATAGAGACAGCTCCGTCGATTGGCAGAACGGTTTTGAATGCCGCGAGATCAGGTACGCATCTTCTTAGAGCGTCGCGTGAAGCAAGTTCGACGACGAGAAACGGGAGGCCGACCGACGCGACCTGAGGCGCATGAGCGTCGACCCGAATATCGTCAGCGCTGAGTGAGAGGCAAGCCGCCGCACGATTTGGGGCGACCTTGGATAGCAGCCCCAACGGTTCGGGTGCAATGAGTTCAGCACCAAGAACAGTTGCTCCGTCTTTAAACAGCTTGACCGGGACAAGACCACCAAGCTCCTCAAAGATGAGCAAGTCCGGCAGCTCAACACCATTTGACGCAGCCTCTGAGGCGAGCACGAACGCAGTGCCAATATTCGGGTGTCCCGCGAAAGGTATCTCGCGACTTGGAGTGAATATCCTCACCCAGGCAGTATTTGAAGCATCTTGGGGAGGCAAGACAAATGTCGTCTCGCTATAAGCGAACTCGCTGGCGATTGCCTGCATCTGACGAGTAGACAAGCCAGCCGCGTCGAGCACGACGGCGACTGGGTTGCCCTTGAATTTCTCGGCTGTGAACACATCGGCGGTGACGTAGCGTCGATTCATGGTGTGCTTTGACTCATTATTCGTTTTTTCCCATCTCGATGATCGGTTGAAAGTTGTCAAAGCGACAGAGACAGTTCTGCCATGAAAAGCCGGGCCAGCGGAAAATTTGATTAAGATTTCCATGATTGATTGTGGCCGCACTGAGTCCCACGCCTGGCCAACGTCGGTGCCTCGGCACGGATTTCATGCTGCATGCATAAGTCGATCCTGAGCAGCCATTTGAGTTTTCCGAAAGCGGTCATTCTCCACTCGGCTGACGAACGTAATAGATGTCCCATTCCGCTTCATCAGTCTGCATGAAGCCATGCCGCTGATAAAAGCGGTTTGAATCGCTACCGCGTAAGGCACCTAGGCGGATTGGCATGTGATAGGCGTCGGCATCCTCGAATACGTCCAGTAAAACTGCTGCGCCAATACCCTTACCCTGGTGTTCCGGCAAGATATAAAGGTGGTCCAGAAGCCAGTGGTCTTCTTGTGGGCGAACCAGAATAAAGCCTGCCCGAACACCATCGGCCTCAATGAATCGGCATAGAGAAGGATCAAACGATGTCAAGAAACGCTCGCGAGCGCGTTGCGGATCGAAGCGCCCGATGCGCTCCAGACTCTCGCGCATTGCGGCAATACGAATGTCGACTAGGGTGTCCGCATCGGACCGGGCTGTGGCAAGGAAGGCTAAATTCACAGGTAGCGATTTCTTGGTCGTCATTTCTCATGTCGATGCATTGGCCACGTTCAAGATTGTTCGCCCAATAGTGCGTGTCTAGAGCGAATTTGCAACGTCCGAAACTGGCCGAGCCTGTGTGAAAACTCACA
>ABYL01000268.1 GCA_000173575.1 Burkholderia sp. H160 | reverse complement strand
GAAGTCCTTGCCACCCAAGGCTTCCCGCTCCTCCGCGCCCCGGCGTCCGGAGCACGAAAGAGCGAGATTCTAGTCGCCGTCATCGGGACTTGCAAGCGATATTTTGACGCGCGCAGCGCAACCTGCCCGTGACCCAACGCGCCTCGACTCACGCAGCCGCATGCGCGTGCATCACGCGCTCGACCACGGCCAGGTAATGGTCGATACCCGGCGTCGCGCGATCCTTCTCTTTCGCGCGATCGTCCCATCGACGCAAACGCATCGCGTCTTCCGCGAACGGCTTCTGCACAAACGCCCGGGCCTCTTGCTCGCTAAAGATCCCACCCTGCAATTGCAAGCTGCGCACCGAATCAGCGGAAAGCTGGCCGAAATAGGTGGCATCGATCGCGCACAGGCAACGCTTTGCGTCGACGTGCAGACGAATCGGCTCCAGCACCGCATCCGGCAACACCGGCCGCAAAAACGGCAACGCGAAATACTGATGCAGATCGTCGACGCCCCGCTCCGTCGGCGTCTCCCCTTGCAGGTTCAGCAGATGCCCGAGGTCGTGCAAAAACGCCGCGGCGACCAGTTCGTCGCTCGCACCCTCCGCCTCGGCCAGCGCGCCGCTCTGCAACGCATGCTCAAGCTGAGTCACCGGTTCGCCGCTGTACGCGAGGCTGCCATGCCGCTCGAAAAGCACACGGATATCATCCAGACTCAATGCCACCTGTTACTCCCAAGGTAATGAAAACGTCTTCAGATTGGTGAAGCTCTTCATCGCTTCCTGAACGCCTTCCTTGTAGCCGAGCCCCGAATCCTTGATACCGCCGAACGACGTCAGTTCGATCCGGTAGCCCGGTACTTCCCACACATTGACCGTGCCCACGCGCAGTTCGTTGATGAAGCGCGTGATGGCGTCCTGGCGGTTCGTACACACGCCCGACGACAGCCCGAACGGCGTGCCGTTGCTGATACGGATCGCATCGTCGATCGTATCGAACGCGATGACCGGCCACACCGGCCCGAAGCTTTCCTCGCGCACGAGCGTCATCGACGGATCGACGTCGTCGAGCACGATCAGCGGATCGCTACCGCCCAGCTCCAGCACGACGCGTCGATACCCGGCCGTGGTCGCGATGGATTTGCCGATCGCGACACCGCCGGTGAATCTGACGAGTTCGCCCGACTCGCGCGTGATCAGCTCATCGCCGATTTCGCGCGGATCACCGGTCAGCACCTGCAGCATCGGCGCGGGCAGCCCCGCTTCATAGAGCAGATCGGCCAGATAAAGCGCCGACAGCGGCACCTTCTCCGACGGCTTCAGCACCACGCGATTATTGGTCGCGATGGCCGGCGCGACCTTATGCGCGACCTGATTCATCGAATGATTGAACGGCGTGATCGCGACGATCACGCCCGCGAGCGGCTCGCGCTGCGAGAACTCGCGACGCCTCCTGCCGTGCGGCGTCAGATCGCACGAGTAACTCTGAGCGTCGTCGCGCAACGCCTCGATCGACGCGAAGCGGCACACGTCGGCGACGCGGCCGATCTCGTAGCGCGAGTCCTGCTTCGACAGGCCCGACTCGAGCGAGATCAGATCCGACGCCTTTTCGGTGCGCTCGCGCAGCAGCGCCGCCGCGCGCTCCAGAATCTGCGAACGCTCGTAGCGCGACAGCGTCGGCCGATACGCGAGCGCGTAGTCGAATGCGGCGCGCACGTCGTCGATGCTGGCGAGCGGCACCGTGCCGACGCGAATGCCGGTATAAGAATCGAACACGTCGAGCGTGCGCGCGCGCGTCACGCGCTCGCCGCCCAGCCGCAGCGCTTCGGCGCGGAACGCCGGATGGTCCCGCAGCGCCGCGTTCATGATGCCGAGATTCGATTTAGCGCGAGGTCGAAGATATCGAAGTTGCGCAGTCGTTTGCCTTCGATTCCGCCGCCGTCAGTGGCGGGCAACTGAACGCGCCGGTTGAACAGCAGCGGCACCTGCTGCTCGGAAATCCCGCCATGCGAGCGCAGCGGCACAGTGAGCCCGGACAGATCATGCTCGTCGCGCCGCGTGCCGAGCACGACATGCTTCGTGCCGATCACGACAAGATCGCCGATGCGATCCTCGGGCAACCCAAAGCGCAGGCACGCGGTGCGTCGATCGAGCACGACTTCGATTCCCGGCAGGAGACCGATCCGCGCAATCACGGACGCAGCATCGACCTCGCGCGGCAAATAGACCGTCGCGAACGAGCCGAGCGCGCCGTGATGCACGACATACGGATCGGTGATCGGCAGAATCACGCGCGCCGTCGCCTCGTCAAGCCAGTCGTCGAGCAAGTCCTGCAAATAGATCACGTTCGGCTCGCCGGTTTGCGGATCGTGCTTCGCGTTCATGCCGTGGTCGGCGGTTAGGCCGATCACCCAGCCGAGCGCGTCGAGCTTCGCGAGATAGCCGTCCATCATCGCGTAGAACGCGTTCGCGCCTTCGGTGCCTGGCGCGCATTTGTGCTGGACATAGTCGGTCGTCGACAGATACATGAGGTCGAGCTTGCGCGTCTGCGCGAGCCGAACGCCGGCTGCGAACACGAATTCCGACAAGCCCGCGCTATACACGTCCGGCAACGGCAGACCAACCAGATCGAGCACCTCGTCGATGCCGTTTTCCTCGCGCGTCACCTTATCGGCTTTTTCCGCCGAAAAGCAGATGCCCTTCAACCGCCAGCCAAGCAACCCGCGCAGCTTGTCTTTCGCGGTGACGACGGCGACCGCGGCGCCCGCGTCGGCTGCGACCGCGAGCAGCGTGGGCGCGCGCAGGTAGGCGGGGTCGTTCATCATCACCGCCGCGCCCGTGCCATTGTTCGCCTCCGGGTCCCAGAAGTAGTTGCCGCAGATGCCGTGCACGGACGGCAGCACGCCGGTCACGATCGACAGGTTGTTCGGATTGGTGAACGACGGGATAACGCAATCGCCGCGAAACGCCGCGCCGCCCTCGAGCATCGAACCGATGAACGGCGCGACGCCGGCCGCGACCGCTGCTTCCAGATACGCAAACTCACAGCCGTCGACGCAGACGACCACCGTCGGTTGCGAAGGCAGCCGGTAGCTCCGGCCGTTGACTTCGATCGTGCGTTGCTCGGAGTGTGTCATCGCGTGGTTTTCCATTGCCGGGGCTGTCATTGCAGGGGCGTCATCGCCCGCGCGAACCGGGCGCGCCTTCGATTGCCGGGACGCGCTGCGCGTGCGCCGCGTCGCCCGCCACCGCGCATGCCGCATGCGCGCGCTGCAACCCGCCCTGCACATGCGCGCGCATCAACTGCGCGGCCTGCTCCGCATCGCGCGACGCGAGCGCGGTCAGAATCGCGCGATGCTCGGCAAGCGAGCGCTCCATCACGTCGCCCTGCACGACCAGCGCTGCCCGCCGAAACAGGTTCAACTCGCTGACGAGCCCGCGATACGTCTCATACAACTTCGTGTTGCCCGCCGCCGCGACCAGCGCATCGTGAAACGCGACGTTCGCGCGCGCGTACGCATCGTGATCGTGCGACGCGAGCGCGGCGCGCATCGCGTCGACCCAGTCGCGTAGCACCGCGAGCTTGCCCGCGTCGATGCACACCGCAAGCATCCGGCACGCCGCCTCTTCGAGCACCGCGCGCACCGCGTAAATCTCATCCGCCTCCGCGAGCGACACCGTCCGCACGAACACGCCGCGGTTCTTTTCAGTGCGCACGAGCCCCGCCTGCTCGAGCGCGCGAAACGCCTCGCGCACCGGCCCGCGCGACACCCGCAGCCGCGCCGCCCATTCGGCTTCGTTGAGCTTGTCGCCCGGCGCCAGCGTGCCGTCGACGATATGCCGCTCGATCTCGTCGCGCACCAGCGTCGTCAGCGAATGGCGGCGCACGACCTCGATCGGATCGACGGAAGCAGAGTGCATATGTTCAATCACTTTGACAAATGTTGCCACATCAACATCGATGCCCGCCGGCCAGTCTGGTCAGTCGATCCGTCGGCGCGGCACGCGCGCCGCGATCAGCAGCAGCGCGACCAGCGAGACCATCAGCAGAATCAGCGATAGCGCGGAAGCCGGCAGGTAATAGCCGCGTTCCACCTGCCCGACCACGACGATCGGCACCGTCGCGAAGCCAGGCGGATACACGGTCAGCGTCGCGCCGAGTTCGCCGAGCGACAGCGCGAAGCCGAGCGCGAGACTCGCGCGGATCGCCGGCACCAGTTGCGGCAGCACGACGCGGCGCAGCACCATCGACG
>ABYL01000269.1 GCA_000173575.1 Burkholderia sp. H160 | reverse complement strand
CACTCGCTGACCGACGAATTGCGCGAGCGGGCGACGCAGCGCGGGGTTGTCGAGATGCCACGCGTCGGCGGGCGCGAGCCGCAGTGCGAACGTGTTCGGCCACGCGGGCAGTGTGCGCGCGTAGGGATCGTTGATCAGCGTTGCGTCGCGGCGGCGCGACAGCGGTTCGCGCAGCGGCCCGGCCGGCAGCAGGAAGCCGTTGCCGCCGAGCCGGTGATCGAACACGACGAGTTCGACGTCGCGCGCGAGGCGATAGTGCTGCAGGCCGTCGTCGCTGACGATCACGTCGACGTCGCGGTGCGCGTCGCACAGCGCCTGCGCGGCGGCGACGCGATCCGGACAGACCCACACGGGTGCGCCGGTGCGGCGCGCGATCAGCAAGGGTTCGTCGCCACCGACGCGCGGCGACGAACCCGGCGTGACGAGGGTCGGCGTGCTCACGCGCGCGCCATATCCGCGCGACACGACGCCAGGCGTGAAGCCCGCGGCGCGCAATGCTTCGACGAGCGCGATGACAGTCGGCGTCTTGCCGGTGCCACCGACCGTCACGTTGCCGACGACGACCACCGGCACGCCGACGCGCACCGACTGTAGCAAGCCGAACGAAAATGCGGCGCGGCGCGCGGCCGCGATTGCGCCGAACACACAGGCGAGCGGCGTCAGCGCCCATGCGAGCGGTCCACGTTGCTGCCATTCGCGCGCGAGGCGCGCTTCGAGACGGTCGTTGAATTCGCTCATGGGCGGGTTGCGGGCACCAACTTCGCGCCGTGCGCACTACGCGGGGTCAACATCAACGCGGTTCTCCGGACAATCGAATTCGAATACGGTCGAAAAATGAGGCGAAAGCGGCGCGGCGAAAGGGCTCGGGCATGTTCGCCCGGGCCGGCAAGCGCTCGGCCGCGTTGCGCGATCGACATGCCGTCGAACCCGCCACTCTAGCGCGCCGGCGTCCCGCCCGGCAAGTCACGTGGGGCCTGACTTTAGTCTGACTACGCTATGTGGGGTTGACCACAGTCTGTGGATAACTTTGTGGAGAACCTGCCATCCGATGGGCCGGAAGGCCCATTGCGCGCCATCTGGATCGGAGTGCTAGCGCGTGATGGAGATGCAAATCCCATATAAATCAAGGGTCTGCTTGAAATTCGCTGGCGTTGGCGGGCGTTCTGGCGGAATTCGTCAGGCGGCTCCCGCCATGTGGACACTTTTAACAATCCTGCGATTCCGGCTGGACGCCACTGGCCGCTCGGTCTATCGTCTGTCCGGCCAGTGTTACTTAATCCCCGCATGACTCCCGAAAATCCTTTTGCTTCGGCGGCCACACCAGGCGGTGAGGTCGTCGTTCCTGTCTCCGCGCTCAATCGCGCCATCGGCACGATGCTCGAGCGCTCGTTTCCGCTCGTCTGGGTCGCCGGTGAAGTGTCCAATTTCACGCGCGCCGCAAGTGGCCACTGGTATTTCTCGATCAAGGACGCGCAGGCGCAGATTCGCTGCGTGATGTTCCGCGGTCGCGCGCAGTACGCGGAATTCACGCCGCGCGAAGGCGATCGCATCGAAGTGCGCGCGCTCGTCACGATGTACGAGCCGCGCGGCGAACTGCAGCTCAATGTCGAAGCCGTGCGCCGCACCGGTCAGGGCCGGCTGTACGAAGCGTTTCTGCGCCTGAAGGCGCAGCTCGAGGCCGAGGGGCTGTTCGCCGCCGAGCGCAAGCGCACGCTGCCGACGCATCCGCGCGCGATCGGTATCGTCACGTCGTTGCAGGCGGCCGCGCTGCGCGACGTGCTGACGACGCTGTCGCGCCGCGCGCCGCATATTCCGGTGATCGTTTATCCGGCGCCGGTGCAGGGCGCGGGCGTGAGCGCGAAGCTTGCAGCGATGGTCGAGGCAGCCGGCGCGCGCCGCGAGGTCGACGTGCTGATCGTGTGTCGCGGCGGCGGGTCGATCGAAGACCTGTGGGCCTTCAACGAAGAAGTGCTCGCGCGCGCGATCGCGGAAAGCGTCATTCCCGTGGTGAGCGGCGTCGGTCACGAAACCGATTTCACGATCGCCGATTTCGCCGCCGACGTACGCGCGCCCACGCCGACCGGCGCCGCCGAACTCGTCAGTCCGCAGCGCGCCGTGCTGTTGCGCGAGCTCGATCATCGGCACGCGACACTCGCGCGCGCCTTCGGCCGCATGATGGAGCGGCGCGCGCAGCAACTCGACTGGCTGGCGCGCAGGCTCGTATCGCCGGCCGAGCGGCTCGAGCGGCAGCGCACGCATCTGCAGCAGTTGCGTGTGCGGCTCGCGTCGGCAGGCGCGCGGCCCGTGCGCGATGCCCGCGCGCGATTTTCGCTGCTGCAGATGCGCTGGCAACGCTGGCGTCCGGATCTCGCGGCGGAGCGCACGCGCATCGACACGCTGGCGCAGCGTCTGAATGCGGCGCTATCGCGCCAGCATGAACGTCAGGTCGCGCGCATCGACATGCTTGGCGCGCGACTCGAAGTGCTGAGTCCAAAGCGCACCCTCGAGCGCGGTTATGCGGCCGTGCTCGATGCGCAAAGCGGTCGGGCGATTCGCACGGCGTCGTCGCTGAAGCCTGGCCGTCGTTTGACGATGCATCTCGCCGAAGGCTCGGCCGACGTCGCGCTCGCCGACGTGCAGGCGCGTTTGACAGACGGTTTCTGACGCTTCGCCGGTGGGCGCACGGCGCCCATTTTCCGACTTTTGACGATGCAGGCACGCGCCATGCGCACCCCTTCCTGAGGCCTTGCGCACGGCGTGTTTGTCATGCTGGACATAAAGGCCGTTGGTTTGCGGGGTTATTCCAACTCGCCTACAATCGAGTGCTCGATAGCGTCATCCGCAGACTCCCCCACAACAGATACAGAGAAGGAAAGCACCATGGAACATACGCTCCCGCCGCTGCCGTTCGCGAAAAACGCACTCGCTCCGCACATGTCGGAAGAGACGCTCGAGTTTCACTACGGCAAGCATCACCAGACCTATGTGACCAACCTGAACAATCTGATCAAGGGCACGGAGTTCGAGAACCTGTCGCTGGAAGAGATCGTCAAGAAGTCGTCGGGCGGTATCTTCAACAATTCGGCTCAGATCTGGAATCACACGTTCTTCTGGAACAGCCTGTCGCCGCAAGGTGGCGGCGCACCGACCGGCGCGCTGGCCGACGCGATCAACGCGAAGTGGGGTTCGTTCGACAAGTTCAAGGAAGAGTTTGCGAAGACCGCGATCGGCACGTTCGGCTCGGGTTGGGCATGGCTCGTGAAGAAGGCTGATGGTTCGCTCGACCTCGTGTCGACGAGCAACGCCGCCACGCCGCTGACCACCGACGCAAAGGCACTGCTGACGATCGACGTGTGGGAGCACGCTTATTACATCGACTATCGCAATGCGCGTCCGAAGTTCGTCGAAGCGTACTGGAACATCGTCAACTGGGACTTCGCAGCGAAGAACTTCGCCTGAGGTTGCCGGTTGCCGCTCGCCGTCTGATGTCGCGACCCGGCGCGTGGTCTGGATAGCCCGAACCGCTACTTGCGGTTGCGTTCGATGACGGTAGAGAAAGACGAAAGCCCTCCTTTGCGAGGGCTTTCTTTTTTTCGAGGCGATTTGCAGGCGAGGGATAGGTAGGGGCCTTCCTGTACGCTTCTGAAAGACGTTTGTCACAGTTGGTAACTGCCGTTGCGCGGACGCGAAGCGGCGTTGACCGATGGCTAGCCGTCCGAGGCTAACCGCCCGTGGCTAGCCGCCTCGGCGGGCGACCGCCTCGAGGCAAGCCGGCCGCCCCAAAAACTTTCTGTAACGAAGCCGTAACCACGGAATATTGCGGTTAGCCTAACGTTTGAATTCCAATCCTTCGAAGTGCACTACCATGATGTCCAACAATAAATCGATCAGCCTGGCGCTTCCCGCCGCTGTCATCGCCCTCGCGCTGGGCGGTTGCGCGGTGGTGCCGCCGAGCGGCCCGAGCGTGGTCGCGCTGCCGCATAGCGGCGAGCCGCTCGGCCAGTTCCAGCAGAACGACTACGCATGCCGCG
>ABYL01000270.1 GCA_000173575.1 Burkholderia sp. H160 | reverse complement strand
CCCAGCACTGCCGCCATGGCGACGACGAGCACAGCGGCGATCGCAACCGGTGAACGCAGCCACTGCCGCACCTGGCCGCGCCAGCCGGGCGGCGTGAAGAGCAGCCGCCTGAATTCCGCGCAGCCAGGCACGCGCCGCGCCGGGTCCTTATCGAGCGCGCGCATGATGAGATCGCTCACGTGCCGAGGAATCGCACGCACACGGTCGTGCGGCGCCACCGGTTTCCTGTTCAGGTGCATGGCCAGCACGGTGGCCCGGGCAGTCGCGTCGTCGTCGCCGTTAGCGTTCTGGCCGCTTTCGACCACGAAGGGCGGTTTGCCGGTGAGCAGTTCGTAGAGCACGCAGCCGACGCTATAGACATCGGAGCGATAGTCGATCGTGCCGGTCGCGCGGATCTGCTCCGGGCTCATGTACGCGGTCGTCCCGACCGACTGCCCCACGCGTGTGCGCCTACGCTCGCCCATTGCGAGCGCGATGCCGAAATCGGACAGCAGCGCGTGCTGCCTCGAGGCATCGAGCAGCACGTTCGACGGCTTCACATCCCGATGCACCATGCCTTGGCGATGAGCGTAGTCGAGCGCGTCCAGTACTTCGCCGATGAGCGGCAGCGCGACGGCCGCGGGCAGTCGCCGCCCCGGGCGTTCGTCGAGCAGAGTGGCGAGCGAGCCTCCCGGCGCGAGATCCATCACGAGGCAGGGCTGGCCGCCGGCGTTGAACACGTCGCGCACCGCGACGATATTCGGATGGCGCAGCACCGCGTGATGGCGGATCTCATCGAGAAAGCGCGCGGCGATCTGGCCTTCGGACTCGATCGCATCGGTCATCACCTTGACTGCCACGTTCTGTCGGCGCCTCTCGTCCCAGGCGAGCCACACGCTCGCCATGCCGCCCGCGCCGAGCTTGCGCTCGATCACGTAAGGTCCGACGCGCTGTCCCTGACGAAAGCTCATGGCTGTAGCTATTCGATTTTTGAATCGTCACGCGACGGGCGATGCGGTTCGCGCACCTCCTTCCATTGGGAGGCCTCGCGGCGCGACTGCGGCTCCCGCTGCTGCGGCTCCTCATGACGCTGATGACCGGTATGCTCGGGCGCGTCTTTGGAGTCGATCTGGCGGAACAGCCATACCGTGTCCCCCGTCTTGATGCGCGCACCGTCTCTTAGCATCACACCCGCGCTTTCGACGAACTGGTCGTCCGCATAGGTGCCGTTGGTGCTGCGGTTGTCGAAGAGCTCGTAGCGCCCCGCGCGGCAGAGAATCAGCGCGTGCTCGTTGGACATCGTGGCGTCAATCGGGAGCAGCACGTCGCACGGTCGTCCGCCTTCACTTTCCACGGTGCCCTTGCCGATAACGTTGCGGCCTTCGTAGAGCACGAAGAGATCGCCCTGGCGCTCCCACGTGAAGGTCACGAGCACGCCCGTGATTTTGCGACGCGAGGATCGGCGCGGACTCGGCGACGGACTGGCAATCGAGCTTTCGTAGCTGTTTTCCTCGCGCGTGGCGGAAGCGTCGGACGACGTTGTTTCGCCCGAGATGACGGTGTGCGTGCGCGATGACATGGTCGGGCTCCTGGTATCGGAATCGTCGAAGGTGTAAGAGGAAGAGGCTTCGCTCGAGCGCTCGTTCGCGCGGCTTTCGGCGTCGCAGCGCGGACAGCGGGTCCAGCTCGGATCCATCGGATGCCCGTTCGGGCACACCGTTTCCGAACCGCCGGAACCGGAGGACAAGCCGCCTCCCCAGATCTGGCCGAAGATATTCCTGAATGGCTTGTTGCTCATTGCCTGATCTCCGCTGGCTGACGGACTGGCCGTCTAACGGTCTGACGGGTCGATATCGCTTTGAAGGGCATCGTTGCGGTCGCCCGGTGGCGGCCCAGCAGCGCTTACCGCTGACGATGCGGCCGGTTCCTTCGCACGCGGGGTCTTCGGCGGGGCTTGCGCCGCGGTGTGCTGCACGCGCTTCCCGGCTCGCATCGGCGCGCCGACGGGAGCGGTCTTTCGGACCACGCTCGCGGCCGCCACCGGTCTGCTCTCTCGAGGGTCATCTGACACGGCCGCTGTGACTGATGCGCCGGACGCGATCGACGGCAACGCGACGAGCATCGCATCGCGCTCCCTATGGAGCGCGTCTAGCTTCCGCCCGTAGTCCTCAATGTTTTGCCGCCGCTCGCGTTCGAGCCGGGCGATTTCCGTCTCGAGCGATGCCAGCGCCGTCGCGACTGGAACGGGCACGGCCACCGCGCTCACCGCAGCTGGTGTGACAGCCTCCGAAGCCTTCGACACCTTCGTCGATCCCTTCGCGGCGGCTCCGGCACCCGGACGCTCACCACCATGCACGCCGATCCATCCCGCCCACACCATCGCCGCCGCGGCCGCGCAGAGCGTTGCCAGCGCGAGCGCGCCGCTCATGACCCAGCGCCCCAGGGTGGTGCCGCGAGATTCGCCACAGCGAAGCACCTGCACCGTTACGTTGTCCTCTCCGCTGTGCTCGAGCGCGATCCGCACCAGACGGTCTGCGATCGCCTGCGGCGCACCGCCTTCGCGCATCGCGGCTGCGATCGTCTCGTCTGCGACGTATCCGCACAAGCCGTCGGAGCACAGCATGCAAAGCTCGCCGTGCTGCAGCGTGAGCCAACCGCTCACGTCGACCGACACGCGCGGTGTCAGGCCGAGCGCGCGCTCCAGCACGCTCGCATCCGGATGATTTGCGGCTTCGCTCTCGGTGAGCACGCCCGCGTCGATCATCCTCTGCACGACGCTGTGATCCTTCGTCAGCCGACGCAGCACGCCGCGCCGGTCCAGCAGATACGCGCGGCTGTCGCCGACGTGCGCGAGCATGATCCGCTCGCCTGCCGCGAGCAGCGCGACGACGGTTGCGCCCATGCCCGCCGTCATAGGATTGGGCATGTGGCCACGCGCATAAACCGCTGCGTTCGCCGCCTGCAGCGCGTGCTCGAGCACCGCGCCCGCGCGCTGCAGCGAACCGAGGCCTTGCAGTTCGCCCTGCATCACTTGCACAGTGAGGCTCGCCGCCGTCGCGCCGCCCGCGTGGCCGCCCATGCCGTCGGAAACGACGAAGATGTCCGCCACGCGCGCGCGAATCCAGCTCATGCGATCCTGGTTCTCACTGCGCACGTAGCCCGTCTCCGAGCGTTGTCCGACCGACCACAGGCGCGCATTGGCTTGCGTTGCGCCGGATTGCGCGCGGGGACCGCCGACGGCGTGCGCGCCTTCGATGCTGCTCGCGTCGTGCACGGCTCGCTCCCGAACGCGGTTCATGGCACCGGCCGCTCGAAGCGCTCGTCCGCGCGACCGGCAACGCTCGCCTCACTTGCGCGGCGCACCTCCCATGTCGTATGGCCGAAGCGAATCTGGTCGCCGGGTGAGAGCGTCATCACCCGCTTCACGCGCGCGCCGTTGAGAAAGGTGCCGTTGCTCGAGCCGAGATCACTGAGATAAAGCGTCCCCGACTCGAAGCGGATGTTGGCGTGCTTGCGCGACACGTAGTAGTCACGCACGATGAGATCGTTCGCTTCGTCCGCGCCGATTCGCACATTGGGCTTTTCGATCGCATACGAATTGGTCGCGCCCCGCGCCCCCTCGTTGACGAGCAGCGCGGCGGGGCGGCCGGGCGAGGGCGGCGGGAACAACACGCCGATGCGGGTGGCCTGGCGTTGCTGCTTCGGCTCCGGCGGACGCGTTTCGTCGGGCGGCGGCACGAGCACGGGCTTCCTGCGCAGCGCGTAGGCGAGTACGGAGAGCGTCGCCGCCAGTCCGATCAGCACGCTGAAGCCAAACTTCACGTCGATCTTTACGGAGCCGATCGTGATGGCGCTCCTGTGCGCGGATGTCGGGTTCGCGGATTCCGTCCTCGACGCTGCCTCGTGCACGCTCGCGGGCTCGGCTTGCGCGGCCGA
>ABYL01000271.1 GCA_000173575.1 Burkholderia sp. H160 | reverse complement strand
TCCGAGGCCGCCGAGGTCGGCCCCGCCGGCCTGGCCGCTGCCGGCCTGACCGGCCGCGGGCTGCGCGCCGGCGAGTCCCATGCGGGCGTCGGGGTTGATCAAAGAGTTGGCTGACGAATCCATGCGTCGGGTTTCTCCGGGGATGCCTTTGCGTTCTGCCGCGATGCCGCGCCGGGGCTCGGCGGACGGACAGAGACTTTCACCCTTGTAATTATGCGCAGCGCCGCTCAACCCGATTGCTTGAATAGAGCCGGGTTTCCCCCCTAGTTTCGGGACTTTCCGCGAGGGCCCGCTGCTATGCTTTCATCCAGATCGGTGCGCCTTCCGGTGGCCCGATCGGACATCCAACGGAGAAAACATGACCATGCCCGTGAACGCGCTATCGTCGGCGCTGCAACAGATGCAGACGATGGCGGCGCAGGCGGCCGGCGACGCGACCCCGGCGGCGGAGCAGTCCGGGGCGGCGACGCCCACCACCTTCGCCGCGGCGCTGAAGGCCTCGCTCGACAAGATCAGCAGCGACCAGCAAACGGCGATCAGCGAATCGAAGGCGTTCGAGCTCGGTGCGTCGAACGTGTCGCTGAACGACGTGATGGTCGACATGCAGAAGGCCAATATCGGCTTCCAGTTCGGCCTTCAGGTCCGCAACAAGCTGGTCGCCGCGTACAACGACATCGCGCAGATGTCGATCTGAGCCCCGCCCGACGATCCGGCAAGCCGCTGCCGGCGCATGCGCCGGCGGCTTCGTGCCGGGTCCCCTGTACGCGTCCGGCGGCGCTTTCGAACCTCTTTACACCGGACTAAAGCTTTGTTGTGGCGCATCCGATAACCAAAGTACAGGTCAGCGAGCGGCGCGGTGACGCGCCGCGCGGCCACGCCACGACTTAACCGAAGTCAGTATCAGAGGAGGAGCGCCGATGTTTTCCCCGGGACACGCTGGAGCCAACGCGTATGCACGTGTCGGCATCGAGACATCCGTGCTGGGCGCGAGTCCGCATCGTCTCACCGTGTTGCTGTACCAGGGCGCACGGCAGGCGATCGCACAGAGCCGCATGCATTTGCAGCAGGGCAACGTGGCCGAACGCGGCATGGCGATCAGCAAGGCGATCCGGATCATCGAAAGCGGGCTGCAGCAGTCGCTCAACCTTGAGGCGGGCGGCGCAATCGCCGCACGGCTGAATGCGCTGTACAGCTATATGACGCGGCGGCTGCTCGAAGCCAATATCAAGCAGAGCGAGGCGATGCTCGTGGAAGTGGACGGTTTGCTCGCGACGCTCGAAGAGGCATGGATCGGGATAGCCCCGGAGATCGCGCGGATGGCAGCCCAGCCAGCCGCGGAAAGCCTGAGATGACATCGAACGCAGAATATTTTGCCCGCTATGAAGCGGTTGCCGCGCTCTCCTGCCGCATGTTGATGGCGGCCCGCCGTGCGCTTTGGGACGATCTCGTCGACTTGCAGGACGAGTATCGGCATCTGATCGAAGCGCTGCGGGAATCCGACGTGGGCGTCAAGCTCGACGAGGCCGAGCGCCTGCGCAAGTACGCGCTGATCCGCCAGATCCTCGCCGACGACGCCGCGATCCGCGACCTCGCGAATCCGCGTATGGCGCATCTGTCGGCACTGTTCGCCGGCCGGATGACGCGCGTGCTGAAGGAGCTGTACGGCGCACGCTGAGTGGGGGGGCGCCTGGGTGAGCTGGCGCCGCGCCGCGTGCGTCTGAAGGATCGGAGCAATCAGAGCATCGCGCGTGTTACCGCCGATGCGACCAAGGAACCGGCATGAACGGAATCGATTCGGCCCTCGCTTCGGTGCTGTCGAGCCGGATCGACAGTCTGCTCAGTATCGCGCCGGGAACCGCGAGCACCGCGCAGACTGGTGCGGCCGGCGTCGATACCGCACCGGCAGCGGCGCCTGCGAACGTGACGCCCGCGCCGCAGCCGTCCGCGCAAACCGCGCTGTCGGCGGTCGCGCTGACACTGAACGCGATCGCGCACTCAGGCGGCGAGGCGACGCCCGCCGTGCTCGGCCGCGCGCCGATCTGGGCGGCCGCCCCGGCGCTCGATGTCGCCATCGAGGGCTTGCCGCTGACTGATGCGGCAGGCGCGGCAGGCGCCAATTCCGCTGCCGCCAATTCCACCGCTACTTCCAATACCAGTACCAATCCCAACGCTGCAGCCAACGCGACCGCGACCGTCACGGCGACCGTGGCGGCGACCGAAGCGCCGGTCGCGGCGCTCGCGACCGCGCTGGCACAGACGGTCGGCGACAGCGGCCTGTTTTACGAGGCGCATCTCGCGGCGTGGCTGGTCGGCCAGCGTTCGCCGGCCGAGCTGGCGAACGAGGCGCAAAATCAGCTCGTCGCGCAGTCTCAATTGCCTCCCGACTGGAGCGCCGACGATAGCGACGCGAACGCGCGGTCCGCTTCGGCGAACGCTGCGCCGGACGCCACGCCACGCGGCGCACCGAACGCTGCCGAAAACAATCCCGCTGCGCACGCGATGCCGTCGATCCTGACCGCGCAGGCCGCGCGCCTCGTCGCGGGTGAGCTGCTGGCCAACTCGGTGTCCGATCTGAACGGCCAGTCCACCCATGCAGCGCTGCACGGCGCGGCGCCGCAAGCGGCCGAGGCCGGTTCTTCGCAGGGCGCGCAGGCGATGGCGGCCGCGGTGCATCCGGCGACCGTGCCGCTCGTGCGCCAGCAGCTCGATCTGCTCGCGACCGGACAGTTTCGCTGGACCGGCGAGGCGTGGCCTGGGGCGCGTCTGGACTGGACGATCGAGCAGGACGGCGACGAATGGGACCGCAGCGGCGGCGGCCTTGCGAGCGAGGACGACCAGCCGTGGCGCACGCGGCTGACGCTGTCGCTGCCGACGCTCGGCACGGTCGACGTCGAACTGACACTGACTGGCATGCGGCTGAGCGCGCGCGTGCAGGCGAGCCCGCGGGGCGCCGCCCGGCTCGCGATGCAGGGCGACGATTTCCGTCGGCGGCTCGCGGCGGCGGGGATCGAGCTACAGGGGTTGACGATTCGCGAGATTGGCGGCGGCGCGCCAGGTACTAGTGCGGCTGGCGCCTCGGCGGCGGGTGCGCAGGCGGCGTCGGCGTATGCGCGGTCGGCGGCCGCGGCGTCGGCGGCGTCGGGCGCCGCGTCTCGTGACGACTTTGACTGGGACATCTGATGAGCCGCACTCATCGCCGCGGCGCGGCTGCACTCGTGTATGACGCTCATGGCGGCGAGCCCGCGCCGCGGGTGGTCGCGAAGGGGTATGGGCTGATCGCCGAGATGATCGTGCAGCGAGCGAAGGAAGCCGGGCTTTATGTGCACGAGGCGCCCGAGATGGTGTCGCTGCTGATGCAAGTCGATCTCGATGCGCGGATTCCACCGCAGTTGTATCAGGCTGTCGCTGAGTTGCTGGCGTGGTTGCATCGGCTCGAGAGTGGGGTTGAAGCCGAGACGGGGGTTGGCGCTGGCGCGGGGGATGTGGTTGATGTTGTTGCTACTGATGTGCCGGAGAGGGATTAGGGATGCCCTTTGGGCAGGGCGGCGCTTTTTTTGTCGGTGTTCTGGCTTTCTTGGCCTTTCCTTGCTTTGTTATCGGTCTATTGGCGTTGCCCCTGTGCGGGGCGGCACCTACTTTCTTTGCTGCTGCAAAGAAAGTAGGCAAAGAAGACAGCTCAAACCGCAAGCTCATAAGCGGGTCCCTCGCTCCGCACGCGGCAGTGGTGCATCTGGAATCCGTGCTCCCGCACATTCCGCGCTAGTGACAAGGCCGTCATTCTTCCGGCGACGCTGCGCGCACCGAATCCCCGTTCCAAAACCATCGGTTGGTTTTCCTGGCAGACCCGTCCGCGACTCACGT
>ABYL01000272.1 GCA_000173575.1 Burkholderia sp. H160 | reverse complement strand
GCTCACCGCGCTGGCGCTCGCCGCCGCCGCGTGCCGCGCCGAAACCCGGCCGATCCGCACGCGCTGGCAGTGGCTCTCGTTCGATATACCCGCGCGCCGCGATCTGCTCGCGCAGGTCGCGCTGGCGGTGCTCGACGTGATCGCCGCGGGCCTCGCGCTGTGGGCGTTGCTGCCGCATGCGAACGTGAGCTTCGTCGGCTTCATTACCGTCTACGCGGCCGCGATGCTGCTCGGCATGATCGGCCATACGCCCGGCGGCGTCGGCGTGTTCGAGGCGGCGATGGCGTTCACGCTGAGCGGCAGCGTGCCGATGCATCAGATGGTTGCCGCGCTGCTTGCTTATCGCGCGATCTATTTCGGTGTGCCACTGGTTGTGTCGGCGGCGCTGCTCGCGGGCTTCGAGGGGCGCGCGCTGAAGAACCGTCTGTCGCTGTTGCAGGCGGAGCGCGTGTCGGAGCTCGCGCCGCTGTTTCTGAGCCTCGTCACGTTCGTGGTCGGCGGCATGCTGGTGATTTCGAGCGCAACGCCGGCGTTCTGGCAGCGCATTCATCTGCTGCGCGACGTCGTGCCGCTGTGGGTGCTCGAAAGCTCGCAGATGCTGTGCAGCGTGCTCGGCGTGCTGCTGCTGTTCGTCGCGCGCGGACTGTTGCGGCGACTCGACGCGGCGTGGTGGATGACCCTCGCGCTCGCGGTGCTGAGCCTGGTGCTGTCGCTGACCAAAGGCCTCGCGTTCGTCGAGGCCGGTGTGCTCTGCATGCTGATCGTCCTGCTGCTCGCGACGCGCAAGCGCTTCAATCGTCATTCGTCGCTGTTCGCCGAGCGCTTTACCGCAGGCTGGCTCGTATCGGTCGCGATGGTGCTGATGCTAGCGACCTGGGTCATGCTGTTCGCTTTCCGTGACGTGCCATACACGCGCGACCTGTGGTGGCAATTCGCGTTCGACGAGCGCGCGCCACGCGCGTTGCGCGCGACGCTCGCGGCGAGCCTGTTCGCCGCGACGTTCTCGTTCTGGCAATTGCTGCGTCCGGCACCGGGCCGCTTCGTCAAGCCAGCACCCGAGGATCTGCACGACGCCGCGCGCATCGTGCGCGCGCAGGAGCGCAGCGATGCCGGTCTCGCGCTGATGGGCGACAAGAGCTTTCTCTTTTCGGAGTCGCGCGAGGCGTTCCTGATGTACGCGAAATACGGGCGCACGTGGGCCGCGTTGCACGATCCGGTGGGTCCGCGCGAAGAGTGGGCTGGCCTCATCCGCAAGTTCGTCGAGCTCGCGCATGCGCACGGCGGCCGTGCCGCGTTCTACCAGGTGCGCGCGAATGCGCTGCCGCTGTATCTCGACGCCGGCCTCACGCTGATGAAGCTCGGCGAGGAAGCGCACGTCGTGCTCGACGATTTCGATCTGAAGGGCTCGCATCGAGCAAATCTGCGCTATGCGCTAAAACGCGGCGAGCGCGACGGCTTTAGCGTCGAAGTAATCGATCAGGCGCATGTGCCGGCGTCGCTCGAAACATTGCGCGGCATTTCCGACGGCTGGCTCGACAGCCACGATGCGCGCGAGAAAAGCTTCTCCGTTGCGGCTTTCAATGACGAATACCTCGCCGCGCAATCAGTGATGCTGGTGCGCCAGAACGGCGAGCCGGTCGCGTTCGTGACCTTCATGACGACCGATATGAATACCGAGGCGACCGTCGGCGTGATGCGTCACGTCGAAAGCGCGTCGCCGTACGCGATGGAATATCTGTTCACGCAGCTCGCGCTGCATCTGAAACAGGCGGGCTTCCGCTCGCTCAGTCTCGGCATTGCGCCGCTCTCGGGCGTGCAGCCGACGCCGCTCGCGTCGCGCTGGCATCAGCTGGCCGGCATCTTGTGGCGCTTCGGTGGCCGCTTCTATAACTTCCGCGGACTGCGTGCTTTCAAGAGCAAGTTCCAGCCGCGCTGGGAACCGCGTTATCTCGCGGCATCCGGCTCTGGCGTGTTCTTCACGCTCGCGGACCTGTCGCTGCTGGCAGGAGGCCGGCGTTCATGACATTGCATCCGTTGTTCCGGCTCGCCGTCGCGGCGAGCGTTCTGAGCTGCGGCGCGCTCGCGCACGCGGCTACCACCACCGTGCCTGGCGGCCGCTTTGGCGACGTTCGCGTCACGCAACCCGAGGGGCCGCTGCGCGGCTTCGTCGTGCTGTATTCGCAGGCGAGCGGCTGGAGTGCGGCCGATCAGCAGAGCGCCGATGCGCTCGCGAAAGCGGGCGCGTTGACCGTCGGCGTCGATACCGCACGCTACGCAGCCAACCTTGCCGCCAAAAAGGAAACCTGCCATAAGCTGGTGGGCGATGCCGAAGCGCTGAGCCATCAGCTCGAACGGCAATCGCAGTCGAGCAACTATTTCGCGCCGATCGTCGCGGGTACGGGGCAGGGCGCGACGCTCGCGATGCACGTGCTCGAGCAGGCGCCGTCCAATACGGTTGCGGGCGCGGTGTCGGTCGATGCCGAGCCCACACTCGACGCGCGCTTCGATCCGTGTCCGCCCGATCCGACCGTGATCCGCGAGAAGGTGCCTGGTTTCGTCGAAAAGGCGAGCACGGGCAATGCCGATCGCGCGCGTCTCGTCGCGATGGTGACGCCGCATCTGCAGTCGGTATCGACGAGCGACGACGACGTGTCCGACTTGCCGCTGATCGAGTTGCCGGCTACGCATCCGAACGGCATGATGGCGATCGTGATTTCCGGCGACGGCGGCTGGCGCGATCTCGACAAGACGATCGCGCAGGCGCTGCAGAAAGATGGCGTGTCGGTGGTCGGCGTGGACAGCCTGCGGTATTTCTGGAGCGAGAAGCCGCCCGCGCAAACGAGCCGCGATCTCGCACGCGTGATGCAGACCTATAGTGCGCGCTGGCACGCGCAGCACATCGCGCTGATCGGCTATTCGTTCGGCGCCGACGTGATGCCGTTCGCGTACAACCGTCTGCCGCAGGCGCAGCGCGATAAGGTGTCGCTCATTTCGCTGCTCGGCTTCGCGCCCGACGCCGATTTCCAGATCCGGGTCGGCGGCTGGCTCGGCATGCCCGCGAGCGACAAGGCGCTGAACGTGCGGCCCGAGTTGACGCATGTGCCGCCGTCGATCGTCCAATGTTTCTATGGCGAGAGTGAAACCGACACGCTGTGTCCGGCGCTCGATAAGACCGGTGTCGAAGTGATCCGCACCTCCGGCGATCATCACTTCGGCCGCGATTACAACGTGCTGGAGCAGCGCATTCTGGTGGCGTTCAAAAAACAGAGCGGCGTGCGTGATTGATCGCGGCGTTGCATGCGTCATTGACAAAGCCCGCCAACTCGACGAAGATCTCCGCCATGAACTGCCTCGACATCCGTATTGCGCTGATTATTAGCATCATTCATCGAATGGTGGGTTAGCGCGCGTCGGCTTGCAGTGACATATAACCCGCCAAACGAGGCGGGTTTTTTTATGTCCGCTTTCAGGTTCATTCTTTACCTGCCTCCTGGCGAACATGCTGCGATCGCTATCGTTTTATGTCGATCGCCGTTTATTCGATGTTGCCTCGAATGTTGCCACCCAGGAGCTTGCCGTGCTGTTAACCGAACTCGAACAGGCCGCCGCAGCGGCCGGGCGCGTCGCGCCGTCTCACGACTACCTGAAAAAGACCCTGACCGCGCGCGTCTACGACGTGGCGCGCGAGACCGAACTCGAACGCGCGCCGAACCTCTCA
>ABYL01000273.1 GCA_000173575.1 Burkholderia sp. H160 | reverse complement strand
CTCGCGCACCGCGCGGGAGAGCCACACCCGGCGCTCCTCGCCGGACTCCGCATCGTTGACGGCCAGCAGCGACGCGTGGCGCGGCGGCGTGATCTCGGCCTCGTCCCACACGACCATCGGCACCACGCACGCATGCACGAGCATGTCGAGTACCGGCGACAGTTGAGCCAGCGGCCAGTGGAAATCGGACACGACGAACACGAGCGCCTGGCGGCCGGCGACGCGAATCGCGCAGCGCCGCAACCCTTCGACGCAAGCGCGCCCGTTCTGACGCCCGGCCGCGCGATCGGCCGCGGGGTCGCCCATCTCGCTCGCGCATTCGCGCAGCATGCTCGCGAGCAGCGTACCGGTGCCCCGCCCCGTGCGCGCCGGCATGAACAGATCGTCGCGTTCGCCGCTATCGAAGGCCAGCATGCCGAGCCGATCGCCGACCCGAAACGCGCTATGCCCAAGCGCTTCGACGAAATCGGCGGCGACCCGCAGCTTCGTTTGACGGGTGCCGAACTGCATCGACGCCGACACGTCGACGATCGCCAACACCGGCACCGCGACGCGCTGCAAATGCACCCGCACGAGCCACTCGTCGCGCACCGCGCGCAAGCTCGCCCGCAGATCGAGCCGACGCGGGTCCGGATAGTCGAACAGGCGGCCGTGCATCGCGAACTGCTGCCCGGAGCCGAAGCTCGAGCCGGGATGCGAGCCGGGCCGCGCGCCGGCCGCGCGCATCGGCAGACGGTAGTGGAATTCCGCGGTGCCGTTCATCGTCGTAGTGCGCCGTCATTCAGCGAGGCACGGCGACGTTCGCGACGATCCGCGCGATCAGCGCTTCGGCCAGTTCCTGGCGCCGCAGCTCGTAGATCGGCGTGAAAAACACGCGATGCCCCAGCGCCGGCACCAGCACTTCGTGGATGTCCTCCGGAATCAGATGCGTGCGTCCCGCGAGCCACGCAACCACACGCGCGGCCCGCAGCAGCGCGCTCATGCCGCGCGGACTAGCGCCCGCGAGAATCAACTGCTGCATGTCGACGCCGTCCAGCGCGATACCAAACTGCTGCGGCGTTTCCGTCGCCTGCCAGATGTCGAGCACGTAGCGCTCGATCGTCTCACTCGCCTGCACGCCCTGCTGGATCGCCGCGCCGATCCGGTTCAACTGCTCCCACGGCACGATCGACGGTGTCAGTTGCGCGAGCAGACTGTCCACGTCATGGAACATCGTGTCGAACACGAGGCTGCGCCGCGCATCGGCGTCGGCGGGCGTCGGCATATTCAGCTCGAACAGGAAGCGGTCACGCGCCGCCGACGCGAGCTCGAAGGTCTCTTCCTTCTCGACCTTGTTGCGGTCGGCGTACACGGTCATGTGCGGGAAGCGGTGCTCGCGGCCGAACGCCCATACGGAACGCTCGGCCATCGCGCGCAGCAGCAGCGATTGCACCTGCGGACGCGCGCGATTGATCTCGTTGAAGAAGAAGGTGGTCAGCTGCTCGCCGTGGCGCAGCAGCGGGCCCGGCTCGATGCGCGGCTTGCCGTCGGCATCGACGTGGGTGTGATAGACGAGGTCGCCCGGCATCAGATCGATCGTGCCTTCGACGCGCTCGAAATCGCCGCCGACCACGCGCGCGAACGCGCGCAACACGGTCGTCTTGCCGACGCCGACGCCGCCTTCGAGCAGCACATGGCCACGGGCGAACAACGCGACGTTGATGAGCCTCAGCGTTTGCCGCTGGCCGATGACGACCCGTGCGACTTCGTCTTCGATCTGCTGGGCGTGAGAACGCCAGTCCTGAAGCTGTTCGCCAGAAACCATCGTTGCGATCCCCTTCCGTGGTGGCTGGCGTTTTATTGCGCGACGCCAAAACGTCGATGCGCTTCCCGACTTGCCAGCCTTCCGTTCAAGCACGGTTCATGCCGATCGCGCGCACGAGACAGACGAGTTAAATCGAATCCGAAGAGTTGGCAGCCTGTCACGATAGCCGGGTACACACTGTGCCATCGGCAAGCCGACGCGCGAGCATCTCTCTATCGCCGCGCGCCGACCGTCGGTGCCGCAAACACCCCCGCAAACGCCGCGTATTCCTGCTCCAGATGCACCGCCGCATGTTCGAGCAGAAACTGCCGGAACATCACGCTGGTCGGCGAAAGCTGCTTCGAACGCAGATGCACGATCTGCCACGTGCGCTCGATCGGCGTGCCGTTCACGTCGAGCAGCGCGATCTCGCCGGTGCGCAATTCCAGCTGCAACGTATGCAGCGAGATCAGACTCACGCCCATGCCCGCCATCACCGCCTGCTTGATCGTTTCATTGCTGCCGAGCGTGACGGTTTTCGCGGGCGTGAAAAGATGCTGACGGAACATCGCCTCGGCGGCCATCCGCGTCCCCGAGCCCGGTTCGCGCAACAGGAAGATGTCGTTGCACAGTTCCTGCAGATCGAAGCGGCGCGCGCCGCACAGCGGATGACTCAACGGCGCGATCACGACCTGCGGGTGACTCGCGAGCGGCTCGGCCGTCGTGTCGAGTTCGGGGGGCGGGCGGCCCATGATCGCGAGATCGATCGCGTTGTCCTGCAACAGACGCAGCAACGCGTCGCGATTGCCGACCGAGAAGTTCACGTCGACCCTCGGATACAGATGCGAGTACATCGCCAGCAGTTTCGGCGCGAAGTAGGTCGCCGAACTGACGATGCCGACGGTGATCGAGCCGCTGTCCGCCGACTTCAGCGACATCATCGCGTCTTCGGTGTCCTTGATTTCGCCGAGAATGCGGCTCGCGTGATGGGTCAGCACCTCGCCCGCTTCGGTCAGCGTGAGCTTGCGCGCGACGCGCTCGAACAGTCGCAGTCCGACCGCTTCTTCCAGCTGATGAATCTGCATCGATACCGCCGGCTGCGTCAGATGCAGCTCCTCGGCCGCGCGCGCGAAACTCGTATAGCGGCTCGCGACGATGAAGATCTGCAACTGCCGCAGGGTCAGCGTGCGAACGAAATTCAGCTTGAGCCGGTTCGTCGCGAAACTCGCGCTCTGCATGGGACGTAACTCAGCGGCTCGCCCGCGGCGGATTCGACGGATTCGCCGGCTTGACCGGCGCCTTGCCCGGCGCCGGCAACTTGCTCAGGGCGGACTGAAAGCTCAACGTCTCCGTGTGCGCCGGATGCGCGAAATCGTTGTTGGGTCCCGGCACGTCGGTGCGAATCTGCACCACCTGGCCCGGCACGCCTTCGGCGAGCAGGAACGTGTAGCGCTTGCCCGTGTATTGCGCGAAGCGCTCCCCGTTCGGATCGTTCAGATAAGGCTGCACGACGATGCGCCGCGCGCTGACCGGCTTACCGCCGACCTCGCTCGGTACGCTCTCGATCTGCGGCCCCGCGGCGAGCGCGAGACGCAGGCGCTGTTGGAAATAGCGGCGCTGCCCGCCGGTGAGACCCTGCATCTCGGCGATGTCGTGTTCGAGAAAATAGATGATCGCCGGATTACATTGCAGGCCGCCGATCGGCAGGTTCACGCTGCCGCTATGGTCGGACACCTGCGCGTCGCCTTTCGCGTTGTCCGCGCTCACCACCAGCACCCTGACGAGGTCGGTGCTGCGCGACGGCTGCGCGGAATCGATCATTGCGTAGTCGAGCTCGGTCTGCGCGGCGACGCCGTGCAGATGATCGGTCAGAAAAATCAGCCGCTCGGCCGGCGTGATCTCGTCGCTGCCC
>ABYL01000274.1 GCA_000173575.1 Burkholderia sp. H160 | reverse complement strand
TTCCTTGTCGACCAGCGCCTTGAGCAGCTTTGCGACGGCCAGCGGCTGCAGATCTTCATTCGATTCGATCAGGATCGCGCGATCCGCGCCGATCGCGAGCGCCGTGCGCAGCGTTTCCTGACATTGCGTGACGCCAGCCGACACGGCGATCACTTCGGTCGCGACGCCCGCTTCCCTCAGACGCACGGCTTCTTCAACCGCGATTTCGTCGAACGGGTTCATCGACATTTTCACGTTGGCGATGTCGACACCCGTACCGTCCGATTTCACGCGGACCTTCACGTTGTAGTCGACCACTCTTTTCACTGGCACCAGAATTTTCATGCACACGCTCCAAAGTTACGAATACGTCAACCCGACGAATATTATAGCGACTGCCCTGTTGACAGCCCTGTCGTGGGTGCTTTGCGGAAGGATATCGCTCCTTCACGGCGTGACGGCAATATCGAACGATCGTTCTATTTTAATCTCCAAAAAACCCGGGAGACAACCCCGGGTTCCGACTCAGACCTCTAATTTCGCATTGCCGTCGTGTTCTGCGAGGTCCGTGGCCCGTTGCGTCACCAGGAGGTGATCACCGAGCCACCAAATTTGCTTTCGACAAACTGCTTCACCTCCGGCGAGTGGTACGCCGCGACGAGCTTCGCGACCCATGGCTTGTTCCTGTCCGCCTCGCGGATCGCGATGATGTTCACGTACGGACCCTTCGGGTCTTCGATCGCGATGGCATCCTGCTTCGGCTTCAGGCCCGCTTCCATCGCGAAGTTGGTGTTGATCGCGGCGGCGTCGACGTCGCTCAGCGAACGCGGAATCTGCGCCGCGTCGAGCTCGACGATCTTCAGCTTCTTTGGATTGTCGACGATATCGAGCGGCGTCGCCTTCAATCCCGCATCCGCGCGCAGCTTCAGCAAGCCCTGCTTCTGCAGCAGCAGAAGCGCGCGGCCACCGTTGGTCGGATCGTTCGGCACCGCGATCTTCGCGCCCGGCTGCAGTTCGGCGAGCGTCTTCAGCTTCTTCGAGTAGATGCCCATCGGGTACGTGACCGTGTCGGCGACACGGATCAGCTTGTAGCCGCGATCCTTCACCTGCGCCTGCAAGTACGGGTCGTGCTGGTAGCTGTTCGCATCGAGATCGCCGCTCGCGAGCGCCGCGTTCGGCTGCACGTAATCGGAGAACTCGACGATCTTGATGTTGAGGCCGTTCTTCGCGGCGACCGTCTTCACGACGTCCATGATCTGCGCGTGCGGGCCGCCGGTGACGCCGACCTTGATCGTGTCTTCGGCATGCGCCGCAGTGGTGGCGAAGAGCGTTGCCGCGCCGAGCGCGGCGGCCAGCTTGAGAATGAAGCGACGTTGCACGATGGACCTTTTCCGAATCTCTATGGGCGGGCTTCCAAACACCCTTGTTTATTTATGGCTCAAACGACGCACGAGCCAATCTCCAAACGACTGCACCAGTTGCACGAACACGATCAGGATCAGCACGACCGCGAGCATCACTTCCGGCAGGAAGCGCTGGTAGCCATAGCGGATACCGAGGTCGCCGAGACCGCCGCCGCCGATCGCGCCGGCCATCGCCGAATAGCCGACCAGCGACACGAACGTGATCGTCAAGCCGGCGACCACGCCCGGCAGCGATTCCGGCAGCAGCACCTTGAAGACGATCTGGCTGGTCGTCGCGCCCATCGCCTGAGCAGCCTCGATCAGCCCACGGTCGACTTCGCGCAACGCCGTCTCGACCAGACGCGCGATGAACGGCGCGGCGGCGATCGTCAGCGGCACGATCGCCGCCGCCGTACCGATCGACGAACCGACGACGAGCCGGGTAAACGGAATCACCGCGACCAGCAGGATGATGAATGGCGTCGAGCGCACCGCATTGACGATCACGCCCATCACACGATTCACCGCGACGTTTTCGAGCACGCCCTGGCGGTCAGTCAGATACAGCAGCACGCCGAGCGGCACGCCAACCACAGCGCCAATCAGTCCGGAGATGCCCACCATGATGAGCGTCTCCCAGAACGACTGGACGAACATATCGAACATTTCACTCAACATGCGAGAGCTCCTCCACTACGACACCCTGCTCGCGCAGAAACGTGATCGCCTGCGCGACCTGCGCTGGATCGCCGCCCGCCAGAACCGCGAGCGAGCCGAACGCCTGCCCCTGGATCTCGTCGATCTGGCCGTGCAGGATGTTGAAGTCGAGCTCGTAGCGGCGAATCGTCTCCGACAGGATCGGCTGATCGACACCCGAGCCGGTGAACGCGAGGCGCAGCAGATGGCCGCTGCCGGTCTTCAGGCGCTGCGCGACGCGCGCCTTCATGGCGGGCGGCAAATCCTGCGCGATCACGTCGCCGATCAGCGCGCGCGTGACTTCATGGCGCGGCTGCAGGAACACGTCGATCACCTTGCCCTCTTCCGCGACGCGGCCCGCGTCGAGCACCGCGACGCGATCGCAGACCTGCTTGATCACGTCCATCTGGTGGGTGATCAGCACGACCGTCAGGTTCAGTTCGCGGTTGATGCGCTTGAGCAGATCAAGAATGGCGCGCGTGGTTTCGGGGTCGAGCGCCGAAGTCGCTTCGTCCGAGAGCAGCACTTTCGGCTTGCTGGCGAGCGCACGCGCGATACCCACGCGCTGCTTCTGGCCGCCGCTGATCTGCGCCGGGTAGCGGTCCTTCTGCGCCGACAGGCCGACGAGTTCGAGCAGCGGCAGCACGTTCGCCTCGATTTCGTCGCGCTTCATGCCGACCAGCTCGAGCGGCAGCGCGACGTTCTCGTACACGGTGCGCGACGACAGCAGATTGAAGTGCTGGAAGATCATGCCGATCTCGCGGCGCGCGTCGCGCAACTGCGCGGCGGGCAGCGTCGTCAGATCGCGGCCGTTGACGACGATGTTGCCCTCGGACGGGCGCGTCAGCAGATTGATCGTGCGCACGAGCGTGCTCTTGCCCGCACCGCTGCGGCCGATGATGCCGAACACCTCGCCGGCCGGAATCGACAGATTGACGTTGTGCAGCGCCTCGACCCAGCCCCGGGGTCCGGCGAACCGCTGGGAAACATTGCGTATTTCGATCATGGACAAACAAAAACGGCGGAGGCTGCCGGCGAGCAAGGTGCTCCCGACAAGCGGCCGCCGTTTCTTTTATTGGGATTTGAGGTCGCCATTCTACCGCAGCGATGACATACCCTTTAATAATCAATTCCGATCTTTTCATAACTTCAGGGCATTAGAGCCGCGCCTTGTGCGCAAAGCTCGCGCGTCTCTCGCCGCTGCGACTATGATCGGGCCACCCTCCTACCGCACAGACCGCCGCCATGCAGACTTCCCCGAGCCACACCGTGCGCGCGAGCGCCGGACGCCTCAATCAGGACGCGCCGCAGCGCGCCTCGGTCACGACCGGCGACGGCATCGAGTTGCCGCTATATCGCTGGCGGCCGAGCGGGCCGATACGCGCGACGGTCGCGCTGCTGCACGGCCTCG
>ABYL01000275.1 GCA_000173575.1 Burkholderia sp. H160 | reverse complement strand
CCACGCGACGACGAGCAGCGCCATCGCGATCCAGCGGGCGTGCCGCGATTCGAGCGGCGCATGTCCGTTGAACGCGAACAGCGGTCCCTCGAACCACACGACGACGAGCAGCGCAAGCACGCCCGCGAGCGTGAGCCATTGCGGCGGCGTCAGCGAACCTGCGATCTTTTTCATCGGTGTCTCCATGCCTGGGCCTCGACTGAGCGTCGATGCGAAAGAGTTAGGCCGCGCCGCGCGTCACGAGGACGCGCCCGGCGCGAGCAGCGTGATTTCGACGCGGCGGTTTTTCGCGCGGCCGGCGGGCGTTTCGTTCGACGCGAGCGGCTCGGCGTCGCCCCGCCCTTCAGCGGAAAAGCGCGCGGGTGCGCCGGAGAGCGACGCGAGCATCGCGCGCACGCTTTCGGCACGCGCCTGCGACAGATGCCAGTTCGACGGGAAGCGCGCGGACACAAGCCGCTGGTCATCGGTGTGGCCCGTGACGACGATCTTGCCCGGCACACTTTTCAGCGCCTCTGCGATGCGTCCGATCAACGCGTCGTAGGCCGGATCGAGCGTCGCGCTACCGGAGGCGAACAGGTTGTCGCCGGTGATCGTGACGATGGAGCGGTCCGCCGTCTCGTGCACCGAGACCAGCCCCTGGCGGATCTCGGGGGCGAGAAACGTCGACAGGGTCGCGGCGGCGGCGAGCATCGCGGCAGGCGCGATCACGCTCGCCTGGGCTGTGGGGCGCTCGCTCACCCGGATGCGGTTGAGCGCGTCGAACACGGGGTCGGACGTGCGGTTCAGGCTCTGCGCGAGCACGATGTGCGTCGCCACCACGACGACAGCCGCGAGCGCGGCGCAAACCCACGGCGGCATACGCTGCCCGAGCGGCATGCGCGCGCGCTCGGCGGGCCGCCAGTGCACCGACAGCTCAGTCTCGAAAGCGCCGCGTTGATTGCGGATGATGCGCTCGAGTCGCTCGCGCACCGATTCGAGCTGGCTGCGCCCGCCGTCGATCAGGCGATACCGCCCTTCGAAACCGAGCGACAGGATCACGTACAGCAGTTCCAGGACGTCGACGTTGCGCGCCGGGTCCTGTGCGAGCCGTTGCAGGATCAGGAAGAAGCGCTCGCCGCCCGACGCTTCGTTATGGAAGGTCACGAGCAGGCTGCGGCTCGCCCAGACGCCGCTGCCCCACGGTGTGCCCGAGATCGCTTCGTCGATGCAGGTGCACAGGCAGTAGCGCGCCGCCGCGAGCTTTTCGGTGTCGATGCCGCTCGCGCGCGCGTCTTGCTCGAAGGCACGCACCATCCGCGCGAGCTCGGCGCGCAGTCCTTCGATATCGGCGATCGCCGCGCGCTGGCGCAGCGGCAGCGCGAGTTCGAGCAGCGCGTTCGCCGCGCGCACGAGCAGATTCAGGCCGGCTGCGGCCGGCAACACCGGCGCGCGGGCATCGCGTGGCGCCGCTTGCTCGCGTTCCTCATCGCGCTCCTCATTGCGCCGACTCGCCGCAATGCGCCCGCCCGGTTGCGGAATCAGGATGGTCTCGTCCGGGTCGAAGCCGGCTTGCGGAATGGTCGATGCGTTCACGATGAGGTCCTTCGTCGAATGTGGTCCGCGGCCGCGCTCATGGGCGGATTGCCCAGAACTCGAACTCGATGCCGGGGAAGTCACCCGCGACATGCAGCGCGACGCCGGCCGAAGTGGCGAACTGCCGCCACAACTCGCCGCCGCGTTCCAGCTCGAAATAGGTGAAGCCGGCATGGAACGGCAACTGGCGCGGCGCCACCGGCAGCGCACGCAACGCAATACCGGGCAACTGCAGATTGACGAGATCGCGGATGCGCTCGACCGGCCCGAGTTTGGCCTGCTGCGGGAAGCCGTTGAGCAGCGCGGCCGGCGCGAGATCGGCCTTCACCGCAAGCACGAAGCTCGCTGAGGCGAACAGCTCGCGGTCCCGCACGATCGCCACGCGCAAGCCGTACTTGCGCTCCTCCAGCGCGATCGGCACCGCATGCGGGTCCATCACGGCACTGAGCGCGCCACGCAGCGCGTCGACGAGCGGCGTGAAAGTCTCGTCGAGCCGCTCGTGGCGATAGACCGGGAACGAGGCGGGACGCTTGCCGGCCTGGCTGAAGGTCGCGAGCTCGCCGGCCAGCTGCAACGCGTGCTGATGCAGATCATGCGGATGCAGGCCAGTGGTCGATGCGATCCCCGCGAACAGCGGCTCGGCCCGGTTGAGGACCTGCAGCAGCAGAAAGTCGGCGATCTCGGCCGCGCCGGTCGCGGCGGGCTGGGCAAGGCGCGCGGCGAGCGCATCGGCGCGCTGATGCATGAGGCCCGCGAGCTCGTCGACGAAGCCGCACAACCGGCGCGACACGCGATAGTCGAGGCAAGGCGGTGCATAGGCGGCATCGATAACGATGCTGTTGTCCGCACGGCGCTCGACGATGCGCGCAATCCCGAGCGACGTATGTGCATGGACCACATCCCGCTCGAACGCGAGCCGCAGCTGAAGCTTGCCGACCTGCACGAGCGCCGCACCGATGGCGCCGTCGTTGCTGTCGAGCACTTCGGTCTCCGCGATGCGGTGACGCGCGAAACCATCATGGCCGCCCGTGCCTTCTGCCTGCGCCCCATGCGCGGCCTCGGGCACGCCGCGGCGCGCGAGCGGCAGCGCGAGCACGACCGTCAGATCGCGCGCGTCCTCGGGCACCGCGAGCGGCAGCGGCAGATCGTCGTCGGCGGGCAAGCGGAACGGACTGCCATCGGGCAACACACCCGCGCATGAGGTCAGCGCGATGCGGCCGAGCTTCAGTTGCTCCACTTCGATCGACAGCTCCGAGAATCCGAACGCATAGGGCCGCAGCGCGGCGCAGCGCGCGTCGATCTGCGCGCGCAGGTAGCGGTCATGCTGTTGCAGATGCTGCGGCTGAAGCAGCATGCCTTCCGACCAGATCACCTTGTTGTTCCAGGACATCGTCGCCTCGCTATCGGATTGAAGGAGCCTGCGGGATCGCGTCGGCGCAGCCGTTTGCGTGCCGCTCGTATGTGTCGTTGAAGGCGCTGCCGCACAGCGCCTGAAGGTCGTCGGCGCTCGCGCGCGTGAGCTCGGCGTGCAGCGCAATCAGACGGTCCCACTGGCGCGCTTTTCTGCATACGGGCAGCCAGTCGAACCTGCCGCGCCGGGTGTCGGCATCGACGATTGCCTGTGGGTCGAAGCGGCCGAGCAGGTGCTGCATCGCCGCGCGCGTGCCCGCGAGGACCGCGAGTTCGTGGCGGCGGATATCGTCGAATGCGCCTTCGAGGGCCGTCTGCGGCGGCAGATATCCGGCGCTCGCGCCGCGCAGCATCTGCGCGAGCGCGCCGTCACCGTCGGGGAAGAATTTGAGCGGGTTGTTGTCGCGCTGGACCAGCATCGTCGTGTCGAGGCTGATCTCGCGCTTGAGCATCGAGCGCGACAGCAGCACGTCGACCACGCCACGCACCGCCGTGCGCAGCAT
>ABYL01000276.1 GCA_000173575.1 Burkholderia sp. H160 | reverse complement strand
CCGCTGGTCAGGCCGCGCGCGGAGTGCGCGAGAGCGCGCAAGGTGCTGTGGGTTCAGGCCTCGCCGCAGGCACCGGGTCGCCCGCGCCTTTGATCGATGCGGTGCGAGGCATCAGTACCCGGTAGGCCCGCTCAGCAACCAGTGAAGATCCGCCGCGGTTTGAGCAGCCGGGTACCGCGCACCGACCAGTAGCAGCTAAACGCGAGCAGCACGCACAGACCGGCAAACGATACGAGCCTGGTTGGCCGGACGCCGGCAAGACCCTCGACGGCAAACAGGCCGTGCGCGACGCTCAGCAGCGCCGCCCACAGTGCGCAGGCGGCCTGCATCAGCAGACGGGTGCCCGTCATATGGCGCGCGCGGTTGTGCGACCAGGTGGGCAGCCGGCGCGCGGAGAAAATGGCGATCGCCATCAGCATGATCACGAGCGTGACGATCCAGTCGATCAGTTTCATCGGAACAGCACTCCCCAAGGCAGCCGCGACTATAGGGATGCGTTTCGCTTGTAACTATCGGAGGACTCTGAAATGTGGGGCCGTGTTGCGGCGAGCGCCGATGTCTGTCGACGCCCGCCGCCGGTGTCCGGACTTAGTGCTCGATGCGCGTGCCGAGCAGCACGAGGAACTGCCGCAGCCACTCGGGGTGCGCGGGCCACGCGGGCGCGGTCACGAAGTTGGCGTCGGTGATCGCGGCATCGACGGGAATGTCGGCGTACTCGCCGCCCGCCAGCTTCACTTCGGGCGCGCAGGCCGGATAGGCGGAAATGCGCTTGCCACGGATCACGTCGGCGGCCGCGAGCAGTTGCGCTGCGTGGCAGATCGCGGCGATCGGCTTACCCGCCTCGGCGAACTGCCGCACGAGGTCGATCACCTTCGGATTGAGCCGCAGATACTCGGGCGCGCGGCCGCCGGCGATGCCGAGCGCATCGTACTGGCGCGGATCGACGTCGTCGAAGGTGGCGTTCAGGGTGAACTGGTGGCCGGGTTTTTCGGTGTAGGTCTGGTCGCCCTCGAAATCATGGATCGCGGTCTTCACGCGCTCGCCCGCCTTCTTGTCAGGGCAGACCGCGTCGACGACGTGGCCGACCGCCTGCAGCGCCTGAAACGGCACCATCGTTTCGTAGTCCTCGGCGAAGTCGCCGGTGAGAAAGAGGATCTTCTTTGCCGCCATCGTATGCCTCCAGTTGATCAACGGAACACTGAGATGCTGATAGACGCTCGTCATTACTCAAGCAGTCTACTCCTTCATGTTTGACAGAACAGCGACCGGCTCGGCGGTGCGACTCAAACCGGCCGCGCGGCGCAACGGCGGTATCATGAGCGCGTCTTCGCATACGCGAGCCGCCCGGCGCGGCTCCTTCCTGATCATGATTTCATCCCTTTCCTCATCGTTATTGCGCCGCGCGGCGGTCGTGGTCCTCGTGTTTGGAGCGCTGGCCGCGTGCCAGAAGAATGACGCGTCGGCCGGCCAGGTCGCGGGCAAGCTCAACGACGCCGCCCAGCTTGCCGGTCAGAAGCTCGACCAGGCCGCGAGCTACGTCGGCCAGCAGGTCGACGCGACCAAGGACGCCGCGCAGCAGAACCTCGATTCGGCCTCCGCGCCGTCGATCAGGATCGACCCGGCTTCGCTCGCCTCGAGCGCGCAGGCCAATCTGCAGAACGCGGCGAGCGCGGCCAACGCGCAGCTCAGCAAGGCCGCGTCGATCACGGGCCAGGGCCTCGAAACTGCGGGGCGCAAGCTGCAGGCGTGGTCGGCCCAGAATGCGGGCACGTCGGCTTCGTCGAGCGCGTCGACCGATTCCGCCGACGCGCAGAAGCAGATGGACAAATGACCTGCGCGGGGTTCCGTTCGCGGTCTGCGGATTGACGTTCCGAATAAATGTAATTACCATGGTTACACATTGTCGTTGCGGGACGGATTTGCTGTGAACACGAGTAGCCGGTTTGCCTTTGCCGTGCATGTGCTCGCGCTGCTGTCGTTGCAGGGCGGCGTGCCGTTGTCGTCGGAGATGATTGCGGGCAGCGTGAATACGAATCCCGCGCTGATCCGCCGGCTGCTGGCCATGCTCTCTGACGCTGGGCTCACCACGTCGCAGATGGGCGCCGGTGGTGGCGCATTGCTCGCCCGGAGACCTGAGCAGATCACGCTGCTCGACGTCTATCGCGCGGTGGAAGACGCGCAGTTGTTCGGCGTGCATCGCGAGGAGCCGAATCCCGCATGCATGGTGGGGCGCAATATCCAGGGCGTGCTGCGCAGTATCATCGACGAAGCGCAGCAGGCTATGGAAGCGGCGCTTGCCGGGCGTACGCTCGCCGACGCGACTGCCGATGTCGTGCGCTCGGAGAAGCAGCGCGAGCGCAAGCGCCGTGCTTGAGCGTGTCTTCACGTGCATGACGCGACGGCAGTGAACGGATAGAAGAGCAGTGTCGCAGTGCGCGTGTCGAATGATTGCGGCACGCGTGCCAGATAAACGAACGGGGTGAACGCCCCGCTTTTTTCTCGTTATATGTAACTGTGATGATTACATATAAAACTACCTGAGGAGTAAGTCGAAATGAGCAAGCAACTGAAGATCGCCTTGTTTGGTGCGACCGGCATGATCGGTTCGCGGATTGCCGCGGAAGCGGCGCGTCGCGGGCATCAGGTGACGGCGCTCGTGCGCGATCCGGCGCGCGTGCCGGCCGGCGTCGCGAATCTGCAGGCAGCGAAGGCCGATCTGCTTGACGCCGCGAGCGTTGGCGCGGCGGTGCGCGGTCAGGACGTCGTCGCAAGCGCGTATGCACCGCCGCAAGGCGATCTCGCGGCGCTGACGCAGGCCACCCGCGCGCTCGTCGAAGGTGCGCGCGCGGCGGGGCTGACACGCGTGGTCGTGGTAGGCGGCGCCGGCTCGCTCGAAGTCGCGCCGGGCAAGCAACTGGTCGATACCGACAGCTTTCCGGACGCCTACAAGGCCATCGCGCTCGCGCACCGCGACGCGTTCGACTACTACCGTGGCGTCGCCGATCTCGACTGGACGTTGTTCGCGCCGGCCGCGGTGATCGCGCCGGGCGAGCGCACCGGCAAGTTCCGCACGGGGACGAACACGCTGATCGCGGACGCGGACGGCAATAGCCGCATTTCGGCCGAAGACTACGCGATCGCGTTCGTCGACGAACTGGAGCAGGGCCGCTTCATCCGTCAGATCGCGACGGTCGCGTACTGACGACTGGCGTACCGGATCGCCGGCCGCGAATTCGCCGGCCGCGCAAGCGTACTAACATTCGGTTACGCATGTTCGGGCGCGCCGGGCAAAACTGCGGCTACACTGGCGTCTCCCGTTTTCTTACGGATTGCCATGCAGTCATGCCCGTCGCGGCGTAAGTCCGGGGCTGCGCCGTCTGGCGGCGCACCGCAGCCCGCGAGTCGCACCGCCCCCCATCTCTCCTCCGACCCCACCACTCGCGACATTTCCCGCGGCGACGCCCGGCCGCGCGCGAG
>ABYL01000277.1 GCA_000173575.1 Burkholderia sp. H160 | reverse complement strand
AGCGGCCATGACCGCGTCGAAGCGCGCCTGTGCGGGCGAATTCGCGTCCGCATCGAGCGGGGCAACGTTGCCGGGGATATCGAGGGATTGCGTGTACATGAGGGACGCTCTCTGGGGGAGTAATCTGTGTCGGCGTAGTATAAACCAACCGACCGGTCGGTTAATAAATTTTTCGTAGACTGGTGTTGGAATGCATCGGGGCGCGCAGGGGCGTCGAGACATGGTTGCTGGCTTGCCGTGGCATTGATGCGTCAGCGGTTCGTGGCCGGCCGCCACCCCGCTCCAACACTTACCCCGGTAAAATTGCGAATTGGCCGCGATTTGCGGCCCACTTGCATCTCCGGTACTCATGTTACGTCTAAGCGAAATCAAACTCCCGCTCGATCACCCCGAGAGCGCCCTCGAAGCAGCCATCCGTGCGCGCCTCGCGGAACTCGGCGTGGCGCGGGACGGACTCATCCGATACACCGTGTTTCGCCGCGCGCACGACGCGCGCAAGCGCGCCGACATCAAGCTCACCTACATCGTCGATGTCGAGGTCAAGGATGAAGCGGCCGCGCTGAAGCGGCTCGCCGACGTGCCGCATTGCGGCGTGACGCCCGACATGAGCTACAAATTTGTGGCCCAGGCGCCCGCGCAACTGAGCACGCCTCGTCCGGTCGTGATCGGCATGGGGCCGTGCGGCTTGTTCGCGGGTCTAATCCTCGCGCAGATGGGCTTCCGGCCGATCATCCTCGAGCGTGGCAAGGCCGTGCGCGAGCGCACCAAGGACACGTTTGGACTGTGGCGCAAATCGGTGTTGAATCCCGAGTCGAACGTGCAGTTTGGCGAGGGCGGCGCGGGTACGTTTTCGGACGGCAAGCTCTACAGCCAGATCAAGGACCCGAAGCACTACGGCCGCAAGGTTCTCGACGAATTCGTGCGGGCCGGTGCGCCGGAGGACATCCTGTACCTGAGCCGTCCGCATATCGGCACGTTCCGCCTCGTCAGCATGGTTGAGAAGATGCGCGCGAGCATCCACGAGCTGGGCGGCGAGGTGCGTTTCGAGACACGCGTCGAGGACATCGACATCGACAACGGCCAGGTGCGCGGGCTGAAGCTGTCGACCGGTGAGACGCTGCGCTGTGATCACGTGGTGCTGGCGGTCGGCCATAGCGCGCGCGACACTTTCCAGATGCTGTTCGACCGCGGCGTGTACGTCGAAGCGAAGCCGTTTTCGCTCGGTTTCCGGATCGAGCATCCGCAGGGTGTGATCGATCGCAGCCGTTTTGGCAAATTTGCCGGTCACAAACAGCTCGGCGCAGCCGACTATAAGGTTGTTCACCACTGCAGCAACGGGCGCGCGGTGTATAGCTTCTGCATGTGTCCGGGCGGCACCGTCGTGGCGGCTACGTCCGAGCCGGGTCGCGTCGTCACGAACGGCATGAGCCAGTACTCGCGTGCGGAGCGCAACGCGAACGCGGGCATCGTAGTTGGCATTACCCCAGACGACTACCCGGGCGGCCCACTTGCCGGCATCGCGTTCCAGCGCAAGTGGGAAGAGCGGGCGTTCGAGCTCGGCGGCGGTAACTATATGGCCCCGGGGCAGTTGGTCGGCGACTTCATCGCGGGGCGGCCGTCGACGTCGCTCGGCTCGGTCGTGCCGTCGTACAAGCCGGGTGTGCGGCCCACCGATCTCAGCACCGCGCTGCCCGACTACGTGATCGAAGCGATCCGCGAAGCGCTGCCGCAGATGGAGAAAAAAATCGCCGGTTTCGCGATGCATGACGCCGTGCTGACCGGCGTCGAAACGCGAACGTCGTCGCCGGTACGCGTGCGTCGCGGGGACGATTACCAGAGCGTCAACGTTAAGGGGCTGTATCCCGCGGGCGAAGGCGCGGGGTATGCGGGCGGGATCTACTCGGCGGCGATCGACGGAATCGAGGTCGCCGAAGCAGTCGCGCTGAAGATCATGAGTCAGCAAGCGGCGTGAGTTCGAGCGGGCACGGCGGCCGAGTGCATGGGTTAGCTGACTTACCTGCAATTGCCGGCGATTGCCGCAGTGATCGGGCAAAATGCGGGTTTCGCCTCGAACCGATTCTCCGAATGACCATTCGCACCCTGGCCGCCGCATGCGGCGCGGCGCTGCTTGCCCAATTTGCTCCATGTGTCGTTTCCTCAAGCGCGTTCGCTGCCGGCGCGCCCGAACATTGGGTCGCCGTGTGGGCGACCGCGCTACAACCGATTCCGCAGCGGGCTGAGTTGCCGCCGCTGTATCGCGCGCCGGAAGTCGCCGGGCGTACGGTTCGCCAAATCGTTTATCCGACGTTATCAGGGAAAACGGCGCGAATTCATCTGAGCAATGCGTACGGCAACACGCCGCTTGTCATCGAGGAATTGCGCATCGCGCGCTCCGCTGGCGGCGCGGCGGCGGTCGAGGGCGCCGGTAGTCGGGTGACGTTCAGCGGCAAGGGCGCGGTCAGCATCCCGCCGGGCGGGGAGTTGGATAGCGATCCGATCGCGATCGACGTCGTCGAAGGCACACCGTATGCGATCAGCGCCCTTATGGGGCCGGAGCAGCGGATCGTCGCGTGGCACCGTGTGTCTAATCAGGTGAATTACGTGTCGGAGCCCGGCAATCACGCAGCCGACGAGTCCGCCGCGGCGTTTCGCGGTCGCTTCACGCACTATGTATGGGTGACGGGCTTGTCGGTGGAGGCTGCGGCGCCGTCGGCTGCCGTGGCCGCGATCGGCGACTCGATCACCGACGGCATGCGCTCCAGCCTGAACCAGAACCGTCGCTGGCCGGATGCGCTGGCTCGGCGGGTGGCGGCAAGCGGCGCACAGTCGATCGCGATCGTGAATCTCGGCATCAGCGGCAACCGGCTTCTGAGTGACTCGCCTTGCTATGGCGACGCGCTCGCGAGTCGCTTCGACCGCGACGTTTTGCGACGTCCAGGCGTTAAAGCGGCAATCGTGCTGATTGGTATCAACGACATCAACTTTGCGGCAATGCCGCCTCATGGCGGGCTCGACTGCGATTTTCCGCATACGTCGGTCGCGGCCGCCGATCTGATCGCCGGTTACCAGCGAGTGATCACCGCCGCGCGGCGCGATGGCATCAAGGTGTTCGGCGCGACGCTGACGCCGGCTTCACTGCCGCCGGAGCGGGAAAACATCCGGCTCGCTGTTAATCAGTGGATTCGGACCAGTCATGCGTTCGACGGCGTCATCGATTTCGACGCGGCGCTGCGTGACCGGGCGCAGCCGGACCGTCTGCAGCGCGCTTTCGATAGTGGCGATCACATCCATCCGAGCGATGCAGGCTACGCGGCTATGGCCGATGCTGTTCCTGTCGACGCGGTGGTGAACGCGGTCCGGAAGTGAGTCGCAACTTTTTTTAAGCGAAAGCGAAAATGGTATTGACGAGGCGGGGGAGAGC
>ABYL01000278.1 GCA_000173575.1 Burkholderia sp. H160 | reverse complement strand
CCAGCGGCTGACGCCGGCTTGGCCGCCGGGGTGGCCGCTTCAGCCAGCGGCATGAACGACGCCAGCGCGGTCTGCAGCGCGAGCCAGCAGGCGATGCCACGCATGACTCGCCGCGAACGCGGGGAGTCATGGCGAGCAAAAAAGCGCGAATGGGATCCAGAGCTGTTGCGCCCGTGAGCCGGGCGTTCGATATTGTCCTTCGCTTTCCTGTTGCCCATAGATCAGTCTTTGGTTTTCAGCTTCTTGACGTCCGCAGGACGGCTTTTGATCGAACTGCGCAAGTCGTCGTACAGATGCTCGAACAGACCCACGATGCCGCGCGCGCCGACCTGCAGCACGTGCGACAGACCGCGCAGCGGCGTGTCATGCTCGCGCCCCTCGGCCCAACCGGTCCACGCGTCCGCGCGGGCGAAAGTGGTTTTCACGAACTCGTACTCCTGTTCGCGCGACATCGACGAAAAGCGCAGCCCCACGCGACCCGGCTCGGCAAAGCTGACGGTGGCGGGGAACGCGTACTCCTCGTCGCCGCGGAAAAGCGACACGCTCACGCGCTCCTGCATCGGCACTTCGATGTTGCCGGGCAGCGCGACGCCGACGCCGCCTTCCGAGTAGTCGATCGTTTCGCACGCGAGCGTGCGGCCGGTCGAGAACTTCAGCATCACGGGCATTTTCATCGCGACGCGGGGCACTGCGCGGATCTGGCGGCGCTCGCTCGCGGCGGCCACGCTCGCGCCGAGGATCAGCATGTTGTAGCTGGTCCAGGCGAGATTGAGCAGGGTGGTCTGAACGATGCTGCGCACGTGCCAGTTCACGTAGATGTGCACGAGACCCGCGAGGAAGCCGAGCAGGTTCAGCAGCAGCAGGAACAGATACGGCCGCGAGATCGACCAGTCGAAGTAGCTCTTCTCGATCTTGCCGCCCTTGGCCGTCACGTTGAACTTGCCGAGCTTCGGGTTGATCAGCGCGAGCAGCGTCGGCGCGGTGATGTACGACGCGAGCACCGACTCATACACCTCGGCCCAGAACGAATGGCGGAACAGCCGCTGCATCCGCGAGTTGGTGATGCTCGCGTGCATCATGTGCGGCAGCGCGTAGATCGCGATCGTGCTGGCCGCCGCTTCGATCACATGCGCGCCGAAGAACAGAAACGACAGCGGCGCGGTCAGGAACACGAGACGCGGCACGCCGTAGAAGAAGTGCATCATCCCGTTCAGATAGCACAGGCGCTGCCCGATGTTCAGTCCCTTGCCGCTGAGCGGATTGTCGATGCGGAAGATCTGCGTCATGCCGCGCGCCCAGCGGATGCGCTGGCCGATGTGGCTCGACAGGCTTTCGGTCGCAAGGCCGGCGGCCTGCGGAATCGCCAGATACGCGGTGTTGTAGCCGAGGCGGTGCAGCTTCAGCGCGGTGTGCGCGTCCTCGGTCACGGTCTCCACCGCGATGCCGCCGATCTCATCGACCATGCTCCGGCGCAGCAGCGCGCACGAGCCGCAGAAGAACGTCGCGTTCCACAGATCGTTGCCATCCTGCACGAGGCCGTAGAACAGCTCGCCTTCATTCGGCACCTTGCGGAAGGTGCCGAGGTTGCGCTCGAACGGGTCGGCGGAGAAGAAGTGGTGCGGCGTCTGCAGCATCGACAGCAGCTTGTCGCGCAGGAACCAGCCGAGGCCGATCTGCAGGAACGAGCGGGTCGGGATGTGATCGCAGTCGAAGATCGCGAGGTACTCGCCGCTCGTGATCTTCATTGCCTCGTTGATGTTGCCGGCCTTCGCGTGGCGGTTGTGCGTGCGGATCGTCCAGTTCACGCCGACTTCCTCGCAGAACGCCTTGAACTCGGGGCGGCGGCCGTCGTCGAGCAGGTGGATCGACATCTTCTCGGCCGGGTAGTCGAGCGCGAGCGCCGCGTAGACGGTCGGCTTCACGACGCTGAGCGGCTCGTTGTAGGTCGGGATGAACACGTCGACGGTCGGCCACTCGTCGCGATTGGCTGGCAGCGGCAGCGGCTTGCGCTTGAGCGGCCACGCGGTCTGGAAGTAGCCGAGCATCAGCACGATCGTGGAATAGAGCTCGGCGGACACGAGCAGCAGACCCCAGACGGCATCGAGCGGATGCTCCCAGTACGTCGTCTCGGTCAGGCGCCAGTACATGTAGCGGCCCGACGCGACGATCGACAGCATGATCATCACCATCGTCGCGTAACGGCCCGGCAGACGGCGAAACAGCAGCGCGATCACGAAGCAGAGGGTCGCGAAGGTCAGCTGTTGATAGAACTCGAGCGGCACCGTGAACACGAAGTACAGCATGTACAGCGCGACCAGCGTGACGAGCCCGGTGACGATGCGGCTGTTCCAGAAGCTCGCTTCGATGAAGCGTCCGAACCGCGACGGCTCACCGCCCTCGGGCTCGCGCGAGGAGGCTGGGGAGCTCATGCGACGTTCCTCGGCTGGGCGGCGATCGCGTCGAGCGCCGCCATGAGCCATTCGCCGCACGCGCGGAAATCGGCGGCGGCCTGGCTCAGCGGATCGTAGTGGATCGTCGTGGTGTCACAGGCGAGCGCTTCGCTGACGCCTTCGTCGAGATGAATCACGCCGGGGAACACCTTGCCGGCGAGCATCTGGCGCAGCACCTTCAGGACGTCTTTCGTCAACTGGCGCGACTGGTCGATCTGGTTGACCACATAGCCGACGCCGCCGAAATCCGCGCGCGGCGCCGCGTAGGTTTCGATGAGCCGCTCCATCTGCGGGATCGCCGCGTACGACGCGGCGTCGGCGAGCACGACGTTCAGCACGAAGGTGGCCGCGGTCAGCGCGCTGCGCACGTAGGTCGACGAGCCGGGCGGCGTGTCGACGATCACGATGTCGGACGGGTCGAGCCGCAGGTTCTGCAGCGACTGCGCGAGCCACTGAGGATGCATGTCGAGATGCGCCTCGAAGCGGCGGCGGTCTTCCTCGAGCAAGGCGCCGTATGGCAGCACGGTCACGCCGTCGATGCCGTCGTACATCGCCGTTTGCCACGGGTTGCCCGAGAGCGTCGCGCGCGACAGGCCGTCGATGCTGTCGAGTGGCACGCCAAAGTGCAGACGCAGCGCGTTCTGCGGGTCGAGATCGAGCGCGATCACGCGCTGGCCCTTGCTGGCGAGCACGGAGGCGAGATTGGCGGCGAGGGTGGTCTTGCCGACCCCGCCCTTGGCGGATACCACGGCGACGACTTTCATGAGCGACGCGGACCGTTGGTGAGCCACGAGGCGAAGCCGCCGCGCGTGGCGCCGGCGGGTGCCTGGGCGCCTTGGGCCGGGGTGCCGCGCAGACGGTCGAAGACCGAGTTGAGCGACGCGGCTGCCGGGGCGGGCGCGGCCGCTTGCGGCGACGCGGACGAGGTCTGCGCCGCGAACATCTTGCCGAGGATCG
>ABYL01000279.1 GCA_000173575.1 Burkholderia sp. H160 | reverse complement strand
ATGCTCGACCGCGAGCTTGACGAGCGCGGCGGCTTCGGCGGACGTGGCCGGACACAGCACCGCGCAGGCTGCGCCGGTGTAGCGGCGGCGCCAGTCGGTCAGATAGGGCGCGGTGTCGTGCGGATCGGTCAGGACGTGGGCCGCGCCGATGGTGTCGCGGCAGGCGGCGAGAAAAGCGGAGTGGGTCATGAGGGACGGTTGGCGGTGTTAAGGGCGGGCAGCGTCGTGAGGCGTGGGCGTCAGGCGGGCGGGGGCGGTTCGCCGGAGGCCCGTTTTGCGGCCAGTTTGGCCGCACGCTTGAACGGCCCGACATACGCAAGCGTACAGGCAAAGAAGATCAGGGCAAGCGCCGCTTGCAGCCAGCCGAGCCGCGCGCCCAAGCCATGATCGCTCCAGCCGCGTACGACGCCTTCAGCGAAATACAGCAGGATCAGCATCGACGCCCATTGCATCGTATAGAGCCGGCGGCGCCACACGCCCGGCAACGCGGAGAGCAGCGGCAAGGCCTTCAGTACGAGCAGCGAGCCACCAGGCCGCAACGGCGCGAGCCACCATTCCCATGCGATGGCCAGCGCGATCATCGCGACCAACGTAAAAGCGGCGACGAGCGCGGCGGCGGTTTTGGGCTGCACGGGCGCGACGGTGGAGAAGGCTGATGCGCTCGCGTGTTTCGTCGAGCTTGCGGCGTCGCGCTCGGCCGGTTGCGGATCCGGTTCGTTCACGGCTTTGCGCTCACGGCCTTTCGGACATCGACGCGGCCGTGCGCGCAACGCGCGCACCGAGCGCAATCGCAAGCGTCCGTTCGTCGGCGGAGATGCCTTGGCCGGCCGTGCCCGCGCGCGCGAAATGCGATGCGCCATACGGAGTGCCGCCGCTTTGCGTGGTGGTTAGCACGCTCTCGGTGTATGGAATGCCGACGATCAGCATGCCGTGATGGAGCAGCGGCAGCATCATCGACAGCAGCGTGGTTTCCTGGCCGCCGTGCAGGCTGCCGGTCGACGTGAACACGCAGGCCGGCTTGCCCGACAGCGCACCGGACAGCCACTGCGGCGTGGTGCCGTCGAGAAAGTATTTGAGCGCGGCCGCCATGTTGCCGAAGCGGGTCGGCGAGCCGAGCGCGAGGCCCGCGCATTCTTCGAGGTCGCGCAGTTCGACGTACGGTGGTCCTTCGGCGGGGATGTCCGGCTCGCTCGCCTCGCAGACCGTGGAAACCGCCGGCACGGTGCGCACGCGCGCCTGCATGCCGGGGACGCTGTCGACGCCGTGCGCGATCGCCAGCGCGAGCTCGCGCGTGGCGCCGTGACGGCTGTAATAAAGCACGAGAATGTCTTTCATAGGCCTCATCGGTGAACGGGTATTATAGGGGTTCGGTCCGTTGCACAGGCCGCTCGAAGCCGTTCGGCGCGGCGGTTCGGCCAAACATCGCGCGGGGTTCCCGCAGTCCCGCTCCGGCGGTTCAGGAAGCAAGGAGGCAGGTTTGCTGGTTAGGGTGCGTTTCGACCTCGACACGCTCAAACGGCTCGCGCAGTTCGCCGCGCAACGCATCGGCGAGGACCGGATTCCGCAGGTCGCGGGCAGCCTGACGTTTACGACGATGCTCGCGCTCGTGCCGCTCGCCACCGTCGCGTTTGCGCTGTTCACGGCGTTTCCGATCTTCAGCTCGTTCCAGGCGTCGCTGCAGTTTTTTCTCGCCGATCACCTGATGCCCGCGCGGCTGAACGATCAGATTTTCAAGTATCTGAACCAGTTCGCGTCGAAGGCCAAGGGGCTGACCACGATCGGCATGATCGTGCTGTTCCTCACCGCGGTGATGACGATGATGACCGTCGAATCCGCGTTCAACGTGATCTGGCGCGTGCGCAAGGCGCGGCCCGTCGCGCAGCGCATCCTCGTCTATTGGGCGATCATCACGCTCGGTCCGATCCTGATCGGCGTGAGCCTGTCGATCTCGTCGTATCTGTTCACGCAATCGATGTCGTATAGCGCCGCGCAGCGCATCACGCCGCTGATCGCATGGGCGCTCGCGAGCGCCACGCTGCCGCTTACCGTGCTCGCGTTCACGATTCTTTACGTTTATCTGCCGAACTGCCGCGTCGCATGGCGCGACGCGGTGGTCGGCGGCGTGATCGCCGCGGTCGCGTTCGAGCTCTCCAAGCGCGGCTTCGGCTACTACGTGCGGCAGATTCCGACGTATACGGCGGTGTACGGCGCGTTTGCCGCCGTGCCGCTGTTCCTGCTGTGGATGTACCTGTGCTGGTTCATCACGCTGACTGGCGCGATGATCGCGTCGGCGCTACCGGCGATTCGCATCGGCCAGTTTCATCGTCCCGTGTTTTATGGCAGCAATCTGTTCGATTCGCTCGAACTGCTCGCGCGGCTGTGCGAAGCGCGCGAGGCCGGCAGGCGCGGCTACACGATGCCTGAACTCGCGCGCCTGCTTCGCCGCGACATGGATACGACGCAGATGCTGTTGCAGCGGCTCGAAGAGATCGAGTGGATCGCGCGGCTGGAGGAGAACCAGGCCGGCCCGCACTTCGTGCTGCTCGCGAACCCGGCGCAGGTGAGCGTGCAGCGGCTGTACGACCTGTTCGTGATCGACCGCGCGGAGCTTACGTATCAGCTCGAACTCGACTCCACGCGCGTAGACGGCGGCATGCTGCTCGCCGCGCTCGACAATGACAAGCTGAAGGTGACGCTCGCCGCGTTGCTTGCGTCGCGCGCGGCGGCAAGAGCGGCGCAATTCGGAGATGGCCAGCGCGCGGCGGCATCGATGCCGCACCAGGCGGCGTAATGAGGTGGCCCGGCTTCGAGCCGCCCGGCAAAACTACAACGAAATCTTCCCCACGCAGATGTCCTTGAACATCACCCAGTCGCCCATCAGGCTGTAAAGCGGATGACGGAAGGTGGCCGGCTTGTTCTTCTCGAAGAAGAAATGGCCGACCCACGCGAAGCCGTAGCCACAGACCACGGCCACCGGCAACCATAGCCAGTCGCCGGTCGCGAGCGCCATCGCGAGGCAGCCGATCACGCCGAGCGAGCCAATGAAATGAAGCCGCCGCGACCCGATATTGCGATGCTCACTCAGGTAGTACGGGTAAAACTCCGCGAAGCTCGCGAAGTGATCGGTGTGTGCTGTATGAGCCATGACGGCCTCCGGAGGCTGAAAAAACCGGTTTCAGTCATTCTCCGGCGATCCCCAACCCAACGCAACCTGGCCACTCAGCGCGCTTCATGCGGCGCTTGCGACGCGAAGCTGAATAGCGCATCGAGCGTCGCGTCTGGTTGCTCGTTCATCAACGCGTGGCCCGCCTCGAGCGTGACGGTGTCGACCGGCGTGCCCGCCTG
>ABYL01000280.1 GCA_000173575.1 Burkholderia sp. H160 | reverse complement strand
GCGGCGCGCTTCGGCGTTGCCGCCATGCCGCCGAACGCGACGCGCGCCGCGCGGATCGCGCCATCTTCCGCAACGTGCAGCGCGAACGCCGCGCATACCGCCGAGATGTCCTGGTCGTAGCGCTTGGCCACCTTGTAGGTGCGAAACCGCAGCGTGCCGGCCGGGCGCGGTACGCGCACGGCGCTCACGAATTCGCCGGGTGCTAGCGCGGTCTTCTGATAGCCGAGATAGAACGCATCGAGCGGCAGCGTGCGCGTCGTGCGATCGCGGCGCAGCACGACCTCGGCGCCGAGCGCGAGCAGTGCCGGCATCGAATCGCCGATCGGCGAGCCGTTCGCGACGTTGCCACCGAGCGTGCCCGCGTTGCGGATCGGCAGCGATGCGAAGCGCGTCCACATTTCGGCAAGTTCGGGGTAGTCGGCGGTGAGCGCCGCGTACGCGTCTTCGAGCGTGACCGCTGCACCGATCGTCAGCGTTTGTGCGTCGCGCGCGATCGTCTTCAATTCCGCGACATTGCCGGTGTACAGCAGCTCGCCGAGATCGCGGAACTGCTTGGTGACCCACAAGCCGACGTCGGTGCTGCCTGCGACGATGCGCGCGTCCGGATGCTGCGCGCGCAGCGTCGCGAACGCGTCGAGCGTGAGCGGGGCGAGGAAGGTGGATGAGCCGAACGCGGCGCCGCGTGGATCGGGCGCGCTGTATTCGAAGGTGTCCTTGCGTTGCAGCGTGCGCAGCGTGGCCGCGATCGCGTCGCGGTCGAGCGCGACACGCCGATATTGCGCGTAGTCGAACATCTTCTGCGCAGCCTCGATGATCGGCCGGTAGCCCGTGCAGCGGCACAGATTGCCGGACAGCGCGGCGTCGATTTCGTCGCGGGTCGGCAGGCCGGCGCTAGCGGGCTGGTTCTCGTAGAGCGCCCACATCGACATCACGAAGCCGGGCGTGCAAAAGCCGCATTGTGAACCGTGACAGTCGACCAGCGCCTGTTGCACCGGATGCAGCGCGCCGTTGGCGGCGCGCAGGTCTTCGACGGTGAAGAGGGCGCGGCCATCGAGTGTCGGCAGGAACTGGATGCAGGCGTTGACCGCCTTCAACGCGAGGCCGCCGCGCGCGTCGAGTTCGCCGATCACGACCGTGCACGCGCCGCAGTCGCCTTCCGCGCAACCTTCCTTGGTGCCCGTGCAGCGCAGATCCTCGCGCAGGTGCTGCAGCACGGTGCGCGTCGCCGGGACGCCCGCGACCTCGCGGATGGACCCCTGGTGATAGAAGCGGATGGTTTGCGTTGTCATGGCGAATCGAAAGACAGTGCGGATCGGGCGCGCGTTACGCAGGGGGTCGCAAAAGCCGGCCTCGCGCACGTAGATCGCCATCATTACCCGAAGATAGCACTACCCCGTTCCGAAAATATTTTCCGCGTCACATGAAGCTTATGCGGCAGGGATCATGTTCCAGGTACGATTCGAGAGGCGGCGAGAAATTGTGTGGTTTGGGTGATGGGCGGCAAGATTGGCGCGCAATCGGCCGAAGGTTGCGCAGAAAAAACGCCGGACTTCGGTCACCCCGCATGGGCGACCCGAAGTCCGGCGTGATTGGCAACGCGGATCGGCAACCAGTCAGGCGGGTGCACCCGCCGTCAGCCCACCCGATGCCGATTGCGCACAAGGCTCAGCACCAGCGCGACGAACGCGACGATAAACGCGACGCCCGACCACATCGGCACCGTCAGCCCGAGAATCGGCGGATACGCGGTTTCGCACAGGCCCGCGACCTTGAACACGCCCGGCAGCCAGTGTGCCGGGGGCAGACTGTCGACCACCGGCTGCAGCGCGTCGAAGCCACAGCTGAAGCCCGGATTCGCTTGTATGAACACATGGCGCGCCGCGGTCGCGATGCCAGCGAGCGCCGACAACGCGGCCATCACTTCGAGCAGGCGCACGCCGCGCCAGTTCTTGAAGCGTGCACCGAGGAACGCGAAGATCGCGATCAGCAGGAAGAAATAGCGCTGGATGATGCACAGCGGGCACGGGTCTTCGCGCAAACCAAACTGCAGGTACAACGCACCGCCCACGAGGGCGACGCAGATGAGGCCGAGCAGAACCAGCAGGGTGCGCTCGCGGCGCAGCATGGCGGAGTCGTTATTCATGGATCTTCGATTGGTCTCGAGACGAAAGGAACGGTGCCCGCGATTCTAGCGCGAACCCCCGCCGCGCTTTAGCGGATCGCGTTCAGCACCGCCTCGGCCGCGCGGCCGATCGCCAGCAGCGTGTCGTCGGCGTGCGGGGCGCCCGCCAGCATCAGGCCCACCGGCGCGTCGCCGCGCAGGTGGCACGGCAGCGACAGCGCGCAGCTATCGAGGAAGTTGAACGCGCTCGGGTTGCGCAGGATCAGCGCATTAGTGTGGCCAAATGTGTCGTCGTCGTGCAGCAAGTCGGCGAGGCGCGGCGGCACGACCGGCACCGTGGGTGCGACGACCGCGTCGAAACGCTGCCACAGCGTGCGCGCCGCTGCGTCGAGCATCGCGGCGCGCTCGGCGAGCAGGTCCAGATAGTCGGCCGCGCTGGCCGGCTGCCCTTTCATGATGCGCACGAGCACGCGCGGATCGTACTGTTCGCGATGCTGGTCGAGCAGCGGACGATGCCACGCATACGCCTCGATCGACGCAAAACCGAAGCGGTTGATCTCGGGCAGGCGGTCGAGCGGCGCGAAGCGCACCTCGCTGACGATTGCGCCGGCCGCTTCCAGATGCTTGAGCGCGGTATCGATCGCGCGCGCGACTTCGGGCTCGACGCCGTCGGTCACGAAATTGGTCAGCACGCCGAGGCGCACGCCTTCGAGCGGCCGCGCGGCCGGGATGCGCGGCTCGAGCCCGGCGAGCATCCGGTCGACCAGCGCGCAGCAGCCGACCGACACGCCGATCGGCCCGAACGAATCGAGCGTCGACGACAGCGGCACGCCACCCTGCTTCGGGATGCGCGCGGCGGTCGGCTTGAAGCCGGTCAGCCCGCACAAGGCGGCCGGAATGCGGATCGATCCACCGGTGTCGGTGCCGAGCGCGACCGCGGCCATGCCGTCGGCGACCGAAGCCGCCGCGCCCGACGACGAGCCGCCCGAAATCCGCTCGTCGCCCTTCACACCGCGCCGGTACGGCGACAGCGGATGGCCGTAGTGCGGATTGAGGCCGAGCCCCGAAAACGCGAACTCGCTCATGTTGGTCCGCCCGACGATCACGGCGCCGGCCCGCTTCAGACGCGCGACCGCGACCGCATCGGCCTTCGCGGCGGGCGCGCCGGCGAGCACGACGGAGCCCGCGCGGGTCGGCTGGCCTTCGATG
>ABYL01000281.1 GCA_000173575.1 Burkholderia sp. H160 | reverse complement strand
GACGGCAAGATCGAGCCGCAGGACTGGATGCCCGACGCCTACCGCAAGACGCTGGTGCGGCAGATCTCCCAGCATGCGCACTCGGAGATCGTCGGCATGCTGCCCGAGGGTAACTGGATCACGCGCGCGCCGAGCCTCAAGCGCAAGGCGATCCTGATCGCCAAGGTGCAGGACGAGGCCGGCCACGGGCTGTACCTGTACAGCGCGGCCGAAACGCTCGGCGTCTCGCGCGACCAGCTGATCGCGGCGCTCCATGCGGGCAAGGCCAAGTATTCGAGCATCTTCAACTACCCGACGCCCACCTGGGCCGACGTCGGCGTGATCGGCTGGCTGGTCGACGGCGCGGCGATCATGAACCAGATCCCGCTGTGCCGCTGCACCTACGGGCCGTACGCGCGCGCCATGATCCGCATCTGCAAGGAAGAGTCGTTCCATCAGCGCCAGGGGTTCGATGCGCTGCTCGCGATGATGGCCGGCACCGACGCGCAGCGCGAGCTGGTGCAGCAGGCGGTGAACCGCTGGTGGTGGCCGGTGCTGATGATGTTCGGCCCGAGCGACAGGGATTCGGTGCACAGCAACCAGTCGGCGCAATGGGGCATCAAGCGCATCACCAACGACGACCTGCGCCAGAAATTCGTCGACGCGACCGTCGAGCAGGCGAAGGTGCTCGGCGTCACGCTGCCCGATGCGGACCTCAAATGGAATGAGGCGCGCGGCCATTACGACTACGGCGACATCGACTGGGAAGAGTTCTGGCGCGTCGTGAACGGCGACGGCCCGTGCAACCGCGAGCGCCTCGCGACGCGCGTGAAGGCCCACGAGGACGGTGCGTGGGTGCGCGACGCCGCGCTCGCCCACGCCGACAGGCAGCGCCAGCGCGCGCAGCAGCACGCCGCCTGAGCGGCACCGCACATCAGAGGAATCAGGAGATCAGCAATGAACAGGGAATGGCCAATCTGGGAAGTGTTCGTGCGCAGCAAGCAGGGACTCGATCATAAACACTGCGGCAGTCTGCACGCCGCCGACGCGCCGATGGCGCTGCGCATGGCGCGCGACGTCTACACGCGCCGCCAGGAAGGCGTGAGCATCTGGGTGGTGCCGTCCGCGGCGATCACCGCCTCGGCGCCGGACGAGAAGGCCGAGCTGTTCGAACCGGCGGGCGACAAGATCTATCGCCACCCGACGTTCTACACGCTCCCCGACGAAGTCAACCACATGTAAGCGCGGCCATGACCACTACGTCCACTACGTCCATCACCCCCGAACATCTGCAGTACGTGCTGCGCCTCGCCGATACCGCGCTGATCCTCGGTCAGCGCAACACCGAGTGGTGCGGCCACGGCCCGATCCTCGAAGAGGACATCGCACTGTCGAACATGAGCCTCGACCTGATCGGCCAGGCGCGGCTGCTCTACACGCACGCGGCCGCGCTCGAACTGGCGCTCACCGGCCGCCAGCGCAGCGAAGACGACTACGCGTACTTCCGCGCCGAGCGCGAATTCGCGAACTACACGCTCGTCGAGCTGCCGCATTACGGGCCGCTCGCCGGCACCGCGCAGGCGCAGAAGGACTACGCGGTCACGATCGCGCGCAACTTCCTGTACGCGACGCTGATGCGGCATCTGTGGAGCGCGCTGACGGCCTCCACCGACGAACAGCTCGCCGCGATCGCCGCGAAGTCGCTCAAGGAAACGCAGTACCACGTGCATCACGCGGGCGAGTGGCTGATCCGCTTCGGCGACGGCACCGACGAATCGCATCGCCGCGCGCAGGCTGCGCTCGACTACCTGATGCCGTACACGTACGAGTTCTTCAGCGCGGACGCGGTGGAAGACGCGATTGCCGTGGCCGGCCTCGGCCCGCGCACCGCGGCGCTCGAAGCCGCGTGGCTCGACGACGTGCGCGCGACGCTCGACGCAGCGACACTGACGCTGCCCGCGGCGCTGCGGCATGTGACGACGGGCAAGCACGGCGAGCATTCCGAGCACATGGGTTTCGTGCTCGCCGAAATGCAGAGCCTCGCGCGCCAGCATCCCGGCGCCAGCTGGTGAGCACGCGATGACGACCCCGACCGCCCCGCAGCCCGCGAATGCAACCGCCACGACCGCCACGACCGCCACGACCGCCACCACCGATCCCACGCTCACCCGCGCCTGGAGCGTGCTCGAAGCGGTACCCGACCCGGAGATCCCGGTGGTCTCGATCCGCGAACTCGGCATCCTGCGTGACGTGCGCCGCGCCGCGGACGGCGCGCTCGAAGTCGTGATCACGCCGACCTACTCGGGCTGCCCGGCGATGTCGCAGATTGCCGAAGACATCGGCCACGCGCTCGGGGCCGCGCAGCTCACGCCGTACCGCGTCGCCACCGTGCTCGCGCCGGCGTGGACCACCGACTGGATCACCACCGACGCCCGCGAAAAACTGCGCGCCTACGGCATTGCGCCGCCGACCGGCAACTGCGGCGCGGCCGCCACGCCAGCCGCCCCGCCGGCAAAAAGTGCTGCGCTTCGTGCCGCGCGCGCTGCCCGCCCCGCCCTGCCCGCGCTGCGGCTCGGCGCACACCGAGCGGCTCGCGCAATTCGGCTCGACCGCCTGCAAGGCCCTGTATCGCTGCCTCGCGTGCCGCGAACCCTTCGACTACTTCAAACCGTACTGATATGGCCACCCCGCAATTCCATCCACTGCGTATCCGCGAAGTGCGTCCCGAGACGGCCGACGCGGTCTCGGTCGCCTTCGACGTCCCGCCCGAACTGCGCGACCAGTATCGCTTCACGCAGGGCCAGTTCGTCACGCTGAAGACGCATATCGACGGTGAGGAAACGCGCCGCTCGTATTCGATCTGCGTGGGCGTCACCGACTACGATCGCGACGGCGAGCTGCGCATCGGCATCAAGCGCGTACGCGGCGGGCGCTTCTCGAACTTCGCGTTCGACACGCTGCAGCCCGGCCACACCATCGACGTGATGACGCCGGACGGCCGTTTCTTCACGCACCTGAACGCGGGCCAGGGCAAGCAGTACCTCGCATTCTCGGGCGGCTCGGGCATCACGCCGGTGCTGGCGATCATCAAGACGACGCTCGAAGTCGAGCCGCGCAGCACCTTCACGCTCGTGTACGGCAACCGCAGCGTCGACCAGATCATGTTCGCCG
>ABYL01000282.1 GCA_000173575.1 Burkholderia sp. H160 | reverse complement strand
CGTGAGCCATGCCGGAAGGCTCCGGCGCGGGGAATCGGAAAATTATAGCGAGCGCGCTCGCTGCGCAGCAATGGCGGCGTAAGCTGGTGCGGCCGCTATGCGCGATGGCCTGGCGCTGTCACGCGCTCACTCGAACGTTTCGGCTTGCGGCGATGCGAGTTCGCGCAACTGGAACTTGCCGTTGTCGTTGAACAGCCAGTCTTCGAACAGCTCGAGCTGGCCGCGGCCGTTCAGCAGTTTGCCGGGCGGTTCCGGCAGCGGCGCCGAGCGGCGCAACGTCGCGAGCGCGGTGCTTTCGGCTTCGTCGTCACCGTTCGTGCGATACACCTTCGACGAGACGATGTGTCCGTCGCGATCGACCGTGAACGACACCACCACGAGCGAGCGCAGCATCGCCTGCGGCTTGCCTTGCAGCACATACGACGGATTGCGCTCGACGATCCGTCGTGCGACCGCGTCTCGGTATTGATCGAGCGTCAGACTGTTGATCGCGGCCACCGGTGTGCTGACGGTTTCGTGAGGCATCAGCGGAGTGATTGTGCAACCAGCCACGGCGGTAACGCCCAGCACGGCGAGCACCAGCCGCTGCACGCGCGATGAACTCTCGTGCGCTGCCATGATGAAGCGTGGGGCCGTACGGCGAATGAGAGGGGGAGGTGTGAGGGAGAGCATCGTCGACGACCCGCGAAGAGAGCCTGATTGAATGGTAGTCAAAAACCACCTGGATTCAATTGGCGTTCGCACGGTGGATGTCGAGAGCCATGCTAGCCGATTGATCGATGCGCGTCGATGTAAGGACCGGAAAGATACGGGAATTGGATCGCGAGCGAAACGCGCCTACACTCGGATGGCCTCGTGCTGAGGCATCGGTGGAAGTCTTTTCAGCCCGCTTCTGGCGGGCTTTCTTTTACCTTCGATTCACCGTTCACAAGCGGCAATAAAAAAGGCGAACCCGTCAAACAGGTTCGCCTTTTTCGATGTCGGTTCAACCAGCAGCGCAGCAAGCCTGGGCTCACAGCGCTACCCGGGCGTCGCTCACTTCAACGCCGCGCGCGCCGCCTTCACTGCGGCCAGCACCTGCTCGGGCGCGGTGCCGCCCGGATGATTGCGGCTCGCCACCGAGCCCTCGAGCGTCAGATATGAGAACACGTCGTCGCCGATCAGATGCGCGACGTTCGGCAGCTCGCTGCGCATTTCGTCGAGCGTCAGGTCCGCGAGATCGCAGCCGCGATCCGCGCACACACGCACCGCGAGCGCGACCGCTTCGTGCGCGTCGCGGAACGGCAGGCCGCGCTTGACCAGATAGTCGGCCAGGTCCGTTGCGGTCGAGAAGCCTTGCAGCGCGGCGTCGCGCATCGCCTGCGGCTTGACCGTGATGCCGGCGACCATTTCAGCGAAGATGCGCAGCGTGTCGGCGACCGTATCGACGGTGTCGAACAGCGGCTCCTTGTCTTCCTGGTTGTCCTTGTTGTACGCGAGCGGCTGGCCCTTCATCAGCGTGAGCAGCGCCATCAGATGGCCGTTCACGCGGCCGGTCTTGCCGCGCGCGAGTTCGGGCACGTCCGGGTTCTTCTTCTGCGGCATGATCGACGAGCCGGTGCAGAAACGGTCGGCCAGATCGATGAAGCCGACGCGCGGGCTCATCCACAGCACCAGCTCTTCGGAGAAGCGCGACACGTGCGTCATCACGAGCGCGGAAGCGGCCGTGAATTCGATCGCGAAGTCGCGGTCGGAAACCGCATCCAGCGAGTTCGCGCAGATGCCGTCGAAGCCGAGCGTCTTGGCCACGGCGTGACGGTCGATCGGATAGCTGGTGCCGGCGAGCGCCGCCGCGCCGAGCGGCAGACGGTTCACGCGCTTGCGGCAGTCGATCATGCGCTCGGCGTCGCGCGAGAACATTTCGACGTAGGCGAGCAGATGGTGGCCGAACGTGACCGGCTGCGCGACCTGCAGGTGCGTGAAGCCCGGCATGATGGTCGCGGCGTTCTTCTCGGCGATGTCGAGCAGCGCTACGCGAAGTTCGGTGAGCAGGCCGCCGATGCGATCGATCTCGCCGCGCAGCCACAGGCGGATGTCGGTCGCGACCTGGTCGTTGCGCGAGCGGCCCGTGTGCAGGCGCTTGCCGGCGTCGCCGATCAGCGCGGTCAGGCGCGCTTCGATGTTCAGGTGCACGTCTTCGAGATCGAGCTGCCATTCGAACTCGCCGCGCTCGATTTCACCCTTGATCTGCGCCATGCCGCGCTGGATCGCGGCGAGGTCGTCGGCGGAAATGATCTTCTGCGCGGCGAGCATCGACGCGTGCGCGAGCGACCCCTCGATGTCGACGAACGCCAAACGCTTGTCGAAGAAAACCGACGACGTGTAGCGTTTGACGAGCTCCGACATCGGCTCCGAGAAGCGAGCCGACCAGGCTTCGCCTTTTTTGTGCAGTTGGGACGTCATGGTGTTGGGCGGTAAAAACGAGCGGTGAGGAGGCTGGCAACACGAGTGCACATGCCGTGCAAAAGCGCCGCCGCAGCGAAGAAAGACTGCAATTTTAACACTGGGCGGGCGCGGTCAAGGCGCGAGCGCCCATCGCGAGACTATTCGCGTACCAGCACCACCAGCTTCAGATCTTCGCGATGCGCGGGCTTGAACGTGATCTGGTCATAGACGATGCGCCCATCGCGCGGATGGTTGAACTCGCGCCTGCCGCCCTCGCGCCCGCCGACGTCCTGCGAGGCCCAGTAGCGCGCGAACTCGTCGCTCGCGGCCGACAGCGAGTCGATCAGCCCGCGCGTCGGCGCATCGTTCAGATGGCGGATCGAGTCGGCGCGGAATTCGGCGGCCAGCCGCCGCGCACGCGTTTCCCAATCGACGATCAAAGCCCGCGCGGCCGGCTCGGTGAACGTGTAGCGCAGCAGGTTGCGATCGTGCGCGCCATCGAGCCAGCCGACGAACAGGTCGGCCGCGCGCTCGTTCCATGCGAGCGCATTCCACTGCCGGTCGAGCACGTAGGCCGGCGTGTCGACGAGCTGCACGGTCTGCAGCAGCGTGGCGGGTGCATCGGCGGCGGCGGGGTCGGGCTCGGCCGGGTCGCGCTGCGCGGCCAGTTCGAACAGAT
>ABYL01000283.1 GCA_000173575.1 Burkholderia sp. H160 | reverse complement strand
CGATCGGCGCGGCGAGCGGCGCGGCGGCGGGTGTCGCGTCGGGCATCGTGACTAGCAATCCGGCCGTCGCGCTCGGCGTCGGCGTCGCCGTGCAGGCCGCGACCGACGAAGCGGTCGCGCGCTACATGCGCAGCATGCACCAGGACCAGCAGGATCTGATGGCGGCGCTGGCCGGCACGATGGCCGTCGGCGAAACGAAACCGTGGTCGGTCAAACACGCATTGCCGATCGAGAACGGCCACGGCCAGGTGCGCGTGACCCGCGCGTTCGGCTCAGCGCTCGCGCTGTGCAAGGAATTCGTGTTCTCGGTGCAGGACGGCGACGGCCCGAACGCACCCGCAAGGTGGTTCACCGCGAGCGCATGCCAGCAGGACAAAGGCTGGAAATGGGCGACGGCCGAACCGGCGGTCGCCCGCTGGGGCAATCTGCAATAACCGTCTGCAATGAAAAAGCGGCGGGTTCGATCCGAACCCGCCGCTTTTTTGTCTGAAGCGCTCGACGCTATTCCAAACGTTGAACGACGCTCAGGCCTCGACGTCTTCGAGACTGAAGATCTCGGTCTGGTCGTTATACGAAAAGATTTCGCCATAACGGCCCCAGTTGATGACCGCGTCGAGCGTCTCTTCCGCAGCGCTGTCCGACAGGAAGTCTTCGAGTTCCTGCTCGAAGCGCACGCGCGGCGCGCGATGTCCGGGCCGCTCGTTCAACACCTTCTTGATCCGCGCCGCGAGCGGCACGTGCCGCAGCAGATGCTCGGCGAACATCATCTTCCGTTCCTGCGTACCGAACTCAGAGAACACGCGCGCCGGCGGCGTCAGGAAAATGTCGCCCTCGCGCACGTCGGCGAAACCGAGGTGCTGCAGCACTTCGGCGATCGGGAACAGGTCGTCGACCTCCAGATGCAGCGAGCGCGCGATTTCCGGCATGTCCGCGCGACCGTGATACGGCGCGGCGGCGAGCGTCTCGATCAGACCCGCCATCAGGTTGGTCGAGACGTGCGGCAGCCAGCTACCCAGTTCGAGCCCCTTCTTGGTCTTTTCGTCGGTCTGACGCGCGGTCATCTTCGCGTAGATCTCGTCGACGAGACGGCGGAACGCCGGGTCCAGACGATTGCGCGGATGCTTGAACGGCACCTTGATCTCGGCGATCACGCGGCCCGGATTCGACGACAGCACCAGAATGCGGTCGCACATGAACACCGCTTCCTCGATGTTGTGCGTGACGATCAGCACCGCCTTGATCGGCATGCGGCCCTGCGTCCACAGATCGAGCAGGTCGGTACGCAGCGTTTCGGCGGTCAGCACGTCGAGCGCGGAGAACGGCTCGTCCATCAACAGCAGCGTCGGATCGACGACGAGCGCACGCGCAAAGCCGACGCGCTGGCGCATGCCGCCCGACAGCTCGCGCGGATACGCGTTTTCGAAGCCGTCGAGACCGATCAGGTCGATCGCCGCAAGCGCGCGCGTGCGCCGCTCGCTCGCGCCGACGCCTTGAGCCTCGAGACCCGCCTCCACGTTCTGCAGCACGGTCAGCCACGGGAACAGCGCGAAGGTCTGAAACACCATCGCGACACCCTTCGCCGGGCCTGCGAGCGGCTTGCCCATATACGTGACTTCGCCGTCGGTCGGCTCGATCAGGCCGGCGATGATGCGCAACAGCGTCGACTTGCCGGAGCCCGAACGGCCGAGCAATCCGACGATCTCGCCTTCGCGCAGCGACAGGTTCGCGTCGTCGAGGACGAGCAGTTCGCCCTGCGTCTTGTTGAAGCCGCGGCACACGTCCTTCACGCGCAGGATTTCCTCGCCGATGCGCGGGGGCTTCGGCGGCGTCTGGATCGGCGTGGCGGTCATAGCAGCTTTAGGATTTTGCATCGCGTTAAGCCTTCATTTCTCAATCTAGACGGAGCTTGCCTTCGGCGTAGGCGTACATGGGACGCCACAGCAGACGGTTGAACAGGGTCACGAACAGGGACATCACGGCGATGCCCACGATGATCTTCGGAAAATCTCCCGCGGCGGTGGTCTGCGCGATATAGGCGCCGAGACCGTGCGCGGCGACCTTGGTATCGCCCCACTGCACGAACTCGGACACGATACTCGCGTTCCACGCACCGCCCGACGCGGTAATCGCGCCGGTCACGTAGTACGGGAAGATGCCCGGCAACATCACCTGACGCCACCACTGCCAGCCGCGAATGTGGAAATTGGTGGCCGCCTCGCGGTAGTCGTTCGGATACGAGCTGGCACCGGCAATCACGTTGAACAGGATATACCACTGCGTGCCGAGCACGATCAGCGGCGACAGCCAGATGTCCGGGTTCAGGTGAAAGCGCACGATCACGATCACGAACACCGGGAACAGCAGGTTCGCCGGGAACGCAGCGAGGAACTGCGCGAGCGGCTGGACCTTCTCGGCGAGCGCCGGGCGCAGGCCGATCAGCACGCCGATCGGTACCCAGATCACGGAAGCGATCGCGATCAGCAGCACCACGCGCAGCAGCGTGATCAGGCCGAGCACGAACACGTGGCCGATCTCATCCATCGACACGCCGGTGCGCACATACAGGAACACGCGGTACACCACGTACACCGTGGCAAGCAGCACGATCGCCGCCCAGATGATGTCGCCGAGCTTCGAGCTCTTCTCGCTCTGCGGAATGTGAAAGCGCGGCGCGCTGAAGGCCGGCAGCTGGAAGCGCACGCGAGCCGCACGCGCGAGCATCCAGCCGAGCGGCACGAGCAGCCGGTGAATCAGGCGCGTGCGGCGGATCAGGTCGAGCAGCCACGATTCCGGCGCGTTGCCCGAACTCGTGGTCTCCATGCGGAACTTGTCGGCCCACGCGACGAGCGGACGGAACAGCAACTGGTCATAGGCGAGGATCACGACCGTCATCGCGAGGATCACCCAGCCGATCGCATGCAGGTTCTTGTCGCTGATCGCCTGCGCCAGATAGGCGCCGATTCCCGGCAGCGTAATCGTGTTGTTGCCGACCGTAATCGCTTCGGAAGCCACGACGAAGAACCAGCCGCCGGACATCGACATCATCATGTTCCAGATCAGGCCCGGCATCGAGAACGGCACTTCGAGCTTCCAGAAGCG
>ABYL01000284.1 GCA_000173575.1 Burkholderia sp. H160 | reverse complement strand
CGCCTGCCGACGCTTGCGCGGTGCGTTCGTCGGTCCGCGCCGACGGCACGGCGCGCTCGGATTCGGACGAATCGGTGTCGTGGGTATGTGTCAAAACAACCTCAAAATGTCAGGTCGCGCGCGCCCGTTGCGGGCGCGGCAAAAAAGTTCGGTTACGTCAGGCGCTGCGCGACTCGGTTTCGTCGTCGGTCAGAAAGCCTGCGTCTTGCGCGGCATCGCGGCGATCCTCGGGATCGTCGTGCGCCGCCTCGATCGGGTTCGGCTCGGCGGCGTGCTCAGTATTGCGAGCGACGCCCGAGTCGTGCGCGGGTGTTGCCGGATCGGTCTGGGCGACCAGATCGTGATGCTGTCCCGAGCCGGCGACGCTGGTCTGCGCTGCCGCGGATGCCGGTTCAGGCTCGTGTTGCGTGTCGTGCGGCGCGCTCGATGCATTCGTCGTGCCGGCCTGCTCGACTGCTTCCGCATGGTCCTCCAGCTCGGACCTCGACTCGGCTACGGTCTCGTGCTGCTGCGCCGCTTCCAGCGAAGCCGGCTCGCCGGCCTCACTCGCCTTGCTCTCCTCTGCCGACTGCACGCTTTGCGCGTCGCCGTCTGCAAACTCGATCGCGTGCTGACCCAGCAGATCCGCGTTCAGTTGCGCGGACGGATCGGCAAGCGGCGGCAACTCGTCGAGCGCGGTCAGGCCGAGATCGTCGAGGAACTGGCGCGTGGTCGCATACAGCGCCGGACGTCCCGGCACGTCGCGATGGCCGATCACCTCGATCCAGCCGCGATCCTCGAGTTGCTTGACGACCTGCGTATTCACCGTCACACCGCGAATTTCTTCGATATCGCCCCGTGTCACCGGTTGCCGGTAGGCAATGATCGCGAGCGTTTCGAGCACCGCGCGCGAATATTTCGGCGGTTTTTCCGGATGCAACCGATCCAGATACGTACGCATCGCGGGCTTGCTTTGAAACCGCCAGCCCGACGCCAGCCCGACCAGCTCCACACCGCGCCCAGACCAATCCCGCTTCAGGTCTTCGAGCAAAGTCCGAACAGTGTCTGCCGACACGCCGTCGGCAAAGAGCTTGCGCAGTTCACCGAGCTTTAACGGCTCCTGCGCGCAGATCAAGGCAGTCTCGAGGACGATCTTCGCCTCTTGGGTATTCATGCAGCTAGGTCAGACCCTGTGGTCAAAGAACCGGATCAAACAGACGATGTGGAACTGAAGACGCGCTCGCCCGATTCTGATCGGTCATATTGATGGGAGCACGCACCGGGGGGCGGCGAACAGACTTATCGAGCCAGACCCAGCCGGACGGAGCGGCGATAGTCCTGAAAGGAATCGCGTGACTGAGCGCCATATTACGCAAAAACGAACGGGGCGTAAAGCCGCTATGTCCCATGTCCCTTCCGCCGCGGCGCCGACCGGTGCGCCCGCGAGCGCCCGGGCCAAGCCTCCGGATAGAAAATCGCGCGAGTGGTGAAGATTCGTCGCACCCGGCCGGCAAAACGCAGCGCGGCGATCACGCCAGGGCGTGTTCAAACGCCGCGGTGGTGCGCCAGAAACCGCGTCAGGCGCTCGACGCCCGCATCGAGCCGTGCCGTGTCGCACGCATAGCACCAGCGCACGAACCCCTCACCCTGCGGCCCGAACGCGCTGCCCGGCGCCACACCGAGCCCGACCTCGCGCACCATCGCCTTGCACAGATCGAGACTGCGCGCCGAGCCCGGCATCGAGAAGAACAGATACATCGCGCCCAGCGGCGCCTTCACATCGACGCCCGGCACCGCCGACAGCGCGCGCACCAGATGATCACGCGATGCCCTCAGGTCGCACACCAGCTCCTGCGTAAAGCCCTCGCCCTGCTCCAGCGCCGCGATGCCCGCCTGCTGCACGAACGACGGCGCGCACGACGTGTTGTACTCGACCAACTTCGCCAGGTCGTCCATCAACGCCGTCGGCGCGACGATCCAGCCGAGCCGCCACCCGGTCATCAGCCAGGCTTTCGAAAAAGAATTCACGCAGATCACGCGTTCGTCGCGCGTCGCGAGGTCGAGAAACGACGGCGCCGTGCGCGCGCCAGCCGCCTCGGCGGCGCCATCGTCGGGATAGTAGAGCCGCTCGTAGACTTCGTCCGCGACGATCCAGATGCCGTGACGCCGGCAGTGCTCGAGCACGGTGCGCTGGTCGTCGCGATTCATCACCCAGCCGGTCGGATTGTTCGGCGAGTTGATCATCAGCATCTTCGTGTCGGGCGTCAGCGCAGCCAGCAATCGCCCGACGTCGAGCTGCCAGCCGCGTTCGCCGTAGCCCAGCGCAACAGTTTCGACGTGCGCGCCGAGAATCTTCGGAATCTCGACCAGATTCGGCCACAGCGGCGTCACCGCGACCACCCGGTCGCCGGCGCCGACCACCAGCTGCGCGGCGAGCATCAGCGCGTTGACACCTGCGCTCGTCACCGCCACATGCTCGTGCGAGGTCGCACCGTGCAACGCGCTGACATAGCCGGCGAGTGCCGCGCGCAACGGCGCGATGCCAAGGTTATGCGTATAGAACGTGGCGCCGGCGGCAAGCGCGGCGCTTGCGGCGTCGCGGATGAACGCGGGAGTCACGCGGTCGGATTCGCCGAACCAGAACGGCAGCACGTCGTCGACGCCGAAACCAGCGTTCGCGACTTCACGGATTTGCGATGGACGCAGCGCGCGCACGGCGTCGCGCGCATTCGGGATGGAGGGCACGGACAGGTCCAATTCGCTCATCTAGGCTTCCGGATGGATGAAGGATAAGAGGCTCGCGGCGCAACCGCGAAGGCGTGCGCGATGAAGGGGGGTAGTTTAGCGCGACGGCTGGCCGGGCAACGGCGAAGCGGGCTGCGAGTGCGTGGCCAGCCGTGCCTTCCAACAACTCACGGGACCGACGGGCCGCGCGCGAACGCACCGATTGCGCCAGTCAATTCAACTCTTCTGCCCACCGCGGCAACTGCCGGATCAGATTCCACACCGCCTCGGCCGCGGGCGACAGCGACCGGTCGCGCCGCCGCACCAGCTCGACGAGCCGCTCGGCGCGCGGCACCAGCGGACGCG
>ABYL01000285.1 GCA_000173575.1 Burkholderia sp. H160 | reverse complement strand
CGCGAGCGCTTCGTCGCGGGCCACGTCGCCGACCGGCTCGAACGCCGTGACCGATGGCTGGCCGAGCGTCAGCGTGCCGGTTTTGTCGAACGCGACGATCGACACGCGATGCGCGATCTCCAGCGCTTCCGCGTCCTTGATCAGCACGCCGTGGCGAGCCGCGACGCCGGTGCCGGCCATGATGGCGGCGGGCGTCGCGAGTCCGAGCGCGCACGGGCAGGCGATCACCAGCACCGCGACCGCGTTCAGGATCGCGGTTTCGCCGCCCGCGCCGGCGAAGAGCCAGCCGACCAGCGTCAACGCGGCGATCGCCAGAATCGCCGGCACGAAGATTTCGCTGACGCGGTCGACGAGCCGCTGAATCGGCGCCTTCTCGGCCTGCGCGCTTTCGACGAGCCGGATGATGCGCGCGAGCGTCGTCTCCGCGCCGATCGCGGTGGTCGTCACCACGAGCGCGCCTTCGCCGTTGATCGAGCCGGCGGTGACGGCGTCGCCGGTCTGCTTCGGCACCGGCAGGCTTTTCGCCGGTGATCAGCGCTTCGTCGATATGCGTGCGGCCTTCGAGCACCGCACCGTCGACCGGCACGCGCTCGCCCGGCCGCACGATCACGACCGTGCCGACCCGCACCTGCGCGAGCGGCACGTCACGCTCGCCGGCGCCGTCGCGAATGCGTGCGCGCTCGGGACGCAGCGCGTTGAGCGCACGGATCGCGTCGGTGGTCTGGCGCTTCGCGCGCGCTTCGAGCCATTTGCCGAAGCGCACCAATGTGATCACGACCGCCGATGCTTCGAAGTACAGATGCATCGTGTCGCCCGGATGCATCGCGAGTTCGTAGACGCTCATGCCGTACGCCGCCGATGTGCCGAGCGCCACCAGCAGGTCCATGTTGCCCGAGCCGGCGCGCACCGCGCGGTAGGCGGCGCGATAGAAGCGCGCGCCGAACACGAACTGCACGATCGAGGCGAGCACGAACTGCGGCCACGGCGGCAGCATCGCGTGCAGGCCGAACCATTCGCCGAACATCGGTGCGACGAGCGGCAGCGTCAGCAGCGCGGACACGACCACGCTGGCGAGGTCGCGGCGGGTTTGAATCTGCTTGCGCTCGACGGCGGGGGCGTGCGTCGTGGCGAGGATGTCACCGGTGTCGCCGGTCGCCGCCGCATCGATTGGCGCGGCGGTGGCGGGAGGCGCGCTTAGCGTCGCTTCGTATCCCGCTTTGCGCACGGCATCGGCCAGTTGCTGAGGCACGAGCGTCGCATCGCTCTCCACGCTGGCGCGTTCGGTCGCGAGATTCACCGAGGCGTGCGCGACGCCCGGCACCTTTGCGAGCGCCTTTTCGACGCGCATCGCGCACGACGCGCAAGTCATCCCGCCGATCTCGAGTTCGACGACGTGGGTGGCAGAGGGAAAGGCGGCAGCGTCGGCGGGGCGCTGCGGGTTGGCAAGTTCGGTCATGGCAGGCAAGGCTCGGAGCGGCATTGGGCCGCATGCGGAATCCAGTGTTGACCTTCCCATGATGGGAATGTCAAGGCCGGATTATGCGGCCGCCGTCAAAACGCCGGCGGCGCATCCAGCATCGCCTGTCCCACCGCCTTCTGCTGATCGCTGTCGCGCGCGAGCAGCGTTTGCGTTGCGCCGCGCCGGTCTTCCGCCGCCTTGTTCTGCCCGAGCTTCCATTTGCCGACAAGGCGTGTCACCTCGATCTCGATACCGACGATCGCGCCGAGCATCTGCGCGAGGTAGTCGGCCGGCGCGTCGCCCATCTTCCATGGCACCGGCTCGCCGGCTTCCATCTTGCGCGTGAGTCGTGCGACGAGGCCGCGCACGAACGATTCATCGTCATGCACCACAATCCTGCCATGTGCATGCACGACCATATAGTTGTAGGTCGGCACCTGCTTGTGCGTTTCGTGTTTGCTCGGATACCAACTCGGCGAGACATAGGCGGTCGGCCCCTGGAAGATCACGAGCGCTTCGGGATGGGCCGCGACTTCCTGCCAGACCGGGTTCGCCCGCGCAACGTGCGCGCGCAGCACCAGACGGGACGAATCCGCCGCGTCGACCTGGGCTTCGAACGGCAAATGATTCGCATCGAGCCCATTGGGGCCGTTCGTAATCAGTGCGCCGAACGGTTGCTCGGCGATCAGGCGGTGAAGAACCTCTGGACGGTTCTCTTCGAAATGGGCCGGCATGTACATTGAAGCGCTCCGGATGCGGGACGACGATAAAGTGGGGAGAACCGACGAATGGGCGGATCAACGGATTCGCGCTGCAAGCCGCAATTTCCTTCATTTTGCTTGCTTGGATAGCAAGGATACGATACAACGCGATGTTGTCGTAATCGCAACCTGCGGGCACGCCGCGCAATGTTTTGGGAGAACCGCGCATGCGCCTGGCGCTGCGCACCGGCATCTCCCTGGGGCTGCACGTTCCGCACTCTGAACGAATGATAAAAAATCGCCGAGAACTGTTTTTGCTTCAACGGACCTGCGCGTCGATCGCGGGTCTCGCAATGCTGGCCAGCTGCACGTCGATCCCCACCGCCACGCAACAAAGCACCGGCTGGATCAAGGACGAAGTCGCCGACTCCTACGTATTCGGCTATCCGCTCGTGCTGATGAGCGCCACGCGCGATGCCGCGATCGGCACCGATCCGGGCCAGGCGCCTTTCAACACGCTGCGTCACGCGCAGGCGCTGCCGCCGATCGGCGCGACCAACCCGCCGCAGCCGAGCCTCGATACGCTCGACTCGAACGGCTGGCTCGACCTCGGCGACGAGCCGGTGATCCTGACGCTACCCGATTCGCACGGCCGCTATGTCGATGCGCGCGTGCTCGACATGTGGACCAACGTCGTGTGGTCGACCGGGCCGCAGGTTGGCGCGGGCACGGCCGCCGCGAAGGGCCCGCGCGCCCAGACGATCGCGTTCGTCGCACCGGGCTGGAAGGGCGATCTACCGAAGGGCGCGAAACGCGTCGACGTGCCGACCCGCAACGCATGGATCAGCGTGCGCATCCAGTCGAACGGAACGCGCGATC
>ABYL01000286.1 GCA_000173575.1 Burkholderia sp. H160 | reverse complement strand
TGAGACACACCCGTTATAGGGTCAAGCGAACAAGTGCATGTGGTGGATGCCTTGGCGATCACAGGCGATGAAGGACGCGGTAGCCTGCGAAAAGCTCCGGGGAGCTGGCAAACGAGCTTTGATCCGGAGATGTCCGAATGGGGAAACCCGGCCCGTATGGGTCATCCTGAACTGAATACATAGGTTCAGTGAAGCGAACGCGGTGAACTGAAACATCTAAGTAACCGCAGGAAAAGAAATCAACCGAGATTCCCAGAGTAGTGGCGAGCGAAATGGGATCAGCCTGTACTCTTTATCTGTATTGTTAGTCGAACGCTCTGGAAAGTGCGGCCATAGCAGGTGATAGCCCTGTAGACGAAAACAGCATGGAAGAACTGGGTGTACGAAAAGTAGGGCGGGACACGTGAAATCCTGTCTGAAGATGGGGGGACCATCCTCCAAGGCTAAATACTCGTGATCGACCGATAGTGAACCAGTACCGTGAGGGAAAGGCGAAAAGAACCCCGGGAGGGGAGTGAAACAGATCCTGAAACCGCATGCATACAAACAGTCGGAGCCTCTGCAAAGGGGTGACGGCGTACCTTTTGTATAATGGGTCAGCGACTTACATTCAGTGGCGAGCTTAACCGATTAGGGCAGGCGTAGCGAAAGCGAGTCCGAACAGGGCGTCCAGTCGCTGGGTGTAGACCCGAAACCAGGTGATCTATCCATGGCCAGGTTGAAGGCACGGTAACACGTGCTGGAGGACCGAACCCACTAACGTTGAAAAGTTAGGGGATGAGCTGTGGATAGGGGTGAAAGGCTAAACAAACCTGGAAATAGCTGGTTCTCTCCGAAAACTATTTAGGTAGTGCCTCGTGTATCACCTTCGGGGGTAGAGCACTGTCATGGTTGTGGGGTCCATTGCGGATTACTACGCCATAGCAAACTCCGAATACCGAAGAGTGCAATCACGGGAGACAGACATCGGGTGCTAACGTCCGGTGTCAAGAGGGAAACAACCCAGACCGCCAGCTAAGGTCCCCAAATATGGCTAAGTGGGAAACGAAGTGGGAAGGCTAAAACAGTCAGGAGGTTGGCTTAGAAGCAGCCACCCTTTAAAGAAAGCGTAATAGCTCACTGATCGAGTCGTCCTGCGCGGAAGATGTAACGGGGCTAAGCCATATACCGAAGCTGCGGATGCACAGTAATGTGCATGGTAGGAGAGCGTTCCGTAAGCCTGCGAAGGTGCACTGGAAAGTGTGCTGGAGGTATCGGAAGTGCGAATGCTGACATGAGTAGCGATAAAGGGGGTGAAAGGCCCCCTCGCCGTAAGCCCAAGGTTTCCTACGCAACGTTCATCGGCGTAGGGTGAGTCGGCCCCTAAGGCGAGGCAGAAATGCGTAGCTGATGGGAAGCAGATTAATATTTCTGCACCATTGTGAAATGCGATGGGGGGACGGATCGCGGAAGGTTGTCCGGGTGTTGGAAGTCCCGGTCGCTGCATTGGAGAAGGCGCTTTGGCAAATCCGGGCGCGCAATTCAAGGGTGTGGCGCGAGCTTCTTCGGAAGCGAAGCAACTGGAAGGGGTTCCAGGAAAAGCCTCTAAGCTTCAGTTTCACAGTGACCGTACCGCAAACCGACACAGGTGGGCGAGATGAGTATTCTAAGGCGCTTGAGAGAACTCGGGAGAAGGAACTCGGCAAATTGGTACCGTAACTTCGGGATAAGGTACGCCCTGGTAGCTTGACTGGCCTGCGCCAGGAGGGTGAAAGGGTTGCAATAAACTGGTGGCTGCGACTGTTTAATAAAAACACAGCACTCTGCAAACACGAAAGTGGACGTATAGGGTGTGACGCCTGCCCGGTGCCGGAAGATTAAATGATGGGGTGCAAGCTCCTGATTGAAGTCCCGGTAAACGGCGGCCGTAACTATAACGGTCCTAAGGTAGCGAAATTCCTTGTCGGGTAAGTTCCGACCTGCACGAATGGCGTAACGATGGCCACACTGTCTCCTCCCGAGACTCAGCGAAGTTGAAGTGTTTGTGATGATGCAATCTCCCCGCGGCTAGACGGAAAGACCCCATGAACCTTTACTGTAGCTTTGCATTGGACTTTGAACCGGTCTGTGTAGGATAGGTGGGAGGCTGTGAAGCGTGGACGCCAGTCTGCGTGGAGCCGTCCTTGAAATACCACCCTGATCTGTTTGAGGTTCTAACCTTAGGCCCTGAATCGGGCTTGGGGACAGTGCATGGTAGGCAGTTTGACTGGGGCGGTCTCCTCCCAAAGTGTAACGGAGGAGTACGAAGGTACGCTAGGTACGGTCGGAAATCGTGCTGATAGTGCAATGGCATAAGCGTGCTTGACTGTGAGACTGACAAGTCGAACAGGTGCGAAAGCAGGTCATAGTGATCCGGTGGTTCTGTATGGAAGGGCCATCGCTCAACGGATAAAAGGTACTCTGGGGATAACAGGCTGATACCGCCCAAGAGTTCATATCGACGGCGGTGTTTGGCACCTCGATGTCGGCTCATCTCATCCTGGGGCTGTAGCCGGTCCCAAGGGTATGGCTGTTCGCCATTTAAAGAGGTACGTGAGCTGGGTTTAAAACGTCGTGAGACAGTTTGGTCCCTATCTGCCGTGGGCGCTGGATATTTGAAGGGGGCTGCTCCTAGTACGAGAGGACCGGAGTGGACGAACCTCTGGTGTACCGGTTGTCACGCCAGTGGCATCGCCGGGTAGCTATGTTCGGAAGAGATAACCGCTGAAAGCATCTAAGCGGGAAACTCGCCTTAAGATGAGATATCCCCGGGGCTTCGAGCCCCTTGAAGGGTCGTTCAAGACCAGGACGTTGATAGGTCAGGTGTGCACGTACAGTAATGTACTGAGCTAACTGATACTAATTGCCCGTAAGGCTTGATCCTATAACAGGTGTGTTTCGACATGAGTTGGCGCTTCAGCTGTCGGCCGGAGTTAGTGCTTCAGCACTTACTCCGGGCCCATGCAAAGCTCTTACTCAGGTCAA
>ABYL01000287.1 GCA_000173575.1 Burkholderia sp. H160 | reverse complement strand
CGGCGTAAGCGGTGTAGGCGACATAGGTGGCGGCCGCGACGAGCGGCGTCGCGCGCGGCGGACGGCCGTCGCGCGTTGCGGATGTGTGCATGAGTGCATCCTGTCTGATCGGTTGTGACGATGCCGGCGCGCGGCGTCGAATGGACGCGCGCGGGCAGGCGCGATGCGGGTCAGCGCATCGCGTCGTACGTGATTCGGATCAGGAAGCGGCAGGCGGGGCGCGCGGCTGCGCGAAGGTCAGTGGCTCGACGCGGCGCACGCTCTCAAAGCGCGTCGCGGCCGTATGCTGGCGCGCGCGGACCGCGGCGACGAACAGCATGCCGACGCCCGGCATCACCGGCAGATGCGCGAGCAGGCTGCAATAGCCGCAGGCGTCGCCGGACATCTGCGCGTGCTTGCTGGCGGGATTGCCGGCGTCGTCGGACTCGTTGGGCGGGTTGGCGGCGGCCTGGGTGGCGTCGGGCGTGTCATCCTGCATCTGCATGCCCGGCATCGATGCCATGTCGTCCATCGACGCCATCTGGCCATGCTCGCCCATCATCGCGTCGGCGTGATAATGGGCGGCGAGCGTCTGCGAGATCGTCGGCGCGAGCGTCGTCATCAGGATCGCGAGCAATCCCAGCCAACTCCCGATCTTCCTGTGCCAACGATTCAACATCCGCCCTGCGCCAAGCCGCGAGTTTTTTAGTCCACTAATGCCAGACTGCAATTTGCGGCAGATTATGCCACGCATGTCGAGTTTTTCCGGCCGTGGACAGCAGGCTCCAATGAGCCGCGGCGCGCCCGGTCAATCGAGCAAACTGCCAACGGCAAAACCGCCCCGCGCAGGCGACAATGGGTGATCCCGGCTTTCGGCACGGAGTCTTCATGAAAGCGCAACGTCCGCGTCCTCCGCACTTTGCTGGCGAACCTACGCACGCCGAATGGCGCGACCATCTGTTGCCCTACTTCATCACGGCGCTGCTGGTCGCGTTCGCGGTCGTGCTGATCGTCTGGATCGCCAATCCGGCGCCGCCGCACACGATCACGATCAGCGCCGGCCCGCGCGACAGCTCGTTCATCGTCACCGCGAACCAGTATCGCAAGATCCTCGCGCGCAACGGCATCCGCCTGAACGTGCTCGAATCAGACGGCTCGGTGCAGAACCTGCATCGGCTGCTGGACCCGAAGCAGCACGTCGATATCGCGCTCGTGCAAGGCGGGGTGGCCGAAGGGCTCGACACGTCGTCGCTGATGTCGCTTGGCAGCGTGTTCTATGTGCCGATCGTCGTGTTCTATCGCGGCACGGGGCTCACCGAGCTCGGCCAGCTCGAAGGCAAGCGGGTCGCGATCGGCCGCGAAGGCAGCGGCACGCGCCTGCTCGCGCTGCAACTGCTGGCGGCGAATGGCATCGAGCCCGGCGGCGATACGACACTGGTGCCGAGCGACGGCCTGCAGGCCGCCACACAACTGGTCGCCGGCGAGGTCGACGCGGCAATTCTGAGCGGCGACTCGGCGACGCGCGGCCTGATGCTGCGGCTCCTGCGCGTGCCCGGCATTTCCGTGATGAATTTCGATGAAGCGAGCGCCTATACGCGCAACTTTCCGTTTCTCGACCAGATCGACCTGCCGCCTGGCGTGCTTGATCTGAAGCGGCGCGTTCCGCCCGCGACCGTGCATCTGATCAGCCCGACGGTGGAGCTCGTCGCGCGCAACACGCTGCATCCCGCCATGTCGGATCTATTGATCGAGGCGGCCCAGGAAGTGCACGGCACCGCGGGGCTGTTGCAGCGCGCCGGGCAGTTCCCGAACCCGGTCGCGCACGAGTACCCGATCAGCGAGGACGCACAGCGCTATTACCGGACCGGCAAGGGATTTCTATATCGGACCTTGCCGTTCTGGCTCGCCAGCATCGGCGATCGCACGCTCGTTTTGCTGTTGCCGGTCGCCGTGCTGCTGGTGCCCGCGATGCGGATCATTCCGGCGCTTTACCGGTGGCGGGTGCGCTCGCGCATCTATCGCTATTACGGTTCGCTGATTGCGATCGAGCGGCACGCGCTCGCCGGCGCAACCGACGCGGAGCGCACGCGGCTGCTAGGGCAACTCGACGAGATCGAGGCGGCGCTGAACCAGCTGCGCATGCCGCTCGCATATGCGGATGCTTTTTATGTGCTGCGCGAGCATGTGGGGTTCGTGCGCAGCCGGCTGACGGCTGCGCGACCCGTCATGGCCTCGTGACCGGGGCCGTGACGGGTTAGGCCAGGGTTAGGCCTGGGAGGGGGTGGAGGCGGGAGCGGTGGCTTGCGGATTGTCTTGCGGGTTGGCAGCCGCGCTTTCAACGGCATCCGCTTGCGGGATTGCCGCTTCGGCGACTTCCGATGCCGCGGCTTCGGCCTCCGGCTTGCCAGCCGCCGCATCGTCACCTGCCGGGCCTGCAGCGGCCGGCGCATTCGCATTGGCGGCCGTTTCGGCGGCCTTCTGCGCGCCCTTCGCCGCGCGATGCGCGAGCAGGCGCTGTGCGCCCGCGGCTTCCTGCGCGGTGACCTTGCCGGCTTCGACACCCGCCAGATCGACGCGCGCCGCGCCTTCGACGAGGCTCTTCCAGTAGCGCCCGCCGCGGCACCACGTCTTGATCGCGTCGCGCAGCTCGGCTTCAGTGAGCGACAGCTCCTTTGCATGCGCGACGAGGTCTTCGAAAATGCCGATCTTCAGCGGCAGCTTCGGTGCGGGATTCTTGGGGAAAGCGACCGGGAAACGCTTTTGCAGACGACCGATCGAGCGCACCACCGGGTCCACCGGCTTCGCGTCCACC
>ABYL01000288.1 GCA_000173575.1 Burkholderia sp. H160 | reverse complement strand
CGCGCAGATCGCCGACGCGGCCACCGCGTTCGGCGCCGATCTCGTCCTCAAGGTCCAGTCCCCCACCGATTCCGAACTGCCGCTCCTGAAACGCGGCGCCGTGCTCGTCGGTATGCTCGATCCCTTTAACGCCGACAACGCCCGGCAACTCGCCGAGGCGGGCGTCACGGCCTTCGCGCTCGAGGCCGCGCCGCGTACGACGCGCGCGCAGAGCCTCGACGTGCTGTCATCGCAGGCGAATATCGCCGGCTACAAGGCCGTGCTGCTCGCCGCGACCCTGTATCCACGCTTCATGCCGATGCTGATGACCGCGGCCGGCACCGTGAAGGCCGCGCGCGTGCTGATTCTCGGCGCGGGCGTGGCCGGCCTGCAGGCGATCGCGACCGCCAAACGCCTCGGCGCCGTGCTGGAGGCGTCCGACGTGCGCCCGGCCGTCAAGGAGCAGATCGAATCGCTCGGCGCGAAATTCCTCGACGTGCCCTACGAAACCGACGAGGAGCGCGAGGCCGCGCAGGGCGTCGGCGGCTACGCCAGGCCGATGCCGCCGTCGTGGCTCGCGCGCCAGTCGGCGCTCGTGCACGAGCGCGCGAAACAGGCCGACGTGGTGATCTCGACCGCGCTGATTCCGGGCCGCGCCGCGCCGACGCTGATCTCGGTCGACATGGTGCAGGCGATGAAACCGGGCTCGGTGATCGTCGATCTCGCCGCCGGCCGCGGCGCGGAGGTCAACGGCCGGCGCGGCGGCAACTGTCCGCTCACCGAGGCGGACCAGGTGGTGGTGCGCTATGGCGTGCAGATCGTCGGCTATACGAATCTTGCCGCGATGGTGCCCGCCGATGCGTCGTCGCTGTACGCGCGCAACCTGTTCGACTTCCTGAAGCTGATCGTCACGAAGGAAGGCACACTCAACATCGATCTCGCGGACGACATCGTCGCGGCCACGCTGCTGGCCCGCGACGGCGCAGTCACACGTACGGCATAACGCACTAACGTGCATGGGACCAGAGTAAGGCGCTAAAGCGCCAACTCTGGTCGACAGGAGAGCAGAGATGGAAGTCCTCAATCACACGGTGATCAATCTGATCATCTTCGTGCTGGCGATCTACGTCGGCTATCACGTGGTCTGGAACGTCACGCCCGCGCTGCACACACCGCTGATGGCGGTGACCAACGCGATCTCGGCGATCGTGATCGTCGGCGCGATGCTCGCGACCGGCCTCACGCTCGGCGGTCCCGGCAAGTTCTTCGGCACGATCGCGGTCGCGCTCGCGGCGGTCAACGTGTTCGGCGGCTTTCTCGTGACACGGCGCATGCTGGAGATGTTCAAAAAGAAGGAGCCGAAGAAGCTCTCCGGCCCGGCCAGGGAGGGTGCGTAAATGAGCCTGAACGTCGTTACGCTGCTGTATCTGGTCGCCTCGGTCTGCTTCATCCAGGCGCTCAAGGGGCTGTCCAATCCGAAGACCGCGCGCGTCGGCAATACCTTCGGCATGGTCGGCATGGCGATCGCGATCCTGACGACCCTCGCGCTGATCTCGAAGCAGGCCGAAGCCCTCGGCTCCAATCTCGGCCTCGGGCTCGGCCTGCTGCTGTTCGCGCTCGTGATCGGCGGCGCGGTCGGTGCGTTCGTCGCCGCGCGAGTCGAGATGACGAAGATGCCCGAGCTCGTCGCGGCGATGCACTCGCTGATCGGTCTCGCGGCGGTGTGCATCGCGTACGCGGTCGTGTCGGAGCCGGCCGCGTTCGGCCTCGTCGATCCCGAGGTGCCGATCGAGGGCTTCCTGCCGTACGGCAACCGCATCGAGCTGTTCATCGGCACGTTCGTCGGCGCGATCACGTTCTCCGGTTCGGTGATCGCGTTCGGCAAGCTGTCGGGCAAGTACCGGTTCCGGCTGTTCCAGGGCGCGCCGGTGGTCTACGCGGGCCAGCACCTGATCAACCTGATGCTCGCGCTCGCCATGCTCGGCTTCGGCATCCTGTTCTTCCTCACGCAGTCCTGGCTGCCGTTCATCATCATGACGATCATCGCGTTCGTGCTCGGCGTGCTCATCATCATCCCGATCGGCGGCGCGGACATGCCGGTCGTCGTATCGATGCTGAACTCGTACTCGGGCTGGGCGGCGGCCGGGCATCGGCTTCTCGCTGAACAATCCGATGCTGATCATCGCGGGCTCGCTGGTCGGTTCGTCGGGTGCGATCCTGTCGTACATCATGTGCCGCGCGATGAACCGGTCGTTCTTCAACGTGCTGCTTGGCGGCTTCGGCAACGAGCCGGGCGCGGTCGCGGCCGGTGCGGCGGAACAGCGTCCGGTGAAATCGGGATCGGCCGATGACGCGTCGTTCATGCTCGGCAACGCGGAAACCGTGGTGATCGTGCCGGGCTACGGGCTGGCCGTGGCGCGCGCGCAGCATGCGCTGAAGGAGCTGACCGACAAGCTGGTCGAGAAGGGCATCGAGGTGAAGTATGCGATTCACCCGGTGGCGGGCCGCATGCCGGGTCACATGAACGTGCTGCTCGCCGAGGCCGAGGTGCCGTACGACATGGTCTACGAGATGGACGATATCAACGGCGAGTTCGGCCAGATCGACGTGGTGCTCGTGCTCGGCGCGAACGACGTGGTGAATCCGGCGGCGAAGAACGATCCGAAGTCGCCGATCGCGGGCATGCCGATCATCGAGGCGTACAAGGCGAGGACCGTGATCGTCAACAAGCGCTCGATGGCGGCGGGCTACGCCGGGCTCGACAATGACCTGTTCTACATGGACAAGACGATGATGGTGTTCGGCGA
>ABYL01000289.1 GCA_000173575.1 Burkholderia sp. H160 | reverse complement strand
CGGCCGCCGCCCTGACGCGCGTGCCGCCGTGGTTCGATGCGCCGATCGCGGGCTATCTGGCGGTTGCGTTGCTGCTCGTCGGCGGCATTGCGCTGATGCCGCGCGTAACCGCGCTGATATTTGGCGCGGCGAGCCGCGCGCGCGGCAGACGACGCGGCGCGGGCGCGACGGGCACGCTCGCGATCGCGCGTCTCGCGAATGCGCCGGGTCAGGCGTCGATCGCGATGAGCGGCGTGCTGTCGAGCTTCGCGCTGATCGTCGCGATGGCGATCATGGTGGCCAGCTTCCGCGTATCCGTGGACGACTGGGTTAGGCATCTGCTGTCCGCCGATCTGTACGTGCGCATAGCGTCGGGCGGTAGTAGCGCAGACAGTGGCGGTTTGCGGCCCGACGAACAGGCGCGCATCGCGGCGGTGCCCGGCATCCGCAACGCCGCGTTCGGGCGCACCACCCATCTGACGCTCGATCCCGCGCGCCCGGACGTCGCCCTGCTCGCGCGTGAAATCGACGCGGCCGACCCGGGCGCGAATCTGCAGATGACCGGCGCGGTGCTTTCCCAGTCCGCACTTCGTAGCGGCGACGTACCTATTTGGGTCTCCGAAGCAATGGTCGACCTATATGGATATCGGTTGGGTCAGCGTGTGCGGTTGCCGCTTAGCGCGCACGGCCCGATGTTCGTCGTGGCCGGCGTGTGGCGCGATTACGCACGGCAAAGCGGCGCGATCCAGATACGGCTCGCCGATTATCGGCGGCTGACCGGCGATTCGAACGCAACCGATGTCGCCGTGACCGTCGAGCCGGGCGTGAGTGTCGAGCACGTTGTCGATGGGTTAAAGGCGTTGCCGTTCGGTGCGTCGCTCGAAATGTCACAACCGGGTGAGATCCGTGCGCGCACGCTGGTGATTTTCGACCGCAGTTTCGCGGTCACGTATCTGCTCGAGGCGGTGGCGATCGTGATCGGATTGTTCGGCGTCGCCGCGACGTTTTCCGCGCAGACGCTCGCGCGTGCCCGCGAGTTTGGGATGTTGCGCCACGTAGGCGTGACGCGCGCGCAGGTTCTCGCGATCCTCGCGTCGGAGGGCGGCCTGCTCACCGCGTGCGGCATTGCGCTCGGTTTCGCGCTTGGTTTCGCGATCAGCCTGATTCTCGTGTTCGTCGTCAATCCGCAGTCGTTTCACTGGAGCATGTCGCTGCATGTGCCGTGGGTCGCGCTGGGCGCAGTCGCGTTGGTGATGCTGGCGCTGTCGTGCTCGACGGCGGTGGTCGCGGGACGCGGCGCGGTGTCCGTGGATGCGGTGCGCGCGGTGAAGGAGGACTGGTGATGCGAGCTGCGCAACGTGTCTGGGGAATGCGATTGATCTGGGGTGGCAGCCGGTCATCACTGCGAGGCCCTCACCTTCTTTTTCGAGGTCTACTTTGCGTTGGCATAGCCGCTGTGTCGCCCTCGTTTGCCGTGAGTAGCGACTTCTCTGCGTCCGCCCCGGCCGCCTTCGCGGCAGTCACGGCCGACCATCCGATCTCGTTTCCGCAGGACAGTGGTTCCCATCCGGCTTTCCGCACCGAATGGTGGTACGCGACGGGCTGGCTCACGACGCCCGACAACCAACCCCTCGGATTCCAGATTACCTTCTTCCGTTCGGCGACCGGTCACGACGCTGGCGATCCGAGCGCTTTCGCCCCCTCACAACTGATCATCGCGCACGCTGCGTTGAGCGATCCGGCGATCGGACATCTCGTTCACGATCAGCGCATCGCTCGCCAGGGTTTCGGGCTCGTCTACGCGAAGCCCGCCACCACCGACGTCAAGCTCGACACATGGAACATGATTCGCGCCGCGGACGGCCATTACGACGTCACGGCCGACGCAAGCGGATTCTCGCTACATCTCAAACTGACGCCAACGCAGCCCCCGCTGATTCAGGGCGAGCGCGGTTTTTCGCGCAAAGGACCGCGGCCCGAACAGGCCAGCTATTACTACAGCGAACCGCAACTCCGCGTGACGGGCACTGTGGTGCGCCCGGCTGCGGGTGGAAACGACTCGATGCGCAATACAGCAGTGACGGGCGCCGCGTGGCTCGATCACGAATGGTCGAGCACGTTGCTCGACGCCAATGCGGTCGGATGGGATTGGCTCGGCGCCAATCTGACGGACGGCTCGGCCCTGATGGCATTCAAGATCCGCAGCCGCGATGGACATGCGATATGGGCTCACGCGACGCTTCGCAAACCCGATGGACAGGTCACGAACTTCGGCGCCACTGAAGTCGCCTTCACATCGAGTCGCATGTGGCGTTCGCCGCGCACGAATGCTTTGTATCCAGTCTCGATGACGGTTAGAACAGGCCCGTTGACGTGGCAACTCGATCCGCTGATGGACGATCAGGAACTCGATTCACGACAGTCCACTGGTGCGGTGTATTGGGAAGGTGCGGCGCGGGTGAGTCAACAGGGTGCTGATGTTGGGCGCGCCTATCTGGAACTGACGGGTTACGCGGATGCGCTGCGGATAGGGAAGTAGTGAAGCGCGCAATATCGGCGCGTAAACGCAAAAACCCCACCGCGAAGGGTGGGGTTTCTGGCTGGAAGGGAGCCTGACGATTACCTACTTTCACACGGGCAATCCGCACTATCATCGGCGTGGAGTCGTTTCACGGTCCTGTTCGGGATGGGAAGGGGTGGGACCGACTCGCTATGGTCATCAGGCATGACGGGTTGCTGCGTCGCTGTTGTGAGCGCCACAGCCAATCGGGAAGAAGCGTAAAGGATTCGTGTGGGGGG
>ABYL01000290.1 GCA_000173575.1 Burkholderia sp. H160 | reverse complement strand
TGTCGACGCCGCTGGCGCGCAGCTGGTCGAGCATCGAGCGCATGCGCAGCCGTTCTTCGATCGTGCCGGGCGTGTACCAGTTGCCGCGCGGATCGAGCGCTTGGGCGTTTTTTGCCAGCACGGCGGCGGCAAGCGGGACGTCGGCGGTGATCACGAGGTCGCCCGCGACGACGCGCTCGACGATCAACTGATCGGCGGCGTCGAAGCCGGCGGGCACCTGGATCGCGCGGATCAGCGGCGACGGCGGCACGCGCAGGAACGCATTGGCGACCAGCGTCAGCGGCATCCCGGTCCGGCGTGCGGCGCGATAAAGCATGTCCTTGACGACGGCCGGGCAGGCGTCGGCATCGACCCAGATTGGCATGGTGCGGGTTCCGGCAGAGTGCGGCTGGTTTGCTGCGTGGGGGTTCGAGGGACGGGATGATACCTTGCCGCGGTGCAAGCCATGCCCATGCCGCCCGCGGCGGGCGGCATTCAAGCTGCTGCGACTACGGAAGCCGCGACCGCGTTACTGCGCGGCCGGCGCGGCGTGGCCTTGCTGCGCGCGCCGCTGCGCGACGATGCGGCCTGCGGCCTGCGCGTTCTCCGGATAGTTGACCCAGTCGTTCGGGTCGTAGCCCGCGGCGAGCCAGTCGACGAGGTCGGCGCGGACCTGGGCGCGCGTTTTCGGCGCCGACGGGTCACCGGGTTGCGCCAACACTTGCGCGCAGACGGTGCTGATACTCACGGCGGCCAACAGCGCGCCGAGTCCGATGCGGGGAAACATCTGCATGATGGGCTCCTTGTGGAGCGGGAAAAACCGCCGGGCGCTCCAGTTTTCCGGGGCGCGCCCGCTACGTCCTATGGTGTCGAAGGCTTGTTGAACCGCTCAATCACCGCGCTCAGCAGGTCGATCGGCAGCGGAAACACGATCGTCGAGTTCTTGTCGGCGGCGATCGTCGTCAGCGTTTGCAGATAGCGCAGCTGCATCGCCTGCGGCTGCCGCGCGAGCGTCTGCGCCGCTTCGAGCAACTGCCTCGACGCCTGCAACTCACCTTCCGCGTGAATCACCTTCGCCCGTCGCTCGCGCTCGGCTTCAGCCTGACGCGCGATCGCGCGGATCATCGTTTCGTTGATATCGACATGCTTGATCTCGACGATCGACACCTTGATCCCCCACGCGTCCGTTTGCGCATCGAGGACCTTCTGGATGTCGGTATTGAGCTGCTCACGTTCCGACAGCAACTGGTCGAGGTCGTGCTTGCCGAGCACCGCGCGCAGCGTCGTCTGCGACAGCTGACTGGTCGCCTCGAAGTAGCGCGCGACCTGGATCACCGCCTTCTCCGGATCGACCACGCGGAAGTACACGACCGCGTTGACCTTGACCGACACGTTGTCGCGCGTGATCACGTCCTGCGTCGGCACGTCGAACACGACGGTGCGCAGATCCATGCGCACTGCCTGCTGCACGATCGGAATGATCAGCACCAGCCCGGGCCCCTTGACCTTCCAGAAGCGGCCGAGCATGAACACGACGCCGCGCTCGTACTCGCGGAAAATCCGCACCGACGACGCAATCAGCGCGGCCGCGAGCAGGATCAGGATGCTGCTGAAGCCGAATGTGAAGCCGATCATGAGCGTTCTCCTTGTAAGGCGTCGACCGACTTGAGGGGCACCACGGTGAGCGTGAGGCCGTTGCGCGCCGTTACGCGCACGCTCTGACCCGACGCGACCGGGGTCGTGCTCGACACGCGCCAGCGCTCGCCGTGCACGCGCGCCCAGCCGGCCAGCGTGCCGTCCGCCGGGTACTCGGGCAGCAGGCCGCCGTCCAGCACCACGCCAACGCAGCCGATCAGCCCCTCCGATCCCGTCACCACGGGCCGCGCCCGCGCGCGCAGCGCGAGCCGTGCCACGCCGAGCACGAACGCGGCGCTGAACACGACGACCGCGGCGATCAACGGCAGCGGGATGCCGTAGCCGGGCACGTCGGTATCCATCAGCATCATTGCGCCGACCACGAACGCGACTATCCCGCCGAAGCCGAGCGAGCCGAAGGTCGGCAGGAACGCCTCGCCGATCAGAAAGGCGATGCCGAGAAAGATCAGCGCGAGGCCGACGTAACTGATCGGCAGCATCTGCATCGCGAACAGGCCGAGCAGCAGGCTGATCGCACCGACCACGCCGGGCAGCACGAAGCCCGGATTGGCGAATTCGAAAAAGAGGCCGTACATGCCGAGCATCAGCAGCATCAACGCGACGCTCGGATCGGTGATCACGGCGAGAAAACGGCTGCGCCAGTCGGGTTCCAGCGTGATCAGCGGCGCATGCGCGGTCTGCAGCGTGACGCTGCCGGCGCTCGTGACGATCGTGCGGCCGTTCAGCTGGCGCAGCAGATCAGGCACGTCGCGCGCGACGATATCGACGACGTGTTGCGCGAGCGCTTCTTCATCGGACAGGCTCACCGCTTCGCGGACCGCACGCTCGGCCCAGTCCGCGTTACGGCCGCGCATCTGCGCGAGGCCGCGGATGTAGGCGGCGGCATCGTGGATCTGCTTGCGCAGTTCCGTCGATTGGGTGTCGAGCGGCAGGGCGCTGGCACCTTCGGGTGACGCTTTGGGTGACGCGCTGGGCGACGAAGAGGCGGGCGCGGATGCGGCGCCAGGCATCGTGCGCATGTCCGGCAGCCCCGGCGTG
>ABYL01000291.1 GCA_000173575.1 Burkholderia sp. H160 | reverse complement strand
CATGCCAGTCGTCGCTCCGGTGTCCTGAGTAATCTGCTCCATGCCGTTTTCTTCCGACTCACCACCATCACTGAATAACGTATAGCCGACGTATGCCAGGCCGATCGCGACAACTGCGCCAATCACGGACAGGACGCGCCAGATCGTTTGTGCAGTGTTGCGTGGCGCATACACCTGGTCTTCATAAGGCGGGATCGTGGTGCCGGTCGACACGAGTGCCGTCTGCCTGATCGGCTCGGTCGGCAACAGCGGTTCGGATGCCATCGCGGGAGCCGCGATGACGGGTTCGTCCGGTATGCCGAGCTCATCGTCGAATCGAGGCAGCGGCTTGTGCGTCGCGCTCGCGCGGCTGCCTGGGATGCCCGTGCGCCTGTGCGGATCGTCCTCGTCGAACGGATGCGCCCTACCGCAGTAGGGGCAGGTGTCGACTAGCCGGTACAGGGCGCCACCGCAGCGTCTGCAGGGCATTGGAAAGCTTTGGCCGGTTGCTGTTTGGGTGGACATGCTGTGGACCCACCTTTGGAAAACGATGCCATGAAGGCATGCTCCGGATCGTGTTGAGGCTGGAGTCTGGTCCGCGGAATCACGATCCACATGCGCCGGAGTGCCGCTAGGACGTAGGCAGCGTCTACGTCTCGGCAGTTTGCAATATGTGATGTTTCACCGGGGACGTCAACGCGGTTGGTCCCTGGATTGTGTGCGCTAGCGCTCATTCGGAGGTATGAGGAAACGTCGGTGATGCACTCGAGACGAGTGTATGTACCTGTTGTTTTACGACAAATGGAAGTCGACTGGCAGCATCGCGCGGCGTGAAGTGAGCGCGACAAAAAACAACGAGGCCGACGCGTGTTGCGTGCGGCCTCGTGACGGTAAGCGTTTGCATAAGCGCCTGGAAGGCGTCGATGAACGATCAGTGCTTGCGCAATGGATGATCCTTCAGCAGCCATGTGAGTACGAAGGCGAGCACCACGACACATGCGGCCGACAGATAGACGGTGTGCAGCGCGCCCGCGAACGCATGCAGATAGTCGTTGCGCAATGCTTCGGGTAGCTGATGAATTGCGGCGGGACCCAACGCCTGAGGAAGTTCGGTGTCGGGCGGGATCAGCTTTTCGAGGCGTCCGGCAAGGCCGTTCGAGAACACCGCGCCGAAGGCAGCCACGCCGATCGAGCCGCCGATCGATCGAAACAGCGTCACGCCCGAGGTTGCCACACCCATGTGCTTGAACTCGACGGTGTTCTGGACTGCGAGCACCAGCACCTGCATCACCATGCCGAGGCCGCAGCCGAGCAGGCCCATGTACAGATACATCGCATGAATCGGCGTGTCGATCTGCAGGCGCGCGAGCAGCAGCATCGCAATGGAGACGAGGAGCGTGCCCATGATCGGGAATATCCGGTACTTGCCGATCTTGCTGATGACGCGTCCCGTCACCATCGACAGGATGAACAGGCCGCCCATCATCGGCAGCATCTGCATGCCGGCTTCCGACGGCGTGGAGCCCTTCACGACCTGTAGATAGAGCGGAATGAAAGTCACCGAGCCGAACAGCGACACGCCGATGATGAAGCTCACGAGACTGCTGATCAGAAACGTGCGCTGCTTGAACAGTCCGAGCGGCATGATCGGTTCGACGGCACTGCGTTCCTCGTGAATGAAGCCCCAGATCGCGACGAGCCCCATGCCGAGCGTGAACCACAGTTGCGGTGAGGACCAAGGCAGAATCGTACCGCCCTGGCTCGTGAACAGGATGATGCAGGTCAGCGCGCCGGCGAGAAACGCGGCGCCCATGTAGTCGATGGTGTGCTTCACGTGGCGCACGTGCGGCTTGAACACGGCGCCGATCACGATCAGCGACAGGACGCCGAGCGGCAGGTTGATGTAAAAAATCCAGCGCCACGTCAGATGTTCGACCAGAAAGCCGCCGAGCAGCGGACCGATGACGGTGGCGAGACCGAAGATGCCGCCGAACACGCCCTGATAGCGGCCACGTTCTGCGGGCGGAATCACGTCGGCGATAGCCGCCATCGTCACGACGAGCAGGCCGCCGCCACCGAGTCCTTGCAGCGCGCGCAGCACGATCAGCTGACTCATATTCTGCGCGACGCCACACAACGCCGAGCCGACGAGAAAGATGACGATCGCCGTCTGTAGCACGATCTTGCGGCCGAACAGGTCGCCGAACTTGCCGTACAGCGGCACGACGATCGTCGAGCTGAGCAGGTAGGCGGTCACGACCCACGACAGGTTGTTGAGCCCGCCGAGATCGCCGACGATGGTCGGCAGCGCGGTCGAGACGATCGTCTGGTCGAGCGCGGCGAGCAGCATAACCAGCAGCAGCGCCGGAAACAGCAGCCGGATCGGCGGGTGCTCGGCAGCGAGCGAGGCCGAGCGCGGATCTTGCGGCGCGGAGTCGACGGACGAAGTCGTGGCGGGTTGTTCCATGGCGGCAACGGATTGAAATTAATTAACCGAGAGATTAATATATGCGACATCGCCTCTCACGTCAAATTCAATGCAATGGCAAGTATCTCGTCTGACGACGCCGCACCGCTTGCCGCGAAAGAGCGCGGCGCGTTGAAACCCAAACCCAAGCTCAAGGCGACACAAGCGGA
>ABYL01000292.1 GCA_000173575.1 Burkholderia sp. H160 | reverse complement strand
CCGGCCGGATCGGCGATCCGGCCGAGCGCGGTTTCGACGAGCGCGCGGCTCGTGGTGCGGCCGGCGGCGAGATCGGCGGCAAGCTGGGCAAGCGGCGGGAAGGGGGCGAATTCAGTGGCCATGATGTCGGTAGAAATCCGGTTGAGCGTAGCTCAGGCGCATGAGCGGGGCAGTGTCGAGCCAACGGGAAAGGTCCGTCCGCATTGTAGAGCAAGGTTTTGCGGGCAAGCGACCTGAGACGGGCGGTGCCGCGCGGCGTGCGACTCGCACTGTAAATCGCGCCGGCCCGTTGTTACACTGCGCCTTCCAAGATTACTTTTTGTAAGGAAGGCGCTCATGCACCACGGCATTGGCTTCATCCAGGATCTGGCCGTCGTGATGGCGTTGGCCGGCGTCGTCACGGTGCTGTTCCATCGCCTGAAGCAGCCGGTGGTGCTCGGCTATATCGCCGCCGGCGTGATCATCGGACCGTACACGCCGCCGTTCCAGCTGATCCACGACGAACAGACGATCCAGACACTCGGCGAGCTCGGCGTCGTGTTCCTGATGTTTTCGCTGGGTCTCGAATTCAGCCTGCGCAAGCTGTTCAGAGTCGGCGCGACGGCGATCGTCGCGGCGCTATCCGAGATCGTGCTGATGCTGTGGATTGGCTACGCGATCGGCTGGAGCCCGATGGACTCGCTGTTCCTCGGCGCGATCCTCGCGATCTCGTCGACGACGATCATCGTGAAGGCGCTGTCCGACCTCGGACTCAAGCGCGAAAGCTTCGCGCAGCTCGTGTTCGGCATTCTGATCGTCGAGGACATTCTCGGCATCGCGATGCTCGTGCTGCTGACCGGCATCGCGCAGACCGGGCAGCTGTCGGCCGGGCTCGCCGCCATTACGCTCGGCAAGCTGCTGCTGTTCATGACGGTGTCGTTGCTGATCGGCGTGCTGCTCGTGCCGCGCGCGCTGAACTACGTCGCGCGCACGGGCAGCGACGAGATGATGCTTGTGTCCGTGCTCGGCTTCTGCTTCGGCTTCTGTCTGCTGGTCGTCAAGCTCGACTACAGCATCGCGCTCGGCGCGTTCCTGATCGGCGCGATCATGGCCGAGTCGCGCCATCTGCATCGGATCGAGCATCTGATCGCGCCGCTGCGCGACGCGTTTTCCGCGATCTTCTTCGTGACGATCGGCCTGATGCTGAACCCCGCCGTGATGCTCGACTACGCGTGGCCGATCGCCGTGATCACGCTCGCGGTGATCGTCGGCAAGATCGTGTCGTGCGGGCTCGGCACGTTTCTGTCGGGGCAGGACGCCCGCACGTCGATGCGCGTCGGCATGACCGTGTCGCAGATCGGCGAGTTCTCGTTCATCATCGCGACGCTCGGCCTGACGTTGAAGGTGACGAGCGGGTTTCTGTATCCGCTCGCGGTCGCCGTGTCGGCATTGACCACGCTGACGACGCCCTATCTGATCCGCGTCGCCGATCCGCTCACGCGCCGCATCGCGCGCGCGATGCCCGACACGTTTTCCAACGCGTTCGGCATGTACGGGCAATGGCTGCGCAGCCTGATCACGGCGCGCGGTGAACCGACGCTGTTCAGCCTGACGCGGCGCATCGTCGTGCAGATCGCGGTGAATCTCGCGCTCGTCGCGGCGATTTTCATCGCCGTGTCGTATAGCGCGCCGCATAGCGGCCGGCTGCTCGCGCACTGGCTCGCCGACGAGCCGTTGCAACGGGTCGTGCAGTGGAGCGTCGCGCTGTTCGTATCGCTGCCGTTCCTCGTGGCCGTGTATCGCAAGACCAAGTCGCTCGCGCTGCTGCTCGCCGAAGTTGGCGTGCAGCCGAGCATCGCCCGGCGCTTTACGAGAGGCCTGCGGCACGCCATCGCCGAGCTCGTGCCGATTGTCTCGATGATCGGCGTGTTTCTGCTGGTGGCGGCGCTGTCGGGCAGCATCCTGCCGCCGACGGGCCTGCTCGTCGCGGTGCTCGGGTGTGCCGCGCTCCTGCTCGCGCTCGTATGGCGCTGGTGCGTGAAGATCCACGCGTCGATGCAGATTGCCTTGCGGGAAACCTTCGAAGAACATCCGGAGCCCTAAATAGGGATTGGTGTGACCCTTCGCAACAATGTGAGCAAATGTGTGCGGGTTTGCCGGGCCTGCGGCGCTGGCGGATAATCAGGGCATATTCATTCGTTCGCGTGGTAGGCGCCCGTCTGACAGTCATGAGCGAAAACAAACCTGAAAACGCCGGCACGACCGGCAGTCCGCAGCCGGCCTCGCCCACGTCGGGCGGCACGCCGGTCGAACCGGCCGCCTCGCTTCCTCCGTCGCATGAAGACGCCATCCAGTCGGCCGCCAAAGACACGAGCCCGGCCGCTGCGGAGGCAACAGTGAGATCGTCGACCGACGATCCACTCAGTCCACCCATGCTCACCTCCGAAGATCCGCGAACGGCGCGGCTGCGAGACGCGGCCGAGGCACGCAGCGCGGCCGCCGAATCGACCGCGCGGCAGGAAGCTGCGGTGCACGAGCGCGAAGCGCGGCGCGCGGGTACGCAGA
>ABYL01000293.1 GCA_000173575.1 Burkholderia sp. H160 | reverse complement strand
AGATGCAGCCGACTTCGCGCTGTCGCGTCTGGCGAAGCTCGACGGCTCGTCGTCGGGCGAGTACGCCCAGTCGGTCGCGAACGACATCCGCGGCACGATGCAGAAGCACGCTGGCGTGTTCCGTACCTCGGCCCTGCTGGCCGAGGGTGTCGAAGCTATCCGCGAAGTGGCCGCACGCGTCGACAACATCCATCTGAAGGACAAGTCGAAGGTCTTCAACACGGCCCGTGTCGAAGCGCTCGAAGTGGCGAACCTGATCGAAGTGGCGCGCGCCACGATGGTCTCCGCCGAAGCGCGTAAGGAAAGCCGTGGCGCGCACGCGCAAAACGACTTCGAACATCGCGACGACGAAAACTGGCTGCGCCATACGTTGTGGTTCAGCGAAGGCGATCGCCTCGACTACAAGCCGGTTCACATGAAGCCGCTGACCGTCGAATCGGTTCCGCCGAAAGCGCGTACCTTCTAAGGCACAAGTCAAAGGAATTCAGAGAAATGGCCAAGCGTACATTTGAAATTTACCGCTACGATCCGGACAAGGACGCCGCACCGCGCATGCAAACGTACGAGATCGAAATCGACTCGCACGAACGCATGCTGCTCGACGCGCTCGTCAAGCTGAAGGCGCTCGACGAAACCCTGTCGTTCCGTCGCTCGTGCCGCGAAGGCGTGTGCGGTTCGGACGCAATGAACATCAACGGCAAGAACGGCCTCGCGTGCCTGACGAACCTGAACGACCTGCCGCAGAAGATCGTGCTGCGTCCGCTGCCGGGCCTGCCCGTCGTGCGTGACCTGATCTGCGACTTTACGCAGTTCTTCAACCAGTATCACTCGATCAAGCCGTACCTGATCAACGATACGCCGCCGCCGGAAAAGGAACGTCTGCAGTCGCCGGAAGAACGCGACGAGCTCGACGGCCTGTACGAATGTATCCTGTGCGCGAGCTGCTCGACGTCGTGCCCGAGCTTCTGGTGGAACCCGGACAAGTTCGTCGGCCCGGCTGGTCTGCTGCAAGCCTACCGCTTCATCGCGGACAGCCGCGACCAGGCAACCGGCGAGCGCCTCGACAACCTGGAAGACCCGTACCGTCTGTTCCGTTGCCACACCATCATGAATTGCGTCGACGTTTGCCCGAAGGGCCTGAACCCGACCAAGGCAATCGGCAAGATCAAGGAATTGATGGTTCGCCGCGCTGTCTAGTATCAATGAGCCCCGCGCTCCCTGGCGCGCACTGCCCTCGAAGGAGTGGTCAGTGCGCCTGGGCGCGACGCGGGGCGTACCGACATGACCGATACATCGCATCAGTCCGACCCTCTCCGCCGCGCGCGTCTACGCTGGCGCGCACGGCGGGGCCTGCTGGAAAACGATCTGATTTTCGAGCGTTTTTTCAGCCGATATGAGCATGACCTCAGCGATGCCGACGTGGGCGCACTCACGCGCCTGCTCGAGCTGAGCGATAACGACCTGATGGACTTGCTGCTCGCGCGCAAGGAACCAGAAGGCGATCTAGCCGACCCGGACGTGGTCCGGGTTCTGGAATTGCTGCGCAACGCTTGAGCGCCGCCAGTCCGTTGTTCCAGGCGTGCAATTATCGAAACCCTGTTTCCATACTTCGATTGAGGATGTGCTATGACCCCGTCAGATGTTAAAGCCACGCTATCGTTCAGCGACAATTCGCCGAGCGTCGAAATGCCGATTTACAAGGGCACGATTGGCCCGGACGTTATCGACATTCGCAAACTGTACGGCCAGACCGGCAAATTCACGTACGATCCGGGCTTCATGTCGACGGCGGCGTGCAATTCGGCGATCACCTACATTGACGGCGACAAGGGCGAACTGCTCTACCGCGGCTACGCGATCGACAACCTCGCGCAAAACGCTGACTTCCTCGAAACCTGCTATCTGCTGCTGAACGGCGAACTGCCGAACGCGCAGCAGAAAATTGAGTTCGTGAACACCGTCACGAAGCACACGATGGTGCACGAGCAGATGCAGTTCTTCTTCCGCGGCTTCCGTCGCGACGCGCATCCGATGGCGATTCTGGTCGCCGCGGTCGGCGCGCTGTCGGCGTTCTATCACGACTCGCTCGACATCAATAACCCGCGTCACCGCGAAGTGTCGGCGATCCGCATGATCGCGAAGCTGCCGACGCTCGTCGCAATGGCGTACAAGTACAGTATCGGCCAGCCGTTCGTGTATCCGAAGAACGATCTGTCGTACAGCGCGAACTTCATGCGCATGATGTTCTCGAACCCGTGCGAAGAGTACAAGGTCAACGACGTGCTGGTGCGCGCGCTCGACCGTATCCTGATCCTGCACGCGGATCACGAGCAGAACGCGTCGACGTCGACCGTGCGTCTCGCCGGTTCGTCGGGCGCGAATCCGTTCGCGTGTATCGCGGCCGGTATCGCATGTCTGTGGGGCCCGGCGCACGGCGGCGCGAACGAAGCCGCGCTGAACATGCTGGAAGAAATCGGCTCGGTCGACAACATTCCTGAGTTCATCAAGCAGGTT
>ABYL01000294.1 GCA_000173575.1 Burkholderia sp. H160 | reverse complement strand
GCGCTGTCCGACGGCCTGCGTGCGGCCGGCGTCGACGTCGTGAACGTGGGCATGGTGCCCACGCCGGTCGGCTACTTCGCGGCGAGCGTACCGTTGAAGCTGGCGGGCGGCGAGCGCCGCGTCGACTCGTGCATCGTCGTGACCGGCAGCCATAATCCGCCGGACTACAACGGCTTCAAGATGGTGCTGCGCGGCGCGGCCATTTACGGCGAGCAGATTCTCGCGCTGCATCAGCGCATCGTCGACGAGAACTTCGCCGACGGTAACGGCAGCTACACCGAATACGATATCGCCGACGCGTATCTCGAGCGCATCGCGAGCGACGTGAAGCTCGCGCGTCCGATCAAGATCGTCGTCGATACCGGCAACGGCGTGGCCGGCGGCCTCGCGCCGAAGTTGTTCAAGAAGCTCGGCTGCGAACTGGTCGAACTGTTCACCGAAGTCGACGGCAACTTCCCGAATCACCACCCGGACCCGGCGCACCCGGAGAACCTCCAGGACGTGATTCGCGCGCTGAAGGAAACGGATGCGGAAATCGGCTTCGCGTTCGACGGCGACGGCGACCGCCTCGGCGTCGTCACCAAAGACGGCCAGATCATCTACCCGGACCGTCAGCTGATGCTGTTCGCCGAAGAAGTGCTGTCGCGCAACAAGGGCGCGCAGATCATTTACGACGTGAAGTGCACGCGTAACCTCGCGAAGTGGGTCAAGGACAAGGGCGGCGAGCCGCTGATGTGGAAGACCGGCCACTCGCTCGTGAAGGCGAAGCTGCGCGAAACCGGCGCACCGCTCGCCGGTGAAATGAGCGGCCACGTGTTTTTCAAGGACCGCTGGTACGGTTTCGACGACGGCCTGTACACGGGCGCGCGTCTTCTCGAAATCCTCACGCGCGTCGCGGACCCGAGCAAGCTGCTGAACTCGCTGCCGAACTCGCACTCCACGCCCGAGCTGCAACTGAAGCTCGAGGAAGGCGAGAACTTCGAACTGATCGCGCGTTTGCAGCAGAACGCGAAGTTCACCGGCGCGGACAACGTCGTGAAGATCGACGGTCTGCGCGTCGAGTATCCGGACGGCTTCGGCCTCGCGCGTTCGTCGAACACGACGCCGGTCGTCGTGATGCGTTTCGAAGCCGACAACGACGCGGCGCTCAAACGCATCCAGGAAGACTTCCGCCGCGTGATTCTCGCCGAGAAGGCCGATGCGAAACTGCCGTTCTGACGGCTGATGCGGCGGCGCGCTTCGAAATTCGTCAAGACGGATCGAAGCGCCGGTGCCACCGAAAGCGGCGCAGGTTGTCTTACCGCGCCGCGTTTTTCATGTCTTTTGTAGGTGACGCGCGCCGGCTGATGATCTGAAGGCGTTGACCTGCGAAGGGGCACCGGTCCGGACGATCCAGCCCAAACCCATCGAATACCGCGACGCGTCCCACAAGTCAGAACTGAACCGCACTGGGAATCGTGGAGGCGCAGCGCGCGCGACCACAATCCCCTCCGGGTTCATCTGCTTTCAGACCTTCGGCACGCCATATACCTGCATGTTGGCCTGCCAGACAAGCCTTCTTGTTCATGGCTCCATTCTCCCGATAATTGGAGCTTGCACCAAACCCTGGCCGGTTCACCTGGCTGGTGTCGAGGTCATTCGAACCCCTATAAATGTTATTCTCCATGCACCCTGATGACGTTCTCCGGCGCATGCTTGACTTTGCGAATTCGGGGCAATACTTGGTTAGCGAACGTCCTCCGGTACGAGGCGATCGCTACCATCGTTAATCAGGAGAGTTCAGATGCCGTTTGATGAAACGCCTCGATGCCAGCGCGGCGAAAATTCCGTGTGCACTAGTTGGGAATGCATTCTTGAGCTGTTTGCGCATGGACAACATGAAGGGCGATGCACCGTCAAACACGCGATTGCCCAATCGACAGAAGACAGAGAGATAAAGGGGCCAGTGCGTGGCTTCCATTGCCGACGTTGCATGGCGGGATGCGTCGACCGACCCCACACCTGGCTAGCTTCTTATGTCCATACGCAGCTAAGGCGGATGGCGGGCGATATCTTTTCGGTATCCCGCCACACCGCTGACTTTACCGCGCACGCGTTGCAGAATCATTTCCTCGCGGAAACGGATGCCGTGCTAAAGCGAATCCTCGATCTTGCAGCCCTAAGATGTTTGCGTGATGGATCGAGCACCATCACGCAGGAGGATGTGAAGCTAGCTTTACGCCTTGTCACTTAAGACGGATCGCCTCTATGTGAACTTGGCCTGGCCGCAGTTGCGCCCGAATCGGCACACACAAGGGATCGCGTTCAGGCGTGTGCCGAAGAGCGGAAATTTCCAACTGAATGTGGGACGGAAGTTGGGCCACCACCCATGAGTGCTTCCTCTGCGATGGCATTAACCTTACTGCTGCTCTCAAATCCGTCGTTGATCTAATGATATGGTCCGCCCAACCTCATGAGGTCGGTTACGCTAGGAGCAATCACATGGCCTA
>ABYL01000295.1 GCA_000173575.1 Burkholderia sp. H160 | reverse complement strand
CGCGCGCGTGCGCGTCACCGCGTCGAGAATGCGCTGTCCGACCCGGGCGCCCCGCCCGAACAGCGCGTCGAGCGACGCGTCCGCGCTGGCCAGGAACTGCGCCGCGTGCATGCCGTGGCCGGGGCTTTGCGTGCTGACGTTACCGGGTTTCGGCGTGGTGATATCGAGCGCGCAGGCTTCGAGGAAGGCCGCGCGTGCGTGTTCGAAGGGGATCTCGCGAGTGTCGGGCATGACGCTCACGCCCGGCGCTGCGGAGACGGCTCGGGCAATTCGGCGCCAATGGCTTCCGCGGCCTGCTCGTTCGCGCGCTGCTGCGCCGCGAGCTTGCGATCGAGGAGGTCGTCGACGAGTGCCGCCGCGATATCGAGCGGCGCGACCGACTGCAATCCGTGCCATGCCGCCACGCCGTTGACTTCGAGCACGAACGGCAGCGCCTCGTCGCCGGGGTTGGGGATCAGGTCCACGCCGGCGTAGTCGAGCCCGAGCGCGGCGGTTGCACGCACTGCCGTCTGCGCAAGCGGGATCGTCAGTTCGGCGGGCTCGCAGCGCGCGCCTTGCGCGACGTTGTGAATCCAGCCCTTGCCGCCGCTGCGCCGCATCGCCGCGACCGCCTTGCCGCCGATCACGAGCACGCGCCAGTCGAAACCTGGCCGGCCCCCCGCGACAAAGCGCTGCAAATAAGCCACCTGCCGATAGCGCGCGAGCGACGGCAACGGCGCGAGCAGCCCGCCACGCGCGCCGAGCCGTTTGAGCCCGTGGCCTTGCGAGCCGAACAGCGGTTTGAGCACGACCTGACGGCCGGCGGCCGCTTCGCGCATCAGCACGCGTTGAGCGAACGCCGCGGATTCGCCGGCCCAGGTGGCCGGCGTCGGCACACCTGCGCGGTGCAGCAGGAAGCTCGTCATCGACTTGTCGACGCTGCGCTCGATCGCGCGCGCATCGTTGTAGACCGGCACGCCCGACTCGCGCAGCGCGTGCAGGATGCCGAGCCGCAGCGTCACCTGCTCGAAGCTGCCGCCCGCGATGCCGCGCACGAACACGGCGTCCGGCAGTGTGTGGCCGAAGCCCGGAATCACAAGCCCGTGCGGCAGCCACGTGGTGTCGATCCGGCAGTCCGCGAGATCGACGCAACGCGCTTCGGCGCCGCGCGCGCGGAACGCTTTTTTCAGCCGGCCGGTGTGCCAGCCGGTTTCGTCGGTCATGATCGCGATGCGCAGGCCTGGCGTGAGCATCATTGCGCGACGGACTGGCCGCCCCACTGTTTCTGCAGCAGGCCGGCGTCGAGCCGGCCGCCATGCCAGGTCGCGCCGCTTTCGAGGCTGCTGACCCACACCTCGGCGGGCGCGAACAACGCGGGATCGATCTGGTAGAAGTCGAAGTTGACGGCCGTGAAGACGTCCGCGAACGGTCGGCCGTAGTCGCGCGAATTGGCGGAGGGCAGGCTGCCGGCAAGGCGTTGCGCGATCTCGTCGTGCTTGACCGTCAGATGCACGCGGCCGCCGTACAGGATCGCGTCGTTGGTGCGCCCCATCGCCTGAATGGCGTCGGGCGCGGGCGGCGGCAGCGGCGCCGAGCCCGTACCCGCGACGATCTCGTCGAGCGGCACACCGAGCACGTGCACTTTGTGCAGCGCAACTTCGACGACGCGGGCGACGACCTGTACCGTTCCCGCGACAGAGTGTGTCGGCGTGACGATCAGCGTCAGGTGTTCGGGCGCGAGGCCGCAGTCGTGCAGCACCTTGTCGATGACGACCTGCGGCGGCAGCCGGTCCACTTCGAGCACCAGCGCGCCGCGTTCGTGGCGGTCGCGATAGCCGAGCTCTTCGAATAGCGGCTCCTTGACCGCAAGCGCGCGTGCGGGCCCCGAGCCGAGCGAAAAGAACTTCTTGCCACCGGTCTGCTCCTTGGTCGCCGACAGGCTCCAACCCGCGTACTGGCTGCCGAGACACGCGAGCACCGGCGACGACGTGCTGACTTCGAGCATCGTCGGCCACAGCGGCGCGGCGTCGAAGTTCGCGCGTGCGGCGACGCGGCCGAGTCCGCCCATGCAGATGCGCGCGATCAGCAGACCGGCGTCGAGACTGCCGCGCGCATCGACGCCGGCGTCGGCGATCACGGTGCCGTCGGCCGTGCGGGTAAGCGCGACGCCGAGGCGCGCTGCTTGATCGACGAGTCGTGCGACGAGGCGCTCTGAAAGCGCGTTCACGCTCGGCAGCGTGGCCGGCGCGGAAGGGTCAGCTATGGGCGGGGAGGCAGGCATGGTCGGGTTCATCGCAGGTTTCGATTCGTTGGATGACGCGTTCGTGCTGCGCATCGAGCGCGCTGCGCACCGCGTCCACCGACGCCGCGCGCACGTGCAGCGTGCAGACCGGTTGGCCCGCCTCGATGCGGGTATCGGGCATCGGCACGTCGCGGCATTGCGGATCGCGCAGGCAGGCATCGGAGAAGGCCGTCGACACGCTGAACGGCCGCGGCGCGAACAGCACC
>ABYL01000296.1 GCA_000173575.1 Burkholderia sp. H160 | reverse complement strand
CTCACAGGCTGCACGGCAGGCGGGATCGGTGCCGGCGCAGCAGCAACCGGCGCAACCGGCAGGCCCGGCGCGGCCGGGTCTGCAGATGTCACGCCCGCCGCCGGTGCAGTCGCCTCGTCGAGCTTTTCGCCCGTGCCGAAGCGCGACGCGCCGCTCGGCGTTGCCGGCCGGGCGGCAGCCACCGTCACCGGTGGAATGTCGCGCCGGTGCTGGCGCGTGAACAGCGGCGCCTTCGCGCGTGTCACCGATGCCACGTCCTTCGGTGTCGTGTCCTCGGGGACGGCGGCCCGCTGCGCCGCGCTCACCGGCGGCTGCGGTTTCGCATCGCGAAGCTGGCTGATTGCCGGAATGGCCGGTTGCGTCAGATCGAGCGTCACGAGCAACGGCCAACGCGTGCGCGCCGCGCGTGCGTCGCTTTCGCGGCCGATCTCCTGGTACGCGTTGGCATCGCCGCCAAATTGCTCGAACAGCCTTTCGATGTCGCTCGATGAACTCATGATGCCGTCTTCTGTGCCAAACCTTGCATTGCCCCGAACCGACTCCCCGGGGTGATATTTCCCTGAACTCTGAACTGCCTTCCCTGATTCAGCGTGGTGCCTGCAGCGCCGTCGCTCAGGCGGGATGTCGGCCGAGACGGAATTCGAGCGAGCTGTCCTCGCCGAACGCGCTCGTCTGGACGACCGACAAACCCTGCGCGCCCAACGCGCTCAACCACGTCTGATAGACGCCTTCGAGAAACGCCGGCGTCCAGGCGAGCGCCGATTGGCCGAACGCGGGCAGCGGCGCGCAATAGTGAGTGATCCGCAGCGATTCCGGCTCGTCGGCGATGGCGACGTAACCCCAATCCATCTGACGCCAGTAAGAATTCAACACCTGCTCGAGCTCGGCCGTCGACGCACAGGCGGGCAGCGGATGCGCGAGCGCGAAACGGCTGCCGACGCGATGCATCAGCTGGCGCAGCTCGTCGCGTCCGATTTGCGCTTCGAACTCGCTCGCTAGCGCGCTCAGCATGCCGCGCCATTGCGGCGAGATTTGGCGTTCCAGCAGATAGTCGAGAATGGGGACCATGTTTTCCGGAAGTGGTCGCTGCCCGTTGCACATCCGCGAACGTGACAGTCATTGAAAATCGGAGTAGTTCGGCTATCGCGCGCCGGTAACGTGATTTCTACCGGGTTGTCTAGTGCGCACGGCACACATCGCCAGAAGTTTACTTAAGACACTAACTTTTGGCCACTTTCCCTTTGTGATCTGAGACGCATATTGATGCGCATTGGAGACAAACAATTACGTAGTTTGTGATGCTTCAAAAGAATTGAAACGTTTGCCTTCGCTTGATGCCCCAAAAAGCTTGCGCGGTTATAGGTGAATTAAGGGACAATTCCAGCGCGCATTTAGCTTTACGCTTTTCATCATTTATGCGACAGGGAGCGAATCACGCGAAGCTTCGCGCCGCGCATTGTTAAATCGATCTTGCAAAAGCTTGCGCAGTGTGTGGCGGCGGCGCGTGGCGCCGTTCGATTCAAACAATTTGCAATGCTCAATCCACTCACCATTCTGCTGGTTACGGTTCTGGCTGATGCAATCGCGATGGCCGTGCTCTGCTCGCTGAGGCGCGCGAAGATTCCGGGCGTCAGCTACTGGACCGCCGCCAACGCGCTCGCGGTCGTCGCGCTGCTTGGCGTTGCATTACAGGGACATGCGTCGCCCTGGCTGACGCTCGTCGTGGCCAACGTGCTGTTCGCGCTCGCGTTGCTGCTCCTGCTCGAAGGCTGCCTGCGGTTCCTCGGCCGCCACCCGCGGCCGTGGCCCGCCTATGTGGGGCTGGTGCCCGTGCTGGCCGGCATGATCTACTGGACTTTCGTCGCGCCGAACTTCAATGCGCGGGTCGCGCTGGTGTCCGCGTATCACGCCAGCCTCTATGCGGCGCTCGGTGTGCTGATGCTGCGCGCACGCCCCGCCAACGGGCCGCGCTACAGCTTCTACTTTCTGGCTTGCGCGGCGTTGCTGCTGTGCGTCGGCCACTCGACGCGCGGCATCATGTACGGCTTTCACCTGCTCGAGCAGACGAACCTGATGCAGGTATCGGTGCCCAACATCGTGTTTCTCGCGCTCGGTATTCTGGCGCCGCCGTTCCTCTCGATCGGGGTCGTGATGCTCGCGCACGACCGCCTTGCCGGGCGGCTCGAGCGGCTCGCGAACGTCGACGATCTAACCGGCGCGCTGTCGCGTCGCGCGTTCCTCGAAATCGGCGGCGCGCTGCTGAACGCGTCGTTGCGCACGGGCTTGCCGGTCGCGATTGCGATCGTCGACATCGATTCGTTCAAGGCCGTCAACGATACGCACGGTCACGCGGCCGGCGACGAGGTGCTCGCGCACTTTGCGGCGTTCGTCGCGCGCGAACTGCGGGTCGGCGACGTGTTCGGGCGGCTCGGCGGCGAGGGGTCGG
>ABYL01000297.1 GCA_000173575.1 Burkholderia sp. H160 | reverse complement strand
CTGCGCAGCGTGTGCGTGAGCAGCGGCGGCTGACGCCACGCGATCACCGGCTTCGCACGGCCCTCGATCATGTCGAATAGCAGCCGCGCCGCGTGCGCGCCGGTCTCGTACATGTCCACATGCGGATAGGTTTTGAAACTGACGATCACGTCCGCGTTGTCGATCATCTTCTGTGTGACGTTGCCATGCAGATCGAGTGCGACGGCGATCGGCGCGTGCGGCAGCAATGTACGCACGCGCGCGAGCAGATCGCCTTCGCCGTCGTCTGAATTCTCGGCGACCATCGCGCCATGCAGATCGAGCAGCACGGCGTCGCAGCCCGTCGCGGCTGCGACGATTGCGTCGCAGATCGCATCGTAAGCAGCGGCATCGACCGGCCCGCTCGGATTCGCCGATGCGGAAATCGGCGTCACGATTTCGGCGTGCGCGCGCCCGGCTGCATCGATGAACGCCGCCATCGCCGTTTGCATGCCTTTGTTTTCGTCGAACGCCGCACGTCCATAGCTGGGACCGTTGCGGCCGAAAGCGGCCCGTGGGGTCTCGACCGGCGAGAACGTGTTGGTCTCGTGGTTCATTCGTGCGATCAGGATTTTCATGAACGTACGCTCCCGGATTTTGACGCCGCGTTCACCATCGCCTGCAGCAGCGCATTGCAGCCGGCTTCCGGATGATCGGCGCGCTCGTCCTCGATTTCGTTGTGGCTGATGCCGTCCTTGCATGCCGCACGCGATGCGTGATCCATCGCAGTGAGCGATGCGTCATCGGTTGCGCGCAAATCGACGCTGCATTTCACGCAGCCCGGAATGACGTTGTGCGAGTTCAGATGCACCTCGACGCAACCGACCGTGCCGCGGCCATGCGGCGCATGATCGAGCGCGCCCTGCACGACGCCGATGACCTTGTCGTGCGCTTCGAGCAATGGCCCTTGTTCAATATGCGCTTCGAAATATGCGCCGACCGCATGCGGCTTTCGATGGCCGCCGGCATGGCCGATCGCCGCTCGCGCATTGCGCACCGACACGCCATCGCGGTCGCATTGCGCTAGCGCACGCTCGAGCGTGTACACGCCGGAGCCCATCATCACCGGCACGAAGCGCGAACCCTCCTCGTTGGTCCAAACCGCGACATCGAGCGGCGCGATCGTCTGCACGTTGGCCTCGGCCAGCGTGCGCAGGACCTCGAGACCCGCCAGCACCCCACAATTACCCTCGAATCTCCCGCCGGTCGTCTGCACGTCGATGTGGCTGCCCGCCATGACGGGCGGCAAATCGTCACGCAGACCCGCCCGCCACGCGAAGATATCGCCGATCGCGTCGACGCGCACCGTGCAGCCGATCTCCTTCGCCCACGCGATGAACTGATCGCGCGCCTCGCGGTCCAGTTCGGTCAGCGCGAGACCGCATAGGCCGGCTTTGTCGGTCGCGTCTATCCGTGCGAGCTGCGTGAGACTGTCCCACAGCCATGCTCCATCGATCCGCAAATCGGCGGGCGTCGAGACAATGTTGGGTGAATGAGCTCGCATTGACGCTTCCTCGTGTCGAAGACCGCTGGATCGCGCTGGCCGGCGGGCACCTGCTCAGTTCGGCTTCCCGGTCGGCGTCGTTCTATTTGTCATGATAGTGAGGTTTTGATCGTGGCAGATGGCCGGTCGTGCGCGAGATGGCAGTGCGACGACGCCTTTCAGAGAGTAAGCGTAGGAGGCAAGGCCTCCCGAATAGGTACGTGGCGAGGTGCCGGCAATCTGCGCTTAAAAGGCCACCAGCAAACGTTTCCGTCGGACGAAGCGGTCAAGACGCAATCAAGGCTCAACCTTTTGCGAAGCGCGCCGTTATTGCATGTGCTCAGGCAAACCCCTTGGATCTCCATGGCACAACCGATTCCTTTCCGCAACACTGGCGCCGCCCGCGCCCGGCATGCCAAAGCCATGCTGTTGCCCATCGCGCGTCAGATCGCCGACGATCTCGCGTTGCGAGTTCATCTGTCACTCGATGCACTGCGCCGCGGCGTCGGCACGAAGAGCGACGCACAGACGCTGACGCAGATCATGCTGCTGACCAGCTACCTGGCTGATGCCGGCTTTGGTTCGATGAGCCGTGAAGAACTCCATGCGGCGGACCGCATCTCGGCGATGGTGTTCGACGGTGGTCGGGAACGCAATGAATGGAAGCTGGACGATGCGGGATTCGAACTCTTTGCATCGATCGCGACCAGCTACGATCGGCAACTGCATCGCGCTCCGCTCTGGGCGATTACGGAGGCCAGTGAAAAGCTCGACCGCTTTATCGCGGGTGGATCTGATCGGGCGCCAGCGCGCAAACGGGCTTAGCGTTTTCTGGAGGAAGTGCTGATCGCGTGAACCGGAAGGACGCGGATGTAGGGCGAGCCTATCTGGAACTGACGGGGTACGCGGATGCGCTGCGGATTGGAAAGTAGTGAAGTGGTGC
>ABYL01000298.1 GCA_000173575.1 Burkholderia sp. H160 | reverse complement strand
TCGGCGCCGTCGCCCGCTAGCCAGGCGGAGCTCGCGCGCTCGCTTGACAGCGTGATCGCCACGCTCGACAACGACCACCAGCGCACCGCGCTCGTCGCCCAGTTGAAAAAGCTCCGCGACGTGTCGCAAAGCGCCGCGCAAACCGTCGGCCCGCCCGCGCCCGCGCAACCGAGCCCGGGCCTGCTCGGCGCGATCGCGTCGGGCATTGCGTCGTTCGAATCCGACATGCATCAGGGCCGCACGCCGGTGCGTTACTGGAGCGGGCGCATGACCGCGGCCGGCAACGAGCTATACACGATCGTCTCGGGGCAGGGACGCGAAGGCCTCGGCACGGTCCTGTTGTCGATGGTGGCGATGCTGGCCGGCTGGGGCGCCTGCGCCGGCGCGCTGATCTATCTGCAGCACCGGCTGCACCGGCGCTTCGGCATCGAGCTGGGGCTGCGGCCCAATCCCACCACGCGCGAGCTGATGATCTTCGCGCTGCGCCGCGTGGGTCCGTGGATCATCGCGTTCATCGGCGCGCTGTTGTTCGTGCGCGCGATGCCCGATGCGCTCGGCCGCACGCTGGGCCTCGTGGTCGCGTATGCGATTGTGGCGGGCGCGGTGTTTTCCGCGATCTGTCTGATCATGTTTTCGCTGTTCGGCTCGGGCCACCGGCGCGTCGCGGTGCGGCTCCTGATCGCGCACGCGCGCCGCGTGCTGTTCGTGATCGGCGTGTGCGCCGCGCTCGGCGACGCGGCCGTCAATTACGACGTCGAGCATCAGCTCGGCACGAATCTCGCCGCGCTGATTTCGACCGCGGCCAACATGACGGCCGCCGTGCTCACCGGCTATTTCGCGCTCGCGTTCCGCCGACCGGTCGCGCACCTGATCCGCAACCGGCCGTACGAGCAGCGCAATGACCACAAAGCCGCGACGGATGCGTTCGACGTGCTCGGCGCGCTGTGGCACTTGCCGATGCTGGTGCTGGCGGGCGCGTCGGTGGTCGCTACGGTCGGCGGAACCGGCTCCAGCGAAAACGTGCTGCAGATCTCGGTTGTTACAGCGCTGCTGCTAGTGCTGGCGTTTTTCCTGTCGGCGATCGTGCTGCGCATGACGCGGCCGCGCAGCGCCCGCGCGCGGCGCCGCTCGCCGTACCTGACGCGGCTGCTGCGCTTTTGCGGCACGCTGCTGACGCTGTTCATCTGGCTGTTTTTCTTCGAATTCGCGGCGCGTTTGTGGGACGTGTCGCTGGCCGAAGTGATCGAGAGGAACGTCGCGGCGCGCGGCATCGCGCATGCGATGTCAGCGATCGTCGCGACCCTGTTCATCGCGTGGCTGCTGTGGATTCTGGTCGACACCGCGATCACCGAGGCGCTCAATCCAGGCAGCCCGCGCAACAAGGCGCGCAGCCCGAGCATGCGCGCGCGCACGATGCTGCCGCTGGTGCGCAACGTGTTGCTGGTGTCCATCATGACGATCGGGGGCATCGTCACCGCCGCGAACCTCGGCATCAACGTGACGCCGCTGCTCGCGGGCGCGGGCGTGATCGGTCTCGCGATCGGTTTCGGCGCGCAGTCGCTGGTGACCGATCTGATCACGGGCCTGTTCATCATCATCGAGGACACGATCTCGGTCGGCGACTGGATCGACGTCGACGGCGGGCACGCGGGCACGGTCGAGCACCTGTCGATCCGCACCGTGCGGCTGCGCGACGGGCAGGGCGCGATCCACGCGATTCCGTTCTCGCAGATCAAGATCGTGAAGAACCTGTCGCGCGATTTCGCGTATGCGGTGTTCGAGGTGCGCATGTCGTTCTCGACCGATGTCGACGAGATCACGCAACTGATCCGCGAAGTCGGTGCCGAGCTGATGGCCGATTTCCGGTATCGCCGCGAGATGCTCGGGCCGATCGAGGTATGGGGTCTCGACCGCTTCGACCCGAACTGGATGGTCGTCAAAGGGCAGATCAAGACGCGGCCGCTGCAGCAATGGAGCGTCGCGCGCGCCTTCAACCTGCGGCTCAAGCGCAAGATGGACGAAGCGGGGATCGAGATTCCGGTCGCGCAGATGCGGCTGTATACGTCGTCGAAGGATAGTGAGGGCGAGCCGTTGCGCGATGATGAGATGACCGGGTTCGGCCCGCCCGTTAGTGCCGCTGCCGATGGCAACAGGCACGCGCAGGGCGATGTGCAGCAGCGGGCGCGGGACGGTGGGCACGACAAAGCTCAGGGTGCGGCACCGGAGCGCGGACACGAAAAAACGCATGAAAGGGCGCATGAAGCCGCGCGCGAGAGAGCCCGGGACGCCGCGCACGAGTATCCGCGCGAAGCCGAGTATGAAGCGGGTGGCGCTGGCCCGGCGGCGCGCGCATCGACGCATGTGCCGCTTGCGCCCGCGCG
>ABYL01000299.1 GCA_000173575.1 Burkholderia sp. H160 | reverse complement strand
CATTGCACATGCTCGGCGCGCAGTTCGAGCCGGGCGCGGAAACGGTCGCGCGGCAGATCGGCCTCGACGCCGCGCTTGCCGGCGCCGACTGGCTGATCACCGGCGAAGGCCGCTCCGACGTGCAGACGCTGCACGGCAAGGCGCCCTTCATCGCGTGTGCGCACGCGCGGGCTGCGGGCGTGCCCGCCACGCTGCTGTCCGGTGCGATCGATCCCGCAGCGCTGCCGCGTCTTGCCGAATACTTCAGCGGCTGCTTCTCTCCAGCGCCGGGGCCGATCACGCTCGACGTCGCGATTCGCGACGCTGCGCGCCTGCTCGCCAACGAGGCCGAGCAGCTGACGCGCCTGAAATACGGCGCGCGTTGACCCGCCAAACGGTTGCGGCAACAATCACAGCGCCACGACCGTTCCACTCATCACGGGGTGACCATGAAGGACTCCGCCAAAGCCGGGCTCGAGCAGTTCCTCACGTACCGTCTGCATGTGCTGAACAAACTGGCCGAGCGTGGCATCAGCGCGCGCTACGCGGCGAAGCTCGACGTGACGCTGCCTGAAGCGCGGGTGATTGCGTCGGTGGGATCGTTCGGGCCGTTCTCGATCATGGAACTGGCGCGCCATGCCAATCTGGACAAAAGCCAGGCGAGCCGCGCAGCCGAAGCGCTGATCCGGCAGGGACTCGTGCAGCGCGAGGCGAGCGCCGCGGACGGCCGCGTCGTGCTGGTTTCGCTGACGCAGGCAGGTCGCGCGCTCTACCGCAAGGTGATGCCGATCGCGCGCAAATGGAACGGCGATCTGTTCGACTGTCTCGACGAAGAGGAAAGGGCCGCGTTCGGCGCGGCGCTCGATAAGGTGATCAGCACGATGAACGCGCGGGAGTCATAACGCGCGGCGAACCGGCAGTGTTTGAAACGCGCCGTTTCACGGCATCGGACGGCGCATGTCAAAATTGAGCATTGGCCAACGCGCCTTCACCCTCTTTTTCATCCAGGGACGTTTCAGTGGACATCAACAAACAGGTCGCGGCACTCACCGCATCAGAACTCCAGACCGCCGGTGCGAGCCAGGCGACTGCGATCGCGCTCAGCGTCGTGCTGCGTCATCTTCGTTCGCCGGAGCTGGCGAAACTGCTGACGTCGGCATTTGAAAATCATCAGGCGGTGATGCTGCAAACGCCGTGGCCGGACCAGATGCTGCAGGCGTTCGAATCGACGCGCCGCTTCCTCGAAGGCGCCGCACAGGCGGAACTGCCGGGATCGCAGGAAGTGCCGGGAGCGCCAGGCGCCTGAGTCACGCGTCCGCGCTGTCGTGCTTTCGCCATGGAAGGCCACTGTGCACGACAGTGGTCTTCCAGAAGCCGCGAAAAAAGAAAAAACCCCGTCGGTCCAAAGACTTGACGGGGTTTTTCTTGACTTCCAATAAGTGGTGCGAGGGAGGGGACTCGAACCCCTACACCCTTGCGGGCGTCAGGACCTAAACCTGGTGCGTCTACCAATTTCGCCACCCTCGCAGCCGGGTACGCCGCGATGCGTCGCGCCCGATTGTCCTGTGCACTCCCAACCGCGCCAAACACGCGTCCGAAAGCGTAAGCGCGAGATTCTAACCGATTGATCCGCGCTTGTCTGCATCCTGCGGCATCTGCGCGCGCGGCGCCGATGCTACAATTTTCGGCTCGGCGAGAGAGGCGCCGCGAAGACGCCGGCGCCCTCCTCGACAGCCCTTCCCCACACACCCATCCCGTGAATTTCGACGACTATTGCCAGCAGAAAGCGGCGCCCCCAGGATCGAGCACCTACTATGCGCTTCGCCAGGCGCGCGCAGCCAGTCAGCCGCTGTTGACGGCGCTGTTCGCACTGCGTCGCGAGTTCGAGGAAACGGTCAAGGAAACGAGCGATCCCGCGGTCGGCCGCACAAAGCTCGCGTGGTGGCAAAAAGAACTCGCCGCGCTTGCCGCGGGCTCGCCGTCGCATCCGGTGTCCGAGGCGCTCGCCGCCTATCTGCCCGACCCGCAGGCCGAATATCCGGCTCTGCAGGATCTGCTGGCCGGCTTCGAGATGGACCTCGACCAGGCGCGCTATCTCGACTATCCGAACCTGCGGCGCTATGTGCGCGGCGTCGGCGGCAATTTTGCATCGCTGGTGTCACGCGCCGCGGCAACTGGATCGGCCAACGATGCCGCGCAAGCGTCGGAGTGGGCCGCGCCGCTAGGCGAGGCCCTGATGCTCGCGCAGTTCGTCGCCGAAACCGGTAACGATGCGCGCCACGGCCGTATCTACGTTCCGATCGACGAGATGCAGCGCTACAACGTCACCGCCGCCGATCTGATCAACCGCAAATACACCGACGCGTTCACCGAGCTAATGC
>ABYL01000300.1 GCA_000173575.1 Burkholderia sp. H160 | reverse complement strand
CGTTTCTCTGCTGCAGACGCAGCGACGCAGACGAAGCGGTGCCGGGTGGTTGTAGTTCAGGCGCTGCGCGGTTTGCGGATCGATCTTTAAAAACTAACAGCCGATAAGTGTGGGCGCTTGATGCGGAATGCGGCGGCGGATTCTGTGGAATCTGCTGCAAGGCACAAGTATCAGAAGCCTCACACAGTATCAGAGGAAGGTTTATCCGTCGGAAGACGGATCAATCATCGTCAGTACGTTGAGTGAGCGACCGGTTCAAGAACCGAAAACAGTAACAGGTTTGAACTGAAGAGTTTGATCCTGGCTCAGATTGAACGCTGGCGGCATGCCTTACACATGCAAGTCGAACGGCAGCACGGACTTCGGTCTGGTGGCGAGTGGCGAACGGGTGAGTAATACATCGGAACGTGTCCTGGAGTGGGGGATAGCCCGGCGAAAGCCGGATTAATACCGCATACGCTCTGCGGAGGAAAGCGGGGGATCTTCGGACCTCGCGCTCAAGGGGCGGCCGATGGCAGATTAGGTAGTTGGTGGGGTAAAGGCCTACCAAGCCGACGATCTGTAGCTGGTCTGAGAGGACGACCAGCCACACTGGGACTGAGACACGGCCCAGACTCCTACGGGAGGCAGCAGTGGGGAATTTTGGACAATGGGGGCAACCCTGATCCAGCAATGCCGCGTGTGTGAAGAAGGCCTTCGGGTTGTAAAGCACTTTTGTCCGGGAAGAAATCCCCTGGGTCAATACCCCGGGGGGATGACGGTACCGGAAGAATAAGCACCGGCTAACTACGTGCCAGCAGCCGCGGTAATACGTAGGGTGCGAGCGTTAATCGGAATTACTGGGCGTAAAGCGTGCGCAGGCGGTGCTGTAAGACCGATGTGAAATCCCCGGGCTTAACCTGGGAACTGCATTGGTGACTGCAGCGCTGGAGTATGGCAGAGGGGGGTGGAATTCCACGTGTAGCAGTGAAATGCGTAGAGATGTGGAGGAACACCGATGGCGAAGGCAGCCCCCTGGGCCAATACTGACGCTCATGCACGAAAGCGTGGGGAGCAAACAGGATTAGATACCCTGGTAGTCCACGCCCTAAACGATGTCAACTGGTTGTCGGGCCTTCATTGGCTTGGTAACGTAGCTAACGCGTGAAGTTGACCGCCTGGGGAGTACGGTCGCAAGATTAAAACTCAAAGGAATTGACGGGGACCCGCACAAGCGGTGGATGATGTGGATTAATTCGATGCAACGCGAAAAACCTTACCTACCCTTGACATGGATGGAATCCTGGTGAGAGCCGGGAGTGCCCGAAAGGGAGCCATCACACAGGTGCTGCATGGCTGTCGTCAGCTCGTGTCGTGAGATGTTGGGTTAAGTCCCGCAACGAGCGCAACCCTTGTCCCTAGTTGCTACGCAAGAGCACTCCAGGGAGACTGCCGGTGACAAACCGGAGGAAGGTGGGGATGACGTCAAGTCCTCATGGCCCTTATGGGTAGGGCTTCACACGTCATACAATGGTCGGAACAGAGGGTTGCCAAGCCGCGAGGTGGAGCCAATCCCAGAAAACCGATCGTAGTCCGGATCGCACTCTGCAACTCGAGTGCGTGAAGCTGGAATCGCTAGTAATCGCGGATCAGCATGCCGCGGTGAATACGTTCCCGGGTCTTGTACACACCGCCCGTCACACCATGGGAGTGGGTTTTACCAGAAGTGGCTAGTCTAACCGCAAGGAGGACGGTCACCACGGTAGGATTCATGACTGGGGTGAAGTCGTAACAAGGTAGCCGTATCGGAAGGTGCGGCTGGATCACCTCCTTTCCAGAGCTTGCATTGCTGCGCAAGTGCTCACGCTTATCGGCTGTGGTTTGATAGAAGTAACGCAGACAGACTCAGGGGTCTGTAGCTCAGTCGGTTAGAGCACCGTCTTGATAAGGCGGGGGTCGATGGTTCGAATCCATCCAGACCCACCATCTTTGTCTGCTGGTGCTGACTGAGACACCCTTGAGCAGTGTGTGACCGGGGGATTAGCTCAGCTGGGAGAGCACCTGCTTTGCAAGCAGGGGGTCGTCGGTTCGATCCCGTCATCCTCCACCAATCCTCAATGCGCAGGGTTCTGCATGAAGGCAGAGCGTTGCGCATTGGCGATTGAGCCAGTCAGAGCGGTACACGATCCAATCGTGATATCGGCTGTCGTTCTTTAACAATCAGGAAGAAGTAGTAAAGAGATTCACGAAAGCACACCTGGAGATGGGTGGGTGAGTAGGTGAATCAGGGTTGTGATTGTATCGATGTATTTTAAAGGTGATCGAGAGATCGCTTTGGAATACGGCGCAACACGAATACTCAACCTGTA
>ABYL01000301.1 GCA_000173575.1 Burkholderia sp. H160 | reverse complement strand
GCATCATTTCGCACGGGTCGTGAACCTGCTGTTGATTGTCTCGGGGATCAGCTATTCTGGATAACCAGAGAATCCGCCGCAGAACGTGCGCCCCGTCGAATCTAGCTGGCCGCTCAAATGGCCGCTGATCACCGCAGGAGCGGCCATTGATGTTCCAACAGCGCGGTGGTCCGCAACGGGTCCAGCCTGTGTGAAAACGCATTGATCTCCTAAACTGAATCAACGCATGGAGATCGGGTGACTCATGAAGCGATTCGTTGAAGGCGATGACCGCAAACAGGTCGCACTACTTCCCGAATGCGTCGATGACTATATCGGACACGACAACCCGGTGAGAATCATAGACGTTTTCGTAGACGAACTGGACCTTGCGGAGCTTGGTTTCAACGGTACCACTCCAGCACTCACGGGTCGCCCGTCCTACCACCCTGGCGTGATGCTCAAGGTCTATATCTACGGGTATCTGAACCGGGTACGCTCCAGCCGGCGTCTTGAGCGCGAATGTCAGCGTAACGTCGAGATGATGTGGCTGACAGGCCGTCTGGCGCCGGACTTCAAGACGATTGCAGATTTTCGGCGCGACAACGGTGCGGCCATTCGCAATGTATGCCGGCGTTTCGTCGAAGTGTGCCGGCGACTGAAGCTGCTATCCGGCGACATGGTGGCGATTGATGGCAGCAAGTTCAAGGCGGTGAACAACCGTGACAGGAACTACACCGCGGGCAAGATCGATAGGCGTCAGCAGCAGATTGAGGAAAGCGTTCAGCGCTATCTCGACGCGATTGAAACTGCTGACCGGATCAGTCCGACGGGTTTCGATGTGAAGACCATGCACCTGTACGAGAAGATTGCCCGCTTGCGGCAGCAGATGCGAGAACTCGCACAGATAAAAAAGCAGTTGAAGAAGCAACCGGACAAGCAGCTGTCGCTTACTGATCCCGACGCACGCTCCATGGCGACCAGTGGCAAAGGCTCGGGCATGGTGGGATACAACGTGCAGGCCGTCGTGGATGCGAAGCATCACCTGATCGTCGAACAAGACGTGACCAATATCGGAAACGATCACGGACAACTCAGCAGGATGGCAATGTCGGCGAAGAAGGCGGTGGGCAGACCGAAGCTGAAGGTACTGGCTGACCGAGGCTACTTCAGCGGTCCGGAGATCCGCGAGTGCGAGCTGGCTGGCATCAAGGCGTATGTCCCCAAACCCCTCACGTCGGCATCCAGGAAGAAAGGTCTATTTACGAAACGGGACTTCATCTACGTCGCTAAAGACGATGTCTATCGGTGCCCTGCCGGCGAGCGCGCCATTCATCGATTCACGACAGTTGAGCATGACATGAATCTGCGGGTGTACTGGCCCAGCGCCTGTCCTCAATGCCATCTCAAGGAGCGATGTTCGCCCAGCGACTATCGCCGCATCCGACGATGGGAGCATGAACATATCCTGGAAGCCATGCAGCGCCGGCTGGACGGGAAACCTGATGCAATGACCATCCGCAGAAGCACCGTCGAGCACGTCTTCGGCACACTCAAGCACTGGATGGGTTACACACACTTCCTGTTGCAACCCGTAGTTGACGCTAATGGCGTTCACAGAGTCGCTAATATGACCGTTAATTCTGCTAGCGTGTCTTGATGAGGCAAGACGGGGGTGAGAATGTACAGTTGCGCCCCCATTCGTCGCAGCGTCATAAGGAAGTGTGCCGAACTCGACGTCGTACAGCGATGGGAGCGACCTTCCCCTGAACGTTCAGATTTCATAGCATTCGAGCCCTTAAATCAGGCATCGAAACGGAGTTTTCGCCCCGCACTGAAGACGTTTCAATTGCGTATGCCACCTCCCTGCAGTTCTATAGCGAGCGTTAATCCCGCAGCGAACATGGCCGAAGAAAAGAAACTCCTACATCCAAACATTCCGGGACGCTAGCGGAATCGACGGACAGGACAGACGCATTAGCAAAATTAGCGGGCAATTGAACGGGCAAACTGTTGCATCGGGGCAACATCAGAATGCATTGGCCAATCTTGCCCTGCTCTTTTACCGGCGCGGCTTTCAAGCAAAAAAGTCATTAGCATTATCTGTGACCGCGGCTAGCAGAAACTAAGAACACCAACAGCCGGAGAAAGCGTTTCGCCGCCGCAAGCGCCCGGTCGGCGGAAGTTGGCGCATGGATGAAACATACATCAAGGTCAAACGGCGGCGGAAATATTTGTATCGGGCGGTCGACAAGGCAGGCAACACTGTCGATTTCCTGCTACGAGCCCATCGTGACAAGGCCGCAGCCCGGAACTATTTTGAGAAGTCGATTGATCA
>ABYL01000302.1 GCA_000173575.1 Burkholderia sp. H160 | reverse complement strand
TGCGACGAGCGCTTCGCGTGTCGGTTGCACGTAGCCTGTCGAGTCCGTTGCGCGCGAGAGGATGGCGGTCGGCGCACCGTTCCACACGAAGCCGGCCTGGAAGCGCGTCAACGCGCGATCGCGCGCGGGTTCATCGAGCACCGCGGCTTGCCATGTCGCGCCACCGTCGGTCGATACCTCGACCTTGCGGATCGCTCCGCGCCCCGACCACGCGAGTCCGACGATCGGATAGAAGCCCTGCACCGTGAGCCGCTGTCCCGCCGACGGCCGCGTGATCACCGACTTCGCGTCCATCTCGAACACGAACTGACGCGCTCGGCCATCGGGCAATATGCTCGTGTACTTCGACGTTTCCTCACGCGTCTGCAACGGCGCATCGACGATCTTCAGCCGCCGCAGCCATTTCACGTTCGTATTGCCCTCGAAGCCCGGCACGAACAGACGCAGCGGATAGCCGTTCTCCGGCCGCAGGCGCTCGCCGTTTTGCGCATAGACGACGAGCGCGCGGTCGAGAATGCGATCGAGCGGCAGGCTGCGCGTCATCGCCGCTGCGTCCCCGCCTTCGGCGAGCAGCCATTGCGGCGTGCCGCCGTCGCTCGCCGCCGTGCGTCCGCCGACGGCTTCGAGCAGCGTCGAGAGCCTGACGCCGGTCCACTCGCAGCACGACAGCAGACCATGCGTGATCTGCACGGGCAGGCCACTCGGTCCTTTCCACTCGCTCGCCGTGTTGCCCGAACATTCGAGAAAATGAATGCGCGACTCCGAGGGCAGGCGCAGCAGATCGTCCATCGTAAAGAGCTTCGGCTCGCGCACGAGACCGTGAATCACGAGCCGGTGCGCGTCTGGGTCGATGTCGGGCACCCCCGCATGATGCCGCTCGTAGACGAGCCCGTTCGGCGTGATCGAACCATGCAGGTCCGCGAGCGGCGTCAACGACGATGCGGCGCCCGGCATCGGCCACGCCCGCGCCGCACGGCGAATCACGTTCGACTCATGCGGCGAAGGCAGTCCATACGGATGTTCGAGAATCGGCGCGCCGGGTGTTTGCGTCCAGGGATCGATGCTCAGCGGCTTCAACAGCGTCGCCGCTTTCAGATTCGGCGCGGCCAGCGCGGACAGTGCGAGACCGCCCAGCAGGCGCCGACGCGGTGACGCGGGTTTCGACGCGCCCTGCGCGTCGCTAGCGATACGTGGATGTCGCGGCATGCTCGTGCCGCGCAGGCGGCCTGGGTTGGTCGACAAGCGCCCGAGTATAGGCAGTGTCAGTGCGCCGTTCAAACCCGATTGCAACTAAGGTTATGACGGCCCGCGATATGCCGCGCGCGGACTCAGAAAAACAGCAGCGCGCGCAACTCGATGCTGCGTCGCGGGCGCACGTCGGGCGGCGACGACGGATCGTCGAACGCGGTATGCGCGGTGAGGCGCGCGACGCCGTCTCCCGCCGAATCGTAGATTTTCAGCAGCAACACTTCGTCGGGCGTCATCAGCGGGAAGTAGTACCAGCGGTGTCGCGGATCGAACACGAACGAGTAAGTCTCGCCGACCCTGTCCGGATAGATCAGATCGGACGGCACGAGGTCGTTGAGCGCGATGCTGCGCGCGTCGCATAACGCGAGCGGCGAGGTTTCGACCGGCCAGCCGATCGGCCGCCACAGGTTGACGATCGCCACCCGGCCCTTCAGCAACTGCTCGGCCTCGTGCAGCGGCAGATGATCGCGCACGCGGCGCGGACCCGACACGAAGGTCTGATCGTTGTGAATGTACTTGACGGGCTCGCGCACACCGCTTGCTCGTGTCGTGCGGCCATCGCGCAATGTGTGATCGAAAATGACGACGCGCTGCGCGCCCGTCCAGCGCTTCAGCAATGCTTCGGATTCCGGATAGTAGATGCGCTCGATCACGGCCGGATCGGCGAAGTCGCTCAGCGCGCTGGCGTGCCGACGCAATTCGAAGCCGTTGCGATCGAGCGACAGGCCGCCGGGAGGAGGCGTCACGCGCGCGTTGGCGATTTTCACGCGCCTGGTCTGATAGACGCCGCTGCGCGGCGGCACGCCCGCCGGCGGATCGTATGCATACGTGGCGGGTTTTACGCCGTTGGCGACGAGGTAGTTCAAGTCGGCTTCCACCACCGCCGGCTGTTCGACGACGATATCGCTCATTGCTTGCACTCCGTCAGATGCGGCCGTCAATCCGGCGAGATTTCGCCGATCACGTGAAACGATTCGAGCGTGTAGCCCATGTTGAAATAGCCCGCGCGCGCGTAGGTCGCAATCCGCTCGAGGCGCTCGGGATCGTCGTGCGATCCGTCGTGCG
>ABYL01000303.1 GCA_000173575.1 Burkholderia sp. H160 | reverse complement strand
CGGCGCTCGGCAGCGGACTCGCGCGTGACGGCGACGCGCTGCTGACGACCGGCACCGGCGGACAGATCGTCGTGCTCGCGAACGACGAGCCCGCGCCGCTGAAGGGCTTGCATCGCTATCGCGCGGCGAGCGATCACTGGTATCGGATGGCGGCGATGCAGAACGTCGGCATCGCGCTGGAGCGGGTGCGCGGGTGGCTGTCGTACGAATGGGCGGACGCTTATCGCGAGGCATTCGGCGATGCGGATCATGCAAGCGCTCATGCCGCGTCGACGCTGACCTTCCTGCCGTACCTGACCGGCGAGCGCACGCCGTGGCTGAATCCGCAGGCGCGCGGCGGCTGGCTTGGTCTGTCGCTCGAACATACGCGCGGCGCGATGATGCGTGCCGCGTTCGAGGGCGTCGCGTTCTCGCTGCGCGCGGGGCTCGACGCGATTCGCGCGAGCGGCGCGCCGGTGACGGCGCTCAAGCTCGCGGGCGGCGGTTCCGTCGATACGCGCTGGCGACAGCTGCTCGCCGACGCGCTCGACGTCGAGCTGCACGCGGTCGATTGTCCGAACGCGGCACCGCGCGGCGCGGCGATCCTCGGCGGTCTCGCGTGCGGCCACTGGCAGCCGCACGATCTCGCCGCGCTCGCGCCGGGCGCGACGCGCGTCGCGGGTCCGCGAGGCGATGCGGCGCTCGTCGAACGCTATGCGCGCTTCATCGATCTGTATGGCCGCGTCGAGCCGTGGTTCGGTGCTACGACGCCGCGTGAGGCGAAGTAGCCGGCGTGGGGTTGAGCGCAGCCATCGGCAACGCCGCCGTCACGCACTTTGCAATACCATGTCGCTTTTCGCGTGGTACCCAGTCGCGCTGCACGCGATGCCATTTCGCATTCAAAACGACCATCTTGGATGGGACCGGAGTAAGCGCTAAAGCGCTAACTCCGGTCGACACAGGAGCATTGACGATGAAGACAAAAGCAGCAATCGCATGGAAAGCCGGCGCCCCGTTGACGATCGAGGAAGTCGATCTCGAAGGTCCGCGCGCCGGTGAAGTCCTGATCGAAGTGAAGGCGACGGGCATCTGCCACACCGACTACTACACGCTGTCGGGTGCCGACCCCGAAGGCATCTTCCCGGCGATCCTCGGCCACGAAGGCGCGGGCGTGATCGTCGATGTCGGGCCGGGCGTCGGCACGCTGAAGAAGGGCGATCACGTGATTCCGCTTTACACGCCCGAATGCCGCCAGTGCAAGTTCTGTCTGTCGCGCAAGACCAACCTGTGTCAGGCGATCCGCTCGACGCAGGGCAAGGGTCTGATGCCCGACGCGACCTCGCGCTTCTCGCTCGACGGCAAGCCTTTGTTCCACTACATGGGTACGTCGACGTTCTCGAACTACATCGTCGTGCCGGAGATCGCGGTCGCGAAGGTGCGTGAAGACGCGCCGTTCGACAAGATCTGCTACATCGGCTGCGGCGTGACGACCGGCGTCGGCGCGGTCGTGTATTCGGCGAAGGTCGAGGCGGGCGCGAACGTGGTCGTGTTCGGGCTCGGCGGCATCGGGCTGAACGTGATCCAGGGCGCCAAAATGGTCGGCGCGGACAAGATCATCGGCGTCGACATCAATCCGGGCCGCGTCGAGCTCGCGAAGAAGTTCGGCATGACGCACTTCATCAACCCGAACGAAGTCGAGAACGTCGTAGATCACATCGTGCAACTGACCGACGGTGGCGCCGACTATTCGTTCGAATGCATCGGCAACGTCAAGGTGATGCGCCAGGCGCTCGAATGCACGCACAAGGGCTGGGGCCAGTCGTTCATCATCGGCGTGGCGGCGGCGGGCGAAGAGATCAGCACGCGGCCGTTCCAGCTCGTGACGGGCCGCGAGTGGAAGGGTTCGGCGTTTGGCGGCGCGCGCGGGCGCACCGATGTGCCGAAGATCGTCGACTGGTACATGGAAGGCAAGATCAATATCGACGATCTGATCACGCACCGTCTGCCGCTCGAACGCATCAACGAGGGCTTCGACCTGATGAAGAAGGGCGAGTCGATCCGCTCGGTCGTGCTGTACTAACAGGGGAGCGTCGCGATGCTCGAACTACTATCGTCGCATACCTGCCACGGCGGGGAGCAGCGCTTTTACCGGCACGAGTCGCGCACGATCGGTCTGCCGATGCGCTTCTCGGTCTACCTGCCGCCGCAGGCGTTGCATGAGAACGCGGGACCTGTGCCGGCGTTGTTCTATCTGGCCGGACTGACCTCCACGGAAGAAACG
>ABYL01000304.1 GCA_000173575.1 Burkholderia sp. H160 | reverse complement strand
AGGCCCCCACGGCAGCCGCAGGTGAGCGTCCCAAAGCAGGCGACCCGGTTCGGAGCGGGCGTCGTCGCGCGCTGTGATCTGCTCTACGAGTCCGACCAGGTCGAGTGCGCGCATCAGCCGCACGGCATTGAGGCGTCCCGATGTCAGCGGCGGAGCGTCCGCGCCGCGCGGCAGCGCCTCGCGAATCACGATTCGACAAGGTCCGCCCGGATCGTCGAGTGTCATCAGCACGTCGTAGAGGCGGGCATGCCGTCGACCGCCGCGGTAGCGAAAGCAGATTTTCGTGGCGTTGTCACAGCGGGCAGCCGATGTGAGTTTCGGCATCGAGGGAAAGTTGCGCACGATGGATACTCCAGGTCGGCTGAACGGCGCGGCACCGCGGAAACCGTGTGCTGGTGATTCCGATACGAACGCAAGTTCAGTCGCCTCACCGGGCAACGACGAACTCTCTTTGATCGAGGTCAATCGGATTACAGCGCGCCTATCTATGCTCAAATCATAGATAGTCAAGATCCTTTGCGCTTTTCCCATGACGGGAACCTCCGCACCTGAACGCGTTGCGGCGGCGCGGGTGCCGATCTCGTTGCCGTGCCTCGAGGAACGGCTCATGCTACCGATTGATGGCATGGCAGGTGGGGTGAAGCACACCGGCGCTTTTGGGGGAAAGAAATGGGCAGGCAGTTTCGCGATCGCGGCGACGCCGGCAGACAGCTCGCCGAGGCACTGGTCGACTATCGGGGCCGCGACGATCTGGTGGTGCTGGCGCTGCCGCGCGGTGGCGTTCCTGTCGCGTTCGAGGTCGCGCGGGCACTGCATGCGACGCTCGATATTCTCGTCGTCAGGAAGCTCGGGGCGCCTGACGAACAGGAACTGGCGATGGGCGCGATCGCGAGCGGAGACGCCCTTCATCTGGAAAGGTCGGTGCTTCGCCAGCTACAAGTCAGTGACACTCAATTGGCCGTCGTGATCGCACGCGAGAGAGCCGAACTCGCGCGCAGGGAGCTGGCGTACCGTGGGGAGAGCCCTCCGGTGCCGGTTCAGGGCAAGACGGTGATCGTGGTCGACGACGGCATGGCCACGGGGTCGTCGATGCAAGCGGCGCTCTCGGCGCTCCGCAGCCGACATCCCGCTCGCATCGTGGTGGCGGTCCCGGTGTCGCCGGCCGGTGCTCAGACGGAATTCGAAGGAATCGCGCATGCGTTCGTGAGTGTGGTGCAGCCGGACTGGTTCATGGGGATCAGTCAGTTCTACATGGATTTCGATCAGACGACCGATGAAGAAGTCAGCGCGTGTCTCGCCATCGCGCGGAACTGGGAGCCCGATCAGCCAAAGGGCTCGGCCGGATGAAGACAGACATGGCGGCGGGCCGTGTCGAACGTGGAGCATCTATCGTGAACACAGGATCTATTTGTACGCGCGACGTCGCAGTCTGCGAGCGGCAAGCGACGGTTCTCGAAGCTGCAGAACTCATGCGCGCCCAGCATGTCGGCGACCTCGTGGTGGTCGAGACGAGCGGCGGGCGTCGCGTACCGGTAGGCATGCTGACCGATCGCGATATCGTGTTGGCGATTGTCGCCAAACAGGCGAATCCCGAAAAGATCTTCGTGAACGACGTCATGTCGTCGCCGCCTGCGCTCGTCGACGAGGGGGACGATCTCTGGCTCGCCGCCTCGCGAATGCGTTTGCACGGCGTGCGGCGCCTGCCTGTCGTCGACGCCGCGGGCGTGCTGGCCGGTATCGTCTCGCTCGACGATCTGTTCCAGGCGGTGTCTGGACTTCTGTCGGAGCTATGTCTCGTGACAGGCCGTCAGCCTCACATCGAGCAAGAAAACCGCGCCTGACGGGGCGCTATTCGACCATGTTCATCAAAGGCATCGCGAATCATGGAAGACGCTCTCGAAAGGCGCGCCCTGTTGCTTCATCTGGGGCACGTCATGAAATTGATCGTTCGGCTCGACGAAACGGGCGCCGTCGCGTCGACCATAGGCGAACTGATCGCGCAACATCCGTTTCTTGAACGTGAGCCGTTGCTCAAGCAGCTGCGCCCGGATCTGCCCATCGACGAGTTCAGGACCCACGCGCTTCAAGCGTTCTGCCTGTGGCCGCAACAGTTGCTCGAAGCGCCCCTCGACAGGGCAGCGCTTGCCGCATCCGTGCATGACCATCTGTTCAAGGACAACCCGCGCGGCTGGCAGGACTACGTCATCGGCTTGCGTGGCGACGTGGCGTGGTTCGATAAGAAGCCGGCTGGC
>ABYL01000305.1 GCA_000173575.1 Burkholderia sp. H160 | reverse complement strand
ATTGAATCGACAGCTCACTGATCGTCGCGCGCGCGGCATCGCGCAGCGGACCGAACGCGGCCAGCACCGGCATCACGCGCTGGCGCAGCAGCTTCAGCGGACCGTGATCGGCCTCCGCCATCTGCATCATGAAGCCGGTTTGCCGCAGCACCTCGCGCTCGATCGGATGCCGTTCGGCGTGATACGTGTCGAGCAGGCGGTCCGCCGCCGCGCCGCCGATCACACGCGCGAGCTTCCAGCCCAGATTGAGCGCCTCCTGGATGCCGGTGTTCATGCCCTGCGCGCCCGCGGGACTGTGCACGTGCGCGGCATCGCCGGCGAGGAAGATGCGGCCCACGCGCAGCCGGTCGACCATGCGGCTATTCACGTGGAAATACGCCGACCACGCGAGATCCGAGACGTCGACGCGCTCGCGCACGCGTCGCGCGATCAGTGCCTTGCATTGCTCGAGCGAAGGCGCCGGCGCCGCGTCCTGCGGCGGTTCGCCGGGCACGGCCGGTGTCGATGGCGCGGCGCTGCCGGACGTCTCGACCGCGTGATCGGCGATCAGACGATGGCGGCCGTGGCCCATCGGAAACAACGCGACCAGACCATCACCCGACGCGAAGATATGAAACTCGTCGTCGGGCCAGTCGGTTTCGGCGTGCAGGTCGGCGAGCAGGAAGGACTGCTCGAAAGTCTTGCCCTCGAAGTTCAGGCCGAGGCGATGGCGAATCGAACTGTGGGCGCCGTCGGCCGCAATCAGATACGACGGGCGCATCGCTTCCGTGCGGCCGTCCGCTCGGCGCAGCGTCGTCTGAACGCTCGCGGAGCCTTGCATGAATGCCACCAGCTCGACGCCGCGCTCGACCGTCACGCCGAGCGTCGCCAGATGCTCGGTCAGGAGCCGCTCCGTCACCGACTGGTCGAGAAACAGCAGATAGGGATAGCGCGTGTGGAGCGGATCGAAATCGAGTTGCGCGAGGCGCATGCCGTTCGAAAACAGATTCACGGCGCGCGCGCGATGGCCGAGCTCGAGAAACGGTTCGACCAGCCGATGCTGCTCGAGCAGCTCGAGCGTGCGCGCCTGGATGCCGATCGCGCGCGAGTACGGATTCGGCTGCGGTGCCTTGTCGATCAGACGCACGGGGATATGGGCGCGCGCGAGACTCATCGCTGCGGCGAGTCCGGTGGGACCGGCCCCGACGATCAGCACCGGCGACGCGTCGTAGGCGGCAGCGTCCATGCGGAACTCCGGAGGCAACAATTCGTTCTAGTGTACGCCGCCACTCATGCGCACACGGGTGCGCTGCATCAATCGCGCAGCGGGAGGGCCGCGCGCGTCAAGCCCGCCGCTCGCCACGCACCCACGATCCACACAAATCCGGGCCCCGCGCGCAAGTATGGGAAAATGCGGCCCAGTCTGATAGATCCGAATGCCCTCCCCGTCATGCAACCTGTATTTGACCGCGCGTTCGCGGCGCATCGTGACGGCCGCCTCGACGACGCCGAACGCGACTACCGCGCCACGCTCGAGCACAACCCCAGCCACGTCGACGCGCTGCATCTGCTCGGCGTGCTGCGCCACCAGCAGGGCCAGCACGCCGAAGCCGCGGCGCTCGTGCGGCGTGCGGTCGCCCTGCGCCCCGAAGACGCGGCGCTGCAACTGAACCTCGGCAATGCGCTGAAGGCGCTTGGCCAGATCGACGCCGCGATCGAGCAGTTCCGCAACGCGCTGACGCTCGCGCCGACGTTCCCGATGGCGCACTACAACCTCGGCAATGCCTACGCGTCGCTGGGCCGTCACGAAGACGCCGCTGATGCGTTCGAACGCTCGCTGCGCCTGCAGCCGGACGACGCGTCGTCGCACAACAATCTCGGCAACGCGCTGCACGCGCTCGGCCGTCACGCGGCCGCGATCGCATCGTTCCGGCGCGCGCTCGAACTGCGCCCCGGCCACGCCGGCGCGCTGAACAACATGGGCATGTCGCTGAACGCGCTCGATCGGCCGGACGAGGCGGTGCCCTGCTTCGAGGCCGCGCTCGCCACCGAGCCGCGCTTCGTCGCCGCGCACTTCAATCTCGCGAACACGTTCGATGCGACCGGCCGCCATGCGCAAGCGGTCGCGTCGTTTGAAGCGGCGCTGCGTCTGCAGCCGAACCTGCCGCCCGCGATCTACGGCATGGGCAACGCGCTCGCAGCGCTCGGCCGTGCAGAACAGGCCCTGCCGTATCTGGAGCGCTCGGTCGGGCTCGATCCGCAATTCGCGCT
>ABYL01000306.1 GCA_000173575.1 Burkholderia sp. H160 | reverse complement strand
GCAGTACCGAAGCCGTCTGGTCGGCATGGAGCTTCTTCAGCAGCTCCAGGTTGATATCGGTAATCGGAATCTGCTTCTGCTGCGAGGCTTCGGTACTGAATTCGCCACCCTTGTCCTGAATCGTGGCCGGCGTGATCATCCGTTGTCCCGGCACGATCGAGCATCCGGAAACCAATGCTGCACTAGCGAAAATCACAAGACTTCCTGTGCGAAAACCAAGTGAGCTCATGATCTTTACTCCTTCGCCCCGAGGCGTTGTTATTGACGTTCCAGTAAGCGTTTCGATGCACCAGTCCGTCCCTTCGGGCAGAGACGCCGCATCGAGCACCACACGCCCTTCGGCAATTGGCCGGATCAGTCACCATGCCGCCCCCGGCGGACAGGAACGATACGTCGTACAACCAGGCGCCCGAGCCGGAAGTGGCGAGTTCGTTGGCATTCTCGAACGCTTCGGCGATAACGCCCGCTCCCTGCAGCGAGCAGTCGTTGAACATCACAATTGCGATACGACGCACGCCCTGGTTCGGCGCATGCATCCAGGGCGGCATTGCAGGATCGAGACTCGCGCAGGTCAGAGTCATTCTCTCGACAGAAAACGATCTACTTCACCTTGTGCGGTCACGCACAATGCGAACTCTGCGAAGTCGATCATAACGACGGGCTCCAGCATTCAGCCGCCATGACCGAAAGTGCTGACATATTGGCGCTATGACGACGTGACCGGCCAGTGCAATTCGGAAAAATACCGAAGTGCGCGCGCCTCTTGCAGTGGGCGCCCTTGCCGCGGTCGCCAGAACCAAGGCGATCAGCGACGAATGCGGTCGGGGTAACTAACACCCAGGGAGATTTCCCCACAATGGTCCAGTGCAAGACCGTCCGCTACCGACCTACGGCGAGCCCGGCATGTCGCGCGCGGGCTGCGCCGCGGCCACACCCAACCAGTTCGGCGCGCTCGTGCCGCGTCATGCGCCGACGCCACGTCCCCACCACCTGGATACCACCCGATGAAAATATTGCATCTGCTTCCCAGCGTTGATCCTCGCGGCGGCGGCCCGGTTGAAGGGGTGCACCGTAGCGGCCTAGCCATGCAGAAAGCCGGACACGACATCGAGGTGGCGACGTGTGACGGTCCCGGCGAGGGCTACCTCGCGAGCTTTCCGTTTCGGGTCCACGCAATGGGCCCGGGCCGCGGTCATTATGGCTACTGTAAGCAGCTCGCACCCTGGCTCGCCGCCAACGCGAAACGCTTCGACGCGGTCATCGTGCATGGTTTGTGGCAATACCACGGCTTTGCCGCATGGCGGGCCTTGCGCGACAGCGGCGTGCCCTACTACGTCTACGTGCACGGCATGCTCGACCCGTGGTTCAAAGAAGCCTATCCGCTCAAGCATCTGAAGAAGTGGCTGTACTGGCCTTGGGCAGACTACCGCGTGCTGCGCGACGCCCGCGCCGTCATCTTCACGACCGAGGAAGAACGCACACGTGCGCGTCAATCGTTCTGGCTATACCGCGCAAAAGAACGGATCGTGCCGTTTGGCACGACGGTGCCGTCCGTCGATCCGGCGGTGGTGCGCGAGGCGTTCCTGCAAAGGCTTCCCGAGTTGCGCGGCAAACGCATCGTGCTGTTTCTAGGCCGCGTCCATGCGAAGAAAGGCTGCGATCTGCTGATCGACGCGTTTGCCCGTGTCGCCAGTCACGATCCGGCGCTGCATCTCGTGATTGCCGGTCCAGACGACACTGGCTGGATCCCGACGCTGCGCGCGCAGGCCGAGGCGGCTGGCATCGCGCAGCGCCTCAGCTTGCCGGGCATGTTGCAGGGTGACCTCAAGTGGGGCGCGTTTCATGCAAGCGATGTGTTCGTTCTGCCCTCGCATCAGGAGAATTTCGGCGTGGCGGTTGCCGAGGCGCTCGGTTGCGGACTACCGGCGCTGATCTCCAACAAGGTCAACGTATGGCGCGAGATTGAAGCGGACGGCGCCGGACTGGTGGCCGCCGACACCGTGGACGGCACCGAACAGAATCTGCTTCGCTGGATCGAACTCGCCCCAGCGGCACGCGAGGCGATGCGTGCGCAAGCCGCACTCACCTACGATTCACGCTTTCGGATCGAAACCATGGCGAGTGCGCTGACCGCGCTGCTGGACGCGCATGGCGGCCGTAGCGACATGCGCGAACAGCAGATCGCGGCGCTGCGCGAAACCGCGCAGCAAAGCCGCTAGGTTTCCTAGGGTCTGTTTAC
>ABYL01000307.1 GCA_000173575.1 Burkholderia sp. H160 | reverse complement strand
TCCCTGCTCGCCCGCGCGCGCCGCTTCGACTGCGGCGTTCAGCGCGAGGATGTTGGTCTGGAAAGCGATCCCCTCGATCACGCCGACGATATCGGCAATCCGCCGCGAATCGTCGACGATGCCGTGCATCGTGCCGACCACCTGCCCGGTCAGCTCGCCGCCCTGCGCGGCCAGGGTCGAGGCGCCCTGTGCGAGCGAGCTCGCCTGCTTTGCGTTGTCCGCCGTCTGCTTTACCGTCGAGGTCAGCTCCTCGATGCTCGCGGCCGTTTCCTCGAGCGCCGCGGCCTGCTCCTCGGTGCGCTGCGACAGGTCGGCGTTGCCGGCGGCGATCTCGCTGACGCCAGTATCGATCGATTCAGTGCCTTGACGAACCGCGTTCACGGTCGCGATCAGCGACTCCTGCATCTTGCGTAGCGCGGCCGCGAGACGGCCCATTTCGTTGTCGCTGTGCACCTCGACGCGGCCGCTCAGGTCACCGTTGGCGATGCGCTGGAACTGCGCGATCGTCGCATCGACCGGACTGACGATCGAACGCACGAGCACGAAGCGGGCGAGCAAGCCGCCGATCAGCGACAGCGCCATGCCGATCGCCACCACCGTGCAGATCGCGTAGAACAGGTCCTGGGCTTCCTTGTAGCGCTGCGCGCCGTGATCGAGCTGCAGTTGTTCGAGCGTGAGCATGGCCTTCTCGTACGCGCTGTACAGCGACGGCAGCTTGTGCGCCTGCAATTGCTGGAATGCGTTGGTGTCGCTCGACTTCAGCGCGGCGAGCGCCGGCTCGACGCCGTCGTGCAGGAATGCGCCACGCTGCTGTTGCATGTCGGCGATCAGGCGCTGTTCAGCGGCATCCGTACCCGCATGGCTCAGATAGTGGGCGAGCCGCTCGTCGGAGGCTTTGCGGTACTGATCGAAGCGCTTGAGTACGGCGTTCGCGCCGTCCTGATCGTTGAGCGCGACGAGCGATGCGTACGTCGCGAGCGCGAGCCGCAGACGCAGCAACTGGCCGGAGCTGCCTTCGAGGTCGGCGACGGCGGGCGTGTCGACGGTGTACATCTGTTGCAGCGACGCGTTCGACGAGCGCAGCGACAACAATCCCGCGGCCGCGCCGAGCAGCAGCACGATGCCGAAGAACACGATCACCAGGGTGAGGCTGGTGCGAATCGACAGATTTTTCAACATCGGACTGGTCTCCTTGGGCGGCCCGGCCGATGCTGCCGGTCACGCATGCTGCGCCCGCGCCGTTCGGCCCGGTCCGCAACTTGACTGAGAATTAAGCAAACACCACATTGAGGGAGAACGGCGCCTCGCCCGGAAACTTTATGGTTGATCGCATGCGCCGCTTGCGTTAAATCAATAGTGCCTCGATGCCCCTTCCTGCCTGGAGCGCTCGCATGTCGGAAATCGGTTCGGCCGTACTCGTGTTCGCGCTGCTGCTGGTCGCGACTGGCATCGGCGTCGGGGTTCGGCCGCTACTGCCGGAGGAGCACAAGGCGCACGAGACCGTGCAGCTCGTGCAACTCGTGATCGGCATGCTGGTGACGTTCGCCGCGCTGGTGCTGGGTTTGTTGACGGCGTCGGCGAAATCGAGCTTCGATACCGTGTCGAACGATATGCGCACCTATGCGGCCGAACTGATCGAGTTCGACACGACGCTGCGCGAGCTCGGCAGCGCGGCCGACGAATCGCGACGTCTGTTGCGCCAGTACACGGCGGCGGCGATCGCTTCGACGTGGCCGCAGGAGCCGGCACCGAGCGGCGACTATCCGCGCGACCTCAGCGCGCTGGACAATTCGCAGCGACTCGAAAGCGTGCGGCTCGGCGACATGCTGACCTCGGTGGGCCGCGAATTGCGGCGACTGCGCACGCAGGATTCGTTGCAGCAACGTGCGCTCGATGACGCGTTGACGCAGTACCGGCGGGTCATCGATGCGCGCTGGAAAATCATCGAGGAAGCGCACAGCACGATTTCACGGCCGTTCTTCACGACGCTGGCGTTCTGGCTGGGCGTGATTTTTCTGAGCTTCGGGTTGATCGCGCCGCGTAATACGTTGGCGCTGGTCACGATATCGCTGGGGGCGGTGTCGATTGCGTCAGCGATTTATGTGATCGTCGATCTCGATACGCCGTTCACCGGGCCGATCGTGATTTCGAGTATGCCGTTGCGGGATACGCTGGAGCATTTGAGGCGGTGAGTTTCGGGGGAATGCTCCGCG
>ABYL01000308.1 GCA_000173575.1 Burkholderia sp. H160 | reverse complement strand
AAGCGGATTCGTCGGCGCGGGGCAAGGACTCGGTGGCAATCGGTATGGGTGCTGTGTCGAACAACGCGAACGACGTGGCGCTGGGTGCAGGCTCGACGACGTCGGCTGCGGTGAGTCCGAGCGGCACGTCCATCGGCGGCACGACCTACTTCTTTGCCGGTTCGAATCCGATTGGCACGGTGAGCGTGGGCAGCGTGGGCAAGGAGCGCACGATCACGAACGTGGCCGCGGGCCTTCTGAGCGGGACGAGCACCGATGCGGTCAATGGCTCGCAGCTGTACGCAACGAACCAGCAGATGGACCAGTTGAGCCAGGACATCAAGAATGGCGCCGGCGGCGGGACGGATGCGCTGGCAGTGCATTACGACAATGCCGCGAAGGGCACGATCACGCTGGGCGGTGACAGCAATGGCACCAAGATCAAGAACGTGGCCGCAGGTGACCTGTCGTCGACGAGCAAGGACGCGGTGAACGGCTCGCAGCTGTACGCGACGAACCAGAACGTGACGAACCTTGGCGATCGGGTGACGAACGTCGAAGGCGATGTCACGACGATCAACGGGGACATCACGACGATCAACGGCAAGCTGGCCGATGCGGTGCTGTACGACACGTCGGCACATGACAGCGTGACGCTGGGTGGTACGGGTGCGACCTCGCCGGTGGCGCTGCATAACGTGGCGGCCGGTGCGGCGGACACGGATGCGGTGAACGTGTCGCAGCTGAAGGACGCGGGCATCGTTGATGGCAGCGGCAATGTGCAGAACGTGGTGACGTACGACGATGCGTCGAAGGGCACCATCACGCTGGGCGGAGCAGGCGGCACGAAGATCACGAACGTCGCGGCCGGCACGGCACCAACAGATGCTGTCAACGTGTCGCAGCTCAGTACGACTGTCGATACGGCTACACGTTACTTCAAGGCGAACGGCAAGAACGACGGCACGGATGATGCGTCGGCAACAGGCACCAGGTCGGTGGCCATTGGTGCGAACGCAAATGCGATGTCGGGCAATTCGATCGCATTGGGTTCCAATGCATCCACCAGCTCTATGGGGTCCATCGCTCTCGGAGCGAATGCCGTTGCGTCGGCCGCTAATTCCGTAGCGCTGGGTGCCGGCTCGATTGCGATGGACTTCAATGTCGTGTCGGTGGGTTCGAGCGGCGCTGAGCGCCGGATCACGAACGTCGGCGACGCGCAGTCAGCTACGGACGCGGTCAACCTGAGGACCTTGGACTCCCGCATCGGCAGTGGCACGGCGGCAACGCTGGATCAGGTCAGCAAGGAGATTGCCAAGGTGGACCAGCGAGTGGCGCAGATGTCTCTGATGTCGGTCACGCCGCAGGAGGTCGTTGGCAATGGCGGCTACTTCGTTGCGGATGGACTGAACGATGGCAGCGACGCGGCTACGGTGGTTGCCGAACAGAGTGGTCTTGCCGCGGGCGCGGGTGCGAGTTCGCGGGGCTTCGGCGCAGTTGCCGTCGGTACAGAATCCGTTGCGAATGGCACGCAAGCTACGGCGATCGGCAGTGCCGCGCAGGCTACGATTAGCAACGCCACTGCAATCGGTGGTGGGGCGCGCGCCAACGGTAGTTCGAGCGTTGCAATCGGTTCTGGCGCGGCGGTGGATGTCGGGGCGAATTTTTCGACCGCGATCGGCGCGCTGTCGCATACGACTGGCGTAAGTGCAGTAGCGATCGGCAACAGTGCGACTGCAGCCGCTCAGAGTCTGGCAATTGGCACGAATTCTGTCGCCTCTGTCAGCAATTCTGCCGCAATCGGCTATGGCGCCCGCGCGACTTCGAGTAACTCCGTCGCGCTCGGTGCAGGTTCCATTGCAAATACCGTCGATTCGGTGTCGATTGGTTCGCAAGGTAACGAACGTTACCTCACCAATGTTGCCGCTGGTGTCAATGATACTGACGGCGTAAACGTGTCACAGCTCAAGCAATACGTGGCCGATAATGCGGGCAGTGATCCGCTGGCAGTAAAGTACGACGATGCGTCGAAGGACTCGGTCACGCTGGGCGGAGCAGGCGGTACGAAGA
>ABYL01000309.1 GCA_000173575.1 Burkholderia sp. H160 | reverse complement strand
TCGGCACCTGTAAATTGATACACCGTCGGCACTGAGGAATTGATACACCTCGACGAAGGGATAATGGCCGCTTTGAGCGGCGATGATCTCGTACGAGGGATACATGCAGATCAGGATATTGCACAAGCAGGGCAAGAGCCTGCGTGCCATTGCTTGTGAGGTTGGCTGCTCAGTCAACACGGTGAGGAAGTATCTGGCGACGCAGGACGCGCCGACGTTTCGATCCGCGGCGACGCCGCGCGAGTCGATACTGAAACCGTTCGAAGCGTATCTTCGGGAACGGATCGCGTCAGCGGCACCGGACTGGATTCCAGCGACAGTTCTGTGGCGGGAGATTCAGTCGAAGGGATTCGATGGCGGCGAGAGAATCGTGCGCAAGTTCGTTGCCACGTTGCGGCCTTTACCGGCGCCCGATCCTTTGGTGCGATTCGAGACTGCCGCGGGCGATCAGATGCAGGTCGACTGGGTCGAGTTCCGCCGGCGCAAAGGAACGAATCTGTTCGCATTCGTGGCCACTCTCGGCTATAGCCGCGCGACCTACGTCGAATTCGTTTCCGACATGCGGCTCGATACTTTGCTCAAGTGTCACGTCAACTGTTTTAACTGGTTCGGCGGTGTGCCGCGCCGTGCGCTTTACGACAACATGAAGACCGTTGTCATCGAGCGGGATGCATATGGTCCAAAGCAGCACCGCTTCCAGCCGGGGTTTCTCGACTTCGCCCGGCACTACGGGTTCAAGCCCGAGCTTTGTCGGCCCTATCGTGCGAAGACCAAAGGCAAGGTCGAACGGATGAACGGATATTTGCGCCGCAGTTTTTACGTTCCGCTGGCCGCTCAGTTCAAGGCGGCCGACGTCGAACTGGACGTGACGACCGCCAACACTGAAGTCTGGCGTTGGCTACGCGAAGTTGCGCATGTCCGGATACATGGAACGACCCGGTTGAAGCCAGGGGAGCAACTGCTTGTTGAGCAGAAGGCCTTGCAGAGCGTGCCGCCACCGTATCCGGCGCTGTTACCAGCAACGACACCGGCTAGTGGACAAGAGTTGCGCGAGCGATTCCACGACTGGCTGTCTCCGCTACAGCACCCGCTGTCCGTGTACGACCAACTGATAGGGGTTGCGGCATGAACATCGCACACGAACGCGTGGCGCAGCTATGCGCCCAACTGAAGCTCACGACCATCGCGGACGCGTTGCCACACCTTGCGCAAAAGGCGATCGCCGACGAGGTGAACCTCACAGAGTTTCTCGAATCGGTACTTAAGGCTGAGCACACAGCGCGGCTCGTCAGGCAGCGCGCGACGTTTGCGCGCTTGGCAGGCTTCCCGACAATCAAGACCCTCGACGGTTTCGACTTCGTCGCAGCCAGCGGCGTACCCAGATCTCAGGTCCAGGAGCTGGCGAGTCTGACGTTTCTGGAGCGAAACGAGAACGTCGTATTACTTGGTCCGAGTGGCACAGGCAAAACGCACATCGCAATGGCACTTGGTTATGCAGCAACGCAAGCAGGGATCAAGGTGCGCTTCATCACGGCAGCAGATCTGCTGATGATATTGACCACGGCACATCGACAGAACCAGCTGGCAGACGCGCTCAAACGGTTCGTCAATCCGTACCGGCTGTTGATCATCGATGAGATCGGGTACCTGCCGATGAGCCGTGAGCAGGCAAACCTGTTCTTCCAGGTGATCGCCAAACGGTATGAGCGCGGCAGTCTGATCGTGACCAGCAACCTTCCGTTCGGGCAGTGGGACCAGACGTTCGCCGATGACGCAACGCTCACCGCTGCCATGCTCGACCGGCTATTGCATCACGCTCACGTCGTGGCAATCCAGGGCGAGAGCTATCGACTACGCGACAAGCGACGCGCCGGACTGGTTATGAAGAGATCAGCTACAACGAAGGAGAACGCCGCCAACGGAATGCGCTCGGCACCGCAATAACACTACAACCCGGTGTATCAAATCTGAAGTGCCGATGCCGACGGAAACTGTATCAATTCCTGAGTGCCGTTGACA
>ABYL01000310.1 GCA_000173575.1 Burkholderia sp. H160 | reverse complement strand
CTGCACACGTTCGCCGCCGCCTACCGCGGGCCCGGAAGGCGGGGGCGGGGTATTGGCGACCTGGGTCGGGTCGATACCCGTATTGCTCTTCGCCCACGAATAGCAAGCGCCTTCGTCTTGCTGCTGTTGCTGCGGGCTTTGCCCTTTGGCCGGATAGGCAATCGGCCTCGATTGCGCCATGCCCTCCAGCGCCAGGGAGGCGGTCAACGCGGCGACAATGAAATATTTCGTCGATCTGTTCACGACAGCTCCTTGCGTGAGCACGCATGGGTGCAAGTCGCCGGCTGCCTGTTCGCTCAGGCGTGGGGGCACAACCGGCACCCGTGAATGGAAGTTCTGGTGGGACCGGTTGCCGCGCGGTGGTCGCGCAGCAATGGCAGGTTCGCTTTCATCATGGCGTCGCGGGCCTGCCCCGCGCAATCGGACCAAGGTCGTATTTGCAATGTCGCGCGCGGTTCTCAAACTGCATTTATGCAACTGGTGCAGGCCGTTTCATTTGCTTCGTACAACTGTCTGTCAAATATTGCGGCCCAGGACTGCCGCGTTGCAATACAGTCCGGGGTCGCGGACGAAGCGCGAGGGGAAGCATCGATGGACCGCGAATCGCGTGCTCGTGCACGCATCATTCCGTTTGCAACGGCGGTCGACAGGCGGCAGCTCATGCTCACGCTTTGCGATGAGCCGGGGCGAACGCGACGACTCAGCCGTGTACTGAGCGCCGCGCTTCTGGCGTGCTGCGGCGCGTTCTTCACTCCGTTGTCGCTGGCGCAGGCGCCGGCCGCGAACGCTCCGGCGAACGCCGCTCCGAGCGGCGCCCCGATTCCCGCCGCGACGCTCGACAAGCTGGTCGGGCCGATCGCGCTGTATCCCGATGACCTGATCGCGATCATCCTTCCTTCCGCCACCTATCCTGTGGAAATCGTGCAGGCCGACCGCTTTCTCGATCAGCACAAGAACGACAAGTCGCTGAAGCTCAACGACTCGTGGCACGATCCGGTGAAGGCGCTGCTGAATTACCCCGAGATCGTCAAGAAGATGAGCACCGATCTCGACTGGACCATCAGTCTCGGCGAAGCCGTCGTGACCGATCAGGGCGCGGTGCTCGAAGCGATCCAGCGTTTCCGGCGCCAAACGCAGTCGGCGGGGCATCTGAAATCCGACGACAAGCAGGTCGTGGTCGTCGAGAAAGAAGTGATCAAGATCCAGCCGGCTGATCCGCAGGTCATCTACGTCCCGCAGTACGACCCGCAGACCATCGTCGTGGCTAGTGCGCCGGTGACATACGCCTACGCGCCCGCGCCATATCCAGCCTATTACTATCCGTACGCGCCCGGCGCCGCGCTCGCGACGGGGCTGATCTGGGGCGCCGCGATTACGGCGGCCTGGAACGGCGGGCACTATGAAACGAACTACGGGGGTGGCGGCAACAACAACATCAATATCAACCGCGAAAGAAACGTCGAACGCGGGGATAGAACCGTTAACCGCGGCGATAGAAACGTCGAGCGCGGCAACATCAACACGGGCGATATCAACCGCGGTGGCGGCGGCGGTCGCGGGCAGGGAGGCGGTACGTCCGCCTGGAGCCCGGACAAGAAGCCGGGCCAGGTCAGCGGCGTCGCGGATCGCTCCGCGCGCGCGGAACGGGTCGGCGATCCGCCCTCTCGCGCTGGCGCGGGTGCGGGTGCAGGCGGAAACCGAGGCGGTCAGGGCGGCGCGGGCGGCGGGGCAGCAAACTTCGCGGGCGGTGGCGCTGGCGGCGGCGCTGGTGCGCAAGGGCGCCCGCAACCGTCGCAGCGTCCGTCTGCGTCGGCGGGCACACGGGACGTGAATCAGCGCGCGTCGCAATCGCGCGGCGGCGATGCGTTTAGCGGCTACGGCTCGGCGCGCGACGCGCAGGCCAACAGCGCGCGCGGTGCGGCGAGCCGTCAATCGGCGTCGGCTCGCGGCGGCGGATACTCAGGTGGCGGCGGATTCTCTGCCGGCGGCGGGCGCGGCGGTGGTGGCGGATTCACG